>JAVBUR010000069.1:0-4905 GCA_031555145.1 Tannerellaceae bacterium | reverse complement strand
TCTGTCAACTATAGGTAGTTGTTCAAACAAATATAGCCAGATGATTGAACAATCAGGTTGTGGATGTTTTTGTGGAATCAAGGTGGAGTTTTTTTCTATATAGTCCACCGTAATTCGCTGGCAGGCAGTGCGGTGGAATGTGGACTCAAAAAAAGGAAGAGTCGCTGAGGAGGGGGTAAAAAGAGCCGTTTATTTACAAATGACACCTTGCAGGAGTTTCAGATGTCGAGTAGGCCCGGGCATCTCAGCCCGAGCCTCTCACAGAACCGTACGTGAAAGTCTCCCTTCATACGGCTCTTCTTATCCAACCTTATGATTTACAGTTAATACTCTGTGTAGGGACTACCCCATACCGCCAGTGACAAAAGAGGTTCTTATCTCGGGCGGCGATGTCGCCTAACCAAAGGTACGCCCTGAACGCCTTCTTACGATATTCCTCGAACTTCGCAAGACTAACCCCGTCCTCACCGGCGCTGCCACCGTTGGACTCTACACGTTTATAGGCCTCCAGCACCAGCCGGCTGTCTATATCATACGATTTTGTGACTTGCCCATGCATCATCCTAATTAGTTTTAAATAGTTGTACATCTACAATTCACTGGATAAGCAGGCTACGAGGGGCCAGACCCTCATCTCTCGTACAATTACGAACACTGCTTTCCACACAGCGTTCTCGCAGCGCACTTCGTTGGATTTGAAACAGTCCAATCTTCAAGTCTGCTAAGTTTGAAACTCCGTCGGCCTCAAAGGTGGCGGAGCTTGCTTTATGGTCTATGTATCCATACAAAAAAAGAGATCGCCGAATGGACGATCTCTTTTATATTATGGTGGTTGATGCTTATTTCAACAGGGAGTCGCGGATGCCGGTGATGGCGGCGTTGTTTTCGCGGGCTGAGTTGATGGAGATAACCAGGTCGGTCAGCGGAGACAGGGTGGTTCCGATGGTGGCCAGGTCGGGATAGTAGGCCGACAGGTCGGTGGTTACTTCGCCCAGCATGCTGAGGCGTTTCTCCATGCGTTCGCTCAAACCAGCTGAGGTGGCGTCGCCTTCAACAACGAGTGAAGGATTGGCGATCAGGCAAGCGTATTGTGCGGTGGTACCGGCCAGCAGTTCGATGGCTACGTCGATTTTGTCGTTGTCAGCCAAAGCGGTGATGATCTGCGCCTGTTGTTTCTGGTAGAAAGCTTCGAAAGCAGCTTTATCGGCGGGAGCCTGTTGTTTGACGATATCGGTCAGGAACGTGATGTTGAGGTCTGTTGCCAGTTTGCTCATTACGTTAGCTACTTCGGCTGTTGATTGTCCGGTAGAACTCAATACGTTATAATCCGACAGGTACATACCGAAAGCGCAGGCTTTCTGGCCCAATGTGGTCAGTTCGGTTGCTTTGGCGGCGGGCAGCATATAGTTGAGATTACCAACACTTACTGTCACTTCTCCTGTAGCGATGCGATACGGGATTTCGAAATCGGGTACATCGTTCAGGAACTGGATGGTTGATGTCTTCAACTCTTCAGTCAGTACACTTTTGGTGATACCTCCGGCGGCAGCAGCAGCGTCTTCCTTGGCTGCGTCGTCTTGTGCTTTTTTACCACTGCAGGATGCCATACCGAATGCGATGACAGCAACAGACAGTACATTGATAAAATACTTTCTCATAATGCTCTGTATTAATTTTAATTGTTTGAAATTCAATAATCTTTATCCGTTCGGAGGAATCGTCCCGGAAACGCTGCGAATATAGCGATTATGGCTAATACTGCAAAGAAAATCAGGATGATTATGTTAAAAAAATATGTCGGAAGTGTGTATCCACCCACATTTTTCTCGTAGGAATAGAACGGAGCGCGTCCCCACGAATTGTCGGGTTCGAAGTATACTTGTCCTACACGCGGGAACAGTCGTGTCTTTGTTTCACGGAGCAGGTGGATGTTTCCGGCATTGGTCACCAGTTCTTCAATGGCTTCGTTGTGGTTCAGTTTCTTATGTGTATTGAAGGCGGCGGTGCCCACTTTGTCGACGTGTTCTTTTCGCACTTGTTCCAGGTAAGCGGTATAGTTATGGGCGCGTTGTGACAGGGCTTTGTCGGCCCGGTCGAAGTAGGTATCGTAGGATTCATCGGCAGCCATCGGGGTGATCCGGGCGGCGGCAGAGAGGATGGTCAGTTCGTTGTCGATCAGTTCCTGCAGGTTATTATCTTTTTCAATGGTCTGGCGGTTGATCAGGCTGCGTACGGCGGGTAGTTGGATATTCCGGTAGAATTGCGCCAGGTATTTTTCTCTTTCGATGGGGAAGTAAGGGCGGTTGAAGTCGTTGTCGGCAAACTGGTCTACCACCAATGCCTCGAATGCCCAGCGCGAAGGAATCATTTCGCCGACCAGCGGCACCTGGTTCTTTTCCGTCCCCGGAAGATCCAGTTCGTCGAAGCGTACCACCAAGCCGCAAAGCAGTATCTGTGGGATCAGCAGCAGCGGTATTGTAATATAGATTGCTACGATCGAGCTAAGCGTTTGCGAGAGGATCAACCCCGTGAGGTTGGCTACAAAGGCCGTGAGCCACAGGATGCTCCACCAGGCGGGGAACATGTCCCAGGGTACGCCTGTAATGGTATTTCCGATCAACAGGAAGAGCGCCGTTTGTACGCCTGAGAGGACGAAGAGGAAACTGATCTTCGACGTCAGGTAACTGCCCCGGCTCAGCCGGAGGAAGTGCTCGCGTTTGAGTATGATACGGTCGCGGAAAATTTCTTCGGCGCTGATGCTCAGCCCGATAAACGTAACAACAATCACCGACATAAAGATGTAGGAGATGAAGTTTTTGTTGGCAAACAGCGTGTATTCGCTATTCTCCGTAAACCGTGTCAGGTAGGCGACGAGAATGGCTAGCAGGGGCGCTTCGCACAAGGCCAGCAGGATGTATTGCTTGTTAGTGAGTTTGGTGCGCAGGTTGCGTTCGATGAATATCTGTAGTTGCTTCCAGCGTGGCGGCTTCTGCTGCCGGGTAAGGGGGAGTTGGTGCTCCTTCACTTTTCGCGACGGACGGCGACGGCTGAGGTACTGCCGGTGCCATTCTTCGGGACTGAACTTGCGGATATTGGTCTGGTTTCCGGAGTCGTCGATCATCTTCGAATCGATAATTGTCAGGATCAGTTCCGGGTTGATATTTCCGCAGGCACTGCAAACGCTGATGTCCTGGTCGGTATACTGGGCGGCCCGTTTGAAGTAGGTGACGGCTTCGATCGGATTACCGTCGTAGATCGGATAACCACCTTTATCGAGCAGCCACAGGCGGTCGAACAGTTTGTATATTTCCGAAGAGGGCTGGTGGATATTCACCACCACGAGACGTCCCCGGTGCGTTTGTTCTTTCAGGAGCATCATCACCTTTTCGGAGTCGGCTGATGAAAGGCCTGAGGTCGGTTCATCCAAATAGAGGATGGCCGGTTCACGGATCAGTTCCAGGGCGATGTTCAATCGTTTGCGTTGTCCGCCGCTGATGGTCTTGCGCATGGGCGAGCCTACCTTCAAGTCTTTGAAGTCGAGGAGGTCGAGGTCTTTCAATACGGTTTCCACCCGCTCGGACAATTCTTCTTTGGTGAAGCGGTCGAAGCAGAAGCGGGCCGTGAACCAGAGGTTTTCATAGACTGTCAGTTCTTCGATCAATAGGTCGTCTTGCGGCACAAAGCCGATCAGTTGTTTGCTGTCGGGCGAATTGATCGGATGTCCATTCACTTGGATACTCCCTTTATTGGGCGACAGACTGCCAGTCATTAGGCCTAACAGTGTGGATTTTCCGACCCCACTGCCACCCATGATGGCTACCAGTTGCCCCGATTCAAGGTCGAATGAGAAGTCGTGTATCCCGTTCCGGCTGTTTGGAAATGTGAATTCGATATCCCGTCCGGTAAGATACACCGTGTCGTGTCGCTCCTTCTGCTGGAAGACGGCTTTCAGGTCGCTATGGTAGACGGGTAGGAAGAGCGGGCTCTTCAATACGCTGCTATGCTGCCAGGTGTAGAACATACCGGGAGCCAGCGGGATATCGTTCATATACACGACTCCGTCGCCATGATAGGTGAAGATATACTTGTCGAACCGTTCGATAAAGAACACGACAATATGTCCTTCCAGCCCTTCGCGTGTGATGTGGTTGGGCTGCGCCGTATCCCCGTTCTGTCCGTCGATATAGAGCAGCGAGGGAGAGGGTTTGCCGGTGACAAATGCCAGAATATGATCGTATTCCTCGTCGGAAACGCTGAAGATACAAGCCACGATATGGAACACATCCAGTTGGTCGGCCGATTCGCGGTTGTGTGTGTAGGCAAATTCGATAAAGCGGATCAGAAGCAGCATCTGCTCTTCGGCGGTGAGCTTCACCTTCATCTGCGTACATATATTGCGGATCACATTTTCCTTGTCGATCGGGAAGAACGGATCGTCGTACATACCCTTTAGTTCGTTGTAAAGGCCAATGTATTCATCGTGCGAACGCACGCCGAAATGGCTCGACAGGTAAGAGTGGAGCGCTTGCACCGCCTGCTTATTGTCCATCCGGGCTATAGAGGCGAAGATTGCAAAGAGATTCAGCAGTCCGTTGAGAATCGTTTCATTCATTTGTGCAGTCGTCTTAAGAAGGCTATATTCCAACGACAAAGATACTTTTTATTCTTTTGCCATTCCCTTTTTAGCGATTTTTTCATTGTCCGTACTGTTTATTTATTTTACCTTTGCAGGCTATTATAGAAGTATATAGTAGCCTATGTACATCCTATTTAATACCAGTATTATAAATAACAAATATTATGGCAGAATTAAAAGAAAAACTTTTCTCGGAATTTCCTCCCGTTTCTACCGAAGCGTGGATGGAGAAGATCACGGCCGACCTGAAAGGGGCACCGTTTGAGAAA
>JAVBUR010000052.1:0-71132 GCA_031555145.1 Tannerellaceae bacterium | reverse complement strand
TCTGTCACACATTCAATCTGCTCTCAATCAGAACGATAATGCCCTCCGTGTGACAGCGTGACGGATAAATTCGAAAAAAAACTTCGTGTAGAAGGGAGCGCAGTCAATTCACAAAGGACAGCGTGCCGGATATTCAGGTTTTCCAGGATTTGAAGCTTATCCGGAGTTTATGGAGAACATCGAATAGAGTTGTGTAGGGATGGGGTAAAAAAGAAAAGGCTATCTCCCGACAGCCAATCTTCATTGTTAACCTTAAATCTAATACCATGAAAAACACATTGCAAATATACACATTTTTATGTTGTGCAACATGTTTTTATCATGAAAATACAACTGTTTAACCTTAATTAACCTTCTCTGTTGAATTGTTTATGCGTTGAATACTTTTACGTATCTGGATCTGAATACCGGTTATATCCCACAACTTCCTATTCCGACCCCCTATATTCATTAGTGACTTTGTCTCTTAATTTCTTTACAGCGGTAAAGCTTCTTCATAAAAAATCCTTCCCACATAACGCCAACCGATTACTCTGTTGACTGATACAAAAATACAACTATACTGCCAAAGGATGGGGACTAAAATGTATCCAAAAGAGGTTCTTTTGTTGCAGGCAGGGGTCGTTTTGTCACACAGTAGAGGTTCTTTTGTTTCGTTCTCACTTCTGTGGGCGTTTTCTGGCCGTATATCACATTTTTGACAATAAGTAGTGACCGGCACGTATATCCTCTTACTTTTTTGCTGGTTTATGGAAAAAAGTTTACTTTCGTTGTTATATAGACAGATAAATACTTAATACGTTTTGTTATGAGATATATAAACTACGCCATCCTGCGCGGCATCTTTGCCTTAGTACTGGGAATTGTGTTGATTATGTGGCCGGAAATAGCCGTCACTTACCTGGTAATTGCCATTGGTATACTTTTTATCGTGCCGGGCGCCTATTCAGTGCTGAGCTTCTTTTTTCGTAAAAGGGACGAATTCTCGCCCAAGCACACCTTCCCGATCGAAGCGGCAGGTAGCATCCTGTTCGGGGTATGGTTGGTGGTGATGCCCGGATTCTTTGTCAATATCTTCATGTATATATTGGGAGCCTTGTTGGTGATTGCCGGGATACAACAGCTCGTGTTTCTCGCCCGGGCGCGGAAATGGTCCACGGTCGGCTGGGGCTTTTATGTGATGCCTGTCCTGATCCTGTTGACAGGTATATTGATTCTGGCATATCCGTTTGAAGCTGCGACGAATACCTTTATTATCTTCGGTATTGCTGCGGTGTTCTATGGAATATGCGAACTGGTGAACAGTTACAGGTTCCGCAAACGCGTCATCGAATAAAAAAGGAGGAGCTGCCTCAAAAGCAGAGACAGCCCCTTATTCATCAGTGGTTGTTATTTCAACTGAACCTCCTGGGTAACGCCATTATAAGCGATGGTTTTCAGCGGAGTGGGATTGGTATCAAAACCATGCGGATGGTTTTTATCTACCAGTACGATATGGAACATACGTTGCTGAACCATACCGTCGAATTCACCCACACGCTGGCCTATGACAAGCTGGCCGGTAGCTTCGTTGTAGGTAAACGGAATAGTGGCAAACTTACCTTTTTCGTAATTATAGTTGGTACCTTCATCTTCATACAGGGTGAATGAAGCGTCTTTGCCTGCAAACACATACAGGGTAACCGGAGCATCCGGTTTTTCAGATGTATATTGGAGTTCTTCGCCAATCGGCAGAATGGTACCCGCCTTCACAAACAACGGCATGCGTTCGTAAGGAGCAGCTACGGTCTGTTTGCCGTTACCTGCCATATATCGGCCGGTATAGAAGTCATACCATTCCGTATCCTTCGGGAAATACACTTCGCGTTCACGCACCTTGTACGCATAGACCGGAGCTGCCAGGAGTGACGGGCCAAACATAAACTGGTCGCCGATATTGTTCACTGCCGTATCATAGCCAAAGTCCATCACCATCGGACGCATAATCGTATAGTCGTTGAAATAGACCTGCCCGGTCAACGAATAGATATACGGCATCAGCCGGTAGCGCAGTTTGTCGTAATAAACGATCGTCTTATAGGCCGGATGTGATTCGGGAGCAATGTTATAGACTTCGCGGAAAGGATATTGTCCGTGTGTACGGAACAGGGGAGCGAAAGCGCCGAACTGTGTCCAACGCGTATTCAACTCGCGCCATTCGTTTATTTCTTCCGAACCTTCTTTGGCGCGTTCAAACTTCTTCTGCACACAGAAACCGCCGATATCCATCGTCCAATAAGGATTACCCGACATGGAATGGTTCAGGCCGGCAGAGATCTGCGCCTTGTAGTCTTCCCAACAGGTACCTATATCACCACTCCAGGTAACGGCTCCATACTTCTGCAAGCCGCTGAAACCGGAACGGGTTAGCAGGAATACACGGGTATCGTTGTCTGCGGCACGCTGGCCGTTATAGATAGCCATGGCATTCATCAACGCATAGGTATTAAAGTACTTCGTGGAAGGGCCTAAAGCAGTAGGCGTCATCAACGCTTTCCGGTAATCAACGCTGGCATTCGACAGGATATCGGGCTCCGAAGCATCCATCCACCAGGCATCGAAGCCTTTGCTGTAAAGGTGTTCTTTCATCTGGTTCCAGAACAGTTCGCGGGCGCCGGCGCTGTAAGCGTCATAGAAAGAACCGATATAACCCTGAGCGATCCAGTCGCGTATGCTGTCTTTCACAGCGCGCTGGTACATCCAACCCTTTTCATCAAACTCTTTATAGTGCTCGGTCGAAGCATAAAACTTCGGCCATACCGAAATCATGATCTTGGCATTCAGATCATGTACGCCCTGTACCATAGCTGCGGGATCAGGGAAACGGGCAGCATCGAACTCATGGCTACCCCAGGCATCCTGTGGCCAGTAGCTCCAGTCGAGCACAATATTATCAATGGGGATCTCGCGGCGACGGAACTCAGCCAATGCGCCGAGCAGTTCATCCTGCGTCTTGTAGCGCTCACGGCTCTGCCAGAAACCCATCGCCCATTTGGGCATCACCTGTGCCTTCCCGGTCAGCGAACGGTATCCTTTGATCACATCATCCATAGAGTCACCCTTGATGAAATAGTAATCAATCTGATCGGCCATTTCCGAATAGAGCGACAGTTTATTCTGTTCTTCCGGTGCAACGGGAGAAAGGGCTTTCAGGCCGATATACGAAATACCGCCGTCGGGATGCCATTCCAAACGAATGTGGCGCTTCTTCCCGGCTTCCAGGTTTACATTGAATTTGGCCACAGAGGGGTTCCAGGCTGTACGCCATTTATCCGCCATCAATTCGCCGTCGATCCAAATCTTAGTATAGCCGGCATAGTACAACAGAAAACGGTGAAGGCCTGATACAGTAGCTTCCAGATCACCTTCCCATACGATTAACGCATTGTCGAAAGGTAACTTTTCCGGGAAGTTCAACACGGTTTCCAGGTTTTCATAATCAATCGTGCGTTCCTGACGGGTAGCAAATACCTGGTTCGGATCGGAGTTGACATAATAAGAGGCAGTCAGTCCACCTTCGTTACCATTCGTATCATACAGTTTAAACTGGCTCAACTGGTCGTAGTCACGGATGTCACCGAATTTGGTCATCGAATAGTTTTCCCAGTAAATACCATAGTTTTTGTTCGATACAAAGAAGGGAATCGACACCTTGGTATTGTACTGGAAGAGGGTCTCATTCTTTCCCTTGTAATTGAATTCGTCGGCCTGATGCTGGCCCAAACCGTAAAACGCTTCATCTGTAGGCGATTCAAATACCTGGCGAACGGCATAGCCGGAAGTGCCTTCCACTTGCATAGGTGTAAAAGTCTTTCCGCCACCATTGTTTTCCTGCAACAGGATACGGCCATCCAGGTCGGTAAATTTCACTTCGCCGGTCCGAAGGTCGGCATACACTTTCAGCTCGCTGGTTTGCAGCACTACCTGACCGTCTATTTCAGACGCATCCCAGGCAACAGTCACCGGTGTTTTTTCAACTACCAGGCTCGCTTCTTCTGAAAAACGATCGGCGGTTGCCGACACATGGATCGTTTTTTCATTTACTACGGACAAACGAAGTTGCTTCGTTTCGTTATGCAATCGGATTAATACCCCATCCGTGGTTTTCTCCCAGGGAGCAGTACTACAGGATAGTAGTGTAAGTAACAGCGCAGAACAAAAAATCTTCTTAATCATGGTCATTCTCTTATTATTACATTCGTAGATCTGAATGCAAAAGTAGAATGACTACACGACAATGGCCGGGTAAAATGTCTATCTGTCGAGGTACTTTTGTAAGGGCAAGGGGCTCTTTTGTTGCGTAAATAGACCTGAAATGTATATTTACAGGCTTTTGTTTGCCAAAAGCATCAAGACCGGCGAAATTCTAACGGAGAAACACCCTGATGCTTCTTAAAGAATTTACCGAAAGTAGACTGGTCGGAAAAGTTCAGTTGATCGGCCACCTGTTGGACGGTTATCTGTGGCATCTTCAACAAAATCTTCGCTTCCACCATCAAAGCTTCGTCAATCCATTTATTGGCCGACTTGCCCGTGAGTTCTTTCAGGATCAGCGATAAGTATTGCGGCGTGATAAAGAGCTTATCGGCATAAAAGGTAACTACATGATGAGTTTTGACATGCGAAAAAAGTAATTCGAGGAATTGATTCATAATTTCCTCCTTCCGCGAAAGGGTCGGGCGCTTCAGTGTCTCATTCTTACCAATCAGTATATTACCGACTTCCAGCAAAAAACCTATAAAGGCATTCTGTATGACCTCTTTATGAAATGAATGCGTACGCAAGCGGATCTTCTCACGCAACGTTTGGAAGCCTTGACGGATATGCTTTGTTTCTTCCGGCATCAGGTTGATACAGGGATTACTGCGCAATTGCATATAGGCAGTCATGGATGGGCTCCGTTTTTCCGGCGCACATTCTTCAATAAATGTGATATCGACAATCAGGATAATAGCCCGTAAGTCCGAACTGCTCTCGGCAACCTGAAATACATGCGACGGCATGATGAGCAGAAAACTGTTGGCAGTCAACGTATAGGGCACATAATCCAGGCTAACCGTCGTAGAACCCGACAGCACCAACACCATAAAAAGCGCATTCAGGCGTACAGGCATGCTGTATCCCTCATGTCTGGGATCGACAACAGACCACGAAGCGTCCACATCTGCCACGGTGACCGCATTCTGATAATTATCGGAAGTAACGATATGATTGTTGATCTCTGCAATTTCAATAATTGGAAGCTTTTCCATACCACTGCTATTATATTAATAATGTAAGAGAACAGATTTGCATAGCTACAGTTTCGATTTGGCCCAACAAATATAGACACATTTTCGCACAAATCGTCTTTTTTCTTAAAAAAGATTACATTTTCACCAATCATGTAACAGAATAAACCATTTCGGTTTCCGCAAAACATACGTACTTTGCATTCGATAACATGTGCTTCACTATCTTTTCATGTATACAATGCAAATAAATCCGCTTTATCGTGTATTATCCTTCATTCGTCGGGAAAAGCGGGCTAACAGACGGTTTTGATTTGAAAGCACAGGGTAACGGCAGTACTTTTACTGCACAAACCCCTAAATAAAAATAAATATGAATTAAACAGTAGATATGCTTGAGCCCCGCAGTCAGATAATCACAAGTGCATTCGATTTGTTTTCGCAGTATGGCATTAAAAGTGTCAGCATGGACGACATCGCACGTAGCAGCAGTATTTCGAAACGTACACTATACAGTTTCTTCGAAGACAAAGAGACACTATTGGTTGAAGGCAGAGAATTTCTTAATGGCCAGTTGGCCGTTTACCTGGATGAACTGGAACACTCATCGCTCACTGCCACAGAGATCATCCTCTTGTTTTTTGACGAGCTGATGAAACGCCCGCGCTGGTACAGCCGAAAGTTCTACGACGAGATGAAGAAGTATCCCAAAATGTGGCAGGAGCATGAAGAGGAGAAAAAGAAATTCACAGACAAATGCCTGCAACTATTTGAGAGAGGCGCGAAAGAAGGCGTTTTCCGGGGAGACATCAACTTTGAAATAATGGCCCTGCTGTCGAAAGAGCAACTAAAGATGATCCATCCTTCCAAAATGTTCTCGAAACATTCCAACCTGGAAGTATTTGGCACCATCCTGGTTATCTTCCTGCGGGGAATCAGTACCGAAAAGGGATGCGCCATATTGGACAAATGGGTGAAAACGAAACAAATACAGCAAATCCATTGAACCGGATAAAAGGTATATTTAATAGGTATAAAATAGGATAATTAAATCAAATCTGTTTTAAATGAAACGATTAACAGGTAAAACGACAAAGATGCTGGCAGTACTGATGATACTGCCGTCTCTTATGCTGACCACAGTCAAGGCGCAAGAAAAACCACTTGCCATCAGCCTTGACAAGGCATTGGAGATCGCGATGAGTGAAAACCCGACGGTCAAAGTGGCCGATCAGGAGATACAGAAGAAGAAATATGCAAAGAAAGGATCGTATGCAGCCTTATTTCCACAGTTGAATTTCTCTGCCGACTACAGTCGGACACTGAAGAAACAGGTGATGTATATGGATGGTGCTTTCGATATGGGCTCTATGCTGTCACCGGTGGTCGATCCGGTTATCGACGGCGCCGATGCCACGTTGCAGAAATATGCACCCGGCTATACGCCCGGCGATCTGCGAAAGAACATTGATGCCAGCCAGCCTCAGGTAGACCCGAGTGCAGCAGAAAGTAGCGGTGGCGGAATCGAGATCGGTCGCGACAACAACTGGAGTATGGGGTTCAGCGCCGGTATGCCGCTAATCAACCTCTCACTTTGGAAAAGCCTCGCTATCTCCGGACAGGATGTGGAACTGGCGATTGAACAAGCCCGTTCTTCCAAGATCGATATGACGAACCAGGTAAAGAAAGCGTTCTACAGCGTGATGCTCGCCAATGATTCCTACCGGGTATTCAAAGAAAGCTATGACAATGCCGTGGAGAACTATGACGACATCAAGCAGAAATACAACCAGGGATTAGTGGCCGAATACGACCTGATCCGCTCGGAAGTAGCCGTCCGTAACCACGAACCGAGCGTATTGCAAGCCGAGACCGCCGTCAAGCTCTCGCAATGGCAGCTGAAAGCGCTTATGGGTATGGATCTGGATGTGCCCATCGAATGTGAAGGGGCGTTGAGCGACTATCAGGCAGACCTCTTCGGCGACTATCTGGCTACCGATACGAATCTGGCAGACAACACCAACCTCCGTCAGTTGGATATCCAGTCGGACATGTTGAAGAATACGCTCAAGTTGCAGAAGTACGACTTCCTGCCTACCCTTTCGTTGTCAGGCGCCTACAACTGGTCGGCGATGGAAAACACCTTCAAGTTCAGCGAATACCAGTGGAATCCCTACTCGATGGTGGGTGTATCCCTCTCCTTCCCCATTTTCTCGGGAGGCAGTAGAGTACAGAAGATGAACCAGACCCGCGTCAACATCCAGCAGGTAGGGCTGCAACGCGAGAACCTCGAACGCAACCTGCAATTGGCCGTACGTCAGTACATGGACAATATGACAACCTGCATCAAACGCTTTGATGCCGCCCGTAAAGGAGTGGAACAAGCCGAAAGAGGTCGGCTGATCGCCCAGAAGCGATATGACACTGGTGCCGGCACCCTGCTCGAGCTCAACGATGCCGACCTGGCCATGACACAGGCAAAGCTGAACTTCAACCAGTCGATCTACGACTATATGAGTGCCAAGTCAGACCTCGAAAGCACCCTGGGCAAGCATGCCGACAAAAAATAAACAAGCTAATAAAACGTAAAATTCCATATGATGAAAACAAGCAACGTCTTAAGAATCGTGCCGATAGCCACATTCGCTCTGTTAACCGCCTGCTCCGGAGGTGAGAACAAAGGAGCCGAACAGAAAGAAGAAAAACCGAAGGTGAAACTGGAAACGGTTCACCGGCAGTCGGTCGACCAGTTGAGTGAATTTACCGCCACTGTGCAGGCCAACGTATCCAACAATATCGCACCGCAATCACCCGTGCGTATCGAAAAACTGCATGTAGAAGTGGGCGACCATGTCAATGCCGGCCAACTGTTGGCTACGATGGAAAACACATCGCTCGAACAACTTCGTATCCAGATCCAGAATCAGGAAACCGAATTCAATCGTATCGACGAACTGTATAAGGTGGGAGGCGCCTCCAAATCGGCTTGGGACCAGTTAAAGATGGCCCTCGACGTAAACAAGACTTCCCTGAAGAACCTTGAAAAGAACATCCGCTTAGTAAGCCCGATCAACGGTATCGTGACCGCACGTAATTACGACAATGGCGATATGTATGCCGGTGCATTACCTGTATATGTAGTTGAACAACTCCGTCCCGTCAAACTGATGGTCAACGTATCTGAAAGCTATTATACCAAAGTAAAGAAAGGCATGGATGTAGACGTTCGCCTCGATGTATATGGTGACGAAGTGTTCCAGGGAAAAGTACATCTGATCTACCCCACGATCGACGCCGCCACACGTACCTTCCAGGTTGAGATCCGTATCCCGAACAACGACGAACGGGTTCGCCCGGGCATGTTTGCCCGCGTAATCATGAACTTCGGTACGCAGGAACGCATCGTCGTACCCGATCAGGCCATAGTGAAACAGGCGGGTTCAGGCGACCGATACATTTATGTATATAACAACGGCACCGTATCATACAAGAAAGTAGAGCTCGGACGCCGCATGGACAACACCTATGAACTGCTCTCCGGCGTAGAAGACGGTGCACAGGTAGTAACGATCGGCCAAAGCCGCCTTGTAGACGGAACAGCCGTTGAAGTAACACAATAAAGAAGAGATAACACTATGAGTTTATATAGTACCGCAGTAAAAAAACCGGTATCTACCGCCCTTGTCTTTGTGGCCGTAGTGATCCTGGGGCTTTTTTCATTGACCAGGCTGTCGGTCGACCTGTTGCCCAAGATTGAGACGAACATGATCATGGTCATGACGTCGTATGCAGGAGCCAGCGCCGCCGATATCGAGATGAACATCACCAAACCGATGGAAAACACCCTGAACAGCGTAAGCGACCTGAAACATATCACGTCGCAGTCCAGGGAGAACATTTCCATCATCACCCTTGAATTTGACTTCGGGATTGACCTCGACGTAGCGACCAACGACATCCGCGACAAACTGGACATCGTAAAACCCATCCTGCCGGATGATGCAGACAATCCCATCATCTTTAAGTTCGGGACAGACGATATTCCCATCCTGATGCTCTCGGTAACCGCCGAAGAAAGCACCAATGCCCTGTATAAGATCCTGGACGAAAAGGTGTCCAACCCATTGGCTCGTATTAAAGGGGTGGGTGCCGTATCCATCGCCGGTACACCGACACGTGAATTGCAGGTGTATTGCGACCCCTACAAGTTGGAAGCCTACAACATGACCATCGAAGGAATAGCCAATGTGATCGCGATGGAAAACCGCAACATGCCCAGCGGCAGCATCGATGTCGGCTCGCATACTTACTCCATGCGTGTGCAGGGTGAGTTTACGGATGCCGCACAGATGCTCAACCTGGTGGTTGGCAACTACAATGGCAAAGTAGTTTACTTGCGTGACGTAGCCCGCATCCAGGACACTGTGGAAGAACGTACCCAGGAAACCTTCAATAATGGTACCCGTGGTGGTATGATCGTGATCCAGAAGCAATCGGGTGCCAACTCGGTGGATATTGCCCGGGTAGTCAAAGACAAGATGCCCGAACTGCAAGCCAGTTTGCCTTCCGACGTGAAACTGGGTGTGATTATGGATACCTCCAAGAACATCCTGAATACCATCGACAGTTTGGTGGAAACGATCTGCATCACGTTTATCGTGGTTATGCTTGTGGTATTTATCTTCCTGGGACGTTGGAGAGCTACCTTTATTATTATCCTGACCATCCCGATCTCGTTGATTGCCGCCTTCGCCTATCTGCTGGCGTCGGGTAATACATTAAATATCATCTCCCTCAGTTCACTTTCGATCGCGATCGGTATGGTGGTGGACGATGCCATTGTGGTATTGGAAAATATCACCACGCATATCGAGCGGGGAAGTAAGCCCAAGCAGGCCGCCGTGCATGCGACCAATGAGGTAGCCATCTCGGTAATCGCCTCTACGCTCACCATCCTGGCGGTATTCCTGCCGTTGACGATGGTAACGGGTATGGCCGGTGTAATGTTTAAACAGTTGGGCTGGATCGTTAGTATTGTGATGATCATCTCCACTGTCAGCGCCTTGACGTTGACCCCGATGCTTGCGTCACAGTTGCTCCGCCTGAATCCGAAAAAAGGTAGACTATTTACCCTTTTCTTTACGCCAATCGAAAAGGCGCTGGACATGTTGGATCATGGATATTCTTCCTTCCTGTTCTGGGCTACGCGCCACCGGAAGACCGTCGTTGCTGGCGCCTTCCTGATCTTCGTCGGCAGTATGACGTTAATCACGGTAATCAAAACAGAGTTCTTCCCAACGCAGGATAGTGCTTTTATCTCTGTGAACATCGAGTTACCGATCGGTACACGCCAGGAAATCACGCGTGAGTTGGCCATGCAGATCGACCAGGAATTCCGACAGAAGTATCCGGAAATCAACGTATGTAACTTCAGCGAAGGACAGGCCGGTTCGAACAATACCTGGGCTAACCTGAGTGATAACGGGACGCACATCATCGAATTCAACCTCAGCCTCTCCGACGTGGGCGACCGCGAAAGGGGCATGCTCGAAATCTGCGAATTGATCCGTAAAGACCTTGCCCAATATCCGGAGATCAAAACGTTCAACGTATTGGCCGGTGGCGGTAACAGCATGGGTAGTGAAAATGCCATCGATATCGAAATTTACGGTTTCGACTTTGCAACGACTGATGCCGTAGCTAAAGAAGCCTCCGAACGGATGCTCAAATTCAAAGGTTGCTCGCAGGTAACAATCAGCCGTAAGGATTATGTGCCCGAGTTCCAGATCGACTTCGACCGCGAAAAGTTGGCGTTGAACGGATTGAATGTGACCACCGCCTCTTCTTTTCTGCGTAACCGTATCAATGGGGCTACCGCCTCCCAGTTCCGCGAAGATGGCGACGAGTATGATATCCTGGTACGCTATGCACCCGAATTCCGCCAGTCGATCGAAGATATCGAGAATATCCTGATCTATAACAGCATGGGACAAGGCGTACGTATCCGCGACGTAGGACAGGTTGTCGAACGCATGACGCCTCCTACCATCGAACGTAAGAACCGCGAACGTGTGATCACTGTCCATGCCGTAGTTGCACCTGGTGCTGCATTGAGCGACATCGTGGAGGCGGCCAACCTTGAGATGAAGAGTATGGATATCCCGTCCGACGTTTCCTGGCAGTTGGGTGGTACATATGAAGATCAGATGGAAACCTTCGCCGACCTCGGCATTCTGATGCTCCTGATCGTCATCCTGGTATATATTGTGATGGCGACCCAGTTCGAATCGTTGGTCGACCCGTTTGTGATCATGTTCTCCATCCCGTTTGCCTTCACCGGCGTATTTATGGGATTGGCGATCACACAGACACCACTGGGTGTTATGGCGCTGATCGGGGTGATTATGTTGATGGGGATTGTGGTAAAGAACGGTATCGTACTCATCGACTACACCATCCTGTGTCGCGAACGAGGCATGAGTATCCTTACGGCCGTGGTTGCCGCAGGTAAATCCCGTCTTCGTCCGGTATTGATGACTACACTGACGACCGTATTGGGTATGATCCCGATGGCAGTCGGAACCGGTCAGGGCTCGGAAATGTGGCGTTCAATGGGTATGACAGTAGCCTGGGGGCTTTCCGTCTCCACACTAATCACCCTTGTTATCGTGCCTACCGTCTATACCATCTTTGCCGCTAACGGTGTGAAACGCCGTCGCCGCAAACACCGCAAACAACTGAAAAACAATGATTAATTACTAATTTGTATGAAAGCAATCTTCATATCATTCAACCAGGCGTATTACGAAGAGATTCTGTCGCTTATGGACAAGAACAACATACGCGGCTATACCTATTGGGAAACCGTACAGGGACGAGGCAGTAAAACGGGCGACCCCCATTATGGGAATCATGCCTGGCCGACGCTGAACGGAGCCATCATGGCCGTTGTCGATGATGCTAAAGCAACCTCCTTCCTGGAGATTCTACACCAGCTCGACAAGCAAACAGAAGCCCAAGGTCTCCGCGCCTTCACCTGGAAGGTGGAACAAGCCATCTGAGCAGAACCCCATCCCCCTATATCTAAAAGGAGAAAGTACTTGGTACTCTCTCCTTTTTGTGTATCTTAAGGTTCTTAAGGTTCCGCGGTAATGGCTTTCGCTATCTGGCGATATAAATCCTTTTGCTGCATTTCATCCAAATAGTAATAGACGCAATCTGCCTGGTGTGTATTGGCATTTTCCACAAGAATCACCTGCGCGTCTTCATACATGGCTATATTATGCCATACACCTTTCGGGATATTGTATATCACACCCGGCTTCATGACCACCATCTCATAACGGACAGTATGCTCCTGTCTGTCTGCAGTTATTAACACTGCCTTTCCCGCCATCAGGATAAACACTTCATCCGTCCCGGGGTGTACATCTATTTTCCGTATATCATCCAGGCCTTGCCCGGAGACATAATTCAACTGGGCGACTTGCCAACCATCCCGAATAAGGAAAGGGTTAAACCCTTCCCCCGTATGTTTATAACTCTCTATCTGATTCATAAGCTTATCTGTTTGTATTATAATCGGCTAACGCCTGATAAAAGGCATCCATATTTTTTAGGGGTACATGAGGAGGAATATCACACCCTGACGACAGGATATAATTCGGATACGAAGCCGTCCGCTGCAGCAAATCTGTAGTAGCCTGATATACCTCATCGGCCAATGAGGCTTTAAAAACAGCCACCGGATCCAGGTTGCCCATCACCAGCACGTCCTTCGGACAACTGTTCAACGCTTCTTTCATATCCATTTTATTACCGAAATGATACCCGGCGGCACCCGTGAACAAGGTCGCCTCGGTACAATGTCCGGTATTTCCGCAATTATGGAGTATCACCAGGAAGTCATCGTCCTGCACAGCTTCTATAAGCTGTTTAACATATACGGAAGAGAAAGCTTTACAATCGCTATTCGACAGCAACCCAGCCGCCGGTTCAGCCATCATCACTCCCTGTGCTCCCAACTGTTTCAGCGCCTGACAATAGCTCAAAAGGAAAGAAGTACATTTTTGCAACAATAGGTGAACAGTTTCCGGATCTATATACATCTCCATCATGATAGCAGACAGATCAAACAACCTGCCGGCCAATGAAAAAGGACCGATACATCCCGAAAAAACCGGCTTATCCAAATGCATAACAGCCAGTTTGTTTGCCAGCAGATACTGTGGAAGCCTTCCTTTTGACAATTCCGGCACTTGTAGCGCTTCAACCGATGGACGATCAGACACCAGGCGGCCAATAACTGTCGGCACCTCGTCTTCCGGGAAGTTAACCGTAGCCCCGAAAGCCTCTGCTTCCACAGTCAGGTCCATGATCACTGTAGAGGCCGCCGCGGGATACTTCTCACTTAATACTTTTATGGCCTCATAATGTACGACTCCACTTGTAACCGCATCTTTCACATGCTTACCGATCATTTCTATCCCGGTATGGGTCAGTATGGGTATAGCGACCCTCCTGTCGTTTCCCAACAGGTTATGCATCCATTTATTCATGTTCATACTTCATGTATTCATCCGTACTAATTCTTTGGCTTTTGCCACCGCCTCATTGGCATTGGCGCTGTATCCGTCGGCTCCGATCCGTCCGGCAAACCGTTCATTGACAGGAGCGCCTCCAACCATTACTTTCACCCGGTCCCTCAGTCCCGCCGCGTCCAGTTTTCCGATCACCTCGGTCATATATTCCATGGTGGTAGTCAGCAAAGCCGACAAACACAAAATATCGGCTTCTTCTTCCTTTACTGCCTCCACAAACCGGTCGGCCGATATATCCACCCCCAGGTTCACCACCTCAAACCCACATCCTTCCAGCATTGAAGCCACAAGGTTCTTACCTATATCATGTAAATCGCCCTTCACGGTACCAATCACCACTTTTCCGATGATCAACGATCGATCACCCTTCAGCAGTGGTTTCAGCAGATCCAATGCTCCTTTCATGGCGCGGGCAGCCATCAGTAATTCAGGAACGAAGGCCTTCCCTTCCTGAAAACGTCTCCCGATTTCTTCCATCGCCTTGATCATATAGTCATTAATCACTTGTGAGGGGCTTATGCCTTCGGCTATTGCTTCCTGTGTGATAACGATGGCAGGTTCCATTTTGCCTGCAACAATCGATTCATATAATTGATTTAAATCCAGCATACACTCTTATTATTCGTTTGTTTCTTCCTGTAATTTCATCAATCTTTCATACGATCCGTATGTACGACCGGCGGCAATAAATGCCTTCACGTTCTCAATAGGCGTATTACGGCCCAACGCACAGCCGGAACTGACAAACAAGCCTTGTCCGCGTGTCACGTCAATCAGGTATTTCACGGCAGCATCCACCTCATCCGGTGTTCCGAATACCAACGGATTGCTCGGATCCACATTCCCCATCAACACAGTGGAAAGGGGAATGATCTGCCGTGCTCTCCGCATATCGGCCTGCCAGTCTATCTCGAGTATCTTCGCCTTTGTCCTGGCCATATCGGGAATAATCTCATTGGAATTACCACATATATGGATGGAGAACGGAATGCCATACGCCTGTACCTCCTGTGTCAATGCGATCTCCGGTTCGAGGGCAAACTCCCTGTACATGGCCGGTGATATCAGGTTGGGACCTGCCAGCGAATCCCCGATTGATGTCGCATGTGCGCCGGCATCCTTCTGGGCCTTTGCAAACGAAGCGCTCACCCTGCCACAATAGGCCAGCACGTCATGGATCACCTGTTTATCCTCCGTCAGCAGATCCATCATAAAGCGGGTGGTGCCCCGCAGCAGGCAGGCCGTACTGAACGGCCCCTGGTCGGCTCGCCCCATGATAAACACATGGTCGCCTATTTCATCCGCCAGTCTCCGGGTTGCTTCCAGCCATTCACAGTAACGCCCGGCTTTTAGGGGATCAGGCTCATCCAGTGTATAAATATCACGCAGGTCTTTCAACAACGGTTCCTCTTCATTGACCACCGCCGGTGCATCGTCCCGCAGAATGACACTGGCGCCAATCGCTTCGGCAATCGTCGCATCATCAAAATCAATGATGCAGCCGTCATATCCCAACGCATCCTGCGAGATAAGATGCGCCTCTGCCATCTTTTTCCCGTTACGGTTCACCTCCCCTATCCTGAAGCCCGCATGTTCGACGGCAAACATAAAACTCTGAGGCACTACGGGCAGCGTATCCGGCAGTTGACCGTTCAGCACAGCCTGGCATCTTTCTAATGAAGTCATTTCTTTCATATATTATCCTTTTCAACTATTTATATTCATTCTTAATCACAAAAAAAGAACCCACAAACAAGTAGATCAAGACCAACAGCAACACCACCAGACTGGTTTGCTGATCAGTGGCGTCGGCTACCATCCCCATCACCGGAGGAATCAAAGCACCTCCAGCCACTCCCATAATCATCAAAGCTGATATTTCATTCGTTTTGCCTGTATCTGTTCGTAAGGCGGCAGCAAATGTCACAGCAAATACATTGGCACACAAAAGCCCGACGGCAAACAAGCAGACCATCAGCATCCAGACGGTACCGGCCACCATAAACAACCCAAAGCAGACAATAGCTCCTGCGATAGACAACAGCATAAAGCTGCGCGCCGGTATACGGGAGAGCATAATCGCCCCGGCCAACGTGCCGGTAGTACGTGCCACATAATACAGGCTGCAGGCCCAGGCCCCCTGCTCATACGGCAAAGCCGCACTCTCCAGGAAATAGCGGGGAACCGCCGTCATTAAACCAATTTCAAACCCTACAACTCCTACTATAAGTGAGAATAAAACCAGTATCTCTTTCTTTTTCAGCAAAGCAAGGATCGCATGTCCTTCTCTCCTCCCGGCCACAATCCGGGATTCGGGAACAGGAGTCAGCAATAACCAAACACAGGCGAGCAGGGAAACAACGGCATACACCGGAAAGATCAACTTCCAGTTCCCCCAATAACCGGCAGCCACTCCGGCCAATACGGGTCCCAGGAAAGAAGAGACAGCTTTGATAAACTGTCCGAAAGTGAGCATACTGGTTACTTTGTCACCCGCCACCACATCCGCCAACAGCGGATTGAGCGACACCTGTAACACCGTATTACCGATACCCAACAGGGCAAAGGCTATAAGCATGGTTGTAAACGTATAATCCGCCAACGGAATCAACATCGCCACCACTGTGATAGCCATACTGATAAGCACCATCTGTTTCCTGCCGGTCTTATCCATCAGGAGACCGGTCGGAAGGGAGCAAACCGCAAACCAAAGGAATACCATCATAGGGAGAAGGTTGGCCAGTGTATCGTTCAGCGCGAAATCCTGTTTCACAAAACTGGTTGCAATACCCACCACATCCACAAATCCCATGATGAAAAAGCCAAACAGGACGGGTAATAACGTTAAAATCGTTCTCATACTCTTCCGACCGGTTTATAGGGTTAAAACAACAGCTTATAGGTTTCGATGGCATGATGCCCGACAGGCAACATAAACACCTCTCCACTGGTATTCCGCAGTTTCTGTTCTTCTTCAATCAGGTTGGTCTGGATAACCTGTCTGACCGGAAGCGGCAGATTGATCCTGACATCCGAATCCTTTCCCTTCATTTCCGTCATACGGACAATCACGCCGTCATCCGCATCACTTTTCTTTACGGTAGTCACCTGTACAAACGGATCCGAAGCAGAAAGAAAACTCAGGGTAGCGGGTAATTTCCCGTTGGAAGCCTCCTCTTTCAGTACGGCATGTAAAGGTCGATTGGCTTCCATTCCGAATTGATACCCGTTTCCCCATCCCTCGGCATGCGACTGCAGGGAGAAGGTGTATTGATGGGTTCCTTTCTGTTCATACCAGTTCCCCAAGCCATGACAACTTTTATGAGAAGAGAGCAAGATGCCCTGTAGCACCGGATAATTCACCGCTTCACGCGACGGGTCGATCCAATCAGCCACAGCTACGGGAGAAGACAATGTAAGCCCGAACCCATTGCCGCTGGCCGAAATAAAATTCTGTATTTCACGGGGATGGATTTCCTCCGGACGTTGCCGATATGTACCTCCCCAGGCCCAACCTCCGGGTACAGTCTTCATTTCATCCCGACCTGCCTGCAACACACCCATAGGTACCTCATAGTGGATCGTGGCATTGTCCATATTTAAAGGAAGAGCCATCCGGAACTGCCGGTTGTGTGTTCCATCGAAATGACCGAGCGTGACGTCGAAGTCGATCTTCTTCAGATCATGATAGATACAAATACGCTGGGTTACATCCGTATGTTTCATGGGTTGCGTATGCTCGTAGGTCGTGTATAACGGACCATTCTCTACCATTTTCCAGAGACCCTGCTGATCACTTAGCAACGTCATATCACCCGGTTGAGGCAACGGGATCTGGGCAAATTCACCCGCACCGTTTCCATAATACCCTACATGCATGATGTCACCTCCCTCAAATTTGGTGGTATTGAGCAGTTCTTTATCCAGTTGTTTATCATACAGGCTTTCGATACCGCCCTTACCCAACGTTACCCGGTAGAAGTTGTTTTCGTAAAAATTATTGTTTTGCGCGATAGATAAGGGAGGAGTGTTTACTGCTTTGCCTGTGTGGATATAATAGGTTTTATATCCGATGGAAGGCACATTCTCCGCCAGGAATTTCAGGGTTATCGTTTCTCCCTGATGGGTGAACTGAGCAGGGATTGTCTGGCCGGTTTCGTCCTTGACGACAATCGACTTACCCAGTTTCCCATCCACCTCAAAGGTGACGATATCCGAACGCATCCAGTGAAGGTCATTATAGACCACCAGCGCATTTTTCTTTCGAGTGGTAACCTGATCGGATATCCCTGTCAAAGCCTCATCCAACAGTTCCTTTCCCATATCGCGGGCTAATTCCAGACTGGCCCTGAAAATACTGTCGGTTATATCACCGTTCTTTCCCCCCCAGCCATGATCCGGATAGATGGATGCCATCCAGGCCTTATCAAACCGCTCGCGGGGATAGACCGTTTGCTTATTGTTCATGAGCCAATGAAACGTGGTAAACATTTCTGCGGCCGGCAGCAATACACCGGCCTCCCGTTTGGCTTTGATCGCCTGATAATGGGCCGGCCCGTGGATATACAACCAGAGATCAGGACGTTCTCCCGACACCACTTCCAATCGGGAAGCCGGCGTGTTCACCTGTGCGAAAAAAGCCTCGGCAGTAGAATGCTTCAATGTGGGAAGCGGAATATCCGACAGGGCTGCAATCCGGTTCCATTCTTCTATCACCTGATGGTAATTAGCGGCTTTCCGGGCATCTTCACTGATCACTACGGCATAATGAGGAGGAATGTTATGTTTCTTATAATAATCCCCCCATATCACCGTACGATGATGGAGTTCGTGAAAAGCAGTAACTGCATCTTTGTCGAAAAACTTCCAGACTAACATGCCCCAACCGTAATTACCGGGGGTATAGGTAAATATTTTCGAACCATCCGGGCTATACCAATCGTATAATCCCTCCCGCATTCGACTGACAAACAGATTTTTAATACCACTCTTAGCCAATATCTGCGGCATTTGGAGCGTACGACCGGGCACATCAATATTATAGGCTGTCACATCATCGCATCCCGGTAGGTTTTCCTTAATCCATTTACGTCCGTAGTAAGCCTGGCGTACCAGCTGTTCGCCTGATTCAAGCCCTTCGTAAGGCTGATTATACGTGGCACCCCAGGTAAACCGTCCTTCTTTGTAAAGCCGCATCACCTCCGGTTTACGATTGGGAAACTCTTCCAGAAACTCCATCAGGTTTAGCGTCTGCTCCATCCCGAAAGCAAAGTCCGGATCAGCCTCCATCATTTTTAGGGCAGGATTAATTATATTGTAAATGCGATCGACCCTACAGGAGTCTGGGGTATTCATCCAGGCGATATCCTGATGGGAGGAAGAGATTATATGAACCATTCCCTGTTGAAAATACCCCCAGTCCTTCGGTATCAGAGGCGAGAAAAGTTGCGAGACAACCGGTGTCTTCTGCTTTCCGACAAACACCTGTAACTGTTGTTTTTCACCAACCAGTGGCAACCATATCTCCAATTGTTCCGGAGTGATGCCGGAGACTTCCACTGCCGATCCGTCCAATGTCACACGAACCGACGCTCCGGTTCCTGTCCGCACGGGAACTTGCACCAGTATCTTCAGCTTTCCATCCCGCTTCTCATACCGATAAGGCTCCGGGTACTTCACTGTCGCATATTGCGCCGCTATACCTGTCACCATACATACCATAAGCGATAAAATGATAAATCGTTTCATACACATACGTTTTTAGTTTGTTTATAGAAATAGCCTATTTCCCTAATTCCGGATTGATCTGGATCTCACGCAGCGGGATCGGGAAGTAACAATGCTTGTCGGTGTTGAATGTAGCACCGGTCGGCAATTGGAATCCATTTAGCGGAACAAATCTCTGTTGCTTCATATCCCAGATTTGCTGCGTACGCACCATATCAAAAAAGGCCACATTCTCAAAGCAAAGTTCAAACACCCGTTGCTTCCTGACCTCTTCAATAAATTTGTCTTTATTCCCTGAAATATCCGTCACCACAGGAGCTAAACCTGCTCTTGTGCGGATGGAATTGACCGATTGGACAGCCATCTCATCCACAGCACCGGATTGAGCCTGTGCTTCTGCATACGTAAGCAATATCTCCGCATAGCGAATCAGTGGCAGGCTCTTTCCGCAATTACCTCCCTGCCCTATCAGTGTTGGTTCAAAGAACTTATAGATGGATGTCTCGAAAGTCAGCATGTTCGCCGGATTATCCTTATTGGGATAGCTGGTGAAGAAGAAACCTTTTTCCTTTGCACGCAAATCACCCGCTTCAAACGATTGAAGAAACTCCATCCGGGGCATCAGGGAACCAAATCCCACAAAACCGGTTAGGTTGCTCACCCCCACCGGAGTGAGGAATTGAGAATAGTGCTGCCGGGGTGCGGGCGACGGGCCATAATTGGCCATCAACACATATTCACCGGTATTATCATACTCCATATTTCTGAATTTCTCAAACCAGCTCAATTGTCCGTCAGACTGCAACAACCGGAACTTATTAGAAGAGATCACCTCCCGGGCTTTTTGTGCCGCCAATGCATATTTGTCTGTTTGCCCGAGCGGTGCCCCGGCCATGGACAAATAGACCTGTGCGAAAAGGGCTTTCACGGCGTTCATGGATACCCGACCGGAAGAAGGTTCATTGGTGATCTTGCACTGCTCGGCAGCTTCCAGGCTGGGAATGATCGCCTGCTCATATATTTCTTTCACCGGTGTTTTCGGCAACATCCCGTCTGCAGGTTTTTCTGTTTTCGTCAGCTTAAGCGGCACATCGCCAAAGACACGTACCAGGATATAGTAATAATGAGCACGCAGGAAATACGTTTCCCCTCTCAAACGGCTCAGGTTATCCGAATCGGGTAATTTAGACATACCGTCCAGAGCCATATTGCAGGCTTCGATCCCGTAATAAGATGAAGACCACCAATGCTCCACGTATCCCCTATCCCAATAGATCAGTTTTTCAAAATCAGGATTCGCCAATGATTGCTGTCCTTCCGTATAACGTCCCTGCCCGGTGGGATATTCCAGCATAAATGCCGGCGATTCTCCATAAGCCGTATAATTGAAACGGTTACCTATCCAGGCATACAGTCCGTTCACTGCATTCTGCACTTCTTTCTCATTCTGGTAGAATTGATCGGCTGTTTGTGTTGACCGGGGAGGTGTGTCCAGGAAATCTTCACAGGAGACAGCCATCAGTCCTATGATGCACACGGTCAGGACACCTAAAAAATGATTTTTCATACTACTTGTATTTTTTGTTTGTTGATTAAAATTTGACATTGACACCCAGATTAATATTCATTGGTTTTGGATGTCCGAAGAATTCAACACCCTGGCTAAAGCCTCCCATATTGCGCACTTCCGGGTCGTATCCCGAATAGTTTGTCAACAGCAGGAAGTTTTCCAGATTGACATATACGCGTAACCCTTTCAGGAATATTTTCCGGGCAGCCTTTTCCGGCAGGTTATAACCCACTACCATGTTCTTGAAACGGATGTAAGAGGCATCTTCAATCAAATCGTCGTCAATCTGTAATTCCTGGGGACTTCCGCCAAAAGGCATGCAGGTACGCGGACGTTCGATCATGGTCTGTTGGTTTTCCGGAGTCCAATAATCCAGTAACGAGTTGAAACTGTTGGCATACCAGGTACGCTGTTCGTTGGTGATCCGGCCCAGATTAACAGCCTTATTCCCGCTTTTTGCCTGGATATCAAGTGAGAAATCTACATTCTTATACACAATGGTATTGCTGAATGTGACTTCAAAATCGGGGAACAGGTTACCCAGTACATAACCATCATCCTGGTAGTTGATAACACCGTCGTTATTACGATCCACGTATTTCTTGTCACCCGGCTTTTTATTATATTTAGCGGCTTCGGTTGCCTCTTCGGATCCCCAGGTGCCAGTGCCGGCACGTTTCAGCCCATACACAGTATTAAGCGCTTCCCCTTTCCGGATCAACGAATAGTTGACACCGATAAAACCGGCGCTCCAAATGTCCGAATCATCACCCGAAAGTTTTACCACCTCGTTTTTATTCGTACTGAAAATGACCGTACTCTGCCAATCGAAATCTTTCCGGCTGATATTCCGGGTATTCAGAGTGACTTCAACCCCCTTGTTTCGTACCTGTCCGATATTGTCCATAACCGACCCATAGCCATTCACCCAACTCACAGGCTTGGCCAGCAACAGGTCTTTGGTATCTTTATAATAGTAATCAAAACCCAGGTAGATCCGATTGTTGAAAAGTCCCACATCCAGCCCGGCATCGTATTGGGTGGTCGTTTCCCATTTCAGATTGGCATTGGGCATACCAGACTGAATGGTCCCTTTTTGTAATGTCTTGTCAGCAAAAGTCACATTCGAACTGCCCAACGTAGCCAGGGTGGAATAAGCACCAATCCCCGCATTGCCAGTCTGCCCCGCACTCAACCTCAGTTTCAGGTTTGACAGGAAATCCACATCCGCAAGGAAACGTTCTTCCTTCAGCACCCATGCCAGAGCGGCCGAAGGGAAGAAAGCATACCGGTGGTCGGCTCCAAAAACAGAAGAGCCATCATAACGCCCCGTCACCGTAGCCAGATACTTGCCTTTGTACGCATAGTTAGCGCGGGCATAGTAAGAGTTCATTTTCCATTCAGACCAGCTTGTGGCGGGAATTCCCGGTTTTTCGGCCAGCCCGACATTATAGTATTTATAGAAGTCAGACGTAAATCCCCTTCCCGAACCGGTTAATCCTTCGGTAAACGCACCACTCCAGGAAGCTCCCGCCATCAGGTTCACCTTATGTACACCGAACAGTTTATCATAGGTCAGAAAATTCTCGCTTTGCCAGTAAATATGGTTATTTACACCCTGGTAAGCATAGGCACCCGATGAGGAGAATTCAACCAGGTCTGATCCGGTATATACCGCTTCTTTGAACCATTTCACTTCGGCCGCCGCGGTCGATTTCAGCGTCAGGCCATCAATCAGGTTTATAGACAGATCCATATTACCCAGCAACTGATTGGTGGTGAGAACACGGTCAATATCCCGGCTCAATTGCACCGGATTGTCCGAGTATCCCCAGAATGCTCCCAGGTTATTGTAGTCCACCCGCTTGCGTCCGTTTGCATCCAACATCGGCGATCCGTTTGCCAATAAGGTAGAAGGATACTTGAAATCTTTAAACTTAGCATATCTCCCATCGCCATAAGTGACAGGCAGGATCGGAAAACATTCCAACATCGAACGGGGTGTATTGATGCCCCCCACACCAAAGTCATCCGTCCGGTTTTCGGTGACATAATTATAATTCAGGATGGTGGAAAACCGAATACGCTCGCCAATTTTCGTATCGTTGGCCAATTTGGCGTTGTAGCGGGTGTACCACGACTCCTCCATGATACCCTGCTCATTCTGGTACCCCAGTGACACTGCTGTCCGCGAGGTTTGCGAACCGGTATTCACCGTCAGGTAATGCCGGTTGGAAAAAGCGGTGCGTAATGTCTCGTCCTGCCAGTTGGTATCATAGATCGGGCTTCCGTCGGTATGGAACAACGCCGGATTGGCTTTGTGCCAGTCGATCGGTTCAAACCCATCGTTGACAAACCCTTGGTTCAAAACCTGCATAAACCCGTCAGCTGAAAGCATTTCCAGTTTTTTAGCCGCTTTGCTGACCCCCAGGCTAAGGCTATAGGTAACATTGGTTCCGGATGAGAAATCGCCTCTTTTGGTAGTTACAATGACGACCCCTGCTGCTCCTCTTGCCCCGTAAATAGCGGTGGATGACGCATCCTTCAATACGTTCATCGATTCAATTTCATTGGGATTGATCAGGTTGATATCCGCACCAACAACCCCGTCAATCACGAATAAAGGCGAGTTGGAGGCATTGATCGAATTAAATCCGCGGATCACGATGCTCATGCTGCCGCCCGGCCGCCCGGAGTTATTGTTTACCTGTACACCGGCTACCCGCCCGCTCAAAGCATCCACGGGATTGATAACCTGGCGTTCGACAATTTCTCCGGCGCTAACCTGTGCCACCGCACCGGTCAGGTCAGACTTTCGCTGTACTCCATATCCGATCACCACAAATTCTTCCAGTTCCTGTGTATCTTCTGCCATTACCACATGTCGGCTGTTACCGGCTTCGACCTCACGGGTGACAAATCCCACATACGAAAAAATAAGTACTGTATTTCTATCTGGTACCGTGATCGAGAATGTTCCATTCATATCGGTTACTGTACCCGTCGATGCTCCTTTTATTTTGACATGTACACCTAACAGGGGCATCTGCTGACTATCCACCACGTTGCCGGTCACTTGGAAAGCCGACTGTTGATTTACCTGACGTTCGGCTGCCAAGAGAGAGGAACTACCCGGCACACTCGCATATAACAGCGTGATGGCCAAGCAAATAAAACTATTTAAGACTCGCATGGTAATAATAAATTTAAGATCAAATCCATTTTTTGATCGTGTTAGTAATTGTGTTTACAAAGAGATGTACACATCAGATCGCTTATAGCAATGTTTCATTGTGCACAATGAACATCCATAAGGTTTCCGTTCTAATCCTACTCCCACGCCAACCAAAGCGCTCACCGACTTGATGGGTTGCATCAGGTTGACATTGGTGAGGGAAATTCCTCCAAAGTCTGGAGGCAGCAGGGAGAAAAACAAGGCTTGCTCGCTGATATCCCACCCGCAGTAGCCAGGGCTGTACGAATTGGTGATCGTCATACCTTCCTTACGCATGACTGTCTCAAGATATTGCAAGGTATACTGTACAATAGCTTCCACGAGAACCGAACCCAACGTATCCGCTATAAAAGCCTCGAGCATATCCGGCAGGAGGCATTTAGCCTTCATCCACCCGTCGAATTCCTTTCCCACAGTGGCCACCAGTAGCAGGAAAGACCGGCTTCCGCGAAGGTGCCGGGTGATAATTTTTCGGGGGGTAAACAGCGTTTCATCCAGTTTCACCTGTTGGTTGCCGATCACTTCTCCCTCTATATGCCTGTAACCAAACGTATAGGTGGTGAATGTGCTGACTTCAGACAAGTGCCGAGTCAATACAACCTGTATATCTGGATGGGGCATTGCCTCTCCGTAGCCAAGAGAACGGGCAATCTCTTTCGGATCCGTGTAGAGGTCGGCATAAGAAAGCGACTGCATGCATACTTCATGAATCATCGCAGTAATTGCGTTTAAATGGTTTTTAGACGTAAGCTAAGCTCAATGACTTAACCGGTTAAGTTATTGACTATAAAAAAGAGGTTCAATTGACAATCACAGGCAATACCTGCTGTACAACAGGCATTTGCTTGTTTTTTATCGCTTGCAGCAAGATATCAACCGATTGTCGACCGATCATGGCAACCGGTTGTTCCACAATAATCATTTGTGGGGCCAGAATGCTGGTGGATGTTGTTTGATGGAAACATCCCAACGTCATTCTTTCAGTCATATTAATGTTATTTGTATAAAAATACCGTAAGGATTCTTCTGCCAGGTAATGTGTGGCAAAAACAAAGCCGTCCACGTCGGGTATCCGGTTGAGAAGAACATTCAGCTTCCGGATGATATCCTTTTCGTATTCACTGCGGATCACTTCAACAACAAGGGACGGGTCGAACGGAATACCGGCATTGGTCAACGCATTCTTATATCCGTCCAATCGTTTGCGTATAACCACCAGGTGAGTGTCAGTCGTTATATAGGCAATCTTCTTTCGCCCTTGAGCAATAATTTTTTCCGTGAGGCAGCGTATACCGCTTTCGTTATCCACAATGACGTAATTCGTTTGCAGTCCGGGAAAGAAACGGTCAATCAATACAAAGGGATAAGATTCTTTCAACAGTATTTCCAGTTCTTCCTTCGTGTGTTCGGTAGCGGCAATGATTAATCCGTCCACCTGTTTGGCTTTCAGCATCCGGATCATTTTACTTTCCCGCTCCGGGTTAGCCTCCGAACTACAAAAGGTAACCGTATATCCTCTTTTCTCCGCTTCCAGTTCCACTTCACGGGCAATATGGGCATAAAAGGTATCGGCAATGGAAGGTATCACCAATCCTACCGTATTGGTTTCTCCTGAATTCAGGCTTTTTGCTAAGAAATTAGGATGATAATCGTGTAACCGGGCATACTCCTTAATTTTTTCCTGCATGGCCATGCTGATTTTCTTTTCATCTCCACGACCCGACAATACCCAGGATACTGTCGTTTTGGATACTTGTAAAGCAATCGCAATATCTTTTAAAGAAATAGCCATTTGTGATTTTTTTTAGTTTTAACGCATACTTAACCGGTAAACTTGTCAACAAATGTATGCATAATTTAATGACAAGCAATATATTTGCTTGTTTTTTTGTGTATTTTACGTTTATTTAACATGCGATTATCACACCAACGGAATGAGACCACGAAATGAGACCTTAGAGGTAGGGTGTTCAGTTTGATGTTCCTGTTTTTCTCACACATTGAGGGTGTGTCAAAACTCAATGTTGGATCAACGACGCAGACTTATGCAGATATTTTTGTGGTTCATAACGACGCCTATTGCTCTATTTTGCAAAAAACTAATGGATTGTATCCTTGAAATGAATAAATTCACTATCTTTGCACCGCTTTTTGCCCCGTTCGTGTGATGGGAAATTAGGAAGCAAAATATCTAATTTTGAGTAACACAATTTTTAGAAGATGAAAACATTTGCATTAGAAGGAAAATCCAGAGCAATCGAAACATGCTCTGCCGATCAGAAAAGATCGCTGAAAGCGTTGCGTGCTAACAAAGAAATCCCTGCTGTTCTGTATGGAGGCAAGGAAGTGGTTCATTTCAGCGTAACAGCTGATAGCATCCGTGGTTTGATCTACACACCGGAAGTATTCCTGGTAGAACTCACCATCGACAGTAAAAAAATCATGGCTATCGTAAAAGACCTGCAATTCCAAGCTGTAACAGACGAACTGTTGCACGTCGACTTCCAGGAAATCTTCGCCGACAAACCGGTTGTAATCGAAATTCCGGTTGCACTCGAAGGGTATGCCGAAGGGGTGAAAGCAGGGGGTAAATTAAACCTCAACAAACGCAAGTTGAAAGTAAAAGGTTTGTACAACAGCCTGCCCGAAAAACTGACAATCAACGTAGACAAACTGGGCTTGGGTAAATCCATGCAGGTTGGCGAACTGAACTTCGAAGGCCTCGAACTAATGAATGCCAAGAATGCTGTCGTTTGTGGCGTTCAGTTGACACGTGCCGCTCGTGGTGCTGCTGCTACAGGCAAGTAATATCGCATAACGATTAACGATGAATGGTTAATGATTAATGGGAGACCATTAGTTATTAACCATTTCTCTTTAAGAAAAAGACAACATGAAATATCTGATCGTAGGATTAGGAAATATCGGTTCCCAATACTGGGGCACACGCCACAATATCGGATTTCGGGTCGTAAACAAATTGGTGGAAGATGCCAGCGCCGGTTTTACAGAAGAACGCTATGGTGCTGTGGCCCGTATGCGCATCAAGAACCGGGAACTGACGGTACTCAAACCCAATACCTTTATGAACCTGAGTGGTAATGCCGTGCGCTACTGGCTGCAAAAGGAAGGGATTGAAGTCGAGAACCTGCTGGTAGTGGTAGACGATATCGCCCTCCCTTTCGGTACCCTGCGCCTCAAACCCAAAGGTAGTGATGCCGGACACAACGGACTGAAGAATATCCAGCAAATCCTCTGCACACAGGAATACTGCCGCCTCCGTTTTGGCGTGGGCAACCAGTTCCCGCGTGGCGGGCAGGTGGATTACGTACTGGGGCAATTCGATCCCGAAGAACTGGCCGCCATGCCGCCTGTACTCGACCGCGCCGTAGAGATCATCAAAAGTTTCTGCCTGGCCGGGATACAGATCACCATGAACCAATTCAATAACAAAGACTAATACAACACAAAGACCCAGATGAACGAAGTACGTATCGATAAATGGATGTGGGCTGTCCGCATCTTCAAAACACGCACCATTGCCGTAGAAGCCTGTAAGAAAAACCGGGTAATGATCAACGGCGTCAACGTCAAACCGTCGCGCATGCTGAAGGTGGGTGAAGTTGTACAGGTACGCAAACCGCCCATCACCTACTCATTCAAAGCGCTGGCACTCACCGAACGCCGCCTGGGCGCTAAGCTGGTACCGGAATACATGGAAAATGTAACGACGCCCGACCAGTACGAGATCCTGGAACTCAACAAAATATCCGGTTTTGTCGACCGTGCCCGCGGCATGGGACGCCCCACCAAGAAAGACCGCCGCGAACTCGAACAATTCACCGATCCCGATGATATGTTCGACGGCTTCGACTTTGATTTTGACTTTGGGACGGAAGAGGACTCAAACGACTAATCAGCGCTTCAACCACGTCAGCTTCTTCCAAATTCCTTCCATCGGACCATGTGTATGACTCTTCAACCACCAGTTGCAGAAGAAGTATTGTACATAGAACATACCGACCCCAATCAGCAGACTGACTGCCGGTCCGCAATAGCGGTACAGGCCCAATCCCCAACCGTAATACAACATGGCACCGAGCATTGACTGGAGGAAGTAGTTGGTCATACTCGACTTGCCGAAACCAGTCAGTTTGGTCAATATCCGGTTCATGACATTGGTAGAATAGAATAGCAGTACCAGGATAGAGACATACATCAACATCTGCGCCATATTGCTCCATGATTTCAGCATCAGTTGCAGGGGGAACAATATCTCTCTCCGTTCAATAAAGCCGGGCAACAGGTTATACAGGCCGTAAGTAGGGAAGAATACCAGGATCACAATCGACAGGATACCCAACCAGGTTTTCAGGTTATCTTTTTCATTGTAGAACAGGCGTAAGCGTCCGAGTAGCATACCGAGACAGAATAGGCCCGGAAGCTGTGTAGTACGTCCGTTTTCAATATTCCAGGTTATGGTTGACAACTGTCCGTATTTCAGGTTACTCCAACCGCACTCCCAGAAAGATCCGTCGCGCTGCACTTCGGCCATCATGCCAAAGTACTTGCCACTGTTGGCATCGATCAACTGATAGTCCGGATTCCACAGCGCCGCACAAAGTTGGAAAATTTCGATCGGCTGAATCAGCAGGAAGATAGTCAGGGCTGCTACCGCTTTCGTACTCAACCTCCCAAAGATCGGCATCAGCATCCCCATCAACGCATACGACACCAGGATGTCCCCGTTAAAAAAGAACGTATTGACCATTCCAAACACCAACAGCAACAGCATACGCCATTCGAAACGCCAGGTAAAATCTTTCCCCTTCTGTTGCTGGTTATCATTCTGGATAAAGAAACTCAACCCGAACATCAAGGCAAAGATCGAATACATCTTCCCTCCGAAAGCAAAGAACGAACCATCCCAGGCCAACTTGTTCAGAAACACCATCAGGGGATTGGTCGTTTCGGGAAACAGATAAAAATTCATGTGTTCCACATTATGCACCAGGATAATACCTAAAATGGCGATTCCACGAAGAGCGTCCGCCACATACAGGCGGGAGTTGGGTTGAAATGTTGTCTTATACATGCTATTATATTCGATTTCGTTTCTGTATGGCCTAAAAAAAGAATGGAACAAAGATAAAACAAAACATCAGCAGGAAACACCGATATGGTAATTATTGCGTATGTTTGCGCATACAAACCTAAAAAATCGACAATAAGAAGCATCAAAAATCATAAAACCACCCAAAATGAAAGCACATTATCACTCAATTATTATCAGTATTGCCTGTCTTATCTTATGTATCTCATGTCAGCCGAAAGGTGGCGATGTGTGGGTAGAGGCCGAGAACTTCGCTTCGAAAGGAGGCTGGGTAACCGATCAACAATTTATGAATCTGATGGGATCCCCCTACCTGTTGGCACACGGGATGGGCAAACCGGTACAAGATGCCAGTACTACACTGACATTCCCCGGTACAGGAACCTATTATATGTATGTACGCACATACAACTGGACTTCACCCTGGACCTCAGAAGAAGGCCCGGGTAAATTCCAGGTACTGATTGATGACAAACCGGTCGATATCACCTTCGGCCATACAGGCAATGCCTGGGAATGGCAACAAGGAGGTGCAGTGGAGATCAACAACACGCAAACAACCGTCGCACTACACGACCTGACCGGATTCAACGGTCGTTGCGATGCCATTTACTTCACGACCGATCCAACCAAAATGCCTCCTGCCGGAGGGAATGACTTAACAGCCTTCCGCTATCAGCAAACCGGTATCAAACCGCAAAAAGCCGGCCAATACGACCTCGTGGTCATTGGCGGTGGCGTAGCCGGTATCTGTGCCGCCGTATCCGCTGCCCGCCTGGATATGAAAGTAGCCCTGATACACGACCGTCCCATCTGGGGTGGCAACAACAGTTCGGAAGTACGCGTGCACCTCGGAGGACGCCTCAACCTGGGTCTCTATCCCGAATTGGGTGGTGTGGTCAAAGAACTGAGTCCGATGAAGGGTGGGAATGCTCAACCAGGCGCCACCTATGAAGACCAAAAAAAGGTAAACGTCATCAACGGCGAACCGAATATCACCCCCTTTATGAACTACTATGCGTTTGCGGTAGAGAAAAACGGTTCATCGATCAAAACCGTTACTGCCAAACATATTGAAACGGGCGAAGAACTGGTATTCTCGGCTCCACTGTTTGTAGACTGTACGGGCGATGGATCCATCGGCGCACTGGCCGGCGCAGACTTTATGATGGGTCGCGAGTCTAAAGCCGAATATGGTGAAACGACCGCTCCCGAAACGGCCGACAAAATGACGATGGGCAGCTCCGTTCAATGGTATTCGAAAGAAAAAGAGCAACCGTCTGCATTCCCGGTATTCAAGTATGGCGTCGACATCAACGAGACCAACTTCGAAAAAGTGACCATGGGCGAATGGACCTGGGAAACCGGTATGAATTACAACCAAATCACCGACTTCGAACGCGTCCGCGACTATGGGCTGATGGTAGTCCTGTCGAACTGGTCGTTCCTGAAAAACGAATATTCGGAAAAAGAAAGCTATGCCAACCGTGAACTCGAATGGGTAGCCTATGTATCCGGCAAACGCGAATCGCGCCGCCTGCTCGGGGATCATCTGCTGAAAGAGCAAGACATCATCGATTATGTTCCCTATCCCGACGGCACAGCCTCTACATCCTGGTCGATCGACCTGCATTATCCGGATCCGAATAATACGGAACATTTCCCCGGCGCCGAATTCAAATCGATCGCCAAGCATATCACGATCCACCCCTACCCGATCCCTTACCGTTGTTTCTATTCCCGCAATGTGGATAACCTCTTCATGGCTGGACGCAATATCAGTGTGACACACGTGGCACTGGGAACCGTACGCGTGATGCGTACCACCGGTATGATGGGCGAAGTGGTCGGTATGGCCGCCGCCGTCTGCAAAGCGCACAATGCCAAACCACGTGACGTATACAACAGCTACCTGGGAGACCTGAGAGACCTGATGCTGAAAGGTATCGGTAAAGAAAGCCCCGCCGGTTACCCCGATTATAACCTGGGCGGCACACTGGGCGAAAAAAAGACAGATAGCAACCTGAACAAAATCACAATTCCATGAAATTAACATCTCAACTGGCAATTACAACCACGCTCTGCCTGCTCTTTTCCTGCTGGGGAGCACAGGCGCAGAGCCAACCCCAGGTGAGTGGCGTATTTCCCCACCTGGCTATGGTCGCTGATCATGCTCCGCGCACAGAAGCCGGAACAGGCGCCCTCTTTCCTTGGGCAAACCGCTTGTGGGTAATCACCTATGTAGCCCATATGACGCCTTCTGGTTCAGGTACGGGTTTGTATGAGATCAACAGCGCCCTGGAGATGCGCAAACGCCCTGAAAGCGTGGTAGGCACCTATGCCAACCGCATCCTGCACGGTGAATCCCATCAACTCATTATAGGCCCGCATATCATCGATACGCTGGGTAATGTCCGCACATTCAAAGACCTTGTACCCCATCGGTTGGCCGCCACCATGACACACCTCACAGATCCGGCTAATAAGGTGTACTTCCTGGCGATGGAAGGTGAGTTCTTCGAAGCCGACGTACACACGTTGGAATCACGGTTGCTGTGTAACCTTTATAATGAACTGAAAGAACCGGCCAACTCGAAGCCTCATTTCAAATCAGGCTTTACGCGGCATGGACGGGTAGTAGTCTGCAATAACAGCTATTCAGCAACCGACTACGACCGCAAATGGAGTGCCGGCCGACTCGCCGAGTGGGACGGAAAAACCTGGACCATTCTGGAAGAAAAGCCCTATACCGAAGTATGGAGTTCTTCTGCCTTCGGCGCCCCTATCCTGGCCACCGGATGGGACAATGCCTCCGCCCTGCTGAAGGTCTTCCTGCCTACCGAGAAAAGATGGATCACCTACCGATTACCCAAATCGAGTCGTGCTTTCGACGAAACCAGCAATACCGAATGGCTGCGTATCCGCGAAGTAGAAACCGAACGGGCGTTGATGGACTGCCACGGGCTATTCTATGAAATAGGTTTCCATCTGTACGGAGGCCAGCTATGGGCAATCCGCCCCATCTGTTCCCACCTACGTATCATACCGGATTACTGTTCCTGGTTAGGCATGCTCGTACTGGGGGGAAATCAGGCTACACCTATGAATTTCAACGGTGAACGCAATCCGCTAGGCGGACAACCGCAAGCCGGTCTCTGGTTTGGAAAGACCGACGACCTGTGGTCATGGGGCAAGCCGACCGGCGAGGGTGGCGTATGGAATAATGATGCGATAAAAGCCAACCAACCATCTGATCCTTATTTGATGTACGGATTTGAACATAAATCAGTACATTTGTGGCATAACAGCCCGGCAGCCGTTACATTTACACTGGAAGTGGATGTGGTAGGCGATGGTCATTTCAAAACCTACAGCACCCAAACCGTACAACCAGGGGCATACGTCCACTACGAGTTCCCGAATGGATACAACGCCCGTTGGATACGTGTGACTGCCAACAAGGATTGCCAGGCCACCGCATGGTTCACGTACAATTAAATACTTAAAAAGATGAATAAATCGCTTCCCTTCGTCCTGTCAGCCCTACTGTTCCTGCTCGTATCGTGCGGAGAGGGCAAACGTTACCAATCGTTTACGCCCGGTGAACTATGGTATGATAACAACCAGGTGCATATCAACGCTCACAGCGCTGGAATCCTCTATGACAACGGTATCTATTACTGGTTTGGTGAACATAAGATCGAAGGCGAAGCCGGTAATCTGGCGCAAGTCGGCGTACACTGTTATTCATCCAAAGACCTCTACAACTGGACAGACGAAGGCATTGCCCTGGCAGTGATGCCTGAAGGCTCCGGAAGCGATATTGAAAAAGGCTGCATACTGGAACGCCCCAAAGTAATCCGTAACGCAAAGACCGGCAAGTACGTCATGTGGTTCCACCTGGAAACAAAAAATATGGGTTACAAAGCGGCTCGGTCGGGTGTAGCCGTAAGCGACCAGGTGACCGGTCCCTATCAGTTCCTCCACAGCGAACGCCCTGATGCCGGACACTGGCCCATTAATGTAGAACCTGTACACCAATCAGGCATCATTCCCTCCGCCGGACAAGATTATGGCGGGGGTGGTTTGCCTGCCCATCCGGATACCCTCAACCTTGTAGGGCGTGACTACGAAGGTGGCCAAATGGCACGCGATATGACACTGTTTGTCGACGACGACGGCACAGCCTACCATATCTTTGCCTCCGAAGAGAACAGCACGCTGCATATCTCCCGCCTTTCCGACGATTACCTCACTCATGCAGGAGAATATGGCCGTTTCTTTGTCAACCGATTTATGGAAGCCCCTGCCCTCTTCAAGCGCAATGGCAAATACTACCTGATTGCTTCCGGTTGTACCGGTTGGAATCCGAACGCGGCCCGCTCGGCCGTAGCCGAATCCATTTTTGGTCCCTGGACCGAACTCGGCAATCCCTGCCGTGGTGACCAATCCGAATTAACCTTCAACGGACAAAGCACCTACGTGCTCCAAGTCAACGGCAAACCCGACTGCTACATCTTTATGGCCGACCGTTGGACTCCCCAAAACGCCATCGACGGCCGCTACCTATGGCTTCCCATCCGCTTCGAACAGGACAAGCCCGTCATCGAATGGCTCCCTGAATGGAAATATTAAATTAGAATGCATACATGAAAACACGTAATCTCCGGCAGATCTTCTGCCTGCTACTGGTCTTTCTGGCCATCGGCGAACTGGCTGCCCAACCGGCACGCCGAATGATTGAAGTCAACATCGCTCCCGAACATGCGGACTGGAACTACAAACCGGGAGAGAAAGTCAAATTCCTTGTGACCGTCACCCGCAACGATGTGTTGTTGCCCAATGCGCAACTACGCTATGTGGTGGCAGAGGATATGATGCCCGCCCGCGAAACTAAAACTATCACATTGAAAGACGGCAAAGCCACCATCGACGCCGGCACTATGAAGCAAGCCGGTTTCCTGCGCTGCCAGGCATGGGCTATCTATAACGGAAAAGAATATGAAGGACGCGCCACTGCCGGATTCAACGTATCGGCGATTCAGCCCACCACAACCCTGCCCGCTGACTTTGTCGCTTTCTGGGACAAGGCTAAAGCCGAAAATGCCAAGATACCGATGAATCCCCTCCTCACCCTACTGCCCGAGCGTTGTACCGACAAGGTCAATGTCTATCAGGTAGGCATCCAGAATTACCGCATTGGCGGACGTGTCTACGGCATCCTCTGTGTACCGAAAGCGCCGGGTAAATACCCTGCCCTGCTGCGTGTACCCGGAGCAGGTATCCGTCCCTATAACGGCGATATAGCTACTGCCGAGAAAGGTGTGATCACATTGGAAATCGGTATCCATGGTATCCCGGTAACCCTGCCGGCTAACGTATATACAGAGTTGGCAAACGGCGCCCTGACCAATTATCAGGTAGCCAACCTCGACAATAAAGAGGAGTATTATTACAAACGCGTTTACCTGGGATGTGTCCGCGCTGTGGATTATATCTTCAGCCTGCCCGAATTCGATGGCAGCAACGTGGCCGTCTGTGGTGGAAGTCAGGGAGGGGCACTCTCGATCATCACCGCCGGCCTTGATCCGCGTATCAAGGGACTGGCTGCGTTCTACCCTGCCATCTGCGACGTGACCGGTTATGTGAACGGACGTGCCGGCGGCTGGCCACACATGTTCCGCGGCGCAGACAAGAATGACAAGTTCACCGCCCAGAAACTCGAAACATCCAAATACTATGATGTGGTGAACTTCGCCCGTCAGGTCACAGTTCCCGGCTTCTATTCCTTCGGCTACAACGATATGGTATGCCCGCCGACCTCCATGTACTCAGCCTACAACGTAACCACCGCCCCTAAAGACCTGCTGCTGGTGGAAGAAACCGAACACTGGACCTATCCCGAACAGTGGGAAGCTGCTATGAACTTCCTGTTCAAGGTATTTTCACGCTAACAGATTTCATCGTCATAAAACCAACAGGGTGTGCCGTTTGGACACACCCTTTATTTATTCAAGCACAATCCGAATCCAGGTATTTCTTTCGAAACACATCATAGGTACTTCGTCCGATGCCAAATTTCAGACAAATCTCACGGATCGAGATGCCATTCCGTAATAATTCTTCTACTTTCTGTTTATTCTTTATCAGCAGATTCAACTTAGGCGAAGAGCCGAGTGGCCTGCCCAACTTCACACCCCGGGCCTTGAGATTAGCCAATGCCTCGCAGGTACGACTGGAGATCAGGTTTCGCTCATATTCTGCCACAAAGCCGAACACAAGCATCAGCGCTTTGCTGCTCAAGCTATTGTCGAAGGTATATCCATCTTTAATACTCAACACATTGATTCCGCGGTTAATGCAATCCTGCATAATCGTGATGATCTCGAGGAGAGAACGACTTAGCCGTGATATTTCGGTAACAATCAACGTATCACCTTTACCTAATCTACCCACTACATCTTCCAGTAAACGGTCTTTTTTATCCACTGTTCCACTAACTACTTCTTCCTCCCATTGATCAACTTTAATCTTTCGAAGCTGAGCAAATCGCTTAATTTCTTTGCTCTGATTGGTCAAATTTTGTTTGTCTGTACTTACACGCACATATGCTACTATCATAGTTTAAACTTTTAGAGATAAATCAGCCATACAAGCTGACGCAAAAACAATTAACTTATCTATCCTATTATAACACGCTCCGCCTGCTAAGTAGCAAATGAGTTAACATAATTTTTACTGTATCCACTTTTCGAAGCCAATAAAAACACCATACAACCAGACCGCATATGGTTAATTTAGAGAGATAACCTAATAGAGCAACTGCCTTTCGACAGGAGCCTGATCTTGAGAGTTTAAAACGGAAAATTCCGATGCGCACTATACATACAACTGCCGGACAGGCAGTTGCAACACGTTCAATTCCTGAAAAAACGTTCGTTTTTTCGAACACCATTTCCTCTTTGCAAATGTAGTAAAGAAAAGTAAATTTAAGCACTTATTAATAGAAAAAATATCACATAAATCTAAAAAAACATGCTTTTCATGCCTATTTCACACAATTATCGCCCTGAAATCCAGGAAAAAAATTATTCCATAAAAATGTGCAAACTGTTTGAAAAAACGAACGTTTAAACAAGAAGCCTATAATATTATATATCAATCGATTAGGCACTTTAAAACGTATTGCATTCACAAGGGGGAAATATGTGCGATATGCACACTTCCACCAACACCAGTAAATCTTAAAATTGATCAACAGAAAAACAGCTACTGGATAGTGCTGCTGTTTTCGATTAACAGATTTTTTAATTTCCTATGCTAAGAGCCCGAAGATTTTTTATTCGAGCGTCCCCAAGTTGTGTTTTTACTCAAACCTCATTTAGTCGTGCTTTCAGAAATTAGTCCTGAATGGTTCGCCATGCGCGTAACCTATGGTCGTGAATTGAAACTTAAAGATTATTTAGACACGAATCATATTCAATGTTTTATCCCAATGCGGCATGAAGAAAAAATAAAGGCCGGCAGAAGGCAAAAAATAGTAGTGCCTGCCATCCGGAACCTTATTTTCATCCATGCCACACGTCCGGAAATAAACACGTTGAAAAAGGGGCTCGAAGGGCGGCTGCCTTTACGATACATCATGGATAGAAGCAAGCATGTCCCCATCGTCATCCGGGAGAAAGAAATGCAACATTTCATAGCCGTATCCGGCACTATGAACGAACAACTGATCTATCTGGATTATGTCGCTCCCCAATTAAAAACGGGAAAACGAGTACGTGTCCTCGACGGCATATTCAAAGGTGTAGAAGGAACGATCGTACGCATCAAACGCGACCGCCGTGTCATGGTCAATCTCGATGGCAATTGGGCGATAGCTACCGCCCATATCCATCCGTCGTTATTAGCTGAACTGGAGACGGATGCTGTATAAATTCAGTATCATTTCTGTTCCAGTGAAAAATATAGAGAAATGAAGACAAGAATACCACTCATCTTATTACCACTCATCGCTGTATCCCTGTTGTTTAGCGGAGGAGTATGTTATGGACAAGATGGGCAAAAACAAATAGACACCCTTGCCCATGTGGTACTCCATTTTCGCCCCGACAGGGCTGTGGTGGACAGTGGGTATAAGTCCAACAACGCCGTATTAAAAGAGTTGGATCGAATCATAGGAAACAAGTCGATAGTTTCAGCCATGGACTCCCTGGACATCACTACCAGTATATCGCCGGTTGGTCAGCCCGATGAATGTCAGAGCCTTGGGGAACGCAGGGCGAAAGCTGTCAGGATCTATCTTATTTGGAAATATCCGCAAATCAATCGACGCGTGATCGCTGTCAATTACCGGATGGAAGACCCGGACGACATAAAAGGAACAGGCGCTACATCCGTCGCATTATTAAAAACACAAGCACCTCCAAAGGAAGCCATCACACCCCCTGTCGTTTCCCCGCCCCCCACTCCTGCCGTTGTCGCCAAAGAGGAAACACCCGAGCCTTTCATTACACAAGACATTACCCCCCTAGAGGATCCAGCCCCGGCATCACTCATCAATACCATGAAAGCAGCCGAGGCTATCGTACAGCAACCGGAAGTAACTCCTGCAGCATCCGCCCCCAAAAGTGTGCTGGGTATTAAGGTCAATATGGCCGCCTATGCTCTTGTGGTAGCGAATCTGGGAATAGAGGTTCCCTTGAGTGCACATCTCTCGGTCGATTTACCGTTCTATTACAGTCCATACACCATCAGCGAACACTTCAAGTGCCGTATTCTTATGACGCAACCCGAATTGAGGTATTGGCTGAAACAGCCGATGGGCAGTCATTACCTGGGGGCCTACCTGATGGGGGGCTGGTACAACATCGGCCTCGGTTACCGTAACCGTCTTCAGGATGCGAATGGCGATTCGCCATTCTACGGAGGAGGATTCAGTTATGGCTATGCACTCCCATTCAACAGACATTGGAGTATAGAGTTCACGCTGGGGTTAGGTTATCTCTACCTCAACAATGATAAATTCTATAATGTAACGAACGGAGCCCGGTTTGAAAGCAAACGGACGCACTATTGGGGACCGACCAAGTGGGGTTTTAACCTTATCTATCGCTTTAGCAAATAACTCGCTTTATGAGAAAGTCTATATATACGATCAGTCTATGGTGGCTCATCTGGGCTATGGTCGTGTCATGCGATACGATCCACGAGTTTCCGGATGAAAACCCGGTCGACCCAACGCCAGTCAACGTTCACCTGGAAGCTTTTCTCAAGAGCTCCGACCTGACAAACGACGGAGAGTTTCCGGTCTATAAACCTGATAACCATACCTGGCGTTTTGTCATGGAAGCTTATAAGGCCGACAATAAAAGTGTTCCTGTGCTTCGAAAAGAAATGCTGCTGGGCACCAATCTGACAGATGCCGTCGCCAAGGAAACATTTCAGTTACCGGCAATAAAACACCGTATAGTGGCTTGGATAGACCATGTACCAGCCGACACCCATACAGACAACCTCTATACAACAGCTGACGGCTTGAGAAGTATACGCCAACAAGAACCGCTGACAGGGAATACCGATATGAGCGATTGTTTCTATGGGTTTAAGGATCTCGATCTGTTGCCATACAGGGATCGGCGCGGTATAGATGTTACCCTTTCGATGGAGATGACCCGTCCGGTGGCCAAATACATCCTTGTCACCAATGACGTGGAAGAGTTTATAGCCCACACACGCACCCAAGGGTTGGGGTTGGCTAAAACAACTATAAACAACTTCACAGCAAAAATATACTACGAAGACTATACATCCATTGGCCTCGACGCCTACACCGGACTGTTGAACGAAGCGAGGACCGGCCTGTGGTATTCCGGCACGTTTCAGGTAATTAATGATAAAGAAGCGATTATTGCCTTTAGCTATCCGTTCACCAATGACCGCCCCTCTAAGGCTATTCTTGGTGTTCAGATTTTCGATGAAGAAGGGGTTCTGGTCAATGAGACCGGAGAGGTGAACGTACCGCTGACGCGAGGAGAACTGACCGTGATCCGTTCCGGTTTCCTTACACATAGCAATGCCCCGGGATTATGGTGATCCATATCAGATGAAAACAAATACAGAAATAAGATACGTATTATCTTTTCTGATGCTGGCGGTAATAGTCGCCTTCACATCCTGTTCGCAGGAAGAAAACAGGGTTTCCGGTAGCGACTCAAAGGTTGAGACACCTATCACGGTCAAGTCGACAAAGCAGGGCGCCCAACCCTATGGGATCATCAACAAGACAACCGGCAAAAAATACGAAACAGTCAAAGAGGCTGTTAATGACGCAAAAGCCAATGAAATAATCGAACTGGCAGCCGGAGAATATCCACTGACTGTAGACCCGGCTCTTGCTGTACAGAATAAAGATTTCTTCCTGAAAATCGGCAACAATCAATACTCCGATGTAAAGCCTACTATAGATCAGAAAGGTTTAACCATACGTGGCAATGGCCGGGTTGTGCTTTATGGAAATACGCAACAGGCGAAAGGTGCTTTAACTACCCAAAATCTTGTCACTGTATTATCTGACAATGTCACTTTCGAAAATATAATTTTCATGGATAAACACCATGCAAATAAGACGATCGAAGTACAGAGCACAGGCTTTCGCATGAAAAATTGCAGTATAGCTCTTCCTACGATTCGCCCGACGGGAGACACCAGCCAGTCAGGAGGCCTGTACCTGGGTAGCAATAATAGATCCTTCACTGCAACTATTGAGGATTGTATATTTGAAAAAGCCTCCGTAACAGTTAAACAGCACACTAACGTAACAATCAAAAACTGCGTATTTAATGGCATTCGTCCAATGAATGGGTGCCATACCTGTTTAGAGGTAAGAGGCGAAGCTGATGTAGAAAACTGTATTTTCAATATCGAAAGCGGAAAAGAGGCCGTCAAAGGACAAGGTGCCGGTGTAGTTAGAATAAAGAGTTGTCAGTTTCCAACGACCCGGGGAGTATACTGGAATGCCTATGACAATAGCCAGATTATGGGCGAAGGAATTGTTGGAGATATTCTCAACGAACAGAAGAAAACGATCTATGCCTCCATTAAGGACGCCATCTATTACGCATCCGACAGCACCAACAACATCCTATTATCCGGCAAAGTATTCAATGAAAGTCTTTATATAACAACCAACAAGTCCATTTCGATCACCGGGACAGACGGGACAAAAATCAAAGCGGTTCACCTTAATCATACAGGAAATCTGACTTTCGAAAACATCGAATTCTATGGCACCCCTGCTGATACCGGTAAACCGGGAGTTGTATTTATAACGAAAGGGAATACGACCTTAAGGAAATGCTACTTCCATTTTAACGGAACGACCGATACAGGACGCATTCCCTTGAAAAACGAAAGCAATTTCAATCAACACATTATCGTGGATGGATGCACATTTAACAGTCCGTCAGGAGGCTGTGTGTATTTTAATCCTCCAACAGCCAATGGGTCAATAACTGTGACCAATTGTACATTTACAAGCAAAGGTACATCCAACGATATCGAGATCGTAGATGGGCAAGTACTGGGGGCTACATACAGCAATAACAGTTTCGGCGGAACCAAGATAGGGATAACCCATCACTGTATTACAACGCCGACTTCCATAGACAACATAAGCAATGAATACTTAAAAAAGTACTGCAACGATATCATTGGTAACAATACATTCGCAGGAAAAAACCAAATAAATTTCTATGCGAGTGCGGGATACTAATAAATATAAAAGCAACATACAACAAAAAAAGTAAAACTAAATACGAAATTTTATTGAGAGAGAGTGCCAATACCTTATTAGCTATGCATTTAGTCATATCTTAACTATAGAGGCGCCCTTCATAGAACGGGGCGCCTTTACCTTATGTTACCTCACAGGATAAGTTGTAGGAGTCTACAAACTTATCAAAACAACAATAAATCACTATAATAACCATATTTATCATCATATTGTTTTCTTGTTATATTTTATTATATTATCTTTACATCGACAAAATGATTTAATATCAAATTCAGATATAAGTCAAAATTTCCTACTACTGGATTGTGTAGGATATTCCCTTTAATATTGTAGCATTATAGCAAGAAAAAACCGACACCATTAGAAGGGCGTCCCCTTACTATGCCCTAAAAGCAAGAAAAAATAAATCAATCTCATTCAAATTTATTTTAAAATCAATTTGACCAGGAAAATCACTTTTCCTAAAGTCATTATTATGTAATCATATTGATTTTCTAAAAATGAAAAAAAATATTGCTACAGTGTTAATTGTCCCATTTTTTGTATTGTTACAAGTGCAAGCACAAGACATACAAAGCCTGGCGACTGATACGCTTCCTGTCTTTGATTCGGTTACCGAATATATCCCGGACAGCATTCCCACATATGTCCCGGGCAACATATGGGCATTCAAGAGTAACCTACTCTTCGATGCCGTTTCAGCCATTAATATGGAAGTAGAGTATGCGTTTGCCCAACATTGGTCGATCGCTGCCGAATGGGTATTTCCCTGGTGGCTCCTTGAGAATAAGCAGCATGGTCTTGAAATATTGAATGGCACGTTGGAAGGCCGCTATTGGCTGGGACAAAAACCATTGGATAAATGGTTCATCGGCACCTATGCCGGACTCGGTCTTTTTGATATTGAATGGGACCGGAAAGGAACACAGGGTGAATTTTATATTGTATCCGGATTGAGCGCAGGATATGTACATCGGTTCAAGGAAAACTGGGCGCTTGAGTTCTCGGCTGGGCTGGGCTACTTCAGCACCAACTATCGCCGATATGAGGCAAGGACAGACCTGATAGGCGGCTGGCACCTGATCAGGTTGCGGGAAGGCGAATTTGCCTGGTTCGGACTAAGTCGTCTGAAAGTCTCCATTGTCTGGACGCCCACCATACACATCAAAATGCCGGCTATCAACGTTAAAGCACCTGCCATCAACCTTAATTTCCTGAAAGGAGGCTCCAAATGAAACAGATGATCAATCTACTCCGGGTCAGTTTGTTGCTTATCCTCTTAGCCGGCTGCGAACGCCGTCCGTTGGAAGATGAAATCCATTATACCGCACTTATTCCGGTATCTATCGACTGGTCCCAATCGGGTGTCGAGGTTGAAAAAATGCACCGGGCTTCTATCTGGCTTTTCCCGGAAGACAGGGGCGTGCCACTTGAGTATTACCTTGAAGGTAACCTCACCTATACGGAAATCGCTGTACCGGTCGGAAACTACTCCGTATTGGTATTTAATGAAACGATAGACGATAACGACTGGGATGGCATCAGCTTTACGGGAACAGACCGCTTGGAGACATTTGCCGCCATGGGCATTAAGTCACAGATAAACAACAAGCTTTATGTGCATAACTCCAATTTGCCTTTTATCAGGGAACCTGACATATTAGCGGCCTGGAGCATGGAAGGGTTTCACGTAACTGAAGAGACTGTGATGGAAACACGTTATCAAGTGATTGGAAAACCTCTACCCAAAGATTCGATCAACCCGGTAACGGCATTGAGCCATATTGTCCCCCTTCCACGGGTCGAGCAAGTGATCGTCACCGCCTATGCGACCAATCTGGGTAGTTCGATGCTGGTCTCAGGTTCACTAAGCGGAATGGTCTCAGGTGTTTACCTGGCTTCGGGCGAACGAACAGCCGTCACAGCCAGCCATGCTTTCCGGTTCGTAGATCGGACATACGACCCCGACAGCGAAGACGGTTCAACCACCTGTACCTTTACGATATTCGGCAAACTGGTTGAACCTCCCGTATATACCTTGCGACTCGACTTCCTGTTGAACAACGGAACACTGCATCCTGAACAAGCATTTGACGTCACCCGGTTGATGACACTATTGCCCGATAAAATCATCCCAACCCACCAGATTAATGTAGGCTACTCCGACACGATGGGCGACCACTTCATCAACCTCCCCTACATTGATGAGAAAAACAGCATTACGGTGGATGACTGGGAGGAAATAGTCATCCCACTCTGGTAAGCATTCTTTATAAGAAACATACATTCTTAAGTATTAATTTAAATTTACAATCATGAGAAGATTAATGATGGGTCTGGCAGCTACGACCCTAATCCTTGGAAGCTGCACCCAGGATGATGTCACGGAAGTAAATGCCAAGGTCGACGGAATCGGCTTTGAGATCGGCACCGGTAAGACAAAGGCTGACGTGGTAAAGATCGGAGACCTTGAAAATAGCGCAGGCTTTAATGTCTTTGCTACCCAGGGTACAAATACCACGAATTTTATTGAAAACAAAGCCTACCATTTCGAATCAGGCGAGTGGAAATGGAAAGCTGATGATCAGAAATGGCCTACCGATAATGCCGGTTACCCGATCAACTTCTATGCACATTATCCGATTGGAAACCACAATCTGACTGCCGGATTAAAAGAAGATATCACAGTGCTTAAGTCTCCGGCAGACCAAATAGACTACCTGGCCGCCAAACACGAAAATGTGGTAGCTCGTCCCATCAGCAACAAAGTAACGCTGAACTTCAAGCACATGCTTTCTAAAATTGATTTTCAGGTGGTAACCGGGCCAACCAGAACAACCATTGTGCAATCTATCAAAATCAAGAACGTAGGAGACACACGCAAATTCGACTATAAGGCTCTCAGCTGGATGACAGGAGACAATCAGTTGGCAGACAATTCAATCATTCATCCTTACCTGAAGGTAGGAGATGGCGTTAAAGAATTTGCCGGAAATGTAACTCCGTTAGCAATTAACCCCTGCTCAAAATCACTCATGCCGATGCCGCAGAACCTGGTTGCACGTGCATGGGACGGCACACTCGATGTCAGCGAAAAAACCGTCACAACACCTGACGCCTGGACATATACCTCTCAGGCATATATCGAAGTAGTTTACCGTGTGTATGAAACAGCAACAGGTAAGGATGTGATCGGTTATGGACTTGCCAACAACCACCCCGATTGGGCGAACATCGGTCCGAAGGCTCAATCTGCCTATAATGGAAAACCGTTGTATGTAGTAGTTGGTTATCCCCTGCCGAATGAGTTCTGGGAAATGGGTATCGGCTATACCTATACTATTTACTTAGGAACCAATGATGCTTCCGGTGGTATCCTGATGGATGATCGCTATGTTGATGGAGATGGAGAATTCGTTAACATCGCCGTAATAGACCCCGACACAGAAGAACCGATCGATCCGGAAGAACCCATCGTTGATACGACCAAGGGCATTGGCTTTATTGTCAGTGTAACCGACTGGACTGAAGAAGGCGCAGAAGAAATCAAATAATCATCCACCAAGTAATAGATCAAAACTATTATTGGACGAATTGCCAAATCAATTATTTGCTGAAGGTGCACTGTTTGGGTGCACCTTCTCTTTCACTTATTAAACATCTCTTTATGAACAGAATTCTTCAATTGGCCTGTTTTCTTTCCATCCTATTACTTATTGCATCCTGCTCATCGTACAAAAACGTCCCCTACCTGAAGGATTCCGATCAATTTATGCAATTCCTAAGTAATCACTCCGGCGAAGTTGTACTCTATGATGCCCGCATCATGCCGAAAGATTTGCTCACGATCGTGGTATCGTGCACCGAACCGGAGTTAGCCGTTCCGTTCAATCTCACAGTACCTACAGCACGTACGGCAAGCACTCAGAGCCTGACATCACAGGCTACACTTCAACAATACTTAGTCGACAATCAAGGGAACATCGATTTTCCCGTACTTGGCAACCTCCATATTGGCGGAATGACCAAAGGAGAGACCGAACAAATGTTGATTGAAAAACTGAAACCTTACCTCAAAGACAATGTGATTGTCAATGTGCGTATGGTGAACTATAAGATATCTGTTCTGGGCGAAGTCGCCAGCCCGGGAACATTTACCATCGCCAATGAGAAGGTGAATATACTGGAAGCACTGGCCATGGCGGGTGATTTGACAATATGGGGGCAGCGCGAAAATGTGAAACTAATCCGCGAAGACGAGCATGGAGGCAAACAAATTATCCAATTGGATCTCAATGATGCCTCCATCATCTACTCCCCCTTCTACGACCTCCAACAAAACGATGTGCTTTATATCACACCAAACAAGACCAAGGCAAAGAACTCCGATATCGGCAGCAGCACGTCTATCTGGTTCTCGGCTATCTCCATCCTGATATCCATTGTCGGTCTGACATATAACATCCTTAAATAACCCTCTACGCAGTAATCAGTAATAAGCTCAGTAATAAGCAATGAACGAATATCCCAACAACGAGACTTTCCCTGAAGAAGAATCCGGGTTTAATATCCAAGAACTTTTTTTCAAATGCCTGCTACACTGGCACTGGTTTGTGATCTCGCTGGTTGTGTGTATGGCAGTGACATGGATATATCTGCGTATGACCACACCGGAGTATAATGTGTCGGCCACCGTATTCATCAAAGACGATAAAAAGGGAGGCAGCGGATTGAGTGAACTGGAAGACTTGGGCTTTATTTCCTCTTCCGGCAGCATTGACAATGAAATAGAGGTACTCCGCTCCAAATCCTTGATTAAAGATGTGGTAACAGAGCTCAACCTCTATACCTCCTATTACAGCAACGGCACGTTCCGGGATGTGGAAATGTATAACACAGCTCCTGTGCGGGTAGATCTTACCCTTCAGGAAGCAGAAGAGTTAACGAGTACGATTCGTATCAATCTCTCCCTCCTACCCGCAGGCAAGTTGGCGGTAAGCGCCAAAATCAATCAGACAGAAATATCTGCACAATTCGATAAACTACCTGCCGTATGGCCGACTGATGTCGGTACTTTCAGCTTTATCCCGGCAGACTCCACGTATACCCAATGGGCGCCGGTTGATTTCCATGTATTTGTATCCAATCCATTGCAAATAGCCAAAAGATACAAAGCCAATCTCACGCTCCAACCGACTTCGAAGACAACCTCCATCACCAATATCTCTCTGAAAAGCGCGAACAAACGCCGGGGCGAAGACTTTATCAACAAACTGGTGGAGATATACAACCGCAATGCCAACGAAGATAAGAACGAAGTCACCCGTAACTCGGCCGCCTTTATCGATGAACGCATCGCCATCATCAATACCGAACTCGGCAGCACCGAAAAAGAACTGGCCAGATACAAACAACGTGCAGGGCTGACAAATCTGAATAGTGACGCCCAAATTGCCCTTAGTGAAAGTTCCGGGTACGAGAAACAGGGTGTGGAAAACGGCACCCAGTTGAAACTGGTACAATACCTCTCCGAGTACATCAACAACCCCGACAACGACAATAATGTATTGCCCGTCAATGTCGGACTCAACAACGCAAACCTTTCCAACCTCATCACACGTTATAACGAGATGGTGCTCGAACGTGACCGGTTGATCCGTTCTTCGTCAGATAACAATCCCGTCATTATCCGCCTCAACACCAGCATCCGCGATATGAAAAACAACTTGCAAACGTCTATTAGCAGCGTACAACGCGGGTTATTGATCACGCAAGCGGATATTGATCGACAAGCAATGAAGTTCTCGAACCGCATCAGCGATGCACCAACCCAGGAACGTGAATTAGTCAGTATCACCCGCCAGCAGGAAATCAAAGCCGGTCTTTACCTGATGCTGTTGCAGAAACGGGAAGAGAATGCGATCGCATTAGCTGCCACAGCCAATAATGCAAAGATCATTGATGACGCGTTGGCGGATGATGCACCGGTATCGCCTAAAACAAATATTATCTACTTGGCGGCGTTCCTGCTTGCTCTATTGATCCCGATCGGACTTCTTTATCTGAAAGGACTGCTGCAATTTAAGATCGAAGGCGCACATGATGTAGAAAAGCTTACGACTGTTCCTTTAATAGGCGAAGTACCTTTTATCAAGGAAAACGAACACTCCATCGCTGTTCATGAAAACAAAAACGATGCTACCGCCGAGGTATTTCGTGATATACGCACCAACTTGCAGTTTATGTTGACAGAAGGCAAGCAGGTCATACTGCTCACATCGACCATCAGTGGTGAAGGCAAGACCTTCGTGGCAACCAATCTGGCCATCAGCTTTGCCTTACTTGGCAAAAAGACGGTAATTATCGGGTTAGACATCCGTCGTCCAGGGCTGAATAAAGTATTTACCGTAAAGAACAAGAAGCAAGGGATCACTCAATACTTAGCCAGCCCATCCACAGTGGATCTACTAAGTTATGTGGAGCCCTCCAGTGTCAATGACAACCTATATATCCTTCCAGCTGGCGCCATTCCACCCAACCCGACGGAACTATTGGCACGTGAAGCATTGGACGACGCCATCCGCATCCTTCGTACGGTTTACGACTATGTGGTTATTGACTCAGCCCCTATAGGTATTATCATCGACACCAAACTAATTGCCCGTACGGCTGATGCTTGTATTTACATCTGTCGTGCTGATTACACTCATAAGTCTGATTATCTTCTGATCAATGATCTACAGGCAGAGGGCAAATTACCACAGCTTTGTACAGTAATCAACGGAATTGATTACACCAAGAAGAAATACGGATACGCGTACGGCTACGGACGTAGATACGGCTATGGGTATGGTCGGAAGTATAGATATACATATGGAAAGAAGTATGGATATAACTACACCAATAATGATGAAAAGAAATAATATGATGAAAGTATTAATAACTGGAGGTGCCGGGTTTATCGGTTCCAACCTTTGTGAATTTCTTTTAGGGCAAGGTCATGAGGTCGTTTGTCTAGACAATTTCGCCACTGGTAAACCGGAAAATATTTCCTCCTTCTTAGAGGACCCCCATTACCGACTTATAGTTGGAGATATCCGTAAACCTAATGATTGCCATAAAGCCTGCGAGGGCGTAGACTATGTACTGCATGAAGCAGCTTTAGGATCTGTACCCCGTTCCATCAAGGATCCTGTCAAAACAAACGAAGTCAATATATCAGGTTTTCTGAATATGTTGGTCGCCGCCCGCGACGCGGGGGTGAAGCGGTTCGTCTATGCCGCCAGCTCTTCTACGTATGGCGACTCCGTCTCCCTCCCCAAAGTGGAAGAGGTGATCGGCAAGCCCCTCTCGCCGTATGCCATCACGAAGTATGTGAACGAGTTGTATGCCGACATCTTCTCCCGTTGCTACGGGCTGGAGTGCATCGGGCTGCGGTATTTCAATGTGTTCGGTCGTCGGCAGGATCCCAATGGGGCGTATGCGGCGGTGATCCCTTTGTTTGTGAAGCAGTTGATGGCACACACATCCCCCGTCATCAACGGCGATGGCGAATACTCCCGCGACTTCACGTATGTGGACAATGTGGTGCAGGCCAACCTGCTCGCCCTGGCGGCGGAAGATCCCGAAGCCGTCAACACCGTCTATAACGTGGCGTATGGCGAGCGCACCACGCTGAACGAGCTGACGGGCTATCTGAAAAAATACCTCTCGGCCTTCGATCCCCGGATCGGCGACATCGCCATTATCCACGGAGAGAACAGGGCAGGGGACATTCCCCACTCGCTGGCCAGTGTGGACAAAGCCCGTCGCCTGCTGGGTTACGCGCCGCAGTTCAGCATGCGGGAAGGATTGAAAGAGGCGGTAAGCTGGTATTGGAACAATTTGAAATAAATCATCGTAAATAATATACATGGAATCGGTTAAAATAGCCATTATAGGTCTTGGATATGTCGGTCTGCCGCTGGCACGATTGTTTGCTACCAAATATCCGGTAGTAGGGTTTGATGTGAACCACGCACGCGTGAACGAGCTGATGTCGGGACACGACCATACGCTGGAGGTGTCGGACGACGTACTGCAGTCGGCCCTCGTGCGGGAAAACCCCGTACCGTCGGGCAGCAACGGTTTGTTCTGCAGCTATAACATCGAAGATATCCGCGACTGTAATTTCTATGTCGTCACCGTTCCCACGCCGGTGGACAAGAACAACCGCCCCGACCTGACGCCCCTGAAGCGCGCCAGTGAGACGGTCGGCAAAGTGATCTCCCGCGGCGATATCGTGGTCTATGAATCGACCGTGTATCCCGGCGCGACGGAAGAAGACTGCCTGCCGGTGGTCGAGCAGGTATCCGGACTGACCTACAACGTCGATTTCTTCGCCGGTTATTCCCCCGAACGAATCAACCCGGGCGATAAGGAACATACGGTGGAGAAGATCCGGAAAGTAACCTCCGGCTCCACGCCCGAGATCGGCCAGATGGTCGATGCCGTCTATCGCTCCGTGATCATCGCCGGTACGCACCTTGCCCCGACGATTAAGGTGGCAGAGTCGGCCAAAGTGATCGAGAACTCCCAACGCGATATCAACATCGCCTTTGTAAACGAACTCAAGAAGATATTCGACCGCATGGACATCAACGTCTATGACGTGCTCGAAGCCGCCGGTACGAAATGGAACTTCCTCAAGTTCACACCCGGGCTGGTCGGTGGGCATTGCATCGGCGTGGATCCCTACTACCTCGCCCAAAAGGCGCAAGAGTATGGCTACCACCCGGAGATCATCCTCGCAGGGCGACGGATGAACGACAGCATGGGCGAATACGTCGCCTCGCAAGTGGTAAAGCAGATGATCCGGAAGGGGATCTGCGTGAAAGACTCTTCTATCCTGGTACTGGGCATCACGTTTAAGGAAAACTGCCCGGATGTGAGGAATACGAAAGTCGTTGACGTGATCCACGCTCTCAAGGAGTACGAGGCGGATGTGACGGTGCATGACCCGTGGGCGGATCCCGCCGAAGTCAAGCACGAGTACGGGCTGGATGTGCTGAATGAGATGCCCGGTGGCAAGTACGACGCGGTGGTGGTGGCGGTGGCGCATGAGGAGTTTGCGGGGACGGATATAGCGTGTGATGTGGTGTATAAGGTAAAGGGAATCTGATGCGATCAATTAATCAGGTAAACAGTAGTGTCGATCGTTCGTATAGATATGCAAAATAACTCCAAGCGAATAGCGAAGAACACAGCTCTGCTTTATGTCAGAATGCTTCTGACAATGTTGGTGAGTTTATACACATCCCGGGTTATTCTCAACGCTCTTGGTGTTGACGATTTTGGATTGTACAACATAATAGGAGGGATCGTAGTATTATTTTCTTTTATCAACGCTTCTATTGTCGCATCTACTCAACGATTCATCAACTATGAGTTGGGAAGTAATAATCACTCCGGGGCAAAGTCTGTATTCTCGGCAAGTCTGACAATCCATATGGCCGTGGCAGTGGTTGTTCTGATTATTTCTGAAACAATAGGGCTTTGGGTGTTGAATAAATACCTTAATATACCTTATGGAAGGGAATTGGCAGCTAATTGGGTTTATCAGTTTACCATTCTGACGACTTGTATTAGTATCATCCGGGCACCATACAATGCCTCAATTATCGCCTATGAGCGCATGTCGTTTTACGCTTATATCAGTATTGCTGAAGCTTTGCTAAAACTCTTGATCGTGTTTGTGCTATTTCGTTTTTCGGAACGACTTATCGCGTACTCCATATTAACGACGGGTGTTGCTGTTGTGATATCCTATTTATATTATGTCTATTGCAAGCGGAAGTTTGAGATATGTCACTATTCGTGGTTTTACGACAGAGCGTTATACTCCAAGATGATCAGTTTTTCAGGTTGGAGTCTTTTCGGCAGTACAGCCAATGTCGCAGCCTCTCAAGGATTGAATATCATGCTCAACATCTTCTTCGGTGTTGCAATGAATGCCGCTATGGGTATTGCCAATCAGGTAAATGCCGCTATTTACCAGTTTGTGTCAAACTTCCAAACCGCATTTAAGCCACAAATAGTAAAGTCTTATGCAGTCGACGATAAAGAATATTTTATTCGCCTGATTATTAATGCATCAAAGTATTCTTTTTGTCTTTTGTATTTGTTGTCTCTGCCTGTATTTATTTGCTGTAATGATATAATGCGCCTGTGGTTGGGTAGTGTTCCTGAGCATTCAGTGGCGTTATGTCAGTTGATGATTTTGTTCTCGCTAATAGATGCATTGCAAGGTCCATTGTGGGTGTCGGTACAGGCCACAGGCGAAATAAAGAACTATCAGATGATGGTAGGTTTTTTGGTTTTTTTAAATGTGCCACTTGGGTATATTGTGCTCAAATTTACTCACACCGCTGAACTTGCGGTGCTATTGAAGGTCGTGATAAACGTTGTGACCGCTATAGCACGTATAGGCTATTTAAAGCGTTTGTTTGATTTTCCTGTTCGTATATATTTGAAGAATGTTATTGCAAAAATTCTTGCCATAGTCGGGGTATCTCTGCCTATTCCAGTTTTAGCTTATGTTTATTTGACAGGGATTTGGGGGATTGTTTCAGTTTTCTTAGTTTCTTTAGCATGTACTGCAATGGCCATATATTGGATAGGGATGAATCTTCAGGAAAGGGGTTTTCTGAGAAATGTAATGGTAAAATCTATTAAATTGCAATAATAAATTGCGTTTTTATTTGTTAATAAATGAAACATTGCTTCATATATTTTGGAATACAAATTAATTCATTATTATGTATTTGCGTATGATGCTCTATTTTTTATAATATATAATTAAAAATTGAAATTATGAAATACGGTTTACTTACTTATAAAGAAGGGAAGCGCTATTTTAATGTTGGCGATTATGTGCAAAGTTTGGCGGCGCAACAATTTTTGCCTAAAGTTGATGTCTTTTTAAATAGAGAAAATTTAGCTGAATACGACGGTTCTGATATTAAGTTAATAATGAATGGATGGTTTACGCATAATGTAAAAAACTGGATTCCGTCTAGTCATATAAGACCATTATTCGTATCATTCCATCTTAATAGCAGTGCTATCTCCTCTCTGCTAAATGAAAATGCTTTATCTTACTTGAAAAAATATGAGCCAATTGGATGTAGAGATTATTATACCGCAGATACATTGAGGTCTAAAGGGGTAGATGCGTACTTTAGTGGTTGTTTAACTCTTACACTTGATTCTTATAAAATAGATGATTCTTTTAGAACTGATAATATATATATAGTTGATCCATTGTTTAGTTATCCTACGATTAGAAAGTGTCTTTCGAATTATAAGACATTCACAAAAAGTGTAGTTTTTGGTGATATAATGAAAGTTCACAAAAAGGGAGAATATTTAAAAAATATATTAGATGAAGAATTAATTAATGATTCTATTTATGTAAACCATGAAATTCACTCTGGAGTCTATTCTGACAGAGAAAAATTTGAAATAGCGAAAGACTTGCTGTGTAAATATGCTGCTGCGAAACTTGTTATAACATCTAGAATACATTGTGCTTTGCCCTGTTTGGCATTGGGGACTCCTGTTGTCTTTATTAATAGCTTTAATAAGTTGTCTGACTCTTGTCGGTTTGGAGGTCTGTTAGACTTGTTTAATAGAATAGACATTGACTCTAAAACCGGGAGGTTTGTTTCTAATTTTGATTTAAATGATAAAATCAGCAAATATACCAAGGTAAATAATAGTGATAAATATATTAATATTTCTGATGACTTAAAAACAAAATGCAAGAAATTTATTAATATTTAAAATGTCAAATTAGTTAATTATTTGTTGATATCGTATTTAAGAATATTGTATGGTTGTATTTATTGTTAAATTTAATCAGATGATTATTATTTGTCATGAAAAAAATATTATTTATTACAAGTATTTTAGATAGTGGAGGTATTTCTAAGAGCTTAATTAGCCTTTTGAGTACTATGGACAGAAGTAAGTACTCAATTGATTTGATGTTATTGAATCCGAATGGAGTATTTATGGATTTGTTACCTGAAAATATAAACATAATATATGATCATAAAACAAGTCTATCATTTACCCATTTTCCGAAGTGCATTTTGTTGCTATTAAGTAGAGGTTATGTAATAACTGCTATTCTTCGATTTCTTGCGGCTATAGTCAGTCGATTTGATCGTGGTTATAGTGCATGGATTTTGTCGAAAATATTTCCGAATAATAATTTGAAATATGATGTTGCTGTCGATTATAATGGACAACATTTGATGTATTATATGGTTGATAAGTTGGATGCGAATCTAAAACTCACTTTTTTTCATTTTGATTATTCAAAGTGGAATGAATATTATTCGATTGATAAAAAATATTACACAAAAGTAGATCGTATATTTTGTGTCTCAGATAGTTGTATGTTGAGTATGAAGAAATATTTTCCTGATTGTGATGGAAAAATCAGTGTGATGGAAAATATTGTATCTTCTGAATTAATTTGTAAGCTGAGTGAAGATGATATTTATGATATGGATTATTCTATGCCTGCTATTTTAACTGTTGGACATGTTTGCAAACAAAAGGGGGTTGACTTAGCTATTGAAGCAGCTTCAATATTAACTAAAAAAAACGTAAGGTATAAATGGTATTTTGTAGGATTGTGCAGTGAAATGGAAAAGTATTCCAAAATGGTTGTAAAATACAATGTGAGTGAAAATATTGTTTTTTTGGGATTGAAGGTGAATCCATATCCATATATAAAACATGCAACTGTTTTCTGTTTACCTTCCCAATTTGAAGGGAAATCAATAGCTTTGGATGAGGCTAAAATATTATGCAAGCCAATTGTAGTGACAAATTTTTCTACAGTGTATGATCAATTTGAAGATAATGTAAATGCGACTATTTGTGATATGAATCCGGAAAGTTTATCAATGGCTGTATTTGATTTGTTGATGAACGAAGATATTCAATGTAAATACAAAACTAATTTGGCGAACAGCATTGTGGATAATCGCAATGAAATAAATAAATTGTATGATATTATAATTAATTAAGATGATTTATTGTTAAAGTGATTATGTAATACTAATTAATTAGTTGTTGTGTTTGGAATATTTATATTTACTATAATTGAGTTGATGCTCTTTTCGCTTTTTTATAAGATTACTTTGGTCGGAGAATCTTTGTTTGTGATAATTAATTCGTTTTATGTTGTATTTTATGTGATTAAAAAATATCCAAAATACAGTTATTTGATTATATTTGGGTATATTTTGAGGATGCTTATTTTGTTCATTGATTATAATCATATATTTTCTGTTTTACATAGTGGGGCTGATACGGAAATATTTCACCGAAACGCTTCTTTTAATGCATTAAGAGGATCTTATGATTTGGTGAGGACAAATTATCACCTATTCTTAACATGGTTATATATGCTATTAGGAGATTGCCGTTTTATAGCGCAGTATATTAATGTCATATTTGGGTTGGGTGTCTTGATATATATATTTAAGATAATTGATGAATATGACATGAATGAAAGAGTAAAAAAACAAACTTTGACCATTGCTGTCATATTTCCTCATTTAATTATATTTAGTGGGATTTTGCTTCGAGAAGCATGGTGCGAATTTTTTGTTTCTGCATCTTTATTCTATTTTGTTAGGTGGATGAAACGAGGGGGTGTTTATTCCGCATCTATTTCAATTATTTGTGTTTTATTTGCTGCTTGGATGCATTCTGGGTGTGTGTTTGTTGCAGTTGGATATTTGATAGCTATTGCATTTTATCATCCCAAAAAAATGATAAGTAAAGTTTCGGTTTCCGCAATCGTTATTTCAGTTGTTTTAATTTTAATTTCGATAGTTGTATTAACTTCTACTGATATTTTTACAGGAAAACTAAACACTTTTGATGAAGAAAAATTTCAAGAGAATGGTATGTATTCTGAAATACGAGGTGGTAGTGCTTATTTAACATGGATAAATCCTAATAGTGCATGGCAATTAATATTGTTTTCTCCTTTAAAAATATTTTATTTTCTATTTTCGCCTATACCTATTGACTGGAGAGGTTCTCAAGATATTATAGCGTTTTTTCTTGATTCTGTATTTTATATATACATTATATATAATGTATTTAAATATTATAAAAAAATTCAGTTTGGAATGAGCAAAAATATGTTAAGATATCTTATGATTTCTTTGTTTATATTGTCTTTTATTTTTGCATATGGAACTGTTAACTCGGGGACCGCTATTAGACATAGATGTAAAATATTTCCCATTATATTGACTATGTATGCGGTTTCTGTTTCTGAAAAACGCAAAAAAATGTATATTAATAATTAACATAAAAACGCGATAGTAATATTTAATTGTATTTATATGTTTTTTATTTGACGAATATAATATTTATAATATGAAAATCCTTCAGGTTATTACATCCCTCCGAATCGGAGGAGCTGAAAAACTTATTGTCGATATGGCTCCATTGCTATGTAAACTGGGGCATCAAGTAGATGTATTGCTGTTTGATGGAGTAGAAACTGCCTTTAAGAAAGAATTGCGTGATAACGGCATTCAAGTTTATCAGCTTGGTAATGGAGTGACGGTCTATAATCCACTTTTGATAGTTAAACTGATCCCCTTTTTACGCAGGTATGATATCGTTCATACCCATAATGCGGCATGCCAGTACTTTGTCGCTTTTGCAAAGGTCTTGTCATTTAGCCGGGTAAAATTGATTACTACAGAGCATAATACAACCAATCGCCGCCGTATGATGAAGTGGCTTAAGCCAATTGAAAAATGGGTGTATAATAGATATACTGCAATCATTTCAATTTCTGACAAATCGACAGAGTTGCTGATGCTTCATTTAAACAGAAGGGAAAATATCTATACAGTCTTTAACGGGATTGACATAAATCGTTTTTATACAGCAAAAGCGCTTGATCGGACGGCTCTTATTTCATCAAACCCCTTGATATTAGTGACTATGGTAGCAGGCTTCCGTGAAGCAAAAGATCAAGATACCCTTATTAAAGCAATTACTTTATTGCCTGAAGCGTATTGTCTGTGCTTGGTCGGGGATGGGGAGCGTCGTCCTATCTGTGAAGCGTTGGTGAAAGAGTTGAAGATAAAAGATCGAGTTGTATTTACCGGCCTTAGGAGTGATATTCCACAGATACTAAAAGCCTCAGATATAGTTGTGATGTCTTCACATTGGGAGGGATTATCTTTATCAAGTATTGAAGGCATGTCGGTTGGGAAACCGTTTATTGCAAGTGACGTTAACGGATTACACGAAATAACGCTGGATGGCGGCATTCTTTTCCCTGCAGGCGATGCAGAGCAATTAGCCTTCGAAATAAAGCAATTGTCCGAAGATGCTAATTATGCAGCAAGAATTGCGGTACAATGTAAAGAACGAGCTGCAGAGTATGATATTCGTAAAACGGTAGAGGCGTACAGTGGTTTATACGATACGATATGAACCGACAGAAACTTATCCGTATTACCACAATTCCAGCCTCATTAAGAGGGCTACTTAAAGGGCAACTTAAGTATATGTCTAATCATGGTTTTGATATTATTGGGATTTCATCGCCGGGAGAGGCTTTGAGAGATGCGGAAGTGAATGAGGGAGTAAGGACTATAGCAATACCAATGACAAGAACAATTTCTCCATTACAAGACCTTCTGTCGTTATGGAAATTGTATAGGATACTTAAAAAGGAACAACCACTAATAGTACACACTCATACTCCGAAAGCCGGTACTGTAGGGATGATTGCTTCCAAATTAGCAAATATACCTTACAGGCTTCATACTATTGCCGGATTACCCCTTTTAGAAGCGAAAGGGGCAAAACGCATTCTACTTGATTGCGTGGAAAAGATTACATACATGTGTGCTACAAAGATATATCCTAATTCTTTTGTGCTTAAAGATATAATCTTGAAAAATGGATATACAAGCACTCAAAAAGTAAGGGTTATAGGGAATGGTAGCTCTAATGGTATAGATACTTCTTTTTTTTCAAGACAGAATGTGTCGGAAAATACTGCACAAGAGATAAAGACTCGGTTGGGGATCTCATCCGAAGATACGGTTTTTACTTTTGTCGGGCGCATAGTCAGGGACAAAGGGATCAACGAACTGGTGGGAGCTTTTGTTCAATTGTGTACCAACTATCCAGAAGCGAAGCTGTTGTTGGTTGGAACTTTTGAACGCGAGTTGGATCCATTGGAAACATTGACAGAAGAAAGGATAAATGAGCATTCAGCCATTATCAGTGTCGGATTTCAAACGGATGTCCGTCCTTATCTGGCAATCTCGGATATTTTTGTTTTCCCAAGCTACCGGGAAGGATTCCCCAATGTTGTGATGCAGGCTGGTGCAATGGGGCTACCTTGTATTGTGACAGATATCAACGGCTGTAATGAAATTATCGAGCAAGGAGTGAACGGTGTGATTATTCCTCCCAAAGATACCAATGCGTTATATCAGGCGATGGAACTGTTGTTGACAAACACAGTGGTTAGAAATCAAATGGCAGGAAATGCACGTAAGATGATTGCTGATCGCTATGAACAGCAATATGTGTGGAGTGAGTTGTTAAAAGAGTATCGATCCTTGTGTTAAGGTAGAAATGGAGTTTAGGATCTATGATTACAGGTATATCGGGCTTAGTTCAAGTAAATTTGGATGGTATGTTGGTTTTTAGCGTATTTTCAGAATGAAGAGTTCCAAATGTGATGTACTAATAACCTATTGCTGGAATAGGGTGGGATATAATATTCTACGTAGCCTTACGGCAAAAGGGCTTAAAGTCGTAGTTGCAGATGTTTCGAAATGGAATATTTGTACTTTTTCACGCTTTTCGTTGGACAGTTTTACCTATCCTGATCCATTTACATGTGAAGAACGTTTTATTCAACACCTTGTGGCGAAAGTAGAACAGCTAAAACCTAAAATGCTAATTCCTACTCATGATGAGTCGATTGTTATTGCTAAACACATAGACAAGTTCCCGAAATGGTTGAGTATTCCGATAAGCGACCATTCGACGTTGGCAAATTTATCCAACAAGGCGGTCGCGACTTCTCTTGCAAAAAAGATTGGAATTCCAGTCCCTAAGGTGTATAGCTCCATTCAAGAAGTAAGTACGTATCCAGTTGTTTTTAAAACAGTGATAGGTAATTCGGCAAAAGGAGTCTTTTTCCCTGAAAATGAAATAGAACTTCATCATTTGGTCGAAAAATATACCGGGATTGAAACGCTTATACAGGAACGTATTGGCGGCTCTGATTATAGTGTTGACTGTATCCGAATGAATGGATATTTTTGCGCATCGGTGTATCATGCCTTAGTTACTAAAACAGATGGAGGAGGAACTACTACTCAACGAAAGATCGTCGACTTTCCTGGATTGATCGATTATGCAAAGCAAATTTTGGACTATACTGATTATTATGGCGTCTGTGGATTGGATTTTCGCTATGATTTGAAAACGAATAGAATAGCGTTTATTGAGGTTAATGCGAGATATACTGGAGGGGTCGCTACGCCCATTACGGCGGGATTCGATATCCCTTATATCCAATATAGCCTGGCTACAGCAGGAAAATATGATCAGCCAGTAAATCTTTGCATTGGAGTGAAGACCAAATGGATATTAGGAGATATAATTACGTTGACAGGACGTGTTTTTGCCTTCAAACTCACATGGCGCGAGTGCAAAGAAGTTTTTCGATTCAATGGATTCGACGCATTCGATGATTTCAGTAAGGATGATAAAAAAGCAATAATCGGAGAATTTCTATATTATTTTCTTAAACTTCTAAAAAGCGGCAAATTAAATCCATGAAGAAAGTACTGAAATTTTTGAATGTTCTGCGATATAGATGGAAAGGATGCGAATGCGACGTCACTAATTCTTTGTCGTTTAGACCTGTTACTATAATAACGCCCTTTCGGGGCGAGGGTAGAGTTGTCTTAAAAAAACATGCTGAAATTTCTGCAGGATGCTTTCTGGTTGCAAAAAATAAAATTATTATCGGTGAAAATTCCACATTAGCATTTCAGGTTACTATTCTGACTACGGCCAATCCTAACGGACCTTACAATGCGTTGTCTAAGTTGTATAAACCCATATCGGAGCCAGTAATAATTGGAGATAATGTATGGATTGGAGCTAATTCGACGATTCTGCCTGGTGTCAGAATAGGGAACATGAGTGTTGTTGCAGCAGGTTCTGTAGTAACGAAAGATGTTCCGGATCATGTTTTGGTGGCAGGAGTACCTGCTCGTATTATTAAAAAAATAGAGTAATCTATAGTGTATAAATATTTTTTTGATCGTATAGCTTCCGGAATTGGCCTTTTGGCTCTATCTCCGATTCTGATTATCGTCGCCATTTTGATAAAAACAAAAATGCCTGGTGGCACAGTGATTTTCAAGCAAAAACGGGTTGGTGTAGATGGCAAATTATTTACAATGTACAAATTTCGAACAATGACTGTAACTCATAGCGGTTCCAGTATTTCAGTTAAAGGAGAAGGTCGAATCACCCCTTTGGGTGCTTTGTTGAGGAAATATAAACTGGATGAATTGCCAGAGTTGTGGAATGTATTTATAGGGGATATGAGTTTTGTCGGCCCTCGCCCTGATGTTCCCGGATATGCTGATAAATTGCAGGGAAAGGATCGGGATATCTTAAAATTAAAGCCCGGTATCACTGGGCCTGCAAGTCTAAAGTATCGAAATGAAGAAGAGTTATTGGCTTTTCAAGATAACCCCCAACAATATAACGATGAAGTCATCTTTCCTGATAAAGTCAGGATTAATCATGCTTATTTGGATCACTGGAGTTTCTGGTTAGATATAAGAATTATTCTATACACAGTGCTTGGAAAGAATTTGAATGAAGACTATTTTAATTAAACGAACGACATATGCCCCCGTATCTACCTCTCCCCCCCCACCAGTCCGGTAAAGAACTTGACTTTATCCACGACGCCTTTGCCCACAACTGGATCGCCCCCCTCGGCCCGAACGTGGACGGTTTCGAACAAGACCTCGCCTCCTTTCTGGGCAGGATTCCTACGTCGCAGCCCTTAGTGCCGGCACTGCCGCCCTGCATCTCGCCCTGATCCTGTTGGGCATTCAGCCGGGCGACCGGGTGATTTGTCAGTCGATGACGTTCAGTGCGACGGCCAACCCCATCACCTACCTTGGTGCGGAGCCGGTCTTTGTGGACAGTGAGCCGGAGACGTGGAATATGAGTCCGCGTTTCCTCGAAGAAGCGATCTTGGACGGAATCCGGCAGCGGAAGAAACCACGGGCGATTATGCTGGTGCATCTGTATGGGATGCCGGCACAATTGGACGAGATCAGGGAAGTGGCGGCGAGGTATGAGGTGCCGGTGATCGAAGATGCGGCGGAAGCGCTGGGCTCGACCTACCGGGGACAGCAATGTGGGACGTTCGGTGCGCTGGGTGTGCTGTCGTTCAATGGGAATAAAATCATTACCACGTCGGGTGGGGGAGCACTGATCTGCCCTACGAAGGAACTGGCCGACCGTGCCCGTTTCCTGGCGACGCAGGCACGCGATCAGGCGCCGCACTATCAGCATACGAATATTGGCTATAACTACCGGATGAGTAATGTGTGTGCCGGGGTGGGACGCGGACAGATGACCGCGCTGGCCGACCGGGTAGCGGCACGGCGTGCGAATCATGCGTTCTATCAGGAGGCGTTGGGCAGTATCCCGGGGATCACGGTGCATACGGAGGCGAACGAGGATTACTTTTCGAATCACTGGCTGTCGTGTATCCTGGTGGATCCGGAACTGACAGGCGGGGTGACACGGGAGAATATCCGGCTGAAGCTCTGGGAGTCGGCCTTTGAGACGCGACCACTGTGGAAGCCGATGCATTTGCAGCCGGTGTTTGGCGGGTGTGCGTATTATGGCGACAGGGTCGCGGAAGGGTTGTTTGTACGGAGTCTTTGCCTGCCTTCCGGGTCAAATCTTACACAAGAAGAGTTGGAGGAAATAGCAGGGCCAATCAGAGATATATGCATGAAATGCGGCTATGCTACTCGCATTGGCTATTAAATAAAGTATAAAATCAGACAAATTTTAGTCCATTTTCAATGTTTACCCTCGGAAACGATGCTTCTGTGGCTAAAAAAAACAATTGGACGCTTACAAGTAGCACCACAGAAAGTAAATATTATTTTCATTAAGTAAAAAATATATGACACCCCGTATCTGGCTTTCCTCTCCCCATCAATCCGGGAGAGAACTTGACTTTATCCATGACGCATTCACACATAACTGGATTGCCCCTCTCGGCCCCAATGTGGACGGTTTTGAACAAGACCTTGCCGACTTCATCGGCGAGAACAAACAGGTAGCGGCATTAAGTGCCGGTACGGCAGCTATACACCTTGCACTGATTCTGTTGGGGGTTAAGCCAGGCGACCGCGTAATCTGCCAGTCGATGACATTCTCGGCGACGGCTAATCCGATCGCTTATCTGGGTGCGCAACCTGTCTTTATTGACAGTGAAGCCGATACGTGGAATATGTCGCCGGAGTTCTTGGAAGAAGCGATCCTTGATAGTATCCGGGTGGGTAGAAAGCCGAAGGCGATCCTGTTTGTGGACCTATATGGCATGCCTGCCAAGATCAATGAGATCCTGGCCATCGCACAGAAATATGAAATACCGGTAGTGGAAGATGCGGCGGAGGCATTGGGGTCTGTCTATCAGGGTCGGCAATGTGGGACGTTTGGAGAATTCTCTGTGTTGTCGTTTAATGGAAATAAGATTATTACGACTTCCGGTGGAGGGGCGTTGGTGTGCTCTTCTAAAGCGGAGGCGGATCAGGCACGTTTCCTTTCCACACAGGCTCGCGACCAGGCGCCGCACTATCAACATTCGCAGATTGGGTATAACTATCGGATGAGTAATGTGAGCGCAGGGATTGGGCGTGGACAGATGACGGCGCTCACGGAACGAGTGGTGGCTCGACGGGTGAATAATGCTTTCTATCGGGAGGCGTTTGCTGATATTCCGGGGATCACGGTGCATACTGAACCGGGGGCTGAGTTTTATTCGAATCACTGGCTGTCGTGTATATTGGTTGATCCGGAACTGACAGGCGGAATTACGCGTGAGGATATACGGTTGAAGTTGTGGGAGAAAAAGATTGAAACACGACCGTTGTGGAAGCCGATGCATTTGCAGCCGGTGTTTGCATGGAGTAAATATTATGGGGATGGAACTGCGGAGCGATTGTTTGATAGAGGGCTTTGTCTGCCTTCGGGGTCGAATTTGACAAGATTGGAGCTGGAGGAGATTGCGGGAAGCGTTAGGGAAGAAGCCTTATATGCTACATCTGAAATGCTTCCCATTCTGTAAAACCTGCATATACTTGCAAGGGTGTCATTTTCACGCAAACCACCTGTTTCATAGGCTCTTAAACCTGCTTTTATAAAAAAGGCTACACCGCTACATTAACGAGGTAACTATGTTGTTACTCAATAAGATAACAGGTGTACCCTTTTGGAAAACGCTACACCCTTGCTACACCCTTGGCGGCATTAGGTAGTTCTATCGTCGAAATCAGATGGAAGTATGACCACCCTTAGGAAGAAGTATTACTGGAGCCTAAATAGTTTCTTATCTCCACCCTTGTGGAGTCTTTGTCTCACAGCCGTGAACACTTCGTATCACGGCTATGGAACGTTCGTTTCACAGCTGTGAACACTTCGTCTCACAGCTATGGAACATTCGTTTCACAGCTGTGAGACGAAAAAATCATCAGGAAGTCTGCAATACGGGATGCAGATGTTGTCGATAGTCGATAAGGGTGTTGTCAATAGTCTGTTCTAATCCGATATTTTTTACAGCGAGCAGCAAGGGTGTAGCGCCGGGTGTAGCGTTTCCCAAAAGGGTACACCTGTTATCTTATTGAGTAACAGCATAGTTACCTCGTTAATGTAGCGGTGTAGCCTTTTTTATATTTTGGGTATTAACAAGATGAAAATGAGTAGTTTATCCAAAAACAAAACATTAGACAGATTACGAATGGTTATTAGAAATAAGCTGCCAAAATCACCCGTACTCTTATACACTATATTGTTGTTCGTATGTAGTGCTTCAGTACGGGGACAGTATATGCTCGGGATGACGGGGCAGATGGCCATACCGACGGCGGAGATGCAGGAGAATGGACGGCTGATGATCGGAGGGAATTATTTACCGGAGGCGTTGACGCCGGAAAGGTTTGGGTATAATACGGGGAATTACTTTGTGAATGCGACGTTTCTGCCGTTTCTGGAACTGGCGTATCGGTGTACGATGATTCACAGCGCTGAGCAGTGGAAGGCGGAGACGAAGTGGCAACAGGATCGGTCGGTTTCAGGACGGCTGAGGTTGCTGAAAGAAGGAAGGTATTGGCCGGCAATGGTGGCTGGGACGAATGACCCGATTGGGACGACGTTGTTTTCGTCGGCTTATGGGGTGGTTAGTAAGACATTGAAGTTTGGAGGGCATACACTGGTAGGAACGGCAGGGTGGTATATTCCACTCAAGGAGACGAATAACGCGCATGATGGGGCTTTTGCAGGGGTACGGTATGCGCCAGGTTTTTGTAAAGTACTATCGGTGATGGCGGAATATGATTCACAAGGGGTGAATGTTGGGGCGGCGGCACGGTTGTGGGGACATTTGTCGGTTTTTGTATGTACACGGGAGTTTAATTGCCTGGCGGGCGGGGTGAGGTATGAGTATACGTTGTTGCATTGACAAGGGGTATTCCAGCACTTCTGATTATTCCAACCGCCCCACCATCGCAAGCGATGGTCCCGTTGGTATTGTCACTAAACGAGTTACTATTGTTCCTAATCGAGTTGGTATTGTGCATATTGTTGCTCTTATTGGTATTTGGACAGGAGGGCTGATAGGGCCGGTTCACGCACAGACACAGGTACAAGTGGGTGAGGCATTGCAGCGGTTGGGGATGGAAAACATTCAGGTGGCTACCACGACTGGCAGACGGGTGACGGTGGCTTTTGAAGATAATGTGTATCGGAGTACGTATAAGGGAATTGGGGAGGCGATTAAAGTGGCCCTTTCTGCTATAGAGCATATGGAATTGGAACTGGTGGTACTTGATAATGGGGTACCACAGTTGTATATCAACATTCCGCAAGAGATGGTAAGTCGGTATCAGGTGGGGGAGTTGGATATTTCCGGCGTATTTGCAGCCATGAGGCTGAGCTATGATACAGACAATGCCATGAAACGGTTGCAGGGCGTAAGTAAAACGCTTAATCGGTCGCAATGGAAAACGGATATCGTGGTATATCCAGGGGTGACATTGGAAAACTTCCGGTTGGACAGGATCTACTCCTACTCCATTGATTTGTCGCCTGCTATTGAACTATCCCCCTGGAAAGGGGCGAAACTGACGGCACAGGTGGTATTTCCGATCGCGACCAATATGCAAGGAGAATACAAAAAGATAAGGGCTGGCGTACTGGCCCTCCGACAGGAATACCGGATTCCGGGGAATTTTCAGGGATATGTGACGGCCGGTAACTTTACAGACAACCGGTTTGGCGGACAAACAGGAATTGGCTTCCGCACCGCCAACGGTCGGTTGGAACTGGGGGCATCGGCAGGCGCTACAGCCTACTCGGGTATCCTGTCGGACGAGGGTTGGTATATCAGCAGTCGCTTCCGGATAGACGGAGCCGTAAAGGCTTCGGTCTATGAACCACACTACAATCTGCAATTCGATCTCCAGGCTGCCCGGTATGTATTTGGCGACTATGGCCTCCGGGCGGATTGCACACGACACTTTGGTGAATGTGCCATCGGCCTGTATGGCATGGTGATGGAAGGGGGCATTGTAAATGGTGGTTTCCACTTCACCCTCCCCCTACCCGGCCGGAAATGGAATCGCAGACAGGCCATACGGTTACGCCCGGCCGCCTACTTTGCGGCTGAATACAGCCGTGAACCGACCGGCCGCTACATAAAAGAACGAATGGGGTATACCTACGATACACGCCCGGATGAAAACCGGAGCGAGCATTACTACCAACCGGAATACATCCGGTACTTCTTACTGAAAGACAAGAGATAATTAACATACACCTTCAATAAACAACTTAATTTTTTAGTATATGGAACGATCAGTTTGGAATGTAATGAACAAATGGCTACTGGCCATTGTGTGCCTGGCAGTTGTCACGGCTTGTGGAAAGAAAGAAGACGACCCGGAAATTGTACCGGATCCAATGGACGAAACGGCGTATTATATTGCAGGGACAGTATATGGCTACGAGTCTGAAACAGCATTATCAGGGGTGAAAGTCACAGTTGGAGATGTAAGTGTGATCACAGAGAGCGATGGTTCGTATGAACTTACGGTAAGCAGCAAACAGAAATACACCATAACTTTTACGAAGGATGCTTATCTGGATGCCAGTGCATCAGCGGAAATTGCCACTTCGGCAGACAACCACAGTACCGTATTTCTCTCGGTGATCCTGAGTGAAAAAGGGACTCCGGTGACAGTCGGGGCAGAAGGTGCCCTGGTAGGGAATAAACCGTCGTTTGAAAACTCCTCCGTAGGCCTTTCCATCCCGGCCCATGCACTACCCGATGGCACAGAAGCGGTGATCAGCGTAACACCTTATGCGGAACCCGTAGCTGCCTCCACAAGCGTACAGACGGGGACACAAGCTGGCTTTATCTCATTAGGGAATATACATATAGAGTCGAATGTGGGCACATTTGGCGAACCGGTCTCTATCGTATGGAGAAATGCGGCGACTTCTTCCCTGGCTTTTGCCCAAGCGGATGTATGGAGCAACGGAGTGAATGTCACGAAAGCTCCTCTCGGATGGGAATTTCAGGGAGCAGCAACCCTGATCGGAGATAATTATGTGTTTGAATCTAAACAATTAAAGACGGCCTATTCGCTGGAAACGACAGTCACCATTGCCACCAGTTCGCCCCACCATGAAGCGAATAAAGTGAATGATAAGGATGAAGTAACGGTGGATAATAGCGGGAATGTAGCCGCTATCAAAAATTACGTGCTTACCACAAAGGTCAAATCAGGTTGGGAATATACCACCCCGCCTGCACAGGCATTGTCCGCAGCCGGCATCACAGGTAATGCGTCAGCTTCCATGGCGGCCGTGATGAGACGCGCCATAGAAGGTATGGAAGGAAGCATGGCCGGTGTCCGTACGATTGAACAGACTACTTACGCCAGCATCAGTGGCGGTCACATCATGCACTATAAGAACATGGCCACCTATTACACACGTACCTACACGTTCAATTGTGTAAGCGAAGGAAAGACAAAATTGATATCAGTCATACTGAAGAAGTACGCGGGAAGTACAGTGATCTATTCAAATGTGGAGGCCAATATGCACTCCGGTGGAAAATTCTGATAATTGATAACGATGACTCCGCGTATTAAACTTTTTCCTCCTCAACCGGATGGAAGTGGGATCGCTGTTCCATCGGAACGGCATCCGGAGCAGATGCTTTCCACAGATGAAGCAACGAAGACTTTTGAACAGGAACTGGCCGGCTATGTAGGAGAAGGAAAACATATCGTGGCACTCAACAGCGGAACGACCGCATTCTTTTTCGCTCTGAGGATGCTTGGTGTACAACCGGACGACCGGGTAATCTGCCCTACCCTGTCATCCCTGTCACTGATAAACCCAATCCTGGCAATGGGAGCTGTTCCGGTATTTGTGGATTGCGAAACAGAGACATGGAATATGTCGCCCGAATACCTGACAGAGGCGATTAAAGCGTGTATCCATGCCGGCAAAAAGCCCAAGGCCATCGTGTTTGCCAATCTCTATGGGATGCCTGCACAGGTCAGCGAACTGCTGTCGGTAGCTTGGCAATATGAGATACCGGTGGTGGAAAATGCTGCCGATGCGATAGGGGCGACGTACTATGATCAGAAATGTGGTACGTTTGGCGCTTTCGGTTTTTACTCATTCGGCAGGAATAAACTGGTATCGACCATCAAAGGTGGGGCATTGGTTTGTCCGTCGCAGGAAATAGCGGAGAAAGCGCGTTCAATGGCCACCTTGGCGGGGGGACTGATGGGCGACACATACGCTGAATCGGGCCGGTCGCAGTTGGCGATGCTCGACAGTCGGATACAGACACGAAGAGGCAACTATCTATTCTACCGGGAGGCATTTAACGGGCTGTCGGGCATAGATATACGGACAGAACCCTGCGAACAGATCAGGTCAAACCACCGATATACCTGTATCCTGGTGGACACGGTCCGGAGCAATGGGGTGAGCCGGGATTATATCCAACTGAAAATGTGGGAGGCAGGGATCGAAACCCGTCCACTATGGAAACCGGCACACCAGCAACCGGCCTTCCGGGAGTATGCCTTCTTTGGAAACGGGAATGCAGAATATATCTCCACCCGCGGATTATGTCTACCTGTAGGCTTCTTGCGGGAAGATGCATTAGAAGAGATCGTCCTTAAACTGGCCGAATGTTGCCTGCTGCTATAACCGGGCACTGATCACATCCTCAAATACGAATTGCATGTTTAACATATACAATAGACTTTCCAATATGATACGGATGAAATCATTTCTGTCGAAATGGATCATCCTGACACTCGATCTTGCCATTGCCACGGTCGCCTTCGGAATGACGACGCTGATCTGCTTCAGCCTGATGCAACAGGAATTGCAGGGTGGGTTGTTCATGGTTAAATGGTTCGGGTTTACAGGAGTACTGGCTATCTTCTTTCTGGCGTTCAAGACGAATCAGAGTATCATTCGCTATACCACCTTCAAGGACATCCTGCATACGTTCAATGCCATCCTCTGTGCCCATGTTGTGTTGTGGGGCTTCAATGAAGGATATCACTGGCTGACAGGTAGTTTTTTCTTCCGTAACTACGGGTTGATTATTTCGTTTACACTCACCTTCTCCCTGATTATCGCCAAGAAGGTGGCTGTGATGTTACTTTTCGACGTGATCGGTGGAAAGAACGGAAAGAATGGGAACCAGGTGCCTATGTTAGTGTATGGCGTGAGCATGGCGCTGGTGGAAGGGGTACGAATGCTATTGGCTAATCCGGCAGCGTCCTACCGCATCAGAGGCTTTATCACAACGACACGGGATGCGGCAAACAAAAAACTGCAGAATTTGCCGGTCTACCCGGAAGGCGATGACCTGGAAGCGTTGCTGGATGAACACCGGATCGGAGCGCTCCTGATCAATCCCACCGAACTGGATCGAAACGAGAAACAGCAGATTGCCGATATCTGTATCCGGAAAAAGGTGGAACTGCTATCCCTGCCTCCTGTCAACGAATGGAAGGATCAGGAGAAGAAGTCGGTCAAGATGAAGAAAATACGGATAGAAGACCTGCTGGGGCGGGTTCCTATCCAGATTGATGTAACCTCGATCGGCAAGGCGCTGAAAGGGAAAACGATTATGATCACCGGTGCCGCCGGATCGATCGGCAGTGAGATCGTCCGGCAAATCGGGCACTTTGAGCCGGGGCTGGTGTTGTTGTGTGACTCGGCGGAAACACCTATGCACAACCTGCGCCTCGAACTGGAAGAAAAGTATCCCTGCCTGAGCTTTCTCCCCTTTGTAGTGGATGTACGCAACGATCGATCCATGGCGCATCTGTTCAAGACCTATCATCCGCATTACATCTATCATGCGGCCGCCTACAAGCATGTGCCGTTGATGGAGGAATGCCCGAACGAAGCTGTGATGACGAATGTGTGGGGTACCAAAGTGATGGTAGACCTGGCCATCCGCTACAAGGCGGAAGCATTTGTAATGATCTCGACCGACAAAGCGGTGAACCCCACGAATGTGATGGGGTGCTCGAAACGCATCGCAGAGATCTATGTGCAATCGAAAGCCGTACAGCCGGAAATTACCTGGCAGACACGTTTTATCACGACTCGTTTTGGGAATGTGTTAGGCTCGAATGGTTCGGTTATTCCCCACTTCCGCGAACAGATTGAGAAAGGTGGGCCGGTAACGGTAACACACAAAGAGATCATCCGATACTTCATGACCATTCCCGAAGCCTGCCGCCTGGTGCTGGAAGCCGGGAACATGGCGAAAGGGGGCGAGATATTCGTGTTTGATATGGGTGAGCCGGTGAAGATTGCCGATCTGGCCCGGAAGATGATCCGCCTGGCCGGGTTTGAACCGGATGTGGATATCCCCATCATCTATACCGGGTTGCGTCCGGGAGAAAAATTGTATGAAGAACTGCTCAACAATGCCGAGGAAACAAAGCCGACCCACAATCGCAAAATCAAGATCGGTAAGGTAAGGGAATATGCCAATTACCAGGGTCTGCAGTTAGACTTCCAGGCTCTGATTGAATCGGCGCGTTCGTACGAAACGATGAGTACCGTGAGGCTGATGAAAGCCATCGTGCCGGAATTCATCAGCAATAACTCCCGATTTGAAGCACTGGACAACGAAGAAGCTATACAAGAAGAAAAAGTAATCATACAACAATAGACAAAATGTTAAAAGCTTTATTGTAACATAAAGACTTTTCTTGAGAGAGAGTATCAAAACCTTTCTATGGGTTTAACCAGAGCCTGAACTAAAAAAGGCGCCCCACTTTAGTGAGGCGCCTTTTGCCTTCGTGTTGCACCCTGAGATATAACAAGGTAGTAAACAAAATGGATTTGGTAAATACAAATAAGATGAGAGAAAAGTAAGCGTAAGCACTCATTATATGGCTCTTTGCCGATACCCCATATAGTTCTACCTTCGCCTCGAACTTAAAAAACTCGAACGAACATGAACAAGTCAGAATTTTACAGTGATTTTTTATTCCGTTACCAGACGGAAGCAGCACCGAAGAAAATGTCGATTGATTCTTTTTGTCTCCGCGAAGGAGTGGAATACAGTAGTTTCATCCGCTGGTACCGGGAGAACAAGAAAAGATTGCGTGAGAATGAGATGAAAGAAATCCGGTTGAGCCCAATCATGGTTACACACCAACTCACTGAAACGGTTGTCAGTTTATCTGATACTCCACCGGTGGACAATGTTATCCATTTCCATCTGAAGCTGGACAACGGTATTGAGATCCATAAAGAACATACCAACCTGTGCAGTATCACCATGCTGCTTCAAAGCCTGTCCAAGTTATGTTAGGATTGAAACCGCACATGAACCATTATCTCTGCGAAGGAGCAGTGGATATGAGAAAAGGGATAGCGACCTTGTCGGAAGTAGTCAGACAGAAACTACATACCGACCCATCCCAAGGAGATGTATTTATCTTCCTGGGAAAGAATCGGCGAGCTATCAAGATTTTGCACCATGAATGCAATGGATATGTGCTTTATTGGAAAAAACTGGACCGCGACCGGTTTCTACTTCCAGTGTTCAATACGGATAATCACCAGTATGAAATCAGTTGGGACAAGCTGGTAGTTCTACTCCAGGGAACGATACGAAAGGAATTACTCGTAGGGTAGTACGCGGCTACATAATATCCGGTTTTATATCGTTAATAAATTGATACATAGTAAATTAATATCGAATAATACTTGCATATTTCATTTGCAATAAGTATCTTTATTCCATGCAGGACGTGGACACGATCAACATATTAGTCGCTCAGCTTTTGGCCAAAGATGATGAGATTCTTCATTTACGGGTAAAGTTGGATCAATTCCAAAAAGAACAGCAGCAGGGAAATA
>JAVBUR010000119.1:0-21500 GCA_031555145.1 Tannerellaceae bacterium | reverse complement strand
GGATCTGTCACGGGTATCTGTCACGCATCCAATCCGCTCTCAATCAGAACGATAATACCCTACGTGTGACAGCGTGACGGATAAATTCGAAAAAAAAACTTCGTGTAGAAGGGAGCGCAGTCAATTCACAAAGGGTAGCGTGGCGGATATTCAGGTTGTACAGCATTTGAATGTTTTTGCGACGGTGTCTGCCCGTGACCGGGCATGGCGCACACCAAATGCTGTGCTGTAGATATCCGCCAATGATATACAAAAGCGGAGGGTGCGCCTTGCGGACGCACCCTCCTGTAAAATAGAACATATGTAGCAGCCTCACGGCTTATCGTATGTTTGTTCGTTAAGCAGTACTCCTTCGTCATCCCAGTTGCGCCAGGTGCCGGTTTTTTGTCCGCGGGTGTAGAACATTTCGAAACGCATCACGCCTTTGTCGTTCCAGATACGCCAGGGCCCGTCTTTGAGGCCTTCTTTGTAGGCGGCTACGCCGATGAGGTCGCCGTTCTCGTTGTAGGTACGCCATTCGCCGTGGAAGATGCCGTTGTAGTAGGCGCGTACTTCGGCGATTTTACCGCTGGGGTAGTAGATGACGTAGGTACCTTCGGGACGACCGTCTTTGAGGTACAGTTCCATCTTCAGCATGCCGTCGTCGTAAAACTCGGTATAGCGGCCGGTGTAGAGCTTGGTTTGCGACTCGTCGGTGTAATATTGCCCTTCGCTCAGTACGAGGTCTTGCGCCGAGAGGGCGAAGGCTGAACTAGCGGCGACCAGGGAGGTGATGAGGAGTTTCTTTTTCATGTTATACTATTGCTTAATAGTCGGTATTGTTCGGATCGAAGTTGGCCCAACCGGCGGTCCAGTCGTTGGTGCCGTCGAAGGCTCCCTTGTAGGATACTTTTTCAAAGAAGCTGTCGCTCAGGGAGGCGTCTGCGAAGCTGGCACCACCGATCTTATCAACTACGACCGACATGTAATCGGTGTTCGTGGCGATTATGTCGTTGGTGGACGGGAAGAGCAGGTTGCTGAGGGCGGCTGTGTTGTAGTAGGCTTCGCTGGCATCATTCCGGAAGTTGGTCCACATACCGGCCATGATCACGTTCTTCACCGTTGCTTTGGCATTGGCTTTGTCGAGGAACAGACCATAGGGCCAGCCGGTGAAGATGGAGTTGTAGACTTCGAGGGAAGAGTTGCGGCGGATGTGCATCGCGGCCTGGAACGAACCTCCCTTGGCGCCGTTGGCGGCATCTTCGGTGACGTAGAAGATTTCGCTATCGGTCTTGCCGGCTGATGTGCCGTAGAACGGGCCGATGAGGGTGACGTTCGAGAAGATGGGGTTGGTGAGTGGTGTGTTGCCGGATCCTTCGGCGTCGTTGTCAGATTCAAAGCCGTTTGATTTGGAGGTGTCGGCTACTTTCGGGTCACGGATACCGAGCAGGAACTGGAGTTTACCGCCGAAGCCGTAGTCAGTGTCGAATTCATCGTCCCAACCTTTGTAGGCGATCAGGTGTTTGGCGTTGACCGTGCCACCGAACCATTCGAAGGAGTCGTCGCCGCAGTAAGAGACCTGTACGTATTCGATCGTGGTACCACGTCCTACGCCGCCACAGGTGAGGCCGTTGATTTCTTTGTTCGGTTCGAAGGGATAACCGGCGAACTCGATACGGACGTATTTCAGGATACCGGAGTTGTCATCAGCGTTTGTGCCACCGTACTGGGTACGCGGGCCGCCTTCGATCTGCGGTTTGCTGGTGGTATTGACGGGTGCGTTCCCGCAAACGATCACGCCACCCCAGTCGCCATACGAGCGTACGCCTTTGGCCTGGTCGGAGGTGAAGACGATGGGCTTTTCGGCAGTACCTTCGGCCATGATTTTACCGCCCGGTTCGATGATGAGTGAACCCATCGACGATTTCTGTCCTTTGATGACGGTTCCCGGTTCGATGGTCAGCGTGATGCCGTTGGGCACGTACACAAAGCCTTCGAGGGTGTTCGTGTCGATGGCACGCAGGGTGGTGTTGGCAGTCAGTTCGCCTTTGAGGACGACTACCTTACCGGTTTCGGCATCGGCCTTGACGGTGATGTTGCTGGTGGCGGTGTAGCTGCCGTCTGCTGTCTTGACGGTGATAGTGGCCTGCCCTACTGCAACAGCAGTTACTTTACCGGCGTTGTCGACCGTTGCGATGCTTTCGGCTGAAGAGCTCCAGGTGATGTCTTTATCCGTTGCGTTACTCGGAGCTACGGTAGCGGTCAGCGTGAGGGTGGCAGCCGGTTTGAGTTCGGCTGTGGTCTGGTCCAGACTGACACCGGTTACCTTGACGGTTGCCGGATCGTCGTCGTCACTACAAGAGACAGTTACAAACAGGGTGGTCATGCTCAAGAGGGCAGCCATTCCTTTTACTAAAAACTTGTTCATACTTCGTTGTATTAAAAAAATGAATTGTTTACTAATACGCTATTTGAGGGATCAAAACTTCAAGGTGATGCCGATGTTGGCTACGATGCCGGGGCGGTAGCTGCGGATGAGCTGTTTTACTTCGCGTTGGCTGCCGTCGGCGTCGGTCAACTGGAGGAACTGGTTGTATTCGACGCTGGCATTGAGTAGGTCTTGTATGCCGCCTTTGATCTCGACCACCTTGCTGAGCTGTTTGGAGAAGCTGATGTCGAACGAGTTGCGGGGCATTTCGTAGATGTCGGGGATGTCGTCGTTGGGATTCTGTTTGGGAATACCGACGGTTTCGATGCGCTTGCCGATGCGGTTGTATTGGGCGTAGAGCGAGAAACCACGGTCGTCGTTCTGGTAGAACAGACCGGCGTTGATCAGGTAGGGTGATTGTCCCTGCATGGGGCGGTCGCGTTCGAAGGAGTTGGCTTCGAAATAGACTTTGCTATGGATCAAGGCGCCGTTGAAGACGAAACTGAGGTCGGGTAGTCCAATGAAGTCGAGGCGCTTGCGGATATCCAGTTCGAGGCCGAAGGCGTTGGCGCGGTCAGCGTTGTGGAAGGTGTATTGCAGTCCGGAGCCTGTTTCGCTGAACGTCTGTTCGATGGGGTTGTCGAAGCCTTTGTAGAAGGCGCCGAGGGAAACTGTTTCCGAAGGCGAGGGGTAGAACTCGTACCGGAGGTCGACGTTGTTGGTATAGGCGTTCTTCAGCTCGGTATTCCCGCTGATGTTGGCATTCAGTCCGAAGTCGTAATAGACGTAGGGGACGATCTCGCGGAACTCGGGGCGGTTGATCGAACGTCCGTAGGCTGCTCTTAGCTGGTTTTTCTCACTGAAAGCATAAACAATGTTGGCGGAGGGGAAGAGGTCGGTATAATCATCGCGGAGGTTGACGGGTTTGATGCCGTCCGACTCGTATCCGTCGAGTGAGAGTTTGTAGTATTCGACACGCACGCCGGCGTTGACATGCAGTTTGTTGTAGTCTACTTTGGCGGAGAGGTAGCCGGCGCCGAGGAGGTTATTGGAGGTGTAGGAGTCGCTCTTGTTGGTGCTCTCTTTCATGTAGATGCGGTCGGAAGCGATGTTCTCGTCGGAGAAGACGCCACTGTAATCCCAGTCGGCGTAGCGGTTGTAGCCATTACCGAGAAGGTTATAGACGAAGCGGCGGGCGGCGAAGTCGCGGGTTTTGTATTCGCCATAGACACCGGTGTTGAGGGTGGGGGCGAAGGTGTCGGACAACTTCAGCAGGTGCTCGTAGTTGGCCGAGAGGGAGACGCTATGGTCCTTTAGATCTTGATAGTAGCGGGTGGGGTCGGAGACGTAATAGACTGCCTGGTCATCCTTCATCTGCTGTTTGGAACGGACGTCTTTCCGGTCGGGTTCGTTGTAGCCGGCGTAGGCATAACCGAGGGTCCAGTCGAGTTTGTTTACGTCGGGCTGGAAGGGATGGTTGCCGCTTAGCTGTCCGGAGTAGGTGGTGCGGGCGGTGTAGAGGGATTCCCAGCGGCGGATATTCTCGTCGGAGTAGTAGTCGGCTCCTTCACGTTGGAACAGGGATTGGGTGCCGCGCTGGTTGAAGAAGTTGCGGAATTCGTATTTGTTGTTTCCCTTGAGGAATGACCAGTTGAAGAGGGCGCCGAGTTTGACGGTGTTCTTATACTGTACGTCGTCGTATTTGTAGCGGTAGGAGGAAGCGTCGTTCGTCATATCGTATGAGAGGTAGTTGTTGTTCTCCATCTCGTAGTAGTTGTAGCTGGTACTGTAGTTGAGGCTGGTGACGTTGCCGATCTTCCAGTCGCCGATGTTATAGACACGGTTCATACCCAGGGTGAGTTTTTGCTCGGGCAGGGCGGTGAAAGAATTCACTCCCCAGTCGGTATTGACTTGCTTGGTGAAGGCGACGGCATCGGTGGTGGTGACATCGTTCAGGTGCGAAGGGGCGTTCGACGGTAACATGCGGGAAGAGGCGCCGAAGCCGAAGTAATCGGCGGCGCTTCCTTTCGTCAATTGAAAATTGCGGAAGGAGGCATTGCTATCGAATCCGGCCTGGTAGCTGATGGAGAAGTTATTACCATCGGGGATATTCTTGGTCAGGATACGTACGAATCCACCCGAGAAGTCAGCCGGTAGTTCGGGTGATGGGCTTTTATAGACCATCATGTTGTCGATGAGCGAGGAGGGGAGCACATCAAACGAAAAAGCGCGGCTGTCTGTTTCACTCGAAGCGGTGGTGGCATTGTTGAGCCATACATTGTTATATCGTTGAGCGAGGCCACGGACGACGATGAAGCGATCGTCCACGATTGTTACGCCGGGGATGCGACGGAGTACTTCGGCGGCATCGCTGTCTTGTGTCTTACTGATCTGCTGGGCGGAGATACCGTTGGCGACCGGGAGGCTCTTGCGTACGGTCTTTAATACAGCCATCTCGGTACCCAACTTGCGCTGGGCAACGACGGTGACGTTCTGCAACTGGACGTTGGCATCGGAGAGGGTGATGTTAACGACCGTTTCCTGATAAGCCTCTACCTTGACATTGGGTACCATCTCCGGATTATAGGATACATAGGAAGATGTGATCGAATAGGTACCTTTATTTACTTTTTCGATCCGGTATTTACCATCCATATCCGTGACGGCTCCTATGCCGGTACCGGTGATGGTGACGGTGGCACCGATCAACGGCTCTTTGTATGTTGCATCGTAAACTGTCCCGCAGATAACCCCTGTTTGTGCCTGGGAAGCAAGAGGAAGGAATATGGTTACTACGAAAAGAAGGGTCAGGAAGATGTTCCTGCTTTTACCGGGTGTACTCATTGTTTTATTATTACATCGTTCTGTTTTACGATGCAAATGTAGAGTGGCGATATTTCAGCGGGATGTAAGCGGAATGACGGTCTGGTGTAATCGGTGTGAAATTTTGGTTACAAGGAAATCGAGAGTTTCATATTCCAATTGTAGTAGGAGTTGTTTTTGTAGTGTATGTACCCTTGATCTAAGACGGTGAATCCCAATCGGGAGTAGAAGGTGACGTTCTCGGGGAGTTGGGTGGTTAATCCAAGGAACGGGCAGGATGGGGTGGAGGAGGTAAGTTCTTCGATGGCTGATTTCAGGGCATGGGTGCCGATGCCTGTTCCTCTGTATGCTGCTCGGATGACTACCATGGATAGGTAATAATAGGAAGATGCTCCCATCGATGTGATGAGGGTTTGTTTATTGATGTCGTCTAATTTGAGCATCCGGAGTAACGGGGTGATGCCGAACGTTGCGATAAAGCGCGGGATGCCTATTTGGGTGTATAGGGAGAGTGGGGGCTTTGCCTCCTGTGGAGGGATGATCGTAAAGGTGCCGATTATCTTGCCGGTATGCTTTTCTTTTATGACACGCGTAAGAGGGCGTTTGTGGTTGAGCATGATCAGATTCGTTCTGAATAACCATAGCAGCCCGTCTTTCAATTGATCCTTCTTTTTGAAAATAAGGGAGTATGCGGGATTTGTATCAAAGGCCTCTGTTAATATGGAGGCTACTTCGTTGATTTCCGCAGGTTGTATGGGCTGGATCAAGAGGTTGTTCATGGTGTAAGTTTTATAAAGATCAGTAATCAGATCCGGATGAAATCAGCATTTATCTTCTCGATTAATTGTTGGTTTATTCCTTGTGCATTGGCAAATTCGCAGAATTTGGAGGTAGCTTCCTTCACTGAAAGAATGAGCGATCTATAATCTTGAATGTCGTTGTTTTTGGCGACTGTCTCCAAGTCCTGAAGGGTGATGCCTTCATTTTTGCCGTTGATTTTCAATGAATGGCGGTTCATAAAGGCTGGGGCGCTTACATCTACACTGTATGTTAAGTCGTATGCCGGTGAAAGACGCCAGGTTCCATCCGGGGACATACAAAATGCAACGTTCTTTGAATGGTCGTCTACATTTCGGGTTAATACGTTGAATGCCATTCTTAGATATTGTTGTCGTATGTCTTCGTAGGGAAGGTTCAGTTTACGCATGACCACGAAGATATCTTCATAACTGTCACTGTCAGGATAAATAGCAGCCAACGTCTGAATGTGTATCCGGTCGTTTCCAATGCGGTCGAAGCGTTTTGTCAGGAAGTGTGTGACGCTTCCATAAGTACCCAGTTCGGAAGGCATCATTTCTATTTTCTTTTTTGTTGTTTCTCAAATAATTCTTTCGGGCTTTCAGGAAGCTCGGGGAGTAGTTTGGCTGTTTCTTCCAAACTGTCTATAGCCCGGAGTAGTTTAATGAAAGAGGCTAAGGTGATGCCGGTGGCTGAACCATTTTCAAAAGAACTGATAGTGAAAACGCTCAATCCAGTTTGGTCGGCTACCTGTTTTTGGGTGTATTTCATGCGTTTGCGGTATTGGCTATACCGCTTCCCCAATTGCCGGATGATGTCGCTGCCGGATTGTTTGTAGATATCTCGATCCATCGTTGGTGTATTTGAATGCAAATATAGATATATCTATAATATAATCAAAATATATTGATAAATATAGATATATCTGCAATAATATCTTTTGTATTTCTGTTGTTACTTGCTTTTGATGTAGTGCTTTCTATTGTTAATCCAATGGAGGGCGTCGAGAGGATCGGTGTTTGCAAATTGATAACGATCTGCAGCAGTGCGTATATGTTCGCGTGCTTCTGCTTCGGTATGATTGTCCCACAAATCAAGGTTCCCGTTGCTGAATGGTTACATTCGGGTACCTTAGTTGCTTTTGTCCATCGGGCAGAAAGATGGTTAGGAGGTAGTCGGTGTCGGATAGTTGGTCGATGGTGGTTTGTTTTTGGATGGCGTAGGGGGAAAGGTGGTTTGCTGACAGGAAATCGTGGTCGGCACTTATGTGGGTCAATAGTTGTTTGCGGGTTTTCTTGTCGAGTGTATTCTCCCAGAAGGTGGAGGTGGGACGGCGGGCGAAGGTGAAGTTTTTGTAATAGTCGTTGCGTAGGGTGTCTAAGAGGTTGATGTCTTTAGACAATAGGAACTGGTGGAGGATGGAGTAGGTTTCTTCCAGCGAAGGGGCTTTCGAAAAGGTATCCGAAGGGGCTTTCGAAGGACGAATTTTTGCGAAGTGGGCTAATTCAAGAAAGAATTCGAAGTAGTGGGCAGGGTAATGAGTGTCGAATACGGTATGCAGGGTTTGTGTGAAACGTCCTTTGTTCCAGTAGGTGTCGATGGTGTTTTCGACTTTGCGTATTTCTGCCATTTCATCGGCCGAGAGATATTGGTTGGAGATGACTTCGTAAGGGGCTTCTTCGTGGTAGGAGTAGGTGTGTTTTGCGGCTTCTTTGCGGAGCAGGGTTCCCCGAAGCATTTTTAGAAAGCCTAATTGGAATTCTTTGGCACGGAAGGCAAAGACATCGTTGACCGATTGGATGAAGCGGTCGTATGTTTCATAGGGCAGGCCTGCAATGAGATCGAGATGCAGGTCTATTTTGCCGCCTTGGGAAAGTTTGTGTATATTGTAGGAGATGAGGGCAAAGTCCTGTTTGCGGTTTACGGCTTTGTTGCTGGGCCCGTAGGTGGATTGGATACCTATTTCGAAGCGGAAGAAGCCTTGTGGCAACCGGCTGTTCAGCTCGTCGATGGTTTCGTCGGTAAGCAGGTCGGCATAGATTTCGAATTGGCAACTGAGGTTTTCTCGGTAATGGTCGATCAGGAAATCGAAGATATAGCGGGTCTTTCTACTGTCCAGGTTGAATGTCCGGTCTAAGAATTTGATTTGTCGGATGTCGCTTTCAATCAGGTAGAGGAGGTTTTCTTTGACGTAGTTCTCAGGAAAATAGCGAACGCCTTTTTCCAGTGAGGAAAGACAGTAGGAACATTGGTACGGGCATCCGCGTGAGGTTTCGAAATAAAGCAGGCGGTTGGTGCGATTGGTTGCGTCTTCGGGAAGTTGGTAGGGAGAAGGAAGCTCAGACAGTTTCTGCAAGTCGGCACGTGCGGTTTCGTGGCTTATGGCTTGTTGCGAGGATATGCCGGGAATGGAAAGGGGAAGGTCATTCTTCAATGCATGCAAAAGTTCGCTCAATACAAATTCGCCTTCTCCGCTGATGACGTAGTCTATCGGGAGGGTTTGCAGGAAATGGGCGGGTTCGTAACTTACTTCGGGGCCACCGAGTATCAATATCACAGATGGATTCTTCTGACGCAGGAGGCGGATCAGGTCTTTTGTTTTTTCCACGTTCCAGATATAGACGCCCAGGCCGATGCAATGGCAACCGGTCGATAGCAGATCGTCGGCAATGGTTTCGATATCTTCTTTGATGGTGTATTCCCGGAAATGGATATCAAAGGTGTCTTTGTTGGCTACGTATAGCCACCGCAAAGCGAGGGAGGTATGGATGTATTTTGCGTTGAGTGTCGCCAGTAATGTTTTCATTTCATTCCTTTGACGACAAAGCTAAGGCATTTATCTGAAAGTGAGAGTTAGGTGTTGATTAGTTTTTTCAGATCCGGTACTTTGCCGTAAAGCAGGATGATGTCGTCTTTTTGGAATTCAAAGGGGGGTTCGCTGTCGGTTGCATCAAATTCATTGAAGATGAGGTCTTTTGCTTTTGTGAGGGTGAAGGTGCCTTTGGGTTGTTGATGGCGCTTGACGGAGAGTAGTTTGATGGAGTAGTTCCCTTCGAAGTCAACGTCGGCGACGGTGAGGCCGATCATGAAGTCGGGAGCGGTTAGTTCGATCACTTTGTACTCATCTGAGAATTTGTAGTTGCCGATTAGCCCGGGGATATCTACTTTGGCGGCATATAATTCGGCGTAACTGCGTTCGGGTGAGATGGATTCGTCTACACCAATAGCATCGAGGATGGTTTTGTGGATGGGTGATAAGGCGCGGCCAATCAGTTTTCCAACACCTAATTGTTTAAGCAGGGCGGTGGTATATACAGACGTGCCGAAATCTTTGCCGATGGTGACAAATACTGCATCGGCGTCTTTGAGGGGAAGGGTGAGCAATGCCTGACGGTCGCGTGAGTTGAGGCATATCGCGGTACCAAGCACATCTTTCAGTTCTTCCACTTTATGGATGTCTTCATCCACGCCAATTACTTCATGTCCTTGCAGGGTGAGGTGTTCGGCAAGTACGGCGCCGAAGTTTCCTAATCCGATAACGATGTATTTCATAATTTATGCTATTAATTTGTTTGTTTTTATACCATTACTGTTTCACTGGGATACGAGTAACTTTTGGCTGTGAATTTGCGTACTATTCCTGTCAGAATGGTTATTAATCCCACACGTCCCACAAACATGGTGATAATAATGACGATCCGACTTGGGTCGCTTAGGGTAGGTGAGAAGTTCAGTGATAATCCTACCGTGCTCAATGCCGATACACATTCATAAATAATGGTGAGCAAATCGGCTTGCGGTTCGAATACCGAAAGTAGGAAGATACTTATTGCCAGCCACACCAGGGAGAGCATGACAACGGCATAGGCTCTGTTGATAGACTCGGGGCGTACTTCGCGACGGGCTATTTCCACTTTGTTTTTGCCCCGTATAGTGCTGATAAGGTTCAGAAACATAAGGGCGAACGTGGTTGTTTTGATACCACCTCCGGTTGACATGGGGGAGGCGCCTATCCACATCAGCAGAATGATGACAAACAGTGAACTATGCAGACAGGTGGTCAGGTCGATGTTGTTGAATCCGGCTGTACGGGGGGTTACGGCATTAAAGAAGGATACGGCGAGTTTCTGAATGGGCGATAAGCCGTTCAGGGCGTGGTCGTATTCGAGCCCGAAGAATAAACCGGTACCGATTACTAACAAGACTATGGTGGTGATCATGGCTAACCGGCTGTTTACACTGATGATCTTCAGGTGGATGAATGTTTTTTGTCGCCCGAAAAGTAACCGCAGGCTGTTTTGTATGTAGTGGCGTGCCAGCCGCCAATAGTTGAACACGATTGGAAAACCGATACCGCCAAGGATAATGAGCATGGCGATAAGGGTGTGCATGGTGTAATTGGTGCGTACAAGTGGATCGTACAGGTTTCCCGAAAGGGTGGAAAAGCCTGCGTTGCAATAGGCAGATATGGAGTGGAAGGCCGCAAATGCGAGTTCGTCCCAAAAGTCCATACCCATTTTGCCGTGTATGGAGAAGTAAACCAGCAGGGTGCCGATGGCTTCGAGCGAGAGGGTAACAAGCACAATGTTTATCAACGTTCGGAAAATACCGTTCAAACTGTCGCCGCTAATGAGGTCGCGCACAACCATCTGGTTATGGAAACTCGACTTCTCGGAAAAGAACAGGGCGAAGAAAGTGGTGAAAGTGACTATGCCTATTCCACCGATCTGGATGAGCAGGATAATGATGAGTTGACCCAAGGGGGTGAAGGCGGTTGCGGTATCTACCACTACCAACCCGGTTACACATACGGCGCTGGTAGACGTGAACAGCGCGTCCAGGAAACGAATACCGTCGACGGTAGCGTTGGGGAGTTTCAGCAAAAACGCTCCTGCCAAAATGATAAACAGGAAACTGAATACAAACAACAGGGATGGGTTGAACGTTCGGTCGAGCAGATAAAGGCTCCAACGTGATATTTCAATCACGCTGAGGATGAACAGCAGGATGTAGGATAAGGTATTGGTGCTGAATATACCCAATCCTGTATAGCCGCCAAAGTAAGGACGGATAATGAAGTGCATACCAACAGTAACAAATAACATGATAAATAATGTCAACTCAAGCCATCGTCCTTTTATCCGCTTTACCTGATTATAGTTGAATAGCAGGCGGAGAATATAAGATATGAAGAAAACGAGCAACAGTCTGTTTAGGGTAATATGGATCTCTTGATAGATCTCTTTATCTACTCCGAATCCAAAATTGTAAATCAGTAGACCGATCGTGCAGAAACTTGCTACCAGCATGGCCAACTGGGCCAAGCCTGATACCATGCGGCTGATAGCATGATAAAGTAACCGTAGGGGAACGAGTAGCTTTTTGAATGGCATTTGGTCGATATGGTTTAAACATCGTTGTTACAATAAAAGAGTAAATGAGGGGATTTTGTTCACCAGACGGATCTAATTCTTCTTTTCACAGGCGTAATGCGTTATAGAATCGTCCCCACCATTTGTAATGGGTCAGGGAGGTGTAGGGAATGAGTTTGCGGATGAGTTTGTTTTTGAGTAGCAGGTGTTGCAGGCGGTAGCATACCCCCAGGATGGTGAAAAGGATAAGATTGAATAGTACGAATTTGAGTAGCCCGGAGGGGGTGTCTGGATTTAGAAAGAGGTAGCAGAATCCGGATAGGAAAGAACTTAGGAGGATTAGGATGGCCCAAAGACCGTGAGTGGTTTCGATGGCGCGTTGGGGACAGGTGTTCATGCATCGCATACAACTTTCGCATTTGAATGTCCAAAATGGGTGGTCTGTGCTGTTTGTGATGGCGTTTACGGGACAGGCTTTTTCGCATAGTCCGCAGTTGTTGCAGGTAGCTGTGGCGTAGAATGATTTGGCAAGGAAGAAGCGTCCGGCGTAATAGTAGGCCAGCGAGACGGGGGAGATGAGGATGTCTTGCAACAGGTCGCGGCAGGCGACAAAGTCGGTTTGGCCTGAAAGGAGTTTATCGGCGTGTTTTTCAACTTTCAACTTCATTTGGTGGTGAATATAGGTTGATGATTCCTTGCTGAGTGCCGGGTGAAATGATATCCAGTTGGAAGGCATGTCGAATGGGATCCAGCCGGTGATTTTGTAGCCTTTTCTTCGTAGCCAGAAGGAGGAGAGGAGGAAGGCTATGCCGGTTAGGCCGGGTGTGATGTGGTTGCCTATTCGGATGCCTCCGCGGGTGTTCATCAGGAAGAAGCGATTTCGGCCTTTAGGGAAAAGACGGAGGAACCGGAGGACTTTGGGCGGATAGTTAAATCCATGGATGGGGGAGATGAATCCGATAAGGGTGTCATCGGATATGGGAGGCAGCGCATGGAGGTCTGTTTTATCAATGTCATAGGTTTGGCAGTCGATGCTTTTGAAGGCAGCCGATTTCGAGAACCAGGAGGCGATCTGTTTGGAATTACCGGTTCCGGAGAAGTAGAAGAGAATGGTTTTGCGGACAGGTTTTGGGGGCATATGTTATAGTTTTATACTGTATATTCTTGATTCGTCGTCCCAAGGGTGGTATCCTTGTCCGATATAATTGAATCCGTATTTTTCATAATAGCCGATCAGGGCTGTGGACAAGTATAAATGATGGAAGCCCATTCGGAGGGTGTCTTCTTTCGCCTTGTCGAGCAATAAGGTTGGGTATTTGTTTCCTCTGTGGTTTTCATCCACGAACAGGGCACATAGCCAGGGATACAAATCCATCCGGCTGATGAAGTCGTTGGTGATGAGTCCTGCACATCCGATTATTGTGTCGTCTTTTTCCAGGAGATACCATTGTGGCAGGGGATTGGCGGCGTCTATACAGTGACTGATAGAGTCTTCGTATAGGATGGGCAGAACAGTAGGCCAGCTTTGTTGGAGGTACTTGATTGCTGTGTCCTTATATCCGATATTATCTCTGATGGATATGACTTTAGGCTTCATATTTTTTGCCGGTTTTGTGGTTGTAATTATCTCAAATAGAAATAGGTTATCACGCTTCCGTGATCGGAAGGCCAGCATACGGGATGGTGGTTCAGGACGGTGCTGAAATAGGGGGATAGCTTGTTGCCTTTGTAATAGATATAGTCAATCCGGTTGAGGAGGACTTCCTTGCTATTGACCGCTTCGTTGATCAATGGAGACCAGGTTGAGCCTGGTGCCATGAAGACGTTGGGGTGTAGTTGGCGGAAACTATCGCTGAAGTCTGCTTTTTGCATGGAGATGGATACGGGGAAGTCCATGGTCATTCCTTTGTGCATGGTTTTGTACTTCTCCGACCAGTCGAGATGGGAGTCGGTGTTGAAGTCGCCTACCATGATAACCGGTATTTGGGAGGCATTGGCTGTCCATGGGCGTATGTCTTTCAGGATGGATTCGATTTCTGATCCTCTTGTTTTCAGTTCTTCTTGCTTGAATTGGTCCAGTTTTCCGGGGTCATCCAACACGCTGGCGTCGGGAAGGTAATGCAGCCAGATGTCGAAGAAGGCGATCTTTTGGTCGTTGCCCAGGTTGATGATGGCGCCTCCGGAGTTGAAAGGTTTGAATACGGGTATTGTTTCTTCGATGGGGTAGCGGCTCATGATGCTCAGGTTGGTGCTGATCAGGTAGAAGTGGTAGCCTAATGAATCGGCGATGATGGCGCCGGAGCCGTAGGTTTCGATGAGGCCGATAATGTCGGCGTTTTCTTGTTTCAGGATCTCGATGGTGCGTTTCACGCCGACGTGCTGTCCGAAGCGGTGTCCGCCGTGCCAGATGTTCCAGACTTGTACTTTTAATCTGTCGGGGGTGGGTGTCGGGGTTACAGTCTGGGGGAAGAATTGTTCGTAACTATGTTGTATGTCTGAGGTGGTGAGGGGGGTGTTCCAGCAGCGGACTTCATCGATCCTTCCGTTGAAGGCCATCCATTCGCCGCGGCTATCCCAATCTTGGTATTCGTCGGTTCCTCCGATGACAGTTCGCAGGTTGCTTTCCAAGGATTGCAGTCCGGCGATGTTGTAGATGGCTACATTCCGGCGGTCGAGGTAGAGTAGTAGTTCTTGCTTCTTTCTGTCTACGGTGATGGTCAATTGGTGCCATCGTCCATCGTTAATGGCTTGTTTTTGCCAGGTTGGTGCGTAGTTGAACTGGGTGTGGCCGTCGCTCATGTGCCAGTACCAGGCGCCGTTGTCGTTGGTGCCCAGTGTCCAGCCGGGGGATTTCATATCGCCGCTTTTTTTGTTGCTCATGATGGGGGTTCCCTGTTGGGCGCCGGGTTCTGTTTGTATCCATAGTTGGAGGGTGAAGGAGGTTTGGGTGTCGTATGTTGGGAGCAGGCCCTTTTCAAGGCATAGAGGGACCCGGAAAGGAGTATGCTCTGTCAGGTCGAGGGCTCTTCCTTTCAGACCGGCACAGTATGCGGGGGCGAATACCAGTTGCAGTCCTTTGGATTGGGTGACGGCATCGAGGGCTTTATGGAAGGTGGTGTCGGGCTGGTCGAATGATTGGTAATAGATGGGGGGCTTTTTCTCATTATTTCCGAAGGTGTTACTTATTATGAGAAATAAGAGGGAAAGGAATAAAGCCAATTTAGTTTTCATGGTATGGACTCTTGTGTGTTTAACCTGTTGGTTGTGGCAAAGATATAGGATTTTTGTAGGCTTTAGGTTTTCATTTGGGTAAATCTTTTATATTTGTGGTTTTAGGAAAGGGTATGAATATAGAAGAGTTGCGGGAGTATTGTCTTTCGATAAAGGAGGCGACAGAGTATATGCCGTTTGAGGATGAGTATCTTATCTTCAGGGTGTTGGAGAAGTGGTTTGCGGTGATTCCACTGAATGATCCGGAGTTGAAGATTACGGTGAAGTGCGATCCGGCGGAAGCGGTGGAGTTGCGCGAGCGGTATCACAGTGTGGAGGCGGCCTGGCATTTTAATAAGAAGTTCTGGAACAGTATCCGGCTGAATGGGGATATGAATGACGAAACGGTGAAGCACTGGATTCGCCATTCGGTAGAGGAGGTGGTGAAGAAACTGCCTAAGAGGGTGCAGGCGGAGTATTGGGAGGAGTGAAGCCGGGCGGCGGCTTTTCTGTATAGTGTTATCAATAGTTGCTGTATTCGGATGTTGTAAGGATTGGGCATTTTTATATGGTAATGGCATGGATAGGGTATAGGCAACATATAGGCATGTAATAGGCATGTAATAGGCATGCAAAGAGAGTCGTTGATTGAGAATATAGCCGTTCGTAAAGGGTATCTCATTTGGAAAGAGTATCTTTGGAGGTAAAATTAATGCAAATGGAAGATTTGATAAACGGACGCTGTGGATGGTGTGGTACAGATGAACTGTATGTAAAATATCATGACGAAGAATGGGGTAGGCTTGTTACGGATGACAAGGTCTTATTTGAGTTTTTGATATTGGAAGGGGCACAGGCTGGATTGAACTGGATAACGATTCTGAGGAAACGGGAGGGCTATCGTAAGGCGTTTCATGGCTTTGATGTAGCGAAGGTCGCGCAGATGGCTGATGCGGATGTTGAACGGCTGATGACGTTTGATGGGATCATTAAAAACCGTTTGAAGATTAAGGGTGCGATCCATAATGCAAAGCTGTATATGGGGATTCAAAAGGAGTTCGGAAGTTTTTATGACTATACGCTTTCGTTCTTTCCTGATGGGCGGCCGATAGTGAATGGTCTGACTTCTTTGAGCGAGGTCCAGCCGGTTTCTGCCGAATCTGATGCGATGAGTAAGGATATGAAAAAGCGGGGGTTTAAATTCTTTGGCTCTACTATTTGCTATGCTTTTTTACAATCGATGGGTTTCGTGAATGACCATTTGGTGGGATGTTTTTGTAGGAAATAGGGAAACCTCTCGCTTGCGATGTGCAGGAGCTTATGTTATGCGAGTTGTTTTGTGAGTAATTATTTGGCTATTGTTACTTTCTTGCCTTTAAGGATACTGATTGTATAGCAGATTAATCCGGCCCAGACAAAAGTAAAACAGACAAAGTATTCTATACCAAAAGTTTCACCATAGACATATATTCCAAGAAGTAGCTGGAGGGTAGGGCTTAGATACTGGATAAATCCCATGGTGGATAGGGGGATCACTTGTGCTGACTTACCGAACCAAAAAAGCGGGATAGCTGTGACAAGGCCACTTATAACCAATAGTGAACTTGTTATTGCTGACGGGGGGAAAAAGGGGGTTGTCGCATTACTGTTCGACGTATAGAATAGAAAGGCTAGGGCTATTGGGAAAACCATCATTGTTTCTACCGTAAGCGCGGGCATGGATTCGAGGTTTGCTTTCTTTTTTAGTAATCCGTACAAACCGAAAGTGGTAGCAAGAAGTAGCGATAGCCAAGGGAATTTGCCATAGCTGATTGTGAAATAAGCTACGCCAATCAGTGCCAGTATGACGGCGATTTTCTGCATGGATGCCAGGCGTTCTTTTAAAAAGACATAGCCCAGAAAGACGTTTATCAATGGGTTGATATAGTAGCCTAAACCGGCTTCAACGATGTGATTGCTCGTTACGGCATAGATGTATATGCCCCAGTTGGCACTAATGACAAATCCGGCCAACCCCAGTCTGAACAACAGCTTGGGGTTCTTTACATAGCTAATAAATGTTTGCCGGTTCGTAAAAAGTACCCAGATAAAGAGGAACACAAACGACCATATAATCCGATGAGCGAGCACATTGATGGCTGGTACTCCTGTAATGGCTTTCCAGAAGACAGGGAAAAGGCCCCAGGCGATGTAGCAGACTACAGCATATATGATGCCTTGGTTATAACTTATTTTTTTAGGATTGGATGACATGGTTTACTCGCGATTGGGGGGCAAAGATAGAGATATTTCTATACAACAAACGTGCGAAAATGAACTTTATTTGTGCGAATTCACACGGGCTCTGCTTTTGTGTGGTTTAGGTAAATAACTGTTGTTGAATTAACTATACGTCTGGCATGTTTTTTGAACTTGTAACTTAAAACTTACAACATGTTTTTACACTATTTGAAAATAGCAATTCGGAATATGCTGCACCACAAGTGGCAGACAGCATTGAATATCCTGGGACTGGCTGTCGGCTTCGTCTTCTTTTCTTGCTGGATGTTTCTGTTTGCACAGATCGACCCTACTGCTCATACGTATTCCGGGATCGAACGAAGTTATACGATCTATGGAAAAGGAGAAATGGTAAACTATATGGATGTGGAACGTTCAGGCACCCGGGTGACAATGGAGACGCTCCGGCAACAGATCCCTCAGATCGAAGAAATGACTTCCCTGTCGACACTCCTGCTTTCTCAACTGAAAAAGGAAGATCGGGAGGATGCTCCTTTGGTGAAGATAAAGATGCAGGTGGCCGATACGAATTTCTTTTCTTATCACGACATTTCTATTCTACCCGGAAATCTGAAGAACTACAGGCAATTGCCCGATTTATTGCTGTTTACTGATGCTTTTGCCCGCAAAACATTTGGGAGAGAGAACCCGGTAGGCCGATCGGTCTATATTTCCGGTAAGGCCTATACGATTGGAGGACTCATAGAACCTGCCAGCGTGCAGACTGTTGTTTCGGATGTCTATCTGATGAATGCCTCGGACGAGGAATTTGCTTCCTCTCCCTTGACCTCGTTGGAAGTGAAGATACAAAAAGGCAGTTCAGCTGAGGATTTTCTTCAAAACCTCTCGAAAATACAGGAGCAGGATTCAAAAGGGGAAGTGTATGTTCTGAAAGGTAGGCAGGATATGGCATTAGACGGTAACAATACCAGTATGATCATACTGAAAGCGATCAATATTGCAGTTGCCAGCCTGCTGTTGCTGTCTGCTTTGTTTAACTATATATCATTTACCTTAAGCTTGTTTTTCAAACGGGTGAGGGAATGTGGTATCCGAAAAGTGGCGGGCAGTAGCCGGAAGCAATTGTTTGGTTTGTTCTTTGTGGAAGTATTGGTCGGTCTGTCGGTTGCATTTCTGTTTTCATTCGTTATTATCGAGTTGATTTTGCCTTTTCTGGAGAGCCGGATCTATACTGTCACGATGTTTTATTTCCCCTTCGAGAAACTTGTACCGCAGATGTGTCTGCACTTTCTGTGGGGAATCTTGCTCGCATGTCTTCTCTGTATTCCGGTGGTCTGGCGTATCAACCGGATGAGCGACTATTCGGCGATTGCCGGAACTGTTTCCCGGGAGAAGATCCGTAACCGTTCGCTGTTGATTGGGGCTCAGTTGTTTGTCTCTATCCTGATTGTCAGCTTCTCCTGCTTCTTTTATTTTCAGGTTGAAGCGGAGCGTAGCGCCCAGCTCAAAGGATTGACTGAAAAAGAAAAGAGCGAAATCCTTACCTTCTCTGTCGACGAGTTGTCTTTGGTCAATCCCCAATTGGCAGAGCCGTCCTTGCAGAAGATCCGGGGGCTTTCGGGCGTCGCTGCAACTACTGTAGTCAATCAGGGCTCGTTGACTGTTGCCGGTAATGAAGAGAATCATAAACAGTCGGCTATTGCGTATTCGGTGGATAGAGAGTTTCCTTCCGTGTTTAGCTATCAGGCTACATCCGGACGATTCCTGAAACCGGACGAAACAGCAGAAATAGTCTTGTCCGAATCTCTGGCCAAACGATTGTACCCGGGAGTTTCAGCTTTAGGCCAAACGATTACAGCCGAAGATGGATCGGTTTATATGGTGGTGGGCCTGGTCAGCGATGATTCCTTCATGGACAATCTTAACCGCTTTGTTTTTATATCCAATGTTATTCCGTCGGGTGATAAAACGCAATCGGAGGTGTATGCTCGAATCAATTCCGAACAGTTTCAGGATACGCGGAAGCAGATCCGGCAGATTATGAAACCTTACGAGGAAATTAATCCGGATTTCAAGGTGAGAAGTTTGGAAGAGAAGATAAAGTCGGACCGAAACTACATAGGCATTTCTCTGATCCTTGATCTGGCGGCCCTGATGACCATCGTTTGTCTGGTGTTGAGTTTTGTCGGGATTTATTCTTCCGTAGCATTGAAAACCGAACACCGTCGTCGGGAAGTGGCGATCCGCAAGGTCAACGGTGCACTGTTCGGCGATATATTCCGGATGTTTATTCGCTCGTATCTGATAATATTGGTGGTATCCTGGGTCTTGGCATCCATTCTGTCTTATTTCATTATCGGAGCGATACTGAACCATAATCCATATCAACACCCCTACCAGCCGGGCGTCTTATTTTATCTGACAATCCTGCTTAGCATGATAGGAATTCTGGTGCTGACGGTGTATTACAAGATATGGGAAGTCGCACGGGCCAATCCGGCCGATGTTGTCAAGTGTGAATGATGTAAAGACGGTGCGCCCCCCCGTATCTCCGAAGCATGTCAGATTATGCAACAATCTTATCGTGGCAGAAAAAATGTACTGTGTAAGCCATCGCAATCAGGAACTCGCAACTGCTATGCCGAAGAAAAAGAAGAAGAAAAAACGGAGGTATGGGAGGCCGGTGTAAGGATTATTGTTTATTAATTCATTCGTAATCTCTTTATTTCTCTTTTTTCTTTTTCCACGGTTTTTGTACTGAAATAACAATGACCACTAACAGGAAGGCTGTTTGAATGGTTCCCCATATTTGTGTCATGTGTATGTTTTCAAGAAATGCCGGGTCTGTCAGCGCTGCATCCCGGAGTTGGTCGGCGATAATGACATTGTTGTTAATGCAAGGCCCTAACACAAAGCTTCCGAATACTATTTGCAGGATTATCATTATCCATTTCACAATGATCCATGTATGCTTGAAAAATCCCCAATTCGTCCATATACTGTAAACCAATCCCGTTATGAGCGCACCGAAAGCACCATAGATAATGAAATAATCATCTACTATTTGTAATATCCTCGAACGCATATAAAGTTCATCGCCCGATTCGGGATAAGTAATAAAGACCAGCAAACAAAGTGCAATACCTCCGACAATCCAGCAGAAGGCAAAAAAAATATGGAACATCTTTACTATTTTTACTCCCTGCGGTTTTAATTTTCTTATTTCCATATTCGACATTGCTGATTAATCAATTGTTCCAAGAAAAAATTATTTGATGTTTTGATAGAGCCTTTCAAGCACACCGGTTACGGTTTCGTATTCCTTATCGCTTATCCCCGATAAATAAGATTCTTTCGACTGTTCCAAATACTCCATGACTTTCGGCATCAGTTCTTTTCCCGATGATGTGATGATAATGCTATTCTTTTTCATATTCGCGGGAATACGTTTAACTAATCCCTTGCTTTCCAATATATCCAAAGTTCTTTTAACGGCAGCCGTATCTTTAAAAGCCCTCTCTGCCAATTCCTGTTGGCTTATGCCGTCTTCGATATACAAAAGCCTTAAAACGACATACTGCGAATTGGGCAGGTCAATCCCTGCTTTCCGTAATAGCTTATTAAGATGGGCTGCCATTGCGTCGGATGCCCTCGCCAGTAAAAATCCCAATGTGTGTTGATTGCCTTTCATTGGCGCAAAGGTAAGAATTATGTTGATTAGTCAATGGCTCAATTTGTTATAGTAGATTAAAAACGAGACAAACGCCACATGCTACCACGCTGTTCTCCGGGCGAAATATCATAGATCATAAGTTTACCTTGTATGCCTAGCCTTTGATAGAATATTCCTGGATCACCTCGAAGTCTTCAGCAGATGCACTAACAATACGGCTACCAAGCACAATGGCAAACCTAAGATGGCTGTATGCACTGCACGCTTCGATATACCCTTCTTCACCAACCCTCCACTTTCCTAAGAAGCTTTTCTTCACCATCCTTACTTTTGTTCTTCCTTCCATAATATCTGAATTTAACCTTGTACTCTAATTTTTCTACATACTTTAAAATAGTCTATTAAGACTGGCTATCATCCGATTTTTTACTTTTTCCTCCCCGACCTTTCTTTTTCATTTTAGAAATATCGTTCATCAACTCATTCAAGCTATTCTTTTTATCCAAGGCTTTAAGCTGTTCTTTATATTGGGCATATTCTGATTCAGCTTTCTGTAAGGCCATCTCGTGGCTTATACGCCCGGCATCCATCAATATGGATCTATCATTGATGGTAAGAATATCATGCAGTTTTTGAATCCAGTCTTTCATGTACATGGGTTTATGTGCTAGCGCTTGAGATTCGGCAAAAGCTAAGTACTGTTCAACGAGAAGCTTTAGCCCTGATAGTTCTTCTTCCGATAGGTAATTCTTTGCGATACTGATATCAGCCTTCTTCACCTTCTGTAGTCCGGTTGCCGTCATCCCCATCATTGGTAATTGGGAGTTTGCCCTTACATATATTATCTCCGCAGCAGTATGTTCACTTATTGCCCATAGGAATTTGTTCTGCACCTGTTTGAAGAACTCCTGTGTTGCCGGATCGGATGGATCATAGTCGATACTTGTACTGTAGATATCTTTAACCTGTTGATAGA
>JAVBUR010000026.1:0-10576 GCA_031555145.1 Tannerellaceae bacterium | reverse complement strand
GATTCTTTTCTTTGTTGCGGAGGCAAGACTCGAACTTACGACCTTTGGGTTATGAGCCCAACGAGCTACCACTGCTCCACTCCGCGATATAGTTGCGATCATTTCCTGATTGCGAGTGCAAAGTTAGGTATTATTTCGGATAATACAACCTTTTTGTAATCTTTCTTCAACTTTCCTGTAACTTTTTATCGATATGCTTGGTGAATACGATCTTTTTTAGGTACTTTTGCGCACAGTTTTAATCAAAATGTGCAGTAATATGGCAATGTCAGTTTCGAAGACCCGCGATATGTTGGTGGATGTGGCCAGGCAATTGTTTGCCCGCATGGGGGTGGATAATACCACCATGAACGATATTGCACAGGCCTCCAACAAGGGACGACGTACGTTATATACCTACTTCAAAAGCAAGAATGAAATCTATCTGGCTGTTGTCGAATCCGAATTAGACAAACTCTACCAAATGCTTCTTGAAGTCGCCAACAAAGATCTACCGGCCGACGATAAGCTTATCACCTTTATATATACACGGCTGGATGCCGTTAAGTCGATCGTGTTCCGTAACGGAACGCTTCGTGCCAATTTTTTCCGTGATATTTGGCGGGTGGAGAAGGTGCGTAAGAACTTCGACCTGAAAGAAACGGATATCATCCGCGATATACTGGATGATGGTGTCCGAAGCGGAGTGTTCCAGATGCCCGATACAAGCATCACGGCGATTGTGCTGCATCATTGTATCAAAGGGCTTGAGGTACCGTATATCCGCGGTCAGTTGGGAGATACCATCCAGGAACGTATACGGAGGAGGGACAATGTAATCAACTTAATATTCAACGGAATAAAGATAAAGTAAACCATAATGTTTATTAATGCAACTGGGTTCTATGTACCGGAAGAGCGTGTACATAATGATTATTTCTTAGAGTTAAACGGGCTGACAAGCGAGTGGATTGAACAACGTACAGGGATTATCACCCGGTCGAAAGCGAAAGCTGACGAAAACATTAATACGATGGGACTGGAGGCGATCCGTCAGGCGCTGCCAAACCTTCCGTATGATATTACCGAAGTGGATCTGATTATTCTGGCATCGTACTCACCGTTCGATACGGTGGCTACCGGTGCGCATGTGGCACAGCGTGAGTTTAACATGGCAAATGCAAGGGCGTTGTATCTTTCATCGGCCTGTTCCTCTTTTGTGAATGCACTCGAAGTGGTGGAAGGTTATTTCGCTACCGGCAAGGCATCGAAAGCCCTGATCATCTCGGCAGATAAAAACTCGGCTTATTCGAATGATAACGACCCGAAGGCAGGCCATCTCTGGGGAGATGCCGCTGCCGCTTTCTTCCTGTCTAAAGAACGGGTAGGAGAGGGCGAAGGTGAGATTGTGGAGATCGTCACCCAAGGACTTGGCCATATCGGCAAAGGCCCGGAAGGCGTACAACTGCGTCCGCGCGACGGCGGCATCATGATGCCCGAAGGACGCGACGTGTTCATCCAGGCATGTACCTATATGCCGAAGAACGCGCAATACCTGCTCGAACACAATGGCTATACATGGGACGACCTGACTTATTTCATCGGTCACCAGGCCAATATGCGTATCATGGCGAACATCGCCAAGCAGATCAACCTGCCGGAAGAAAAGTTCCTGCAGAACATCACGGAATTAGGAAACACAGGCTCTGTCAGCTCGGCACTGGTCTTTGCGCAGAATGCGGACAAATACCAACCGGGTAATTTGGTATGCCTCACCGTATTTGGTGGCGGCTACTCAGCAGGCGCTTGTTTAGTAAAGTATTAATATAGAATAAAAACGTATGAAATTACTGGAAGGTAAGGTAGCCATCGTCACTGGTGCTGCCCGTGGTATTGGCAAGGCTATTGCCCTTAAATATGCATCGGAAGGTGCAAGCGTGGCTTTCACAGACCTCGCAATCGACGAGAACGGACTGGCCACACAGGCGGAAATCGAAGCCTATGGTGTAAAAGCTAAAGGATATGCATCTAACGCCGCCAACTACGACGATACACACAACGTGGTGGCTGAGATCCTGAAAGACTTCGGTCGCATCGATATCCTCGTGAACAATGCCGGTATCACCCGCGACGGGCTGATGATGCGTATGACCGAACAGCAGTGGGATATGGTGATCAACATCAACCTCAAGTCGGCGTTTAACTTCGTACATGCCGTGACACCGATCATGATGAAACAAAAAGGTGGCAGCATTATCAATATGGCTTCCGTAGTAGGTGTGTCGGGTAACGCCGGACAGGCTAACTACTCAGCGTCCAAAGCCGGTATGATCGGATTGGCCAAGAGCGTAGCCAAGGAATTGGGTTCACGTGGCATCCGTGCCAATGCTATTGCTCCGGGCTTTATCATTACGGATATGACCGCTGTGCTGTCGGAAGAAGTAAAAGCTGAATGGGCGAAAACCATTCCGTTGCGTCGTGGCGGCACGCCCGAAGACGTAGCGAATGTGGCTACCTTCCTGGCTTCGGATATGTCGTCGTATGTGACCGGACAGGTACTGCTCTGCGACGGTGGAATGCAGATGTAATAATGGAAATACTCTACGAAGACAATCACCTCATTGCCGTGGGTAAGACCAGCAGTGAGATTGTCCAGGGAGACAAAACCGGTGATACTCCTCTTTCAGACCTGCTCAAAGCATGGCTGAAAGAGAAGTATGCCAAGCCGGGCAATGTATTTGTGGGCGTAACGCACCGTCTCGACCGCCCGGTGAGCGGCGTTGTCCTCTTTGCCAAAACCAGCAAAGCCTTGGCGCGGCTGAACGAGATGTTCCGTACCGGCGGTGTGAAGAAAACCTATTGGGCCATCGTCAAGAACCGTCCGCCCCAGGAGGAAGGGGAACTGGTCCACTGGCTCGTCCGCAACGAAAAGCAGAACAAAAGCTATGCTTTCGATGTCGAGAAACCCGGCGCGAAGCAAGCCATCCTCCATTACAAGCTCATCGCTTATTCCGAAAAATACCACCTGTTGGAGATCGACCTCAAGACCGGCCGTCACCACCAGATCCGTGTGCAGCTATCCAAAATGGCTTGCCCCATCAAAGGCGACCTCAAATACGGTGCCGAACGCTCCAATCCCGACGGCGGTATCAGTCTCCATGCCCGCAGTGTCTCCTTCATCCATCCCGTCTCCGGCGAACCTCTTCATATCGTCGCCCCCGTACCTGCCGATAATCTCTGGCAGGCGCTGGTTCCTAAAAAATAAGGGCATCCCTAAGGACGCCCTTTTTAATTTTGCTATGGGGTGGTTACAACCCCCGTTCGATCTGTTCCTGCACGATGGCGTCGACAACGGCGACAGTGGTGAGGTTGAGGATGTCACGGGTGGTGCTTTCCACGTCGGTGAAGTGGATAGGCTTGTTCAATCCCATTTGGATCGGCCCGATGGTTTCGCCTACACCTAGTTCGAGGAGCAGTTTGTAGGCGCTGTTGGCCGAACTCAGGTTGGGGAAAATCAGCGTGTTGACGTCGCGTCCTTTCAGTTTGTTAAAGGGGTAGGTTTCGTCGCGGAGCTTCTTGTCAAGGGCGAAGTTGACCTGCATTTCTCCGTCGATCATGATCTCCGGATGATTAGCGTGCAGGTAGCCGATTGCTTCGTGCGTCTTCAACGGACTGCCTTGTTTGTCGGAGCCAAAGTTGGAATACGACAGCATGGCCATTACCGGTTCGTAGGCGAAGAATTTGACAGCATCGTTTGTCAACCGGGCTACATCTTTCAATACATCGGCCGACGGCTGACGGTTGATCAATGTGTCGGCGATAAAGAAGGTTCCTTTCTTGCAGGTAACGATGTTCATCGCACCGAAATGTTTGTAGGGTGCACGGATACCGATCAGTTCTTCGGCCATTTTCGTGACGGTGGCGTAACGGCTGTAAACACCTGTGATAAAGGCGTCGGCTTCGCCTGTTTGGACCATCATCATGCCGAAGGCATTGCGATCGACCATCGTTTCGTAGGCCTCGGCATAGGTGACGCCTTCGCGGGCTTTCTTCTCAGACAGGATCTTTGCGTAACGTTCGCGGCGGCCGTTCTCACGGTCGTGGCGCAGGTTAACGATCTCGATGCCTTCGATGCTGATATTCTCTTCAGCGGCGATCTTGTGCAGGCGTTCTTCGTTGCCGAGTAGGATCGGTTCGCAGATGCCTTCCGCCTTGGCTTCAGCAGCGGCTTTGAGCATATTGGCATGATTGGCTTCGGCAAAGACGACGCGTTTGGGGTTGGCTTTCGCCATTTCCACGAATGAGCGGAGCAGCTTGTTGTCATAACCCATCATCTCGCGCAGGTGCTGGCCGTAAGCCTCCCAGTCGGTGATGGTCTTCTGTGCTACGCCCGAAGCGATGGCCGCCTTGGCAACAGCCACAGATACACGGGTCAGCAGACGCGGATCGAGTGGCTTGGGCAGGATATATTCACGACCGAAGGTAGTGCGTTTCAGCATATAGGCGGCGTTCACCACATCGGGCACGGGTTCTTTGGCTAGTTCGGCGATGGCATAAACGGCAGCCACTTTCATGTCTTCGTTGATGGCTGTTGCATGCGTATCCAACGCGCCGCGGAAGATATAAGGGAAGCCCAGCACGTTGTTTACCTGGTTCGGATAGTCAGAACGTCCGGTGGCAAAGATGATATCGGGGCGTGAAGCCATCGCATAGGCATAGGATATTTCCGGGTTCGGATTGGCCAGTGCGAAGACGATGGGGTCGTTGCTCATCGTGCGTACCATATCTTGTGTCAGCACGTCGGCAGCCGAGAGTCCGAGGAACACGTCGGCGCCCACCATGGCCTCTTCCAGCGTCTTGATATTGCGGGTGGTGGCAAATTCCTTCTTCGATGCGTTCAGGTCGGTGCGGTAGGTCGAGAGTACGCCCTTGCTGTCGCACATGATGATGTTTTCCATCTTCGCGCCCAGGCGCACATATAGCTTTGTGCAAGAAATAGAGGCGGCACCGGCGCCGTTGACTACCACCTTCACTTCATCGATCTTTTTGCCTACGATCTCCAACGCATTTAGTAATCCGGCAGCCGAGATGATGGCCGTGCCGTGCTGGTCGTCGTGCATAACGGGGATATTGAGTTCGGTCTTCAGGCGTGTTTCGATCTCAAAACATTCGGGAGCCTTGATGTCTTCGAGGTTGATACCTCCGAAGGTCGGGGAGATGGCCTTGACAGTCTGGATAAACTTCTCCGGGTCTTTCTCATCCACTTCGATATCGAACACATCGATGCCGGCGAAGATCTTAAACAGCAACCCTTTCCCTTCCATCACCGGCTTACCAGCCATGGCGCCGATATCGCCCAGGCCAAGCACGGCCGTGCCGTTTGAGATGACAGCTACCAGGTTTCCTTTCGCAGTATATTTATACGCATCCAGCGGATTCTTCTCTATTTCGAGGCAAGGCTCTGCTACACCGGGCGAATAGGCCAGTGACAGGTCGGCTTGCGTACTATAAGGCTTCGTGGGAATGACTTCGATCTTTCCGGGCTTGCCTTCGGCATGATACCGAAGGGCATCTTCTTTTGTTAGTTTTGCCATAAACGTAATACTCAATTAATTGGTTCGATAAATAGCTACAAAGGTAATAAATTGTTATTATATCAGGCTATTTTACTTACTATTTATCATTCTTTAAGATAGTCGTGTGTACAAAAAAACCCCGCTTGCGACGGGGTTGTTTTGTAAATCGTGGGGAGGGTGTTAGCCCAGATACGATTTCAAGAGCTTACTACGGGTGCCCTGGCGGAGTCTTCTGATTGCTTTTTCCTTGATCTGGCGTACGCGCTCACGGGTGAGGCCAAATTTGTCGCCAATCTCTTCAAGGGTCATTTCCTGGCAGCCGATACCGAAAAACATTTTGATTATCTCGCATTCTCTTTCGGTCAGTGTAGCAAGGGCTCTGTCAATTTCTTTTGCCAAAGATTCGTTCATTAACGATCGGTCGGCGATGGGAGCGTCGTCGTTCACAAGCACGTCGAGCAGGCTGTTGTCTTCACCTTCCACAAACGGGGCATCCACGGAGATATGACGACCGGATACTTTTAACGTATCCGATATCTTATCCACGGGAATATCCAATTCTTCTGCCAGCTCTTCCGGCGACGGGCGGCGTTCGTTTTCCTGTTCGAACTTGGAGAAGGCTTTGCTGATTTTGTTCAGTGAGCCTACCTGGTTCAACGGCAAACGGACGATCCTCGACTGTTCGGCCAATGCTTGCAGAATGGACTGGCGAATCCACCATACGGCATAGGAAATAAACTTGAACCCACGGGTTTCATCGAATTTCTCGGCAGCTTTAATCAGACCCAGGTTCCCTTCATTGATCAAATCGGGTAAACTCAGTCCCTGGTTTTGGTATTGCTTAGCCACAGAAACGACGAAGCGCAGATTAGCTCGGGTCAGCTTTTCCAATGCTCTACGGTCTCCTCTTTTAATTGCCTGTGCCAATTCTACTTCCTCTTCGACGGTGATAAGATCTTCACGGCCTATTTCCTGAAGATATTTATCCAGCGAAGCGCTCTCGCGATTGGTAATGGACTTTGTAATCTTTAATTGCCTCATTCCACTTAGTTAATTGAGAAATATGGGGTGCAAAGATACTGTTTTTATTTTATAATATTGGCTGAATGTGCGAGACATTCAGCCAATTATGAACCTTTAACAATCTTCTTACCCGTTGACTGTATTTATTGTTTTTATCTATTCAGCCAGGTCGATTACGAAATATTTCGTCCGGCCGTTTGGATACAAACCTTTAATTACTAATATCTTTTCGGTACCACCGTTGCGCAATGTCTGTTCGACAATCTTGTCGATGTCATCCGGGGTGGAAACCTTCTGGTCGTTAACCAGCATAATGATATATCCCTTGGTGATACCTACGTCGCGGATCTTGCCTTTAAGTACTTCGTACACTTCGACGCCATAGCTGATACCGAGGTCTTGTTTTTGCTTGTCCGTCAGTGTTTTGAATACGGCTCCCAGCAGTACGGTCGGGTCGCCCTGGCCTTTCACCACTTCGGTGTTGCCTTGAGCATTCTTCAGTTCGACGTTGAAGGTCTTGGTCGTGCCATAACGGTCGACGGTTACCTTTACTTTGTCGCCCGGGCGGAACTTGCTGATCTGTTCCTGCAGGGCGCTGCCGGATTTGATCTTCACCTCGTTGACGGCGGTGATCACGTCACCCTTTTCGATACCGGCTTCACGGGCGGCACTCCGGTCGGCGAATTCGACCACATAGGCGCCTTCGAGCACTTTGATCTTGCTGTCTTTGAGGTCTTCGCGTTCTTTGGCGATCTGTACATCCACCATACTGACGCCCAACATGGCGCGTTGTACGGCGCCGTGTTCTTTCAGGTCGGCTACTACCTTGCCGGCAATGCTGATAGGTACGGCGAATGAATAACCTTCAAAACTTCCTGTTTGCGTATAGATGAGGGTGTTGATACCCACTAGTTCGCCTTTTGTATTGACTAATGCGCCTCCACTATTACCTGGGTTTACAGCGGCATCGGTTTGTATAAATGATGCGATGCTGTTGGCGCTCGTATTGCTGATATTACCACGCCCTTTGGCACTGACGATACCGGCCGTTACGGTCGATGTGAGGTTGAATGGGTTGCCGACGGCCAATACCCATTCGCCTACTTTCAGTACTTCCGAGTCGCCAAACGGAATCGTTGCCAGGTCTTTGGCGTCGATTTTGATCAGACCTATGTCGGTGTTCGGATCGGTGCCGATCACTTTGGCGCTGAACTTGCGGTTATCGTTTAGGGTTACTTCCAGTTCGTCGGCTCCGTCAATCACGTGGTTGTTGGTCATGATATAACCATCGGTAGAGATGATTACGCCCGAACCTGAGCCTACGCGTGGTTGTGGTGTGCCGCCACCTCCACGGGGATTGCCGAAGCCGAAGAAGTATTCAAACGGGTCGATATACTGCTGTCCGCCCCGTTGCTGGCCTGTCCGGGCCTTGGCGGTAGCCTTGATGTGCACTACGGCATGGACGGCTTTTTCGGCCGCTTCGGTAAAGTCTATATTTTCGGCCGCTACCATATCCAGGCTTACCTGGCGGACCGGCTGCTTAAACCCGTATTCATTGGCTACGGAATACGAAGAGTCAGCCTGCTTCTTGTTCGTGATATACGCGCTTGTACCTATAGCGGCACCTACACAGGCTCCTACCAGTAAGATAACGCCGAGCGTATTTTTCAACACTTTCTTCATAAGATTCCTTTTTTTAATTAAACACTTAAATTTAACATTTGAACTGTTGGCAAAGTAAAAGCAAAAAATGTTCAATTCTACTCTTTGTCAGCCTTTTTTCAACTCTTTTAACGAGTGCAAGCACTTGCTTAACTGCGCTTAACAGTACTGTGCATAGCAAAGTACCCGACCTGACAAAAAACACCTGACATTTAGGCATCTTACACTAATAATAACAGTGGATGAGCCGGAAAGTTCAACAATTTACCTACCTTTGCGCCACAGACAGTTTGCCGGTCTGCCGCTCGCTGCAAGGCGGGAGGAAAGTCCGGGCAACACAGGGCACCATATTTCTTAACGGGAAGCTGTCAGCGATGGCAGGGTAGCGTAACAGAAAACAACCGCCCGGCTCCGGCCGGGTAAGGGTGAAAAGGCGGGGTAAGAGCCCACCGGGTCTCACAGCGATATGAGATGCCGTACGTCCTATGGGTTGTAAGATCATGTACACCGGCGCATGTAGGGCTGCCCGCCCGATGCCGGGGGGTAGATCGCTAAAGCTTGTTGGCAACAACAAGACGAGATAAATGGCAGACGCCCGTTTGTTATAATGACAGGCGGGTACAGAACCCGGCTTACAGGCAAACTGTTTTACTCTAAAACGAAGAAAAATGGAAAAGAAAGACGAACAGCAGAAAGATAAGCTATCCATTGGCGAACGCATCAGCTCTTTCCTGACGAAGACGATCCATTTTGTTACATATGATATCTGGCGTATCACCGAACATGAGGTGAGCGGCCTGAAGGAAACATGGATTAATATTGTAAAGACTACGATCCTTGCTTTTCGTACCTTCCTAAATGAAAATCTGCAAACAAAAGCCTCGGCATTGACCTACAGCACACTGCTGGCCATTGTTCCGCTGTTGGCCGTACTGCTGGGCATAGCCAAGGGTTTCGGCTTCCAGACTACGGTGCGCGAAGAACTGATCGACTATTTCCCCGGGCATGATGCCGAATTCAATAAAGCATTCGAATATGTTGACAGCTACCTGATGCAGGCGCAGGGTGGGGTGATCATCGGGTTCGGTTTGATCTTCCTTTTTTATACGGTGATTAACCTGATCTCTTCCATCGAAGATACGTTCAATGAAATCTGGCAGGTACAGAAATCGCGCCCTTTTTACCGGAAGGTGACCGACTACCTGGCGATGTTCATCCTGCTACCTGTCCTGATTACGGCTTCCAGTGGTATTTCCATCTTTGTGTCTACACTGCAGAACTCTTTCCTCGAAGAGTTTGTATTTCTCACACCGGTAGTCGATCTTACGCTCAAGATTGCGCCGTATGTGATCATTTCGCTGGTATTTACCGGGTTGTATATCTTCCTTCCCAATACGAAGGTGAATTTTCTGAACGCATTGATTGCCGGGACAGTGAGCGGATGTGCCTTTCAGTTCTTCCAGTTTGTATATATCAGCGGGCAGATCTGGGTAAGTAAATACAATGCCATCTATGGTAGTTTCGCAGCGTTGCCGTTGTTGCTGTTGTGGTTGCAGTTGTCGTGGATCATCCTCCTGTTTGGGGCGGCGCTGGCCTATTCGGCGCAAAATGTGCGCAAGTTCAGTTTCGAACGTGACAGCAAGAATATCAGCCGTCGCTATAAGGATTTTCTGACTGTGTTGATCACGTCGCTTATTGTCAAGCGTTTTGAGAAAGGGGATAAGCCCTATACAGCCGATGAACTATCGGATACGTATCGTATTCCTATCCGTATTACCACACAGTTACTTCACCTTCTGCTTGAAATAAAAATTATTAGTGAAGTGCTTATCGGCGATGACGACCGTATCATTTACTATCAACCCGCCATCGATATCAACCTGATCAGCATGGCTTTCCTCATGCAACGGATTGACGAATGCGGTTCGGAGAATTTCAAGATCGATATCAAACACATGTTCCGTAATGAATGGAAGGCCCTCCTCAAAACCCGCGAAGATTTGCTGGCGGCTAGCGGTGATGTGCTCCTGAAAGATTTATAAGCCTTCTCTGTTTAGAACTGGAAGTAGATAAACGGTTGTATTTCAGATGATTTGACTTGGGCGATCAGGATGATAAGTGCTGCCGTGACAATCGCTTTCACCATCCAATGCCAACTACCCACTTTTTGCTTGGCTGATTCTATCATTCGCGAAGGGAGGAACTGAAGCGTGAAACACAGGACGATCAGGAAGAGTATGACAGTATACTCCTGCACGAATGGAATGAATACAGCCGGACGGAATTGCCCGAATATTTGCGATAAGACAGCAGTTGCTTTTTCCATGCTTTCAGCA
>JAVBUR010000112.1:0-34228 GCA_031555145.1 Tannerellaceae bacterium | reverse complement strand
GTTTTATGCGCCGCGTCAGCGGTGCCGGGTTTGTAGGCCGGCACCGCTGACGCGGCGCATGATAATTGTTGTTATTCTAATTGACCGTGGGCTCGGCTTCGCCAGCACCCACGGCTACGAACACAATGCCCGTGACCGGGCATTCATCGTCGCGGCGAACGCCCATTACTTTCATATTTGGTTGAGTTTGAAACTGGCCGCCGCTTCGTGTGGTGGGGGCGGTAGTTTCTTAATTATTCGAACGGACATCAAAAAAAACAGGCAATGTATTTAAGAATTACGATGTTTTCATATCTTTGCTGGGGTAATCTTCAACTTAATACGTGTATGAAAAAGACAACTTTGTTTTCCGGCTTAACGCTACTCGCTTCCGTTTGCCTTCTCACCGGATGTTCTTCTTCTTCCGAGGGAGATGGCTCTGTGACGGTTGTTCAAAAGGATGGAACAGCTATGTATGTGGCTGCTTTTACCGGCAATGAGAAGAAAATCACCGTCCCCCTCAGCGACCTGGTGGAAAGTTGCGAACTGATCCGGTTTGACGAATCGGACGATGCCCTGTTCCGTGCCTGGGTGACGACAGTAACAGACAATTACATCGGTATCCGGCAATCCGGGGCACCCTTCAAGTTGTTCGACCGAACGGGTAAATTCCTTGGCAACGTAGGCGCTATCGGACAAGGACCCGGCGAGTATTCCATATCTATCTACGACGAAGTAATTAATGAGAAGAGTGGGCGGATCCTCTTCACCCAATTTATAAACAACAAGATCATGATGTACGACCTCGAGCGTCACCATATCAAAGACATCCCACTGGCCACAAAACTGAACAAACCGAAGGTCAGTCTTTCCGACAAGGGTGTGATCAGCCTTGTACACATGCCTTTTGAAAACGACAAGGCCATTGCCTTGCAAATAGACACAGATGGGAAAGTTTTAGCTGAATATCCGGCAAGCAACTATATGAGGGCCTCGAATTATGATGGTGAAATATTCTCCTACAGAAACAGCAACGCTTTCGATTTCCATAACACCAGCATGGACACCATCTACCACTATGTACCGGAAACTAACAAACTGGCACCGGTATTCACCATGCAATTTCCCTCCGGGTATACGTTTGCCGAGAACTGGATCCACACTTACATGGAACTGCCCGATCGCTTCTTCATCAACATGTACAACTACGAGACGAAGGACAGCCGCCCCTTAATGGTTTCCAAAAAAGACAAGACCACATCCATTGTTAAAATCGTAAACGACTTCTACGGCCACATGGCCGTTCCTATGGCAGCTTTCAACAAAGGTTATTTCATCCTGAACCTTGAACCGGGCGGGTTATTGGAACGGATAGAGAAACGGTTGGCCGAGCCAGACTGCAGCCAGGACGACAAGGATAAACTGGTAGCCCTTGCCGCCACGTTGGATGAGAACAGCAACAACCTGTTGTTCTTCGGTAAACTGAAACAATAGGATCAGGCCGTCTGCTCGCAATTGCGGAAGGTGAAGTAGCGTTGTGACACGTAGCTGACAAGGGCACAGAGGATCGTGATCAGGGTTTTGGAGGGCGTGGGATAGAAGTGCAGGTATTCCACGCATACCTTCAGGCCGACATAGTTGATCAGGATACTGAGACAGACAGTCAATAGGTAACGGCCCAGTTTCGTGCGGTTGCGCAGGGGGGAGCCTTTGAACACGACGTAATTCATCAGCCAGAAGCCGGTCAGGAACGTGATTGGAAAGACAATGAGGAAGGCGGCAATATAAGGCGTGATCACCATAAATCCCAGGTCAAGATTTTCTTTGTCGAATACAAAGTTATAGAGGACGGCATAGAGCGACAAGTCGAAGACGGTGTTGGCGCCTCCGCAAAAAATGTATTGAAAGGTTTGATAAGGGATAAACTTATTAAAAGGTGGTATATAAAACCAGCTGATCAGTTTCTCGATTGCGTTTCTCACTTCGGCAGTATATTAGTTTAATTAGAGCCCCATCACCTCCAGGGCGATCCAGGCACAGGCTTCGGCATCGGCCAGGGCGTGGTGGTGATTGGTCAGGTCGTATCCGCACCGGGCGGCTACGGTATGCAGTTTATGATTGGGCAGGTTGCGGAACACACGCCGGGCAGCCTGCAAGGTACAATGGAATTCGTAGTCGGGATAGTCCATCCGGTACATGCGGAAAACAGCCTTGAGGCAGTTCTCGTCGAACGCCTTGTTGTGGGCGATCAGCGGAAGGTCGCCAATGCGCGCTGCAATCTCCTGCCAGACGGAGGGGAAAAGGGGAGCCTTCTCCGTATCCCGCTGAGTAAGTCCATGTACCTGGGTATTCCAGTAGCTGTAATAGTCCGGCTCGGGACGGATCAGGCTATAATATTTATCGACTATCTCGCCATCACGCACGATAACGATCCCCACACTGCATACACTGGTACGTTGCTCGTTGGCAGTCTCAAAGTCGATAGCGGCGAAGTCTCTCATCATAGGCCGTCGTTCATGGATTATAGATATCGGGATTAGAAAAGTTCAAGATATCTATCAGGTGGTCATGCGCCTGCCGTGCCGGGCTGTCGGGATTCAGTTCGACAGCCCGCAGGTAGTTGTTCAATGCCTGACGATGATCACCCAACTTACGGTAGGCATTGCCCCGCAAGTACCAGGCTTCGTCGTCGGAAGCATGTGCAGACAAGTGCGCATCCAGCAGGCGGATCGCCTCGGTTACCTTCCCGTCATAGATCAATTGCCGGATCTCGTCCATTTCGTGTCCTTAAATAGAAGATATCTTAAGCGTATTCAGCAGGTCGGGATTGATCGGCTTCTCGTTCTTGATGGCTTTCGAGAAGGGTACATAGACAATATTGTCGTTCTGCACGCCAATCATCACGTTACGCTGATCTTCGAGGATCGCTTCGATAGCGGCCACACCCATACGAGTAGCCAGGATACGGTCGGAAGCCGTCGGCGAACCACCGCGTTGCAGGTGACCGAGGATAGAAACGCGGACATCGAACTGCGGATATTCCTTCTTCACACGTTCGGCTACGCCCATGGCGCCACCGGTCACTTCGCTTTCGGCTACGAGCACGATACTACTGTTCTTCGACTTGCGGAAACCGTTTTCGATCATTTCCGCCAGTTGGTCACGTTCGACAGATATCTCCGGGATAATGGCAGCCTCGGCACCGGAAGCAATGGCTCCGTTGAGAGCGAGGAATCCGCAGGCGCGTCCCATGACTTCGATAAAGAAGAGGCGGTCGTGCGAGGTGGCCGTGTCGCGAATTTTATCGACACATTCCATGATCGTGTTCAGCGCCGTATCAAACCCGATGGTCACGTCCGTACCGAAAAGGTCATTGTCGATCGTGCCGGGCAGGCCGACGATAGGGATATTGAATTCCTGAGCGAAGATGCGAGCTCCAGTCAGCGTACCGTCACCACCGATCACCACCAGGGCGTCGATGCCGTGTTTTTGCATCCCTTCGTAGGCTTTCTGCCGTCCTTCAGGGGTACGGAATTCTTCGCAACGGGCGGTCTTCAACAGGGTGCCACCCCGTTGGATGATATTACTTACATTCTGTGTTTTAAAGTCTTCGATTTCATCGATGATCAATCCTTTGTATCCTCTGTAAATAGCTTTTACCTTCATCCCGTTATGGATAGCTGAACGGGTTACCGCACGAATAGCGGCATTCATGCCGGGAGCATCACCTCCGGAAGTTAAAATGCCAATACATTTCACTGTCGACATACTGTATCTGATTAATTGATTGAAAACTCCTGTTATTTCGTCGAAGCGTCTTCGGAAGACGCTCCATTTAATTGTCGTATCCGTTCGGCCACTTCTTCCATCAACCATTTGGGGGTGGAAGTAGCGCCACATACCCCTACCCGTTGTACATACGACGGCAGCGGATCAGTGATCTCGACGGCTTCCGTAATAAAATAGGTATGAGGGTTAGATTTCCGGCATTCTTCAAACAACACCTTCCCGTTGGAACTTTTCAGCCCGGCTACGAAATAGACCCAGTCGTGGTCCGAAGCAAAACGTTTGATATTGGGAAGGCGGTTTGCCACCTGCCGGCAGATGGTATCGTAGTAGTTGAACTGTACCCCGTCGGCGACGCGACGCTTGATTTCTTCCACAATCCGGCTGAAGCCATCCACCGATTTGGTGGTTTGCGAGAACAAGACGATATCGCGGGTGTAGTCCAACCGGTCGAGGTCTTCTTCTTTCTCGATGACAATGGCTGTACCTTCGGTTTGCCCCACCAGGCCGTTCACCTCGGCGTGTCCCTGCTTGCCGTAGATCACCAGTTGGGTACGGTTGGCACGGGTTTCGAGGTAGCAGGTATGTATCTTCCGCTGCAAGCGCAAGACGACAGGACAGGTAGAGTCAACGATGGTGATGTTATTCTTCTTTGCCGTGGCGTAGGTAGACGGCGGTTCACCATGAGCGCGGAGGAGTACTTTCTCGCCCTGGAGCGAGGCCAGCGCTTCGTGGTCGATCGTCTGCAGGCCAAGCGCTTTGAGGCGTTCGACCTCCAGGTTGTTGTGGACAATATCACCGAGACAATACAGGGTATCTGTATTGTTCAGTTCCCGTTCGGCACTTTCGATGGCTGTGACCACCCCGAAACAGAAACCCGAGCCTTTATCTATTTCCACTTCTATCATCCGGAATCGCGCAAGTGTTTAGATACCTGCCGCTTTTTTATATTGATCGCGCAACCAGGCCATTTGCTCGTCGCGGGTCATGTATGAATTATCCAACACCAACGCATCGTCCGCCTGGCGGAGGGGGCTCTCTTCGCGGGTGGAGTCGATCAGGTCACGCTTCTTTACGTTGGCAAGCACTTCTTCGTAAGAGGCCTCCATGCCTTTTCCCGTCAATTCGTCGAGGCGGCGTTGCGCTCTGACTTCCGGCGAAGCGGTGACAAACAGCTTCAGTTCGGCATCGGGAAAGACGACGGTACCGATATCGCGACCATCCATCACCACACCTTTTCCCTGCCCCATGGACTGTTGCTTGGCTACAAGCGCACGACGAACAAAGCCGAGGGTTGCGATGGGGCTGACTTTGTCGGCCACCTCCATACCACGGATATCATGTTCTACATTGGTGCCATTGAGATACGTATCAGCACGGCCGGTCTCAGGATTAAACACAAAGGATATATCAATCTGCTCAAGCGAATCTGCAAGCCTTTGTGCGTCTATGACACCGTCAGGAGAGAAAAAACCTTGCTGCAGGCTGTAGAGCGTAACGGCCCTGTACATGGCGCCGCTGTCAATATACGTATAACCTATTTCTTTAGCCAGTTCCTTGGCCATCGTGCTCTTCCCGCTGGATGAATGTCCATCCACTGCTATCGTTATCTTTTTCATTTTGCCAATTGCAAACCGTAGTTCACCTATTAAATATAACGACGCAAAAATAATGATTTTTATTCGCTTACGAAGAGAAATAAGATAATAAACGTGAATCGGTCCTCAGAAAGCGTCAAGGCTTAAAATCGGCAAGTGTAGCCGAAACGCTCAACATCAGCGACATAGCCGAAGGATGGTAGCGGGCTACGGAAACACCCACGTCGAACATCCGGATCTTCACACCGGCACCTCCGGAAAAGCCCCCCAGTGCATTACCACTCTGGAGTTTCATATCCATATTCCGCTTGGGATTAAAGCCTATGCCGATCCAGAAGTTTTCAGAGGGGATAAAGTCGACGCCGAACACAAGATGCTTAGTCAGGGCACGAAAGAAGCTATCGCCTTCCGCATCTGTATTAACCTTATCAATGTAGTCAAACTCCCACTGATTAAGATGCATCGCCGTAAGAGAGAAGCGGATGGGCGCGTGCGCCATCTTCTTGGTCAACCCTAGTTGGATATCCCAGGGAAGGGCTTGACGATCGTCTTCATAAGGTTTGATTTGAGCACCTATATTCTTGAGGGCAAAACCGGCCGAAAAGCCGCTTTCCACATTATAATAGGTAAGACCGGCATCGGCACAAAGACCCAGTGACGAGAAATCAGCAAAACCGGAATACAGGAATTTCAATGTAAGCCCCCCCCGCCAACGCTCACTCAGGTCATAACCATACATGGCGTGGAGGCCGACATCATTCGCCGAGAATGTACCCAACACCTCGCTCGTAGGCAGTGCCTCTTTAAAATTACCATAATTTATATAAGACGCACCGATGGCCCAGGCGCCCCGTTCGCCGGCCGCTTTGGTAAACAAAGCACTACCGAAGTTAACGTCGGCAATATAACTCATATAATTAATGTTAACCATTCCATCCATCTCCGGACCTAACAACCCGGGATTATGAAACGCCAACGACGGATCGCGTTCGACCAACGCCACCGTATTCCCTCCCAGCGCATTGGCACGCGCCGAATTAGGGTAACGCAAAAAAGAGAACACCTCATCACCCGTCTGCGCATGAACAGACAAGACAAAAGAGGATAATAACACTATGCAAACTTTTTTCATCATAAGATGAACGGAGAATATAGCAAAAAGGTATACGGACCGTATAGTTTTTCCGGTAAAAAAAGTAAAAAAAGGTATCATTTCGTGTTTTATGTTTTGTTATTCCAAAAATTTCGTATTTTTGCGGTGTAGAAAAACACATTAAAAAAACAATGTATGGAAATTAAGAAATCCCCCAAAGCGGATCTTGAAAAAGGCAAAACCATGAGTGTTTTGATGGGTATGGTCATTGCATTGGCCCTGCTGTTCATCACACTGGAATGGGGAACCTACGACATCAAGATCGCCACAGCTGGCGAAGGCGTTGCCGACGTTATTGCTGAAGAAGAAATAGAAATCACGAGGCCAGAGAATACCCCTCCTCCTCCACCCCCACCACCTCCAGCCGCTGCACCGGAAATCCTGAACGTGGTAGCGGATGACGTGCAACTCGAACAAAAGGAAATCTTATCTTCTGAAGACTCTCAGAAAGCCGCCCAGGTTCAGACCTATGTACCGCCCGCAGTCGTGGAAGAAGAAGAAGAATCAGCCCAGCAGATCTTTACCGTAGTAGAAAAAATGCCGTTATTCCCAGGCGGAGAAGGAAAAATGATGGAATTCTTGTATAAGAACATCAAGTATCCGGTGATCGCACAGGAAAATGGTATCCAAGGGCGTGTAATTTGTACGTTTGTGGTAAACCGTGACGGTACTATTGTTGATGCAGAAGTGGTTCGTGGGGTAGACGCCTCTCTGGACCGTGAAGCTCTTCGCGTGATCAACACCATGCCGAAATGGCAACCGGGCGAACAGCGTGGAAAACCAGTACGCGTGAAATATACATTGCCTGTACAGTTCAGATTGCAATAGTATTTGAAACATATACATAAAGAAGGCTGCTGTCAATGGGCAGCCTTTTTTATTTTACATAATAATCATTCTTTCATTATGCAGACTTTCGAACAGATTCTTCAACGCATTGAAACCGAGATATCCCAATTGCAGTTCAGTCATCCGCCACAAAGCCTGTATGACCCCATCACCTACATCCTCTCACTGGGAGGGAAAAGAATACGTCCGGCCCTTACCCTGCTGGCATGCAATATATACAACGATGAAATAGGGAAAGCCGTCGTCCCGGCTCTGGGCATGGAAGTATTCCATAACTTCACCCTGCTACATGACGACCTGATGGACAATGCTGACAAACGGAGAAACAAGCCAACCGTCCATACCGTCTGGGACGCCAACACCGCCATCCTGTCGGGCGACGCCATGCTGATCGTAGCCTACCAACTAATCGGGCAGACCGAACCGGCCTATCTGAAAGACATACTACCCCTGTTTACCCAAACGGCCCTGGAGATATGCGAAGGACAACAGTATGATATGGAATTTGAATCCCGCGCTGATGTATCACAGGAAGAATACCTGGAAATGATCCGCCTGAAAACCGCCGTACTGCTTGCTTGTTGCCTGAAGTCCGGAGCCATTCTTGGCGGCGCCCCGGAAGCAGATGCCGACCACCTGTATGGTTTCGGCATCCATATCGGATTAGCCTTCCAATTACAAGACGACCTACTGGACGTATACGGCGACACCCGGGTATTCGGCAAAAACATCGGAGGCGACATCCTGTGCAATAAAAAGACATTTCTCCTGATCGAAGCCCTGGAACGGTCTTCAGTCAGCCAAAAGGAAACACTAACCTCCTGGATGAGTCAACCCAACTTTGACCCGAAAGAAAAAATAGTAGCATTCACCGGCATATACAACGATCTACATATTAAAGAATATACGGAAGCCAAAATGGACGAGCACTACGACCTCGCCTTCCAGCACCTGGACGCGCTTCAGGTATCACCGGAAAAGACGGCCGAATTGAGAGCCGTATGCAATAACCTCATGCACCGCACTTGCTGAAAATGAACCTGATCGATACACATTGTCATTTATACCTGGATGATTTCGATCCGGAACAAGACGCACTAATCGAAAAAGCACGTGATTCCGGAATCGGCGCCTTATTATTACCCAATGTAGATGATACCACGGTATCTCGTATGCATGCGCTTTGCGACCGTCATCCGGGATACGCCTACCCCATGATGGGTTTTCACCCCACAAGCGTTGATGCCGGCTATGCCGACAAGCTCCGCCAAATCGAGCAATACCTGGGGGAACGCCCCTATTGCGCCATTGGGGAGATAGGCATCGACCTCTATTGGGATAAAACATACCTGAAAGAACAAAAAATTGTGTTTGAAGAACAACTCCAATGGAGCATTGACCTGGAGCTTCCGGTAGCGATCCATACCCGTGATGCCTTTCCGGAAGTATTCGACAGTATATATAAGGTAAAGACCGAGAAACTGACAGGCGTGTTCCATAGCTTCAGCGGAACCCGGGATGATCTGGAAGAAATAGCCAAACTACCGGGATTCAAATTAGGAATAAATGGAGTCATTACATTCAAAAATGCAAAACTGGCCGAAGTAATCAGCCATACCGATATGGAACATATTGTTTTTGAAACAGACGCGCCCTATCTGGCTCCGGTTCCTTTCAGAGGAAAAAGGAATGAACCAACATATATTTGGGAAACCGCCAGGAAGGTAGCAGAAATCTACGGGTTCACGCTCGAGAAGACAGTAGAACTGGCTACAGAAAACGCTTTTCAAGTATTTAAAGGCCTTGCAAAGACATAATATCGCCTTTTTTTCGCGCGAATCAACATTTAATTCCGCAGAAATACGATTATGTCGAGCAAAAACTTTAGATTTGTGCGCTGAAACATTTGTGAATGCGATTTTTTTCGTATTTTGCGCTCGTTTTAGCAGAGAAAAGCTCATTGGAGAGATGCTCGAGTGGTTGAAGAGGCACGCCTGGAAAGCGTGTAAACCCCTAAAGGGTTTCGCGGGTTCGAATCCCGCTCTCTCCGCGTCGTGTGTTGATTGTACCATGAACGAACAACAGAAATAATAACAAAAATAAAAATAAGAGAATTATTAATCTTAAAAATTAAACACACAATGAAACAGTTATTTGCAAAAGCATTCTTGGGTTTGTGCGCCCTTGGAACCTCTACAGTAGCATTCGCGCAGGAAGCAGCCGTTGACGGTGGTTTTCACCAGGCGATGAAGATTAAATTTGTCGAAGGTGGTGTGGAGTTTATGGCTCCGATCGCTGTTGTTTTGATTCTTGGTTTGGCTTTCAGCTTGGAAAGAATTATCTATCTGAACCTGTCTGACACGAATCCAACTAAACTGTTGCAGGGAATTGAAGACGCATTGGACAAAGGGGATGTTGAAGGCGCCAAGACTATCGCTCGTGACACAAGAGGTCCGATTGCATCTATTGCTTACCAGGGATTGGTGAGAATTGATCAGGGTATTGACATCGTTGAAAAATCAGTTGTTTCTTACGGTGGTGTACAAGGTGGTTTGCTGGAAAAGAACCTTTCTTGGATCACATTGTTCATCGCAATGGCTCCGTCACTCGGTTTCTTGGGAACAGTAGTAGGGATGGTTGTTGCGTTCGACAAAATCGAACAGGTTGGTGATATCAGCCCGACGGTTGTTGCCGGTGGTATGAAAATCGCTTTGATCACAACTATCTTCGGTCTTATCGTAGCCTTGATCCTTCAGGTATTTTATAACTATCTGCTGAGTAAACTGGAAGCCATCCTGAACAAGATGGAAGATGCTTCTATTACATTGGTTGATACCGTTATCAAATACTACGTGAAATTCAATAAATAATACACACTATGGCTGTAACTAAAATTAGAAGAATATCGAGTTGGAGCTTAATCGCATGTACGGTCATCTCTGTGGTGATATTCATCATGTTCTTCTTCGGAGGAGATTATGAACCGTACAAAGGCGAAATGTGGAACCCGATTTATACAGGATTACTTATTGAATGGCAGTATGCCTTGTTGTTCATAGCCGCTGCGGCAGCTGTATTCTTTGCTATCATGCAGTTTATCAACAACTTTAAGCATAACCCCAAAGGTGGCATTATGGGATTGGTCGTAATGGTGCTTTTTATTGGATTGTTATATGTGACGTATGCTATCGGTGATTCGACTCCCCTTCCACTTGTGAATCCGGATATTCAGTCATATAATACTCCGTTCTATCTGAAGTTCACGGATATGTGGATGTATTCTACATACGTGATGATGGCTCTGGTTATCTTGGCAGTATTAGCCGGAAGTGTGAAAAACATTTTAAACAAGTAATCAAAAAAGCATTATGGGTAAGAAAAAGAAAAAAGTCCCGCAAATGAATGCGACTTCTTCTGCCGACATTGCTTTCATGTTGCTGCTTTTCTTTTTGATGACCTCATCCATGGATACCGACCGCGGGTTACCGAGACGTTTACCGGCTCCTGTACCTAAAGATCAGAAAAAAGATGACGTGGATATCAAAAAGAGAAACCTGATGATTGTTTTGATTAACAGTCAGAATCAGATTCTTTGCAACAACGAATACATTGAGATCAAGCAGCTGAAAGAGAAAGCAAAAGAGTTCATTGACAATCCATACAATGATGAACACAAACCTGAAAAGGTAGTGGTTGATGTTCCTTATTTTGGAGAGATGGCGGTAGCCAAGAACCATGTAATCTCTTTGCAGAATGACCGTGGCACACAATACCAGGCATATATCAATGTTCAAAGTGAGTTGGCTGCTGCTTATGCAGAATTGAGAAATGAGGTATCACTGAAGAAGTTCGGTAAAGCTTTCGTGGATCTGGAAGAAGAACAACAAAGCGCTGTTATAACCATCTATCCACAAAAGATTTCCGAAGCTGAACCTAAAAATTATGGAGGGGTTAAGTAATGGGAAAATTTAGTAGTGCAGGTGGGCGCGAGATGCCCGAATTGAATACTTCATCATTACCTGACTTGGTATTCGCATTCTTGTTCTTCATCATGATGGTAACCACCATGCGTGAAGTATCATTGAAGGTACAGTTCCGTTCTCCGCAGGCTTCAGAACTCCAGAAACTGGAAAAGAAATCACTTGTAACGTTTATCTATGTGGGTGAACCTACGGCTGAATTCAGAGGTAAAGTAGGATCGGCAACACGTATTCAGTTGAATGACAACTTCGCTGAAGTAAGTGAAATCCAAACCTACATCGCTCAGGAAAAATCCAGTATGAAGGAAGAAGATGCTCCTTTCATGACAATATCTATCAAGGCTGATAAAGAAACACAGATGGGTATTATCACTGACGTAAAGCAAGCACTTCGTGAAGCGTATGCATTGAAGATCAGTTATTCTGCTACACCGCGTATCAACGCGCTATAAGCCGGATAATGTAGTAATAGAAAAAGGCAGGATTTTCGCAATCCTGCCTTTTTTATTTTTCATAACAATGCCCAAAGCCTGCTCCGGCTATATTATCTTACATCCCATAAACCTCCCGATGGATCAGCCGGGTCCACTCATCAAATGTGCGGTCAAGGCAAACCTCTCCCCAAGTCATCAGGCGCAATTCCAACGATACCGGTTCCTCCGGGTGGTAAGGAGGTTGAAAGTAAGGCTGATCATAAAATACGAATCCCTGACGCTCATAGAAGGCAATTCGCCGACGATTCAAGTCATTTTCCGGCAGTTCCACCTCCAACACTACTGGTTGATTGTTCTGTCCGAGAAAGAGGCGAAGAGCCTCTCCTCCCACTCCGCTGTTACGAGCAGATGCGTCAATAGCAAAATGTTCTACATACCGGAAAGCCTCAAACTCCCAGGAAGTAATAAAGCCAAGATAGGCATCCCCCCTTAATAGAGCATTGGCTGTAAACGACGGATGAGCGTCGATCAACTCCCGTACCAATGGAAACGGACGACGTTCTGCCACCGGAAATGACTGTTCATAGGTCACAGCTATCCGATCAACCAACGGATGCTGAGACTCAGTAATAGGTATAAAACAAATATCTCGCATATTATAAGTTATAAATCCAATGAATTATCAAAGCAAAAAGAAGCAGTTTATTGTTATTTTCGTATTTTTGTATCAAAATGAAAGCAAGCCTCACCAGTCTATACAAATATACAAAACATATGGCACATCATCAATTAGACGAACTGGATGAAAAAATCCTTAAATTAATCATTGGGAATGCCCGCATGCCCTTTCTGGAAGTAGCCAGAGAATGTAATGTTTCCGGTGCTGCCATCCACCAACGTATTCAGAAACTGACAAACATGGGTGTGATCAAAGGCTCTGAGTTCATTGTGGACAACACCAAGGTCGGCTACGAAACCTGCGCCTATATGGGGTTATTCCTTCAATCCCCCGGGCAGTTCCCCTCCGTCACCGAAGCGCTGCTGAAAATTCCGGAAGTGGTGGAATGTCATTATACTACCGGGCAGTACGATCTTTTTATCAAGATATACGCGAAGAACAACCAGCATCTGCTACATATCATCCACAACAAACTGCAACCGCTGGGACTGGCACGTACGGAGTCTCTGATCTCTTTCAAGGAAGCATTCCGTAAACAACTCCCTATCGAGATTGAATATGAAGCAGACGAAGAATGAGAATGAGCATAAGTAAAAAAAGGCTGTCGTTTCCGACAGCCTTTTCTGTGTATAAGTTTCCTTATCGGATCAGAACTCAGCGTTCTTCGGCGTACGCGGGAACGGGATCACGTCGCGGATGTTAGCCATACCGGTCACAAACAGCAACAGGCGTTCGAAGCCTAGACCGAATCCGGAGTGTGGAGCCGTACCGAAGCGGCGCGTATCCATATACCACCAGATATCCTTTTCGGGCACATCCATTTCAGCGGCGCGTGTCTTCAATTTGTCGTAATCTTCTTCACGCTGCGATCCACCAATGATCTCACCAATCTTCGGGAACAATACGTCCATGGCGCGTACCGTCTTACCGTCTTCGTTCTGCTTCATGTAGAACGATTTGATCTCCTTCGGATAGTCGGTCAGGATTACCGGACGTTTGAAGTGAGATTCTACCAGATAGCGTTCGTGCTCAGAAGCCAGGTCGGCACCCCAGAAAATAGGGAATTCAAACTTGTGGCCACCGGCAACAGCAGCTTCCAGAATCTTTACTCCTTCTGTATATGGCAAACGCACGAAAGTATCCTTCAATACGCCCTGCAGGCGTTCGATCAGTTCTTTGTCGAACATATCGTTGAGAAACTTGATATCGTCCATGCAATGGTCTAATGCCCACTGGATACAATACTTGATAAAGTCTTCAGCGAGTTGCATATTCTCGGCGATCTCGTTGAAAGCTACTTCCGGTTCGATCATCCAGAACTCGGCCAGGTGACGCGGTGTGTTGGAGTTTTCAGCACGAAACGTCGGGCCGAAGGTGTAGATCGCACCCAATGCCATGGCAGCCAACTCACCTTCGAGCTGACCGGATACCGTGAGGCTGGCCTGCTTACCGAAGAAGTCGTCGTCATAGATAATGGAACCCTGTTCGTCCTTTTTCAGGTCGTACAGGTTCATAGTGGTCACCTGAAACATCTGTCCGGCACCTTCACAATCAGAAGCCGTAATGATCGGCGTATGGAAATAGAAGAACCCTCTTTCGTGGAAGAATGTATGGATAGCCATCGCCATGTGGTGACGGACACGGAAGATCGCACCGAAGGTATTCGTGCGCGGACGCAGGTGTGCAATCTCACGCAGGAACTCCAGCGAGTGTCCTTTCTTCTGCAACGGATAAGTTGCCGGATCGGCAGCGCCGTAGATCTCAATCTCTTCGGCATGGATCTCAGCACGCTGGCCTTGTCCCTGCGATTCAGTCAGGAAGCCGTTTACACTGATACAAGCGCCGGTCGTGATCGGCTTCAGGTAGTCTTCACCCAGCTTATCCACATCTACAACAATCTGCACGTTATTAATTGTAGAGCCGTCGTTCAGGGCGATAAAATTCACCTGTTTACTACCTCTGCGGGTACGTACCCAACCTTTCACGTTCACGGGCGTGCCGAAAGCTTCGCTTTGCAGCACATCTACAATCTTTGTTCTGCTAATTGTTTTCATCTTACTATTATTCTTTGAAAATTAAAAACAAGTTAGCCGGCTTTGTGTCACCGGCTAATCTGTTACTTTATTCGAAAGCACCCATTCGCAGGGCGTTTACTTCTCGTTCGTTCAGATACCGCCATTTGCCGCGGCCCAGATTTTTTTTCGTCAGACCGGCAAAATAAACACGATCCAGCTTGATCACATGGTAACCCAGCGTTTCGAAAATACGGCGTACAATACGATTGCGGCCCGAGTGGATCTCAATACCCACCTGGCTCTTATCCATTTCGTTAGCGTAGCTGATAGCATCGGCATGGATTTCACCGTCTTCCAGTTCCAATCCGTTAGCGATCTTCTCCATATCTTCGATGGATACATTCTTATCCAACCATACATGATAGATCTTTTTCTTCTTGAACGCCGGATGCGTCAGTTTAGAAGCCAGGTCGCCATCATTGGTCAACAGCAGCACACCCGTCGTGTTACGGTCGAGGCGGCCTACCGGATAGATACGTTCCGAACAGGCGCTCTTCACCAGATCCATCACCGTCAGACGGGCTTGTGGGTCGTCGGAAGTAGTCACACAGTTTTTCGGTTTGTTCAGCACGATATATACCTTGCTTTCGATCTGTACCGGTTTATCGTGGAATACCACCTTGTCCTGGCGGGTGATCTTGGTACCGAGTTCGGTTACCACCTGATCGTTGACCGTCACCACACCTGCCTGGATAAATTCATCCGCTTCGCGACGTGAACATACACCGGCATTGGAGAGGAACTTATTCAAACGGATCGGTTCGTTCGGGTCAGCCAGTACTTCTTTATACTTCAGCTGTTTCTGATGGCTGTATTTTGCATTCGGATTATAATCGTCCGAATATTGACGCGGTTGCATCGGACGACGGTTTCCACCTTGCTGATAGCCACCGCCACGTTGTTGGTAACCACCGCCACCGCCGCGTTGCTGATAGCCGCCACCACCACGCTGCTGATAACCACCACCCTGGTTATAGCCTCCACCGCCCTGCGGACGATAGTTATTATTTCCATAGGGACGATCACCACCACGGTTATCGTACGAATTAGTCTGATGGTCGCCTACGCGCGGTCTTCTTTTCTTTTCTACGCCATCTCCCGGAGTTCCTTCTCCGTAAGGAGTAGCCGAATAAGCCTTAACCGGGCCGTCGTAGTTGGAAGAAGGACGGTTGTAACCACCTTGTCCTCCCCCTTGGCCGTATGACGGACGGTTTCCATAAGAGGGTTTGTTGTAACCGCCTTCACGGTTATAATTGTTGCCATATCCACCACCACGGTTTCCACCCTGCTGGTTGTAAGATCTGTTGTAGCCGCCTTCGCCACGGTTATCGTATCCACCATGCTGCGGACGATTCTGGCGATCACCGTAACCGGAATTGCCATACTGCGGACGGTCGCCATATTGCGGGCGATCACCATACTGCGGACGGTTGTCTCCATAAGGGCGGTTATAACCTCCACCACCTTGGGGACGGTTATACGACGGTCTACGTTCATAGTTGTCACCTTCAGGTTTGTTGTACCCTTGATTGTAAGGTCTTCTTTCACCTTCCTGGTCTGTGCCTTCCCTGCGGATACTTGGTATCACTTTTCGAGGACGCGGTTGGGATTCATCTCTTTCTTCTGTACTCATTGCTGTAAATTAAATGTTAACGTTGTTAATTGGCAGCCTCCCGGTTGCCCACTCATTTATCACTATTTATTTCTATTAAAAATAATTTTATCGATATATTACACTCCGGTATAATTATGCGGCGTTATTGCCTTCAATTCCATTTTTACACTTTCACTGACATCCAGTTCTTCTATAAAGACATGGATAGACTGCTCGGTTATCGCCTCGTTCGTACGGGTAAGCGCTTTCAGGGCTTCGTACGGTTTCGGATATCCTTCGCGGCGCAGAATGGTTTGGATGCCTTCAGCCACCACTGCCCAACATTGCTCCAGATCACGATGTAAAGCGTTCTTATTCAATAACAATTTACCCAGCCCTTTTGTTAAACTTTTCAATGCGATCTCCATATGAGCCAACGGCACACCAACGTTGCGGAGTACGGTCGAGTCGGTCAGGTCGCGTTGCAGACGGGATACCGGCAGTTTAGCCGCCAGATGTTCCAGGATCGCATTCGCCATTCCCAGGTTACCTTCAGCATTTTCAAAGTCGATAGGGTTCACTTTATGCGGCATGGCCGACGAGCCAACTTCTCCTGCTTTGATCTTCTGCTTGAAATACTCCATGGAAATATATTGCCAAAAGTCGCGCGAAAGGTCGACAAGGATTGTATTGATACGTTTCATGCCATCGAAAACAGCGGCCACATTATCATAATTAGATATCTGTGTGGTCCAGCTTTCGCGTTGGAGGCCTAATACCTCGTTTACAAAACGGTCGCCGAACGCTTTCCAGTCATACGCCGGATAAGCGACATGATGGGCGTTATAGTTTCCGGTAGCTCCTCCGAACTTAGCCGATATGGGTAATGCCTTCAACAAAGCCAACTGTTGCTCCAATCGATATACAAACACCATCACCTCCTTGCCCAAGCGGGTCGGTGAAGCCGGCTGTCCATGTGTCTTAGCAAGCATCGGCACATCTTTCCACTCTTCTGCATAACCTTTCAGGGTATCGATTACCTGTTGCAGGTGCGGATAATAGACTTCATTCAACGCATCTTTCAGCGAAAGGGGCACTGACGTATTATTGATATCTTGCGACGTAAGTCCGAAGTGAATAAATTCATGGTATGTTTCATCCAACAGACCAGTAGCCTTTTCCTTAATAAAATATTCAACGGCTTTCACATCGTGATTGGTCACGCGTTCGATTTCCTTCACACGCAAAGCATCCGATTCCGTAAACTGCAGATAGATATTCCGTAATCCTTCTTTGATCGCTGCCGTATCCAACACATTGAGTTGTGGCAAAAAGCCGGTAAGCAGGATGAAATATTCAATTTCTACCCGCACCCTGTACTTGATCAGCGCATATTCAGAAAAATAAATTGCCAAATCTTCTGCCTTATCCCTGTATCGCCCATCCACGGGTGAAATAGCAGTCAGTGTTGAAAGTGTCATAATTAGTTCAAACCATTATTCATAGAGACGCAAAGGTAGTATATTTCTCTTTAATACAAGGATATTTTCGCCTTTTTCTCTTCGTAAGGTCATCTTTTACCGTATATTATCGCCCTGTTAGCCTTTTCGCTAAATTATCTTAATAACCAATCCTCCTTGTAGGTAGTTCAGGCAGGCACATTGTATATTTGACGGAGAGGGACTATTATGTCCTCTTTAAATACAAATACCATGCTATCAACAAGACATTTTATCTGCCTGATCTCTTTTCTCACTTTATTGAACGGATGGACGGTATCGGCCGGAGAATCCGCCACAGTGCTCCGCTTCAAAGAGAACGGCACCTTCCGAATCGTACAATTCGCCGACCTGCACTGGAGCCACCGCTCGCCGGGCAAAGAGAAGACGGCCGATCTGATTACCTATATCCTCGCCACCGAAAAGCCCGATTTAGCCGTACTCACCGGCGACAATGTAACCGACTCGCCAGCCGGAGAAGCCTGGCAGGTTATCACCCGTATCTTTGAAGATGCCCGGATACCTTGGGCAATTACCTTCGGGAACCACGACTCGGAAACCGACATCGCCAAACCGAAACTTATTACCCTGCTACAACAGTCGCCCTACTTTATCGGCGAAACAGGCCCCAACAATATACACGGTTGTGGTAACTACGTACACCCCATCCTTGCTTCACAGGCCGACACCCCAGCCGCCGCACTCTATTTCCTGGACTCCAACCACTACCCTCCACTTCACAAGATAGGAGCATACGGATGGATCAACCACGATCAGATCACCTGGTACCGGGAACAAAGCCGCAGATTCACCGAAGCCAACCAACAGGCGCCCCTTCCTTCCTTGGCCTTCTTCCATATCCCATTGGTTGAGTATAATTATATAAAGAAAAGTACAGCCGTCGGAAACCGGCGCGAAGGCTCAGGTTCGTCCAATGTAAACTCCGGACTCCTCTCAGCCATTCTTGAGATGGGTGACGTAATGGGTACATTTGTCGGCCATGATCACGACCAGGATTATATCGGCATCGAACAAGACATCGCCCTCGGCTATGGCCGCGTCACCGGCATACAAGCCAGCGGCCGGAGAGAAAAAGGCGCCCGCGTGATTGAGCTGCATGAAGGCCGTTTTACCTTCGACACCTGGATACGCACCCGCCAGGGGGCTGAATTCGCCTACCACTTCCCTCCTGCCGTCGCCAACATCCCACAAGACACAGCGTTAGCAGCCCTCCCGGCCTTACCCGTCACCCCCACACAACAAGGCGTACGCTACAGTTATTATGAAGGGCGTTTTAAATCCAGCCTCGACATCACTCCAGATAAATTAAAACAGGAAGGCACACAGCCCGACTTTTCCATTGTGCAAGCTGCCGCCCAGGACTCTTTTGCCTATGTATTCGATACATATATCCAAATTCCGACTTCCGGCCTATACCGTTTCTATACCTTTTCGGATGATGGTTCCAAACTGCTAATCGACGATCAGGTAGTGGTAGATAACGACGGCTCGCACAATGCCCGTCGTGTGGATGGCCTGCTCGCCCTCGAAGCCGGCTTCCACCGGATTAAGCTCTATTACCTGGAGAATTACATGGGTCAGGTACTCGAGGTAGGTTTTGCCTCTAAAGACATGCGCGAAGGTAAAATTCCTCCACATCTCTTGTTTCTACCACCTGTCGAACCCTGATAGAATGCCTGTCAGCAGTTATTTTCTTTCCAATTCCTTCATTTTTTTTCAGAAATATTTGGTCGCATTGAAAAAAGCCATATCTTTGCACCGTCTTAAAGCGATAGGACATTTTCAATGCATGAAAGGGCGTTTAGCTCAGCTGGTTCAGAGCATCTGCCTTACAAGCAGAGGGTCGGCGGTTCGAATCCGTCAACGCCCACCTTTCAGCAAATAACATTCTCTCATATATCGGGCGTTTAGCTCAGCTGGTTCAGAGCATCTGCCTTACAAGCAGAGGGTCGGCGGTTCGAATCCGTCAACGCCCACGGAACGGTAAAATCCCCCAAAGACAGGGAAAGCCAATACAAGACAAAAAGTCTGTTAGTCAGTAGATTAACAGACTTTTTTATTTCCACCCACAGACACAAGAAGACAGCAAAAGACACGAAAAGACGGGGTATCCGTGGACAAATGTAAATTCAAATCCCTCCAAAACCCCAAGCCTATCCATCGCCACAAAAAAATCTTCGGATTCTTAAGTGCTACTAACTTATTGTATACCTTTGCTATCAATTCTGACAGATAGCAGAGATTCATCTAATTAATAACACATCCATTATGAAAGAGCTTATAAGAATATCCCTGGCCGTAGCCACACTGGTAGCCCTGTTTGTACTGCAAAGCTGCGATAATTATCCAAAGGTGATTGAAAAGCCGGAGCATGGCCTTATCAATTCAACGACACTTGCAGTTGATAAAATCGTATTGACCGACACCGCTACCATCCTCTATATCGAAGCCCGCTTTCAACCCAACTACTGGATCCGGATCGATCCGGCCACCTACCTGAAAGCCGGGAATAAGAAGTACATCCTTACCGGAGCCGACAGCATACAGATCGGCGAACAACACTGGATGCCTGCCAGCGGAGAGGATTCCTTCACCCTTTACTTCCCTCCCTTACCCAAAGGCACCAAATCAATCGACTTTATCGAAAGTGATTGTGACGACTGCTTCAAGATCTGGGATATCGACCTGACCGGAAAAGGCTTCAAATACACGCCCGATATCCCCAAAGAAGTATTGGGAGCCAAAATAGATAAGAACGCCACCTTACCTCCGGTGGAATTAACGACAGGAAAAACGACATTGAATGTCTATTTCACCGGACTGCGGGAAGGTTATGTCGCGGGCAATCCTTCCCTGATCATCAACGACCCGTTCTTGATGACCCACCAGAAGATCGATCCCCTAACCACGGAAGGGAATGTCTATACATATGAGTTTATACAGAACGGCACCGCCGCAGGATTCATCCTCATCGGCTACCAAACAGTGGCGGATGTCCTCCTCTCACCCGGTGAAACAGCCGATGTCTATATTGACATGACCGCAAGGTCGATGAACACAGAGGCGCTGAAAAAGAAACTCCCCCCTATGCGCTATGCCGGATTCAACGGAAAATATGCCTCCCTGAACACCGAGTATTCCCTGGTCGACCGACAAAAATACACCCCTCAACCGTCTGGGGATACAACGGACGACATCCTGGATATGACACCGCAGGACTGGGTAAACAAAAAGAAGCAAGAGGTAGAAGAAAGCATCGCGCTGATCAATAGCGACGCAAGTCTGAGCCCGGCAGCAAAAGCCCTGCTGGCACTGCAAAAACGGATCTATTGCATGAACTCCGTTGCCCGTATACAGTCGGCATACGAATGGGCCTATCGCAACAAGCACCAGTTGGAATATAACGACCCCATGGATTATAAAACGCCCGCCTTCGACGACGACATCATTTTCATGCTAAAAGAGTTTGAACCCGGCAATATCACCAACATCTACCACTCCGAGGCCTATGCCGTATTCGGCATGATCTCACAGGCTATCTCTTCGGATGAAAAGTTGAATGAACTGACCGACACCCAAACCGGGATCATACAGGATGTCCGCAAAGCCCTTCCGCTGCTCCGCCAGGTAGAGAACCTGACGGAACTGACTCCCGAACAAGACCAATTGCTCAGCAGCCTCTCCATGCCGCTATTTAAAGAAGCGTTTGTAGCCGCCCGTGCTGAAGCGAAGCGCAAATACGATGAAGCATTGGCTAAAGGCGGATATGTCATTACCGACACCCCCCAGGCCGCAAACAATCAACTGCTGGAAGCGATCATCGCCCAACACAAAGGCAAAGCGCTCTTCATCGACTTCTGGGCAACCTGGTGCGGTCCCTGCCTCAATGCGATGCAAGCCATCAAACCCTTCAAACCGGAGATGAAAGACAAAGGTGTGGAAGTACTTTATATCTCGGGCGAAACCTCTCCAAAGGCGAAGTGGATGACGATGCTTCCCGATATCGGCGGCATACATTACTACCTGACCGCCGACCAATGGAGTGCCGTATGCGATAAGTACCAGATATCCGGAATCCCCAGTTATATCATTACAGACAAAAACGGTAAGATTATATACCAGGCAACCGGATTTCCCGGAGTCGATAAGGTAAGAGAAGAACTTTCGAAAGTTTGGTAATAAGGGATAACCAACAAAAACAAAAAATCTGTTAATCAACTGATTAACAGATTTTTTGTTTTTACAACAGACACTAAAGACAGCAAAAAGAGGATCAATCTCTGGTTATCAATCGGTTATTCAGTATTAAGTTGAAGATAGTATCCCGAAAGTTGCGAGCTACCGGTATTTTGTAAGAGGCTACACTTAATTGATTGCCATCAATAGCTGTAACCTTTTCAAGGTTTACAATATATGAACGATGTACCTGTTGAAAAGCATGCTGAGGTAATGATTCGTACAGTTGCTTCAAAGTCGTATACACTACTTCTTTGGATGAGACGGTTTGAATGATGACATAGTTTTCCATGCTCTCAAGAAAGAGAATATCTTTGAGTAGAATCTTTTTTAACAGCTTATCGCTCTTCACAAATATGTAATTATCTTCTTCTTTTTGTTCCGTTTGTAACAGATCATGACCTCTGTTGACCGCTTTTAGGAAGCGTTCAAAAGACACGGGCTTCAAAAGATAGTCCACGACATCAAACTCATAGCCTTTAAGGGCATATTGTTCATAAGCTGATACAATGATTACTTTAGGTGGATTTGTCAGATTCGACAACAATTCCAATCCTGTCATATCAGGCATTTCAATATCCAGAAATATAAGGTCGACTTGCTGTGTCTTCAACAGGGTGTTTAGTTGAATAGCATCTTCACACTCACCAACCACAGAGAGAAAATCTATTTTTTCGATATACCCCCGTAGCCCTTTTCTTGCCACGGGTTCATCATCTGTAATGATACATTTTATTTTCATATCAATCTATGCTTATGGTCAATTTAACAACAAACATATTTTCTGTTTGTTTAATCTCAATGTTGTGTTTATTTGGATACAAGAGAGTGAGCCGTCGTTTTAAATTCTCAATACCTATCCTTTTATCCTTTTGGTTGTTAGCGCTTTGAGGTTGGGCTATTGAGTTTTTTATCTCAGACTGAATTTGGGTCCCGCTTAACCTCATGTCCAGTTGTATGCAGTAATCACCTCTTACGTATTTGAAGGCATTCTCGATCAATGGCTGAAACAATAGAGGATGTATTTTTTGCTTTTTCAATTTCGGATCGAAATACAGCTCCAACACAAGCCTTTCACTCATTCGTAACTGTTGGAACGCAATATATTTTCTCAGATAGTTTATTTCCTGCTCCATTGTCACCTCCTGCTCTATATCGTAGAGTTGGTAGCGTAATAAATCGGATAATAGTTCAACACTCCGTTTGGCTTCCTTATTTTGTTCATCTATCTGAAAATAAATGGTATTTAGGGCATTGAACAGGAAATGCGGATGGTATTGCGATTTCAGGAATTTAAGTTCTGCCTGGTATTGGTCAACCTTCATTTTCTCTAACTGCAGTGTTTTTTCCTGGTACTTCTTATTTAAGTCATCACTTCTTATTAGTGTGTAGAACAACATCAGGATAGGAATATAGGATAGGAATATCAGAAAGCAATTCAACAGGCTAACCGCAAAAAAGACTCCAGCCCAGACGCCCAATGCAAAGTATAGAGTGGAAAGAAGGGACAGCTCAACAAAAATGAACACGTATTCTTTTACTAACGTTCGGTCTTTGGGAGGGTTATTTAATTGATACCTCCATATGGCATCCATGATATAACAAAATAACACGGAGAAGACCAATCCAAATATGTGATATTTTTTATCCCCTTGCCAAAACGTATTGTGTGCTGTCAGGTCGGTTGTTACCCGCAAGATATTGAATGCTATCACCCCAACAAAGAGAGGGTAACCCCATGTGATTATGCTTCTTTTATGCTTCATGCTACAGTGCTAAAAAGTGATTCGTTTGCTTTCCTCAATCTTTTTTTCCGTTTGAGAATTTTTAGTTTCCTTCCCCCAATTGAAACGGTAACTTAGCGTTACACCAATCATCCTGCTGTCATAACGATCTTCATACCAGCCTGTCATGGTATGGCTTTGCAGTTCTATATAGGGCCGATTCGATAGAAATATATCATTTGCATAGAGATACAAACTCCATTTGTCGGCAAATAAATTCTTGCGTATCCCCAGCGAGACCGACCATATAGGATGTATTTTAGCTTGTCCTTCAGCCATATAACCATTGTAGTAACCGGTTGCTTCCATTTTCCACCCAAAAGGTAAGAATATTTGATTAGTAATGTGTGCCATTGGGGTAATAAGTTTGTTTTTATACCCATCCCCTGCCATCACCCAATCGAATTGCCTATAGGTTAAGGAAGTATTGATGTACATGATCCACCATTGAAACGGCCTCAGATTGTTTAGCCCGATTCTCAATCCTACCGAGTGATTCTCTGAGAGGTTGAGTGGCATCACCAATGTCCGGTCACCTTCTGCCAGATAACTTTTTGCAATTGGGTTGTTCCTGAATGAATAAAACAAATTAAAGGTGTATTGTTTTTTTAGTAGCCATAAAAATTCTATGTTATCTATCAGTTCCGGTTTTAATCCCGTATTTCCTTTTTCGTACAAATATTGGTCTCTGACTTCGACAAAGGGATTCATATCCCTGTAGTTAGGGCGGACAATGCGTCTGCCATATGTGATGGAAAAAAGATGATTCTCAGAAAGATGGTATTGCACCATCATCGTGGGGAAAATATGGGTGTAATTCTGAGTAAAAAGCGAATCGCTTTCGTTGGAAGTAAACTGGCTTTCTACATTTGTATTCTCCAACCGGAGACCAATTTCGGAAGAAAAGCGGGGAGACCATTCCGAACTTAACTGTACGTATGCCGCATTGATATTTTCTTCATAATCAAAGCCACTGCTGAGGTTTCTGTCGTTAGCCCACATAGCTTCTATGCGTTTTTCATAGACTGCATCACTGTTTATGCACACAAAAACAGTCTTCAATCCCGCGGCTAATTTCATCTTACGGTTCAATGCGTAGTTTACATTACTTTGTCCGCTGTATAATTCTATCTCTCCGCTTGCGTTGCCCACCAATGAATCTTTTTCCGAGAGGTCGTTCATGTGCTGGAAAGAAGAGACCATGTGCTGGTCATCTCCCTGGTCAAAGAGCTGATAATCAAATGAGGCGTCCCATTTTACCTTTTCGTTCATTTTATAAAGGAGGCCGACCCCACCCCAGGCATTTGTATAACTGTATTGTGTAGCGCTTAGGGCAGTCAGCGTCGAGTCGCTTATAGCAGTGCTCTTACTGCAAAAATCGGATGTGGAAACTTCGTTTTTCTTTCTGTTCAGCCAATTGGAAGAGGCATACGTCCCGATCGTTATCTTTTCCGATAAATCATAATCAATTCCGACTTTGATAAACTGTGAGCGATACTTCATTTGCCGGTTGGCATCCATCTCTATTACCAATGGCGGTTCAGCATTCTGATAGGTACGTGAGGCGAAAAGAACTCCCAGATCCTTGCCCCAATAAGCCGAATAATCGACATATATATTCAACCTGTTCAGTCGGACAGCCAGCGAGAGTGCGCTGTTCCAGCGGTTGTATTTCCCCCTTTCCATACCCGACGACATTGAAAGGTTCACTCCCTGCTCGGTCATTTTCTTCTTCTGTAGATGAATAACACCAGCATTACCTGCCGCGTCGTACTTTGCAGATTGTTGGGATATTAGTTCGATGTTCTCGATCGATTTAACAGGGATAGAGCGCAGGTAGTTCATGAGGTTCTCTCCCGATAAATAAGTTTCTTTATCATCCATCATGACTGTAGCCCCCGGCTTGCCATTCAGGATAATGCTCCCGTCAGTTTGAATGATAACGCCCGGCAGTTTTTTCAAAGCGTCCAGTATATTACCATCCGTACTCAATAGCGCCGACGAAAGGTTGTAGGTCATTTTCCCGGGTTCGATTTTAACCGGCGGACGCTTACCGGTAACAGTTACGTCCGATAACGCATAAGCATCTTCTTCCAAAACAATGTTGCCCAATTCATTCATTGTGTTTTGTCCGGCCTGATGCGTCATGTTGATCTTTTTAAACCCCATCATAGAAAATGAAAGGATATAATTGTCAGATTTGAGATGCAAGATTTCAAATCGCCCATCCAGATCTGACATAGTGCCTGTTATAAACGTTGAATCAGCATGGCTTAATAGCAATACTGTAGCACTCGCCAACGGGATACTGTTTTTGTCTATTATTCTGCCTGATATTCCCGATTGCGCTGATATACTGATAGCCTGAATCAGGCATACCACTAAGATATGCATCTTATTGCATTTCATAACTTTATCATTTTTGATTTCGGTTCCAAAACTAATCCTTCCCCATACGGCTTTCAAATTAATCTGACGAACGGTATAATTTACTTGATGAAATGAAATCCCTTCGTTATCACACAAGAAATATACCCCTGTGCTGGGAGCAGAAGCGACTATGTAAAGCTGATAGCCTACTATAAAATGAACAATTTTTACATCCACTTGAATGATAACGGATTCAAGAAGTATTTTAATGAGAATAGCTTGAAATAAATTCCTTACATTTGCAGCATATTTCTCTAAGAGTCAATGAAGAGGATCTTTTTAAACATACACACATGAAACCAACATTCTTTTGTTTAGCAGCCTGTGCGCTGCTTGCCACTGCTTGTGGAGAAGGCGGTAAAACCAACACACAAGGTGTGAATATCGCTAACATGGATCAGACAGCTGCTCCAGGCACTAACTTCTACCGCTATGCCAGTGGTGGATGGATCGACAACCATCCGATGAAACCTGAGTTCTCACGCTATGGTGTCATGGACGCCCTGCGCGAAAACAGTCAGGAACAGGTCAAAGAACTGATCGCCCAACTGGCCGCTCTGGACAATGCCGACGGTAGTATCGCACAAAAGATCGGCGACCTCTACAAGATTGCCCTCGACAGTGTCCGGCTGAATGCCGACGGCGCCGCTCCGCTCAAACCATACCTCGACGAAGTCAATGCCCTCCAGGAAAAGGCCGAACTCGGCGCCTTCCTGGCCAAGGCGTTCCGCAACGGGACGAACGGCTTCTTTGGAGGCTATGTGCATGCGGACAATATGAACAGTTCGATGAACATCTTCCATATCCGCCAAGGCGGTTACTCCATGGGCGACCGTGACTACTACATTGAAAAAGATGCCCGTTCGGAAGAACTGCGTACGAAATACGCTGCCCTGATCAGCCAACTGTTCACCCTTTCCGGCTATAGCGAACAACAGGCTGCCGATGCCGTGAAAGCGGTCATGGCCATTGAAACCCGCCTGGCAACGGCTTCCTATCCGCGTGTCAAGCTCCGTATCCCGATGGACAACTACCATATGACTTCCCTCGCCGACATGCAAAAAAACAGTCCGGCAATTGATTGGAAGGCATTCTTCAGTGCCCTCGGACTCAGCCAGCTCGACAAACTCAACCTGGCACAGCCCGAGCCGCTGAAAGAAGTAAGCAACGTGATCGCCTCTACTTCGTTGGAAGATATCAAATACTACCTCGCCTGGAAAGTAATCCTCGGTTCCTCTTCCTGCCTGAGTGACGATTTCAATGACGCCACCTTCGAATTCTTCGGCAAGACCCTTTCCGGTCAGCAAGAACAACAAGCCCGTTGGAAGCGTGCCGTCAATGTAGTAAACGGTAATCTCGGTGAAGCTGTTGGACAGATCTATGTAGAAACCTACTTCCCGGCCGCCCACAAAGAACGGATGCTCGAACTCGTCAGCAACCTCCAGGTCGCCCTGGGCGAACGTATCCAGGCACTGCCGTGGATGGGTGATGCCACGAAAGAGAAAGCGCTCGAAAAACTCGCTACCTTCCATGTCAAGATCGGTTATCCCGATAAATGGCGCGATTACTCCGCACTGACTGTCAACGCAACCGACAGCTACCTCGACAACGTTGTACGCTCGAACCAGTTTGATACCGACTATATGCTGAGCCAATTTGACCAGCCCGTCGATAAAGACCAATGGCTGATGACCCCGCAGACGGTCAACGCCTACTACAGCCCCACCACGAACGAAATCTGTTTCCCCGCCGCCATCCTGCAACCGCCGTTCTTCAACATGCAGGCCGACGACGCTGTCAACTATGGTGCCATCGGTGTGGTGATCGGTCATGAAATGACCCACGGCTTCGATGACTCCGGCCGTCTCTACGACAAAGACGGTAACCTTTCCAGCTGGTGGACCGACGAAGACTCCAAGAATTTTGAAGCCCGTGCCGACGTACTGGTGAACTACTTCGACAACATCATCGTCATCGATACCGTCCACGCCAACGGCCGCTTTACCCTCGGTGAAAACATCGCCGACCAGGGTGGCCTCCATGTCTCCTGGCAGGCTTATCAGAATACGTTGAAAGACGGAGTTGCGCCGGAACCGATCAATGGCTTCACGGATGCCCAACGTTTCTTTATCGGCTATGCCTCTATCTGGGCGGGTGATATACGCAACGAAGAGATCCTGCGCCTCACCAAAATGGACCCGCACTCCCTCGCCATATGGCGCGTAAACGGGGCCCTTCCCCATGTCGACAAATGGTATGAAGCCTTCGACATCCAGGAAAGCGATCCCCTGTTCATTCCCAAAGAAGAACGGGCATCAATCTGGTAACTATACAAAAAGGGGCTATTTCAAGCCCCTTTTTTATTGATACTCATCCAGCCGGTCGCCCCAGAGGTATTTGTTTGTTTCTTTGACCAGTACCCCGGAGAGCAGCAAAAGGGAAATCAGGTTGGGGATAGCCATCAGGGCATTCATGCAGTCGGACAGGTTCCATACAAAGGCCAGGTTCACCATCGAGCCGGCGAAGACAGCCACTACCCAGAAGAGACGATACACCCGGATCCACTTCCGGCCACCCAGATACTCCACCGCTTTCTCGCCATAATACGACCATCCCAAGATGGTAGAGAAAGCAAACGTAACGATCCCAACCGACAAAATGATCGGCCCCACAGCCGGAATCTTGTCAAAAGCCGCCTTAGTCAACGCCGCCCCTTGTGTATGGTCGATATCGGGATGGGCTATCACACTGCTCACCAGCACAAGTCCTGTCAAAGCACAAATAATAACAGTATCCCAAAACGTACCGCTGGCCGACACCAACGCCTGGCGCACCGGGTTCCGGGTCTGTGCGGCAGCGGCCACAATCGGTGCTGAACCCATCCCCGATTCGTTCGAGAACAGTCCTCGTGCAATCCCGTAACGGGCAGCCATAATTACCGTCGCTCCGGCAAATCCGCCACCAGCCGCCTGCGGTTCAAAGGCCGAACGGAAGATCAACGAAATCGTCTCTCCCAGATAAGGGCCATTCATCAGTAAGATATACAGACAGCCCAGAATATAGAATACAGCCATAAAGGGAACCAGCGTCGTGCATACCCGGGCGATTCCCTTCACCCCGAAGATAATCACCAACGCTACCATCCCACTCATCACCGCTCCTGTGGCATAAGTCGGTATCTCCCAAGATTCATACAGCAACAAGGAAATGGAGTTTGCCTGAACACTATTACCGATACCAAACGCCGCCAAGGCGGTAAAGATACAGAAAAGCACTGCCAGCCATTTCATCTTCAACCCACCGGCCAGGGCATACATCGGGCCGCCGATCATCTCGCCGTTCTCGCCTTTCACCCGGTATTTAACAGCCAGCAAACCTTCTCCATACTTGGTCGCTATCCCAAACACCCCCGTCAACCAGCACCAGAACACGGCACCCGGTCCACCCAGACTGACGGCTGTAGCCACACCGATAATATTCCCCGTACCGATCGTGGCAGCCAGTGCCGTTGCCAGAGCGCCGAACTGGCTTACATCACCTTCCGCCCCTTTATCGGCCTTCACCGACAAGCGGATCGCCGTAAAAATCTTACGTTGGGGGAACTTCAGACGAATCGTCAGGTACAAATGCGTACCCAATAAAAGAATAATCATCGGCCAGCTCCATAAGAAGGTACTGAACTCACCTACCAGTCTATCAATGCTTTCCCACATAGTTGTTTCATTTAGAAAAGCAAATATATGTAAATAATCTATTTATCCAAGTGCATTTTCCGGGCGAGTGACGGAACTTTTTCACGAAAAGCGATTTCCGCTTCCAACGGGGTAGCCCCACCCATATCCTCACCGCCGCTCATCCATTTACCGTCTTCACGGTAGAAGTACCACAAGCCGTAAAAATCGCGATGTGGCAGGATCACTCCGGCGATGGAATCCTCGTAGGTCAGCACCCGGCTGATCCACATATCCAGGAAGTTGTTGCGGGTGGCTTCGGTCGGCGTTTTATCCGTCATCGTACCGAGGCGATCCTGAAGCGTAGCGCTGGCCAAGGTATGATAGCTACCGTCGTGTCCATTGGCAAACAGGTAGGCAACGGAGACGAATGCCTGTAGCGGTGAACTCAGGTCGGTCTTCTCAGGAAAGTCCCTGACCGCCTTCTCCACCACCTGTACGGTATAGCGGCCTTCCGGAAGGGCTGTCTTATCCACCAACAACCGTGACTTCAGCGTGTCGATACGGAGCTGGCCTTCGTTCACATCCACATAATACGAATGGTTGACATCATTGAGACTGACGGCTTCGACCAGGTGTCCGTTGCGAAACAAGACACCCGAGAGGTCGTCGCAGGCATACCCCGGACGAATCGTCCCATCGATCAGCTGCCGGTGATACAACTCCTTCCGTGCCTCCTCAGCATAATGCGGACTATGGCTATACGGCAGGAAACCCAACCCCTCCACCATGCTCAACCGGACGGGACGGCAATCCGACGTCCCGGTTTCAAACCAGCACAGCGACCCGGCGCTTCCCCCAGCCAGTACGATTCCTCGCTGCAACGCCTTGTGCAGTACGGTATCGATACCCTGTGCCTGCCAGATACCAAGCATATTCAGTGTATTTCCTCCGCCTACCACGATAGCGTCCATACCAAGCAATACATCTTCAAACGTTTGCGGCGTGCGTGATGATTCCACCCATACCTTCAGCACATAGGGATCGAGGTCGATCGTTTTACATATATATTCCCAATAGGCAATATTGTCTTTATGATCCGCACTGGCCGTCGGCAGATAACAGACTTTAGGACGGACTTTTCCTGTCAGTTCGGCTACGTAGCTGACGAACTTCGGACGGATATCGCTTCCATAGGCGAAAATAAGCTGATCGGGTGTCGCCTGCTGTGCCACAACCGGGCTTACCATCAGGCACAGCAATAGCTGTACAAGGAAATGTTTCATTGTAGATATGATTGAGTAGTTATGTAATCCGATTAGTAAGTAGTGAGCGGTAGGCTTATCCTCCGTACTTGGAAGGGTCGTAATGATAGTAATACTTCATCGTTACCGCCACGCGCTCCTTCTTCAAATCAAACGAATAGATAACCATGACTTTGTTTCCTTTGTCAAACTCGCAATAGACAGGTAATAACTCTCCATTGATGCGTGTTTCGGACGACGAGATAATATCCTTACTCTCTTTCTCCTTATCCTTGAAATAAGCATCGAGGAGTTCTTTCCGCAATTCAGGCTGTTGATTAAAGTTCACCTTGACTATACGAGCCTCATCCTTCTTCGTCGCGGGATCCTTCATTTGGATAAATGTCACCTCGACCGACGAAATAGTTTCACATTTCTTCATCCAGCGATCCAGGTTACTCTGCGCCTGTACGGTCACAAAGAGGCACAGGGCCGGGAGCAATAACAAGAGTCTTTTAATTGCCTTCATATTGTTTATTGTTTTTAATTAGTTCTTCATACTCGCCGGAACGATCAGTAACGGCCCGGTCAACGGCCATCATCTCCTGCCGTTTCCTGTGCAGTTCGGCATCGATAGCCTGTTGTTCGGCCCGGATCAATTCCGGGTTCTCGATGCGGACACCATTCCGCACCATATAGCTGCCTTCATACGGATAAAAGGGTTCCGTCCAGAAGAGCTTCGCCAATAAAAGCAGCCCTGCCGAGGCGGCTACTGCCACAGTCAGCCACAGCCGGCGGCCGACGAATGTCTGCACCGGCGGCAGAAAGGTATCGTCCACGGGTATCTCGCCGGGCAACTCCTGTTCCATATACCGGAAGACGGGGATATATTCCGCCAGATGAGCAGGCACTTCCGCTCCACAAAAAAAGACATACAGTTCCCGGTCTTCGCTGCGGGTCGTTTCGCCTTCGAAGAAACGGCGGAGCAGTTCCTCCATGCGTTCGATGTTCATTCCGTCTGTTGTCATCCTATTTGTTGTTGTAATAAAAGTTCCCGGATTCGTTTCCGGGCACGGGAAAGGTTCATACGGACAGCTTCGGGCGTGCTGCCGGTCAGGGCCGCGATCTCGGCCGTTTCCAGTCCTTCGAGGTGGGTCATCCGAAGGATGGTTTGCTGAAGACAGGGCAGACGGTCGATCAGACGCATCACCTGTTCGTCTTCTTCCTGCTGTTCCAACCGGCTGTCGGGAGCGGGGGCATCACTTGCCAATGCAAGGCCGCCGGCCGGTAAGTCGGTGTAGTACTGTTGGACTTTCAGTCGGTTCAGTGCCAGGTTCTTTGTCACCTGGATACACAAGGCATACAGGCTACGGTATCGGTCGAGTTGATCACGGACACACCAGAGTTTGAGAAAAACTTCCTGTACCACATCCTCGGCCTCTGCATTCTCTTTCAGCAGCAGCCGGGCATAATGTATCAGCTTTTCACGGTAAGGCACGATGGCCTGTATGAATTGTTCTCTCTCCATGATGCCGTATAGACAATCTAATGATTGAAACGTAACATAAAAGTAGACATTATTTTGTAAAACAGGCTGAAAACAGTTTTCCTTTCCACTTTGTTATCCATACACATAAGTACCACATATGAACAAAAATATCGGAATCATTATCATTGGGTTAGCCGTTGGCTGTTTTCCGGCGAAGGCACAGGAGAACCATTCGTCAACGCCCACCGCCAGTCAGGCAGATACCACTGCCGTCGCATCCAAGCCGGAGAAAAAGGTCCACATCACCGGCCTTCCCATCATCTCGTTCGACCGCTCCAAGGGGACGGGCTTCGGTGGCATGGGTATGGCTTTCTTCAAGTTTGGCAACCGGCCAGACACCAAACCTTCCAGTGTTATGCTCTCAGGCAAAGTCACCACCCAGAAGAACTGGCATGCCAGTGCCATGGCCAGCCTCTATTTCAGTGGAGACCGTTTCCGGCTAATGACCGGCGCAGGGTACATGAACAGTAATTTCCAAACCTATGAAATGATCGACCAGGCCAATGTTGAGGTCCCCTACAACAACCATGGCGGTTTCTTCGTCGTCATGCCTTCCATGCGTGTATGGAACAGGCTGTATGTAGGCTTCGGCGGGCAGATGTTCAAATCGCACCTCGACATGGATATGCCCGATCCGCAAACCGATTCCATCAGTGTCAGTTGGATGAACTCCTTGGCCGCCAGCGTCCAGTTCGACCAGCGCGACAGCCCCTACAACCCGGCAGGCGGGATCAACACCTCCCTCCGCTTCAACTATTTCCCCGACTGGATGAAGAACGTCGACACTTATTATAAGATGCATGCCGAGTTCAATATCTACAACCGCCTCTCGCCCTCGATGGTACTCGCCTCCCGCGCCGCCCTCAACGTCGGCCTCGGCGGGCTGCCTTTCCAGGGACAGAACTACATCGGTAACCGCGACATCCGTGGCTACACCAAAGGCGCCTACCGTGGCGACCAGACCTATGCTGTCCAAAGCGAACTCCGTTGGAACTTCTACCACCGTTGGGGCGCCGTCGGCTTCTTCGGCCTCGCCCTGGCCACTACCCCCAAAGACAACTATGTCAGTCCGCTCCTACCCGGCGGCGGAGCCGGCCTCCGCTACATGATCCTCCCCGTCTATAACATAAACCTCGGCATCGACGCCGCCCTCGGCCGCGACGACTGGGGTGTCTACTTCCGCATTGCCGAAGCCTTCTGAACCCAGCGCCTTCTCCTCAAAAATGGTTCAAGTGGATCTTCAAATCCAACGAAACTTGAAAGCGAGGCGCTTTCAATATCAACCAAATATGAAAGTAATGGGTGTTCGCCGCGACGATGAATGCCCGGTCACGGGCATTGTGTTCGTAGCCGTGGGTGCTGGCGAAGCCGAGCCCACGGTCAATTAGAATAACAACACTTATCATGCGCCGCGTCAGCGGTGCCGGCCTACAAACACGGCACCGCTGACGCGGCGCATAAAACACAATCCAATTACATGTCCGTGGGCTTGCACCCACGGCTACCAACACGATACCGCTGACGCGGTATTCACCGTCGCAAAATATTCAAATCCTGTACAACCTGAATATCCGGCACGCTGTCCTTTGTGAATTGACTGCGCTCCCTTCTACACGAAGTTTTTTTTCGAATTTATCCGTCACGCTGTCACACGGAGGGCATTATCG
>JAVBUR010000088.1:0-44572 GCA_031555145.1 Tannerellaceae bacterium | reverse complement strand
AATTGACCGTGGGCTCGGCTTCGCCAGCACCCACGGCTACGAACACGATGCCCGTGACCGGGCATTCATCGTCGCGGCGAACACCCATTACTTTCATATTTGGTTGAGTTTGAAAGCGCCTTTCTAGTTGCGTGGAGTTTGGAACTACGCCGACTTTCAAGATTGGCAGAGGGAGACTATTATAGCGGTGTGCTTGTAGGGATTGTAGAAGTTGCGATTGGGGGGAATGAGGGACGGAAAAACTTGTACTGCTTATTCCTATTGCTTACATTTGTGACGGATTCGACACAAAGAACTGTATCCTGTCAAGAAATATACTGTCATGAAAAGATACTGCTTGCTGCTTACCTTTCTACTGTCTTTCTCCACTACTTATGCGATTTATTTCAAACACATAGGGATGGGGGAAGGGTTATCCCAGACATCCGTGTTGTCGATTTATCAGGATCAACTGGGGCGTATGTGGTTCGGTACCGGCGAAGGAATCAGCCTGTATGACGGAAACCGTATGACCGTGTTTAAGGTACAGTCGGAAGACGATCCAACGAGTACTACCAATGTGCTGGCCGGTAATATCATCGAACACTTGTGTGGCAACCAGACAGGAGATGTGTTTTTCAAAGCAGATGGCGCATTGATGCGGTATGACCTCCGAAAGCAATCATTCCATACACTTCGCCAGACTGGCACACGCGTGGTGACTGCCAGTGACGGGGATATCTGGTGTGTAGTGAATGACTCCCTGTTTACCTATGATGCAGCGGAAGATAGCCTGCAGTTCCGGTATAAAACGGATTTGCCCTCTATTACCTGCCTGCTGATCGACCGTGCCAATTACTGGATAGGGAATACCTCGGGGGTATACCTGAAAGAAGGTGACAAGCCTCTCCGGTGTGTGCTTTCCGGGTCGGAAATATACCGGTTGTTTAAGAGCCGAAGCAAAGATATCTGGGTGGGATGCCGGATGGATGGCCTCTACCGGATCAAGCCGGATGGGGAGATGACAAAGATCCCTTCGCATTTGCTGATCAGTGACCATATCCGTGAGTTTGTAGAAGATAATGACGGAAATCTCTGGTTTGGTACCTTTAAAGGGTTGCAGCAATATAATCCGTATACGAATACGTTTTCCTTTAGCAAACGCGAGCAGTTACCGGGCGGTTTATCCCATTCTTCCGTCTATTCGCTTTGTATCGACAGGCAGGGGACTATCTGGGTAGGTACGTATTACGGAGGAGTGAACTACTTCAATACGGAAAGTGATTTCTTTACACATTATACGGATAATCCGGAACGGACGGATTGCCTGAGTTATCCCTTTGTAGGGCACATGACCGAGGACAAGGATGGGCGTGTCTGGATCTGTACCGAAGGCGGAGGGCTGAATGAACTGGACAGGAAGACCCAAACGTTCCGGCATTACATGGCAGGCGGGCCTCGTACACTGGCACACAACAACCTGAAAAGTATTTGTTATGACGAACAACTGAACCGACTGTATATCGGTACACATACGGGCGGGCTTTCACGTTATGACCTATCGACCGGCGTATTTTACAATTACCTGAATGATTATCGGACGGGCGATAAAAAGCCGAATAATGTGGTGCTGCAAACCACCCTTTATCGTGACAAACTGTATGTGTCGGCCTGGAGTGGCATATTCGCAATGGATTTGAAGACGGGTGGGTTTGAATGTCTGTTCGACTACCAACATCCTGCCTTCCATAATTTCATGATCGATTCCAAAGGATATATCTGGTTGGCGACCAATAGGGAGGTGATCCGGATGCGGTTGGACGACTGGGATGATATTACCCATATCCCATTGGCCGAACATCAGCTCCGTTTCAAGATCACACGGATGCTGGAAAACCGTCATGGCATCTATATGGGGACGTTGGGATCAGGCCTGTTCCGCTATGATGAGGCCAGCGGTACCTTCACCCAATATACGGTGAAAGGAGATCACTTGTTGAGTAACTATTGTTATGAAATAGCCGAAACGACGACGGGCAATTTGTTGATCACCAGCGACAAGGGGTTGACATTCTTCAATCCGGAAACGGAGAGTTCCCAGTTTGTCAAACTGGGACAAACACTACCGATCACGTCAATTGTGGAAGGTTGCGGGGTGCTCGTATGCCGTAATGGGGATATCTTTGTCGGCGGGGCAGACGGGTTGGTTTCTTTCCGTGAAGAAGATCTGAACCTGGTGCATAAGGATTACTCGATCTATTTTTCCAATCTATACCTCAACAATGAGCAAGTGTTTCCCGACGACCACACCGACATTCTGCAGGAAGCCTTCCCCTTTACCCAGCAATTGCAGTTGTCGTATAAGCAGAATAACCTGATCTTCCAATTTACGACGTCCAATTATATCGACATACAAAACAGCAGCGAATACGAATACCAGTTGGTCGGCTTTGACGACGACTGGCGTTCGACCTCGCTGGCCAGTATCTACTACACCAACCTGAATCCTGGCACCTACCAACTGTATGTCAGGGAGAAAGACACGCCCAAGAACGGGCTGCTCCACCATGAGGCGATCGTGAAAGTGGTGATCAACCAGCCCTGGTATAATACCATACTGGCCTGGATGATTTATTTCTTCCTGACCGCGAGCGCAGGTTTTATCCTTATCCGGACGTGGAGAGCACGACGCGAATTAACCCTGTCGCTCCAACGGGAACGGGAAGAGAAAGAACGGAATGAGGAACTGAACCAAGCCAAACTGCGTTTCTTTACCAACATCAGCCATGAGTTCCGTACACCGCTTACGTTGATCATCAGCCAGATCGACCTGCTATTCCAAAGCACATCGTTGTCGCCCACGGTATACAACCGAGTCATCAAGATCAGCAAGCAGGCCAATCAGATGCGCAACCTGATCACGGAGTTGCTGAGTTTCCGCAAGTTCGAGCAGAACTATATTTCCCTTCATGTCGCCCAACAACCGATTGTCTATTTCCTGAAAGATATTTACTATTCGTTTTACGAACTCTCCATCCAGCGGCAGATCACGTATACCTTCAACGACGATACGCACAACCCGATGCTATGGATGGACGACAGCCAGATGCAAAAGGTCGTTTACAACCTGCTGTCGAATGCGTTCAAATTCACCCGCGACCGGGGAACTATCCAGTTAAACCTATCGGAAGACGACGAAGCCGTCTGGATTAAAGTGCTCGATAACGGGTTTGGGCTCACGGCAGAGGAGAAGAAACGGGTATTCGATTGCTTCTACCAGGCGGAAGGACGCGAACAATCTCGCCCGACACCGGGCACCGGCATCGGCCTGGCACTCAGCCAAAGCATTGTGTCGGCACACCATGGAGAGATATCGGTAGAGAGTTCTCCCGGATATGGTTCGGTCTTTATCGTGAAATTATGGAAAGGGAAAGCACATTTTGAACAAGACACCAAAGTGGTCTTCTCGGAACAGACCGAAAGGATGGCAGTAGAAGCGGATTCATTACCAGATGCGTCTTTTATGGCAACCTATGTCGAAAAGGGTTTTCCGGAATTAAGCGAGGGAGCGCGCTATACGGTGTTGCTGGTAGAGGACAATCCCGAGTTATTGGAAACATTGCATAATCTGTTTGCGCCTTTATATAATGTATTGACGGCATGTAACGGGGAAGAAGGGCTACAAATAGCATCGGCAGAAAAACCGGATCTGATCGTCACCGATGTTATGATGCCGGTCATGACGGGAACAGAGATGTGTATGCAGATCAAGAATAATATAGACCTCTGCCATATACCGGTAGTGGTTCTTACGGCACTTACGTCGGTAGAGCATAATGTGGAAGGGCTTCAACAGGGCGCGGACGATTATATCGGCAAACCGTTTCACGCCAAGATCCTACTGATGCGCTGTAACAACCTGATCAGGAACCGCCTGTTGATGCAACACAAATTATCCAGTCAGCCCAACCTCGACGTTTCACTGGTGGCAACCAATCCGTTGGACCGTAAACTGATGGATCAGGTAGCACAGATCATCGACCAATACCTCGACGATGCTGCATTCGATATCAACCGCCTGGCAAAAGAACTGGCGATGGGACGCAGCTCGCTTTATGCCAAATTCAAATCACTGACAGGGATGACCCCCAATGATTTTATCCAAAGCTATCGCCTGAAGAAGGCTGCCGTATTGCTGCGCGAGCAACCCGATATACAAGTATCGGAAGTGGCTGACCGGTTAGGTTTTGGTTCTTCCGTCTATTTCAGCCGTTGTTTCAAGAGCCAGTTTGGCGAATCTCCTTCCCAATTCAGGAATCAGCAGGGGTAAAAAGATGTTAAAGACATAGGATGGACAATTGGTGCATACGAATCAGACAAATTGTGCTGATCAGAATGCTGCATGGCTAATACATTTGCAGCAAGCATTGTATTAACCATTAAATCTATGTTTATGACAAAGGAAGTTAACCTCACTCTAACAAGGATGTTAGCAGGTACATGCCTGCTTTTTGCATCTGTCGGAATGGCTCACGCCAATCCATCCCTTTCTAATGAAAACCCGGTACCGGTGGTTGCCCAGCAGGGCAAGATTACGGTTACGGGTACTGTAGTGGATCACATGGGTACCATTATCGGTGCCAATGTGGTGGAAAAAGGAACTGTCAACGGGACGATAACCGACCTTGACGGTAAATTCAACTTGAGCGTTCCGTCGAATGCCGTGTTAGTAATCACATACATTGGATATGTGGAACAACAGATTCCGGTAAACGGACGGACCTCCATCTCTGTCCAACTGAAAGAAGATACCCAAGCGCTCGAAGAAGTGGTTGTGGTAGGTTATGGTACGCAGAAGAAAGTGAACCTTTCGGGTTCGGTCGCATCGGTGAATATCGAAGAAATGACGGCAAGCCGCCCCATTTCCAATGTATCCAGCGCCCTGTACGGAGCAGCTCCGGGTGTGTATGTAAACTCATCGACTAACCGCCCGGCAGCGGGAGGTGATGCCGATATTTTTGTCCGTGGACAAGGTACGCTGAACAACTCTTCTCCGCTGGTCATTGTCGACGGTGTGGAAAGTAGCATGAACAGTGTCAACCCGCAGGATATCGCTTCTATCTCGATCCTGAAGGATGCGGCTTCGTCGGCTATCTACGGGTCGAGAGCGGCCAACGGTGTTGTGCTGATCACGACTAAGAAAGGTGCCACCGGTACGGCTAAGATCGACTACACGGGTTATGTGTCTTTTGAGACATTGAACAAACCGTTTGAGACCATTTCCAACTATGCCGATTATATGGGTTATCTGAATGAAGGTTTGCTGAACAGCAACAAGCCGCGTCAGTTCTCCGATGAGGTGATCGCCCTCTGGCGCAGCCACGAGAATGATGCGGATAAGTTGGCTTACCCGAACACTGATATCTTCGATGTGTATGAAACTGGGGTTTCACAGCAGCATAATATCTCGGCTTCCGGGGGAACAGATAAGGTGACGTACTTTACGTCGTTCAACTTCCTGGACAATCCGGGTATCCTCGAGAACACTGGCTACAAGCGTTATTCGTTGCGCGCTAACCTGGATGCCCAGGTGAAAAGCTGGATCAAGATCGGTACCAATATCAGCGGTATGTATAGCAACTCGCCTATTACGGGTGACAAGAACTATGTCGATGACACCTATACGTACGCCCTGACAGGTGGTAACCCGGGTATCCCCTTGCTCGACAAGGACAACCGTTTGGGTATTAATGCCAATGCGGAAGATGACCCACAGAATGCCACCAACAACCCCTACCTGCGTTTGCGCAATGTGGCCGGTGACATCAATACCTACAACCTGAAAACCCGTATCTACGGTACGCTGACCCCATTCAAAGGATTGACCATCCAGGGATCATATGCATATGAGTATTGGGATCTGTCGAAAAGAAGAAAACCGGTATTCGTACCGATGTGGAACTTCCAGACCGGTGCCTTGCATACCGACGGTAAGGGACGTACCTCCATTTATAACTACGATGAAAAGCGTATCCGTAACATGATGGACGGTTTTGCTCAATATGAAAACAAAGCATTCGACAACCGCCTCAGTTACACGGTAATGGTAGGTGCCAGCCAGGAACAGTTCCGTCGCGAATATTTTGAAACAACACGTAACGACCTGATCGATCCCTCCCTGTGGGTAATCGCCGGTGCCGTAGGTGAATCGTCTTCCGGTGGAAATGCAACTGACTGGGCGATGCAGTCTTATTTCGGCCGTATCAACCTGTCGTGGGAAGATAAATACCTGTTTGAAGCCAACCTTCGTCGTGACGGTTCTTCGCGCTTCCTGAGCGACAACCGCTGGGGTGTGTTCCCCTCATTCTCGGCCGCTTGGCGCATCTCGGAAGAAGGATTCATGCGTGACCTGACTTGGCTGAACAACCTGAAACTGAGAGCATCTTATGGTTCACTCGGTAATAATGCCTTGGGCAGCAACAAGGACCTGGACGGTAACTATTCGGCACAGTCAACCTATGCACAGTCGAACTATGTACTGGCTCGCACCGTACAAATGGGTCTTCTGCAAACAGCGCTTGCGAATGCCGCTTTGACTTGGGAGAAAGTGAATATGACCAATATCGGTCTCGACTTTACTGCATTGGATAACCGCCTGGGTGGTACCTTCGAATGGTTTAACAAATACACCAAGGATATCTTGATCGACCTGCCGGCTCCCCGCGTACATGGGAATGCCACGCTGCCGAGACAGAATGCCGCCGAAGTAAGCAATAAGGGGATTGAAATGTCATTTACATGGAACGACCGGATCGGTTCTTCTGGTTTCTCCTATAACCTGGGTGCCAACTTTACGTATATCAAGAACAATGTGGAAAAGTTCCGCGGCGACGTGATGTCGTTGGATGGTAGCCGAATGATTCTGGAAGGCTACCCCATTCGTACGTTGTACATCCTGGAAGTAGACCGCCTGGTCACTACGGATGAAGACTTGGCGCTGATCCAGCAGATGGTCGATCGCAAACCGACAGATGCAGACGGTAAGGCGATGACCGTATTCCCGTACGGAAGACCTCAGAAAGGAGATTTCTTGTATAAAGATCAGAATGGCGACGGTGTTGTCGGTGAAGACGACCGCGTAGCCGTTGGTAGCGGTAATTCACCGAAATTCAACTTCGGCTTCTCTATGGGAGCAGCCTGGAAAGGCTTTGACTTCTCCATGTTGTTGCAGGGTGTAGCTGGGATCAAAGATATCTATTCCAGCGGTCTGTACAAGTCGACCGTACGTGTGGGCTATCAGTTGAATAAAGACGTGATTGAAGGCCGTTGGTACGAAGGCCGTACCACCCCGGCTTCCTATCCCCGTTTGCTGGATTATTCGGATACCCGTAACGACCGTGCGTCCGACTTCTGGGTAGCGAATAAGGATTATCTGAAGATACGTAATATCCAGCTTGGGTATACTCTTCCTTCCAAGTTGACAAGAAAGGCTGCCATTGATCGTATACGTGTGTACGGTAGCTTGGAGAACTTCTTCACCTTCACCAGTTGGAAAGGTTATGACCCTGAAATATCCGGCGTGACTTATCCTACTATGCGGGAAGCGTCTATCGGTGTGAATGTCACGTTCTAAATTGTTTAACTGCTTAATATCAACAATATGAAAAATTATATAGCATCACTATTAGTGTTGGCATCCTTGCTCGGGTTGAGCGGATGTTATGACCTGGATCGGGCGCCTTTCGATCAACCGAGCTCCGCGACCTTTTGGCAAACGGCCGATCAGTGCAAGCAAGGGGTTATGGGTGTCTATTCCACCTTTAAGAAGGATGACCTGTTTGGTAAAATGTTCATGATTGACGTGAACTCGGATGTGGCCAGCGGGTATGACCAGTATGAAGCTTTGCAGTTGGGGACCTGTACGCCTACCACCGGCTTCCTGAACAATAAATGGCAAAACGGATACAATACGGTACAGGCAGCGAACCTGGCCATCCGCAGCATTGCGGCTTCTGATATTGATGAAACGGTGAAGAACCAGTTGTTGGGCGAAAGCAAATTCCTTCGCGCCCTGGCTTACTTCCACCTCTTAGACTATTTCGGCGGACTGCCTTTGTATGACGAGTCGACCGACCTGGAAAAAGACATCAATAACCTGGATTTGCCCCGCAGCTCGGCCGAAGAAACACGTGCCTTTATCATAAAAGACCTGAGCGACGCCCTGAATGCCGGTTTACCCGACAAATGGCCGGCAGCCGATTATGGCCGTGTGACGAAGAGCGCTGTATATGGCCTCTTAGGCAAGGTGCAGTTATACGACAAACAGTATAAAGCCGCCATCGCCAGCTTTGAAGAAGTGCTGAAACCCCAATACGGACACAGCCTGCATCCCGATTTTGCCCAGTTGTTCACCCCGTCGGGTAACGGTTCACCGGAGATGGTATTTGGTATCATCAACCTGGGCGGAACAGGCACAAGCTATGGTATGCCGTTTGCCTTCTATGCCGGTACACGTGGTACGTTTGGCAGTTGCTGGAACAATACGGTTCCTTCAACCAACCTCGGAGATATGTATGAATACAAAGACGGACGTCCGTTCAGTTGGGACGAACTGTTCCCGGGGTATAGCACCGACCTGAAAGTGCGTGAACGTGTATTAGGTGTAACCGTGAACGATGCCGGTACCCAAGTGCTCAAGATCCCGGCAGAGGCTGAACAGATTTTAGAAATGTATACCCAACGTGACCCGCGCTTCTCGGCTACCGTGATCGCTCCCTATAGCGACTATGCCGGCTGGGTATCTAACGCCAACAAAGCGCTGAAGTTCTATTTCGGACGGAAGCAGGACGGTGCCGTGGTTGGGCTGATGGAAACGTATGGCTTCCTGCGTAACAACCGCGGGGGCTGGGAAACGTACTTCTGGCGTAAATTTGTACCGGAAGGCAACTGGAACGGCCTGATTACCGACCGTGCCCACACACCGGTGAACTTCCCCGTTATCCGCTTGGCCGACGTGTATCTGATGCTGGCTGAATGTTACAATGAAGACGGCAACCAGACCAAGGCGGTAGAGTATATCAACAAAGTGCGTGCACGTGTAGATATGGCGCTGATCAACAGCGGCCCGGATTACTTAAAGGCTACATCGAAGGAGGAAGTATTCCAGCGTATCTTCAAGGAAAGAGCCTATGAGCTGGCCAATGAAGGTATCCGCGACAGCGACCTGCGCCGTTGGAGACTGTCCGAAAAAATATTGAATGCCGAAGAATACGGTATCACCGGTAAGCGACTCTTCACGCGTAAGTTCGATCCGAACCGCGATTACCTGTGGCCGATCCCAAGTGATGAAATTGACAAGAACGACAAATTGAAACAAAATCCGGGCTGGTAACCGATAAGATCCTTTCGGAGGGTAAGTTTTTACCCTCCGGAAGTATTTTTCTTTAGGCCGGTAACGTTTTTATATCTATTTTTAACCAGCAAAATAATAATACCTATGAGAGCACGTAAACTGATATGCCTGTTCCTTCTGGCCGGGCTGTTTTTTCCCCGGTTATATGCCTACACGGAACGAGACCTGTTGCAGAAAGCAGCTGATTTGTCTGCTATCCGTTCATCGTTGGTTATGGACCGCAAGTGGGTACAATATCCCGCCTATACCGATCGTGCAGGTTGGGACAACCTGTTGGACGATTCAAAAGCCTATTTTATCGGAGAGGGAGAAAAGCTGTTGAAGTATCAATGGCAAGTCGTTACCGCAACCGATTATCTCGAATATGAACGAAGCGGCAACCGCCGCATCATGGAAGATCCGTTTGGTGCTAATAACCGGGCGATCACCACGCTGTTAATGGCCGAACTGGCCGAAGGAAAAGGACGCTTTATGGATCAACTGATCAATGGGGTGTTTCATGCCTGTGAGATGAGTTCATGGGTATTATCCGCCCATCTGGGCCGGGAGCAGGTGACTCACCGCTCGTTGCCCGACGGACGGAAACATGTGATTGACCTCACGGCCGGTGACGTGGGCGGTTTCTTGTCCTGGACCTATTATTTCCTCCATGCCGAATTCGACAAGGTAAACCCATCGATCTCCGAACGGTTGCGCAAGGAACTACAGGAACGGATCCTGGATACCTATATGAACGACAATAAATTCTGGTGGATCGCCTACAACTACAAACCGGGCGATATGGTAAACAACTGGAATCCCTGGTGTAATTTCAATGTACTCCAGTCATTCTTCCTATTGGAAGACGACCCGGACGTATTGGCTAAAGCGGTATACCGCAGCATGGTATCCGTAGATAAGTTCATCAACTACACCCATTCGGATGGCGCCTGCGAAGAAGGCCCTTCCTATTGGGGGCATGCAGCCGGTAAGATGTATGACTATCTCCAGATGCTGTACGACGGAACAGGAGGTAAAATATCTATCTTCCAAGTACCGATGATCAAGAATATGGGCGAATACATTGTCCGTTCGTATGTAGGAAACGACTGGGTGGTCAACTTTGCCGACGCATCGGCCAAAGGAGGCGGTAATGCCCCGTTGATCTACCGGTACGGGAAGGCTGTCGGCAGTGATGTCATGATGCACTATGCGGCCTATATCGAAAGCCGCTCGAAGGGAGAATCCCTGGCGTCCGGATACGATGTGTTCCGCACCTTACAGACGTTGCTCTACCGGGACGACCTGAAAAAGGTGGCGCCTACGTTCCAATCTCCGGCCTATACCTGGTATCCGGAAACGGAATTTTGCTATATGACCAATACGAACGGATGGTTCCTGGCCGCCAAGGGAGGCTTCAACAACGAAAGCCATAACCACAACGATGTGGGCACTTTCTCCCTGTATGTCAATAACACGCCTATCCTGATCGATGCCGGTGTGGGTACCTATACCCGCCAGACATTCAGCCCCGAGCGTTATACCATCTGGACGATGCAGTGTAATTATCATAACCTGCCGATGATCAACGGTGTTCCGCAGCAATTCGGCACTAAATTCAAAGCGACCGATACACAGTTTAATCCGAAGCAGATGAAGTTCTCGGCCAATATCGCAACAGCCTATCCCGCCGAAGCCAATGTAAAGAAATGGGTACGTTCCTACACGCTGGGAAAGAACGCCGTCAAAGTGGAAGATGCGTTCGACCTGACCCAGGCGTCGGCTCCTAACCAGGTGAACTTCCTGACATGGGGCAAGGTGGATATTTCCGTACCGGGCGAGATTGCGATCGATGTGAACGGCCAGCAGATGTTGCTGAAGTATGACGGGAAAGCCTTCACGCCGGCACTGGAAACGATCCGGCTGGACGACCCGCGACTGTCTAATGTGTGGGGAAAAGAAATCTACCGTATATCATTAAATGCCTTGAAGCTTGCTTCGTCGGGTGTTTATACCTATTCCATACAAACTAAGAAATAACACATGATGATGAAGTATGTAAGTGTACTTGTTTTTGGCCTCCTGCTATCAGCTTGCGGCGGAGCACCGAAAACAACAGAGAAGGATTTTGTGAACGAGAACATTACTTTTGCCAAAGCGCAGGTAGGTAATGAAATCGAAGTGATAGAAGCCAGTGGCAAGGTGTTGAACCCGGTGACCCTGAAAACGGATGGCACCGTTTACTACTGTGGCTATTCAGATTGGCGGAGCGGATTCTTTCCCGGCTCGGTCTGGTATCTGTATGAGTTGACTGGCGATGAAGCATTGTTGCCGTTGGCACAGAAATACACGGAAGCTATCGAAGAGGCGAAGAACCTGACATGGCACCATGATATCGGATTTATTGTCGGTTGCAGTTATGGTAACGGTTGGCGCATTACCGGTAACCCGGCCTATAAAGAGATCATTATCCAGGCGGCGAAGTCATTGTCTACCCGTTTCCGTGAAAAGGCCGGCGTCCTTCAATCGTGGAACGTAGACCGGGGCTGGCAATCGCAGCGGGGTTGGGAATGCCCGGTGATCATCGACAACCTGATGAACCTGGAACTGATGTTTGAAGCAACCCGTCTTTCGGGCGATTCATCGTTCTACCACATTGCCATGTCGCATGCCGACCGCACCATGCAGGAAGCCTTCCGCCCGGATGGCAGTTGCTACCATGTGATCGACTATAGCATCGAAGAGGGCACCGTACGTAACCGCCATACCGCACAAGGCTATGCCCATGAGTCGGCTTGGAGCAGAGGACAGGCCTGGGCTATCTACGGCTATACGGTAGCGTATGCAGCAACAGGCAACCGCAAGTACCTGGATCAGGCGATCCACACATTCCGTTTCATGAAAGAGCATAAGAATATGCCGGAAGACCTGATCCCCTACTGGGACATGGATGCCCCGAATATTCCGAACGAACCGCGTGATGCCTCATCAGCCTCTTGTATCGCTTCTGCGTTGTATCAGATCAGCACCATGGATGTGCCTGATGCAGCCGGCTATAAAGCATACGCCGACCAGATCATGCGCAGCCTCGCATCGCCTGCTTATCGTGCGGAGTTAGGTACCAATGGCAATTTCATCCTGATGCATTGTGTGGGTAGTATTCCCCATAACGCAGAAATAGACGTTCCGTTGAACTATGCCGATTATTATTTCATCGAAGCATTGAAACGCAAACAAAAGTTGGAACAGCATTGAGATATATGCACCCAGTGTATATGCTCCCAAAGAGAGGCGGCCTGTCGGATCGCCTCTCTTTTTTGTTATCGCCATTATTCTGCCGCGTTTCTTTCCGAACAAATCGGAAAATACACTATATTTGGGCGAACACGAAATTTCAGAAGTATGAACATACAAAGGAATGAACCATGAATAAGCCCTGCATCTGTATTTTTATCCTCCTCATCCTTACTGCCTGTAGACAGCAACCGGAGACAGCATTACTGATCATCCCGGTAGACACGAAACAAGATCATCCGATTGCCTTGTCGGTTATTGCCGATAACGTGGAAGCCGTTGAACTCGAACTCACCGATAACAGCATGATCGGTAATTGGTATATGGGCGAAAGAGTCGTATGTACCTCTAACCATATCCTGTTCCTGGATATGCATAAAAACCAGCTACTCCTGTTCAACCGTAAGGGTAAATTCCTTCGCCAGATCGGGAAACAAGGACAAGGACCGGGCGAATACACGCGCATTACGGATATCGCAGCTGATGAAAAAGAGAACCGTATTTATATTTCCTGTTATCATAAAGGACTCATCTATGATTTTAAGGGAAACTACCTCAAACCGTTTTCCATACCGGGGGAAGGCGCCGAATATTTACTGTCCAAGCCTGACGGATTGATTGCCATTAACACCCGGGTAGGTACGGAACGCGAAGCAGACGGTGCCTTTCATAACACCTGTATATTGTATAAGCTTAATAAGGATTTACAGATAACCGACAGCCTGAAAATCCTCAGCGTCGCTTTTGAGAAGAGCATTTGGATAGGGAGCCCCTACCCGGATTTTATTTCTGTTGCCGGAAAGGATACGTTCGTTAATCGGCCGGTATATATACCTGAACCCGTCACTCGCGACACCTTATTCCAGATGAAAGGTCATCAATTACTTCCTAACGCCAGGCTGGCATTTAGCGGAGAAGCATTTGCTCCGAATGGATGGAAAAACATCATTATACATCACATTTACCGTAGTTCCCGTTATATTTTCTCCCGGTGCCATGCTAAAGAAGACACGCAAACTTCCTATTTTTGCTACGATACTCAAACCGGTCAAAGCAACAATGCAAAAAACGGTTACATCGACGATTTCCACACACAGGAAAAAGTAAGAATACGTTCTTTCAAGGAGAATGCAGAGATGTTCTATTATATACATCCCGCCCAAACCGACGACGACAACGGGGATGAACCCAATCCCATGCTCTACATCGGGACACTTAAAAAGTAAGTCAAGGAGGCTAAAGCCCAAGGATGTCACACCTGCAATCTTAAAAACATATAAATAATAACCTATAGTTATGGAAGTAAGTCAGTAAGTTGTTATCTTGTTAAAATAAAATACAAGATTATGAACAAGAAAGACGCCATTGAATTCATCAGGCTTTAGGTGCTATTCAACAATCCAAATTATAATTCCTCGAATTCGATGGGATTATAATTTACTTAGCCATTTTAATACTTTGATATATGAAAATATTGCTTGTTTTCCTGTTGTATTGCCCCTTTTTGTTGTGGGCGCAATCGTACCGACCTCCGATAGAAAAGATCTTTCTGACAACCGATCAAATGACGTATCATTCAGGTGACAGCCTCTTTGTGTGTGGACAGGTGATTCGGGAAGATACTGCTTTTTATCCCTATAGCCGGTATGCGTATGTGGAGATGTTTGACGCACGGGACTCCGTGTTGCTCCGTCAGCGAGTGGCGTGTGAGGAGAAGGGAGATTTTTATACACAGATACCGCTGGAATACGAGTGGGCAGATCAGGTCTATTATATCCGAGCCTATACGAAGTTTATGCAGAACTTCCAACCGGAAACATTTCCAGTTGTCCCCATCCGGCTGGGTGATCGGAAGACCGCACCAGAGGCCAGCGATATCCAATGCGCCTTCTTCCCGGAGGGAGGGCATTGGGTAGATGGTATCCCGCAAAGCCTTAGCATCTCTTTTAGCCGAAATAACGGGGAGCCTGTCCGGGTATCGTATGTGGTGACAAACCAGCAGGAGGATACAATCGCTGTCCAGACCACCACGTCCTCCGGTTGGCAAATTATCCGGATGACGCCGCAGCAGGGCGAACGCTATATGGTAAACACGATTATAGATGGTAACCTGTATCGCTTCCTTCTGCCCGACCGGAAGGTTGTTCCCACCCTGCAAGCAGGCTTCCACTATGGGAAGTTGGCCTATAAGGTGTTGTTTTCCGAAAAATTACCGCTCGATGCCCATCTCTATCTGTTCCATCCGGGGATAGGATTGCAGGAAATTACCCTCAATAACCCGGAAGGAGTCATCCAACTCGATAGCATGTCTGATGGCCTTGCGATATTAGCTTTGACAGATGGCAACAAGGAGATTCTCTCCCAACGAACAGTATGGGTAGGCAATGCCCCGAGAGGAGAAGCAGTGAAATTGAAAACGACCTATTTTCCGGGCGAAACACTCGACTTGGGAGAGATAGTAGAAGGCTACCGTAACCTGACCGCCTTTGTACGTATCCTGCCTGCTGGCGATCCGGGGTATATTCCACGAAGCGAGGTCGGACTGAATTATGAAAGTGAGTTGCGTTCGCCTCTTTGCTTTCCCGCCCACTATTGCAACGAAGATAACAGCGAAAAAAAAACCGATCTGGCGGCATGGCTTTACTCGGCCTCTTCCAAGCGGTTGGATATAAAGAGACAGCTGCAGCAGGGTTTCTCATATGCCCATAGGCCGGAAGGCAACCTCGTGTTTCGAGGGCAAGTGAAAACCAAAAGCGGTCGCCCGGTAGCGAACGGAAACCTGATCGCCTATCATACAAACAAGGGGCTGACGTATGAGGCAACAACCGATGCCAAAGGCCTGTTTACCATCGCCGTAGATGATTTTAAAGAGGGCGATTCCTTCTTTATGCAAGCCTATGACGTAGAGGGGAAATCGAATTACTACAACTATTATTTACAGAATGATACCTTCCCGATAGTAGCGAACTGGAATAGAGTCAGGGAAGACAACCCGGCGCTACAAGTGGAATGGGACGCAGTTGACAACCGGACATTCAGCTTCGACAAAGTGAACAAGCTGCCCGAGTTGATTGTGAAAGCACGAGTACGGGCAAAAGATTATATCCCGACGAATAAGTTCTATTCGCATCGGTTTATGGATCGGGAGAGGATCGCGAAAAGGAATTACGTGGATTTTTTCAGTTTGCTGCGTAAGTTTCCGATGATACGAATCACCCAAAATGAAGAAGGAAAGTATTCCATTGAAAGTACGCGCCAATCAACCTTATCCGGAGGAAGCATACTGGTGATTCTGTTGGATGGCAACCGGATTACAGCCGACGAGCTGTTTACTACGACTTCCCTCAACGATGTGTATTCCGTGGAACTCCTTTCCCCCTGGCAAACGCTTGAGGTCGTAAGTGGAGCAGTCAATGGCGTATTAGTCGTAAAGACAATGATACATCAAGTGAACAAAGAAAAAGTGTCCCCCCAAGGTATCCTCTATACCCCTATGGGAATAGCCAACCTCAACACTCCACATCCACCTTCACCCATCCATGCTCCAACAGTAAAGGGCACGTATCGTTTGTTGGTCGACCTTCTCTCCAAAGAAAAAGGGATTCGGACGATCGAAAAGATAATAAAAATTGAATAAAAAAATGGTCGTATCTATTTTCATCAGACGTTTTTATTAATTAAAATTAAATTTTATGAAAAAAGTATTCTGTTTGTTTCTGCTTATAATGAGCATAGGTTCATTGTATGCACAAAGAACTGTGGTTCCGTCTTATTCTGCTGATGAATCTTCGGGGTTTTATGTCCCAGGCAGTTCAATAGGCCCCCATTGGGGAGAAATGTGTCTTGGATCCCTTCGGATTAGTTGTACTCCAAATGATGGATACATTCACATTAATTTGTCCAAATATGCAGTTGCGGGTGCAAGTTTTAGAGCATTCAGCCCTTTTGGGTCATTTACTAGTGGAGGAGCAAGCATTACATTTACACCAATTCATAGCAGAATTCTGCATGAAAGCTATTCAATGAAAGACGGCTTTATTAGTGATGATATTATTGAATTATTTGAGAATAATCAATACGGAAGAAAATATTTTCGTTTACGCATAAGCTTTGTTGGATATAAAAATCCACATCAATTATAGTTGACTGAATATTTCACATTGCTAACTAATTTTTGAGCAAAATACAATATGGTTTCATGAAAAATTGATTATCATATTCATTTTTATCAAATACTACTATTTTCGTTCGATATAATGAAGACTATTATCATATTAACGTCTGATTGAAGATAAATAGATCTGCATTATATCGAATGAAAATAATTATAGTTATACAAGAAGGGCGTGGTTGGGTTATGATATTTGCAGAACTCCAACACCTCTCTTCCCCCCTCAAATTCTACTCAATTTTCATGCACGCTTAGAAGGAGTAAGAAAGGTACAGCCCGGCACCACCCGGATGGATGGTGGGGGCGATTATCAGGGCGGTGTGCTGCTTTTTCTTATTCAGTCCCTTGACAATGGCGTTGCGGATGGGGAAATAGGCAAGGTAGGACAGTTCGACCGACAAGATACCGAAGCCGGCGCCCGCTACCACATCCGCTACCCAGTGGCGATTGCTATATACCCGGGCAAAGGCGACAAAAGCGGCAAGCGGGTATCCTGACAATGCCTGTAGCATGGAACTGTCTTTAAATTCTTTGAAGTTGAGATGCGCTCCCAAGAAGGCATTGGCGGTATGACCGGAGGGAAACGAATAGTTACCACCATCAGGCCGTGGTTCATTTACCCACGTCTTGAGCGATTGCACCATCAGCGCATTCATCCCTTCCGCCATGCCAAGGAGAAAGAACTGATCGACCCAGTTGTGCTTTTCCTTTCCGATCAGGTCGTTCACGAATACCCAACCGAACATCCCCCACTCCATATAGTCGTCGACTTTGAGGGGATTGTTTTTTTCACTGCGGGTAAAGAGGTGGTAGTCGTGCATCCCGTCAATGGCTGTGCCGAGGGCGCCGACCGTGATCAGCGACAGGGGAAGGATCAGGCGGGTGGCCTTGAAGTCGTAACGGACGATGGGGATGGTATCCGCCCGATTGGCATATGCCTCACTTTCCTGTGCCGATAAGCGTTCCGGCAGGATCAACATCACACCAGCCAGCAACACCCATACGAACTGTTTCAGCATTTCCTTCATTCAACCGTTTTTCGTTTCCGACTGCAAAGGAACTAAAAGTTTTCGCAAATCCGTTTATTCCCATGTATTTTGCGTAAGTTTGCACTTCGTAAAAACAGAGACGATCATGGAACATCCTTTGTACATCTACAATACGCTTTCGCGGAAGAAAGAACAGTTTATCCCCCTCCACACCCCTCATGCGGGGATGTATGTATGCGGGCCGACGGTCTACGGCGACGCCCACCTGGGGCATGCCCGGCCGGCTATTACGTTCGACATCCTCTTCCGCTACCTCAAGCACCTTGGTTATAAGGTACGTTACGTGCGCAACATTACCGACGTAGGCCACCTCGAACACGATGCCGACGCCGGCGAAGACAAGATCGCCAAGAAGGCCCGCCTCGAACAACTCGAGCCGATGGAAGTGGTGCAGTTCTACCTCAACCGCTACCACGATGCCATGAAGGCGCTTAATGTCCTCCCCCCCAGCATCGAACCGCATGCGTCGGGACATATCATCGAACAGATCGAACTGGTCAGGAACATCCTCGACAACGGTTTCGCCTACGAAAGCGAAGGTTCCGTCTATTTCGATGTCGAAGCCTATGACAAGAAACACCGCTATGGCGTCCTCTCCGGCCGTAATATCGAAGATATGCTCAACACCACCCGTGCCTTGGACGGACAGGAGGAGAAACGCAACCCGATCGACTTCGCCCTCTGGAAGAAAGCGCAACCCGAACACATCATGCGCTGGCCTTCGCCCTGGAGCGACGGTTTCCCCGGCTGGCATTGCGAATGTACGGCTATGGGAAAGAAATACCTCGGCGCCCACTTCGACATCCATGGTGGCGGCATGGACCTGATCTTCCCGCACCACGAATGCGAGATTGCACAGGCCGTAGCCTCACAGGGTGATGATATGGTGCACTACTGGATGCATAACAATATGATCACCGTTAACGGACAGAAGATGGGTAAGTCGCTCGGCAACTTTATCACGCTCGAAGAATTCTTCACCGGCAACCACAAGATGCTGGCGCAGGTGTATGCGCCGATGACGATCCGCTTCTTTATCCTCCAGGCACATTACCGCAGCACGGTTGACTTCAGCAACGAAGCCCTGCAAGCGGCCGAGAAAGGCCTTGCCCGTATGATGGACGCCTACAAGGCGCTACTCAAGCTGCAACCCTCGCCCGCTTCGACAGCCGATATCAGCGGTATCCGCGCCAAATGTGCCGAGGCCATGAACGACGACCTGAATACGCCCATCGTGATCTCGCACCTCTTCGATGCCGTGCGCCTGATCAATACCGTCAAGGATGGCAACGCCACCTTCTCGGCTGCCGACCTGCAGGAATTGCGCGACCTGTTCGAACTCTTCCTCTTCACCCTCATGGGCATTACCGACGAAGCCGCCGCCGGAAGCAACGGTAGTACGGAAGCCTTCGGCAAGGCCATCGACCTCCTCCTCACCATCCGCCAGCAGGCGAAGGCAAACAAGGACTGGGCGACCTCCGACAAGATCCGCAACGAACTCTCCGCTCTCGGCTTTGAGATCAAAGACACGAAAGACGGCGCCGAGTGGAAACTCGCTAACTAAGGAGGAGGTAGGCCATGACGATCAACGACTTCTTCCTGGGTGACCGTTTTGCCCGCTTCATCGGTGTGGAACTACTTGAAGCGGGTAAAGGCTATGCCCGGGCACGGATGGAAATACAAGAGATACACCTCAACGGCGGCAATGTCTGCCAGGGGGGCGCCCTCTTCACGCTGGCCGACTTCGCTTTTGCCGTCGCCACCAACAGCCACGGCAAACTGACGTTCTCGATCACCTCCAACATCAATATCTTCAAGTCTGAAAGCCACGGCTTCCTCTATGCCGAAGCCCGCGAGACGTTTGACCATAAACGCCTCTCCAACTGTAACGTAGAGATCACCAATGAAGCCGGCGAACTCATCGCCACCTTCAACGGCACCGGCTACCGCAAAGACATCGACCTCCCCTTCGACCCACTAAAAGAGTAACCGCAAGCACCTTCAAGGCTGACCGAATCTGAATGTTTTTGTTGGAGGTCGGGTTGTTATTTTTGTAGCGTCTGTAACCATTAGTAGTTCCACTTGCATGGAACTAAAAGTTTACCCTTTGGAACTAAAAGTTCCATCAGCATGGGACTAAAAGTTTATGCTTTGGAACTAAAAGTTCCATTAGCATGGAACTCCTGCTGCATCAAAGCCTTGACTTCAGAGGCATGAAGTTATGCGCGTGACAGATAAATTGGGGAAAAAAACTTCGTGTAGAAGGGAACGCAGTCAATTCACAAAGGGCAGCGTACCGGATATTCAAGTCTGGGTTTGAATATGTTCGGCCTTACGGGATGGCTGAGGGTTCATAGTCAGCGTTGCCGCTGTCATTCACTTCTTTGAGTAGGGAGCCGTCTTCGGCATAATAGAGGTCGACCTCCTTTTCGCCTTTTTCCACTTCGATCACATAGATGGTTGCGGCATCAGGGCGGGTCAGCATATCTACATCTTCCACCTTCCAGGTGGCATAAGAGCTGGCAACGAATGCACGCTGAATCGCCATGGGCAATTTGTCGGACCGGATGTCGGTTTCAGTCAACAGCCAGTTGCCGTCGGAGTCGAACCAAGCTTCGGTTTCGTTGGTTTCCCATATGAAGTCGGCAACCAGATAGCCTTTCTTGTTTTCCCATTCCACTCGCTTGGCCTCGGGGTATTTGGCATTGAAGGATACAACTACTGCATTGTCTGGCAGGTAGTTGTCGTCGTTGTCACATCCTGTGGCTGTTGTCAGGAGACAGCCGGTGGCAAGGGTCAGAAAAAGTTTGTTCGTTTTCATACTCATTTGTTTTATACTGTTAATACCCGAGGAGATTCAATCCACCTCTACCAATTTGCCTTTATGGTTGAAGGTTAGTTCAAGGCCGTTGGAGAGTTCGATGCTGTACTCCCCCCGATCTTTTTCGATGGCATGCACGATCAGGGTCGGATAAAGTTCATGCACATATTCGCGGATAAAGCCAGGGATAAGGCCTGCCGGAACCGGCCGATTACCTTCGATATCCTTCCATTCGCCGGAGGCGTTGAACTCAATGCTGGTACCATCTGTCAGGATCACTTCGTAGCCCGAATCCCACCACAATATTTTATCGATTTCGATATGGGCTATCGGCGCATCCTGGTAATATTTGCCGATAAACATGCGACATTCTTCCGGTAACTGGGTGACATCTGTTGTTACCTTATCTCCAATGGCTCCCATCGGAGTGGTGATCCATAGCGCGATCAATAGAAATGCTAACTGTTTCATAGTCCTTTGTATTAAAAGTTTATACAAAGGAACGACGACAATCAGGAAAGATTTAGGAATATAGCACTTCGCACGTTTCGGTAAGCAACAAATAATCGTATTTATAGCGAAGAAGAGGACGCCGTAGCACCGAAGGCCAGTTCAAAGCAATGCCTTCCGTTATAAACGTATGTGATACGGATATTATACAGCGAAGCGATCGACTTCACGAGCGCCAATCCCAGTCCGGTCGAACCCGGGCGGGAGGATTGCCGGCCGAAGCGGCGAAAAAGTTTTTCACGATCCAGTTCGCCGCTGTCGCTGGTGTTTTCTATACGCAGGCGGTGCGGGGTGATGTCCAGATAGATCTCACCTTGCGGAGTATTGTGGACAAAGGCGTTCTTAAGCAGGTTCCGGAGAAGGATGCCGGCCAGCTCGTCGTTCATCCGCCAATGCAGTTCGGCCTTGTAAAGGGAATGTACCTGTATCTCCTTTTCTTCATATATCTCGGCAAACTCGGCCAACAGGTGTTCTGTTTTATGGGTGACCGACACTTCTGCCACATCCGGATATTGCCCGTTCTCTATGCGCGAGAGCAGTAGCAGAGAACGATTCATCCGGACAATGCCTTGCAGCGAATGATGGAGGCTATCTATTTCGGCCAGTTGCTCTTCAGTGCAACCGGGGTGTTCGCTGAGCAGTTCCAGTTTGTTCAGGCAGACGGCCAGGGGAGTCTGGAGTTCGTGGGAGGCATTTTCAATCAGTTGCTTTTGCTGTTCATAGACGCGGGCATTACGCGTAGCGGCTTCCATAAAGGCAGCGTTGAGGGTATTGAACTCGTCTACCGTCGTATCGTTTTGCAACGGGGGGAGTGGTTGGGCAGGATGATAACGGTTCATCCAATCAAGCAGAAGGTAGAGCGGACGCAGGGTTTTGCGGAATACGCCATGGGAGACTGCCAGTATGCAGGCCAGCAGGAGTACATACAGACCGAGGATAGACCAAAGCACTTTTTCCATCAGGTCTTCTTTCTCCAGGGTGGAGAGGGAGAGGGTGAGTTCATAGAACCGTCCGTCGGATGTCCGGAAATGTGTACGTAGCACACGGACGGGCTCGTCTTCACGCTCCATCTCGATGTATTGGGTGGAGTCAAAGATCTCGTCTGACGACAGGCGGGCTTCTGCGGCAGGTATTTCACGGATCGCATAACGGGTCATGATATCTTTACTCCCTTGCAGGTAGGTACTGTCCGACAAAGCCCGGCGGATGATGATCTCTTTGTAGTTGCGCAGGCTGTCGTTCGTTTCATCATTCACTTCGTGCAGGATAAGGAAATAGAAGACGCACGCCCATACCGCCATCAGCAACAGCAGAGGCAGGGCCAGGTTACGGGTGGTGTGGGAGGCCAGCTTCATACGTCGTCGTGTACCATTTTATAACCGAAACCATACACCGCACGGACCTCGACACGGGCGCCTGCCGCTTTCAGTTTCTTACGCAGGTTCTTGACCTGGCTGTAGATAAAGTCGTAGCTGTCAGCCTGGTCGATATAGTCGCCCCAGACGGATTCGGCGAGGGCCGTCTTGCTGATCAACCGGTCGGGGTTGGCCACGAAGTAGTAGAGCAGGTCGAACTCTTTGCGGTTCAATGTCAGTTCTTCGCCCTCCACATAGACGGCATGGCGGTCGGGATAGATCATGAGGTTGTCGAGGGAAAGGGAAAGCTCGCCGTCTTGCTGCTTCCGGCGGATCAACGATTTGACCCGGGCATGCAGTTCGGCCAGGTGGAAAGGTTTGGTAAGATAGTCGTCAGCACCCAGGTTCAGCCCGGTCACTTTATCATCCACTGAATCTTTGGCAGAGATAATGATCACACTTTCTTTCTTGCGCATCCGCTTCAATTCTTCAAGAATAGATAAGCCACTACCACCGGGGAGCATGATGTCGAGCACCACACAATCGTAATCGTAGTCGTTGATCTTAAACAACGCCTCCTGATAGTTGGCAGCCGTTTCAACGATGAAACGTTCCTTCTCCAGTGAACGGCTCATCACTTCACGCAACGAATCTTCATCTTCCACAATCAGTATCTTCATACAAAATAGGCCTTTAGCACAAAGTTACGGAAAGATTCTGTCAAAATACTGAAACCCTCTTGTATAAAAAGTCAATCCGGTATTGATTATTGACTTGTATAGAAGAGATGCCATATTTATGGCCCTTCAGGACTTCGTCATTCAATGAACTGATCACAAATAAATCCTCCACTCTTCCAGCCATTTCGAGGGTTTTGATGCATTTCTTGTACCTTTTTAGCACATCCGGTTGGAAACGGTACTTTTTATCCGTAGTCTTTCCGGTTTCGTACAAATCACGCAGGTATTCCTTTTCGAAAGTGATAATCATATATCCTTCATTTACAAAGCAACTATACGGAAACCTTTTCTGTATTCGCAAAAAACAGAACAGATTTATGTGATAACAGAACTAAAAATCATTAAAAGCAGAAAAGTGCATCCTATCAGGTGATGTTTTCTTTCCTTTGTCGTCTATTCAATAACATGGAGCTCGAAGCGTTCAAAATAACTGTCGTACCACTCCGGGAAAGATTGACGCACATCGCCTGCAGGCTGCTCGAAAATGAAGCCGACGCCGAGGATGTAGTGCAGGAAATTTTCCTCAAACTCTGGCATATCCGCGATACGCTCGACGCGTATAAAAGCGTGGAGGCGCTGGCGGTGACGATGACGAAGAACCTGGCGCTCGACAAACTGAAAGGACGAAAGACCTACGGCGATGAAACCGAACTCCTGCGCCTCGACTCGGGAACCCGGAACCCCGCCGAACAACTGGAGGCCACCGATGCCGTCACCCTCATCCGCCGCCTGATCGAACAACTGCCCTCGTTGCAGCAGACCATCATCCGGATGAAAGACGTCGAAGGTTACGAACTGAATGAGATCGCGGAGATCACCGGTACGCAAGTCGAAGCCGTACGCTCCAACCTCTCACGGGCACGAAAAAAGATACGCGAACAATACCTCACCATTATACAATAAGGTATGAATTTAGAAGAGCTGCTTACGAAATATTTTGAAGGGGAAACCTCGGCTGCCGAAGAAGAACAGCTCCGCACCCACTTCGCCGCCGGAAAGGTACCGCCGGAATACGAAGTCTACCGCCCGCTGTTTGCCTACTTCAACCAGGAGATTGCCTCCGAAAAGGAAAAAGGAAAAGAACAGAAGGAGGTTACGCTTCCCACCATTACCAGGAAGCAACATCGCGTGCATGGGATGTTGTACATCTTGTCGGGTGTGGCTGCCTCCTTCCTCTTGCTGCTCGGACTCAACTACTGGTTCAACCCCACCAGCACCCGTTTCTGTTCGGGCAACTATGTGGTGATCAACGGCCGCTGCTATACCGATATGCATACGGTACGCAAGATGGCTTTTGATGCCCTCCAGGACGTAGCCGAACCGGCGAGCAACTACCTGCCAAAAACAGAAGAAGCAGAAGACAATGAGATTATTAAAAACCAATTAAAAGAACTGGGTTCCTTATTCAGCGAAGACGACTAAATAACACATGTACGAAATGAAGAAGTTAGCATATACACTTACGATCCTGTTCCTTATCGGCTGCATCCTGCCGGTGCACCTACAGGCCATAGAGAATCAGAAAGACCTGAGTATCCAGGAAGTATTCAGCCGCTACGGCAAAAAGCGCAACGTCACCATGGTGGAGCTCTCCAACGAAATGCTGGAAACCTACAACATGAAACACTACAAGAGCATCACGATCAAGGACGACCCCGAAGCGTTACGTTTCATCCGCAAATGCCTTGAAGCAGATCAGAAAGGAGCGCGGAAGATCAAGGAAGTAACCGACGACGGCGGTATTATCTCCGCCTACTACCAGCTTCCCGGCAAGGATGCCGACGTGAACCGTTTCGTCCTCTTCAAGGTCAGCAAGAAAGGAGTCATCACCCTGGTCTATATCGAAGGTGATCTTGATAGCGACGACCTGATCACACTCCTCTTTGCCCAATAAATCTGTCTATTAACATCAAATACATACGAAAATGAAGAAATTTCTTGTAAGCATCGCGTTATGCATCGCCTTCACGCTGCAAGCGGCAGGCATAACACCCATCGTGCCTGATACCACCATCACTGTAGACAATAAACGAATCGAGATACGCGACGACGGCGACCGCACGAAAGTCAGAGTATATGAGATAACAACCAACGACGGAGAAGTGGAAAGCGCACTTGTATTCGAAGGCCACTACCAAGACGGGAAAAGTTTCGAACGCCGCCGCTCGGCCAACGCCATCACCATCCCGTTGCCGAAGTGGAACCGTGGTTTCTCGGGACACTGGGCGGGTTTCGGTATGGGGTTTGCCAACTTTGCCGACGGAACAAACGTCAATGATATCAACGGCGTATCACTCGATAGCGGGAAATCGCTCGAATACAACCTCAACTTTATGGAGAAGAGTTTCCGTCTCTCCCGCCAGTACAACTGGGCATTGGTAACCGGAGTCGGTATGCGTTGGAGCCGTTACCGCCTCGACGAGAATGCTTACTTCAAGGAAGTCAACGGTATCACCACGCTGGTTCCCGCCCCGGAAGGTATCACTTACAGCTCATCGAAGCTGAATATCACCAGCCTCACCATCCCGGTATTGCTGGAATGGCAAAGCCCACGTGTACGCGGTGATCGCTTCTTCCTTTCCTTTGGTGCGGTAGGTGTGATCAAGACAGCCTCCTCCTCTCGCGTATCTTTCAAAGATGAAACCGGAAACAAGCAGAAGCAAAAGATGGATACCGGCATGAATATCCGCCCAGTGACGATGGACTTCCTCTTCCAGGCCGGCTACGATTGGATCGGCATGTACGCCAAGTATTCCCCCATGGGATTGTTCGAAACGGGCAAAGGCCCTAAAGTACAACCCGTATCCATCGGCCTGCAATTACATTTTTAATGTAACAAAGCAATAAAAAAGGAGTTGCCTCCAAACGGGGGGCAACTCCTTTTTATTTGTATCAATCAACCTATCAGAAGCTATTCAGCAACCGGCGGGCTTCGTTCACCATTTGGGCGGCGTTGTCCGGGGTGAGCTGGTCGGGGACAAAGCGGGCGACCATTTCATTGAGCTTATCCAGCTTCGTTGGCTGCCCTTTGGCAGTGAATTCTTCGCGGAGGATACGGATTTTTTCCATATCCTGTACGCCTTCGGCAATACGTTCGTAGCGCATGCTGCTGCGGACAGTACCTATCTCGGGTCCCGGATATATCATAAAGCAGTCGCCGGCAGCCCAGGTACGGAAGCGGGTGTCGCGCAACGGATCGGCTGTCCAGGCATTGAACGACCAACGGAGGTAGCCGTCGTAGTTACCACCTGCCGCATGCCAGATGGTCCAGGTGGATTCGGCGGGCGGAGAGAAGGTAAAGAGGTTGGGCAGCGGTTCCGAGCAGCAGGTATAGACGGTGCTGATCTTGCCTTCCTTGTCGCGGCGGGCTTTTTCTTCGGGGGTGAAGTTCTGTCCGTAAGCCAGGCAGTAATCATAGAGGTCGCCTTCGATCTCTTTGTGATAATTACCGGCCAGCGATATTTTGAATGCGGGATCGGCATTCTTAATCACTTTGATGGCTTCGATCATGGGTTGCAGACCGCGTTCGTCCATAGAAATGACTGCTTTGTCAAACCATCCCTTTTGTTTCAGGTGGCGGGCAAAGTCTTTGAGGAATGTTCCCCAGTAGGTATTATACAGGGCGTCGCCCGGTTTGGCTTCCACGTAAAGCACACGGCTGGTGGCCTGGTCATAGTAGTCGAAGCTGAGCGCCCAAGGGATCATGGTGTAACAACTGATCTGCTTGTCGATACCGATTTCGTTCATCATAAACGTCACCCATTTGTCGAATACCGTATAGTCATATTCCCACGAGCCGTCGAGTTTTTTTGTCTTACCGACCATGCTGTCGAAGTGGTCGTAGGTCTGTCCGGCCCAAGGTTTGTGCATAATGGTGGTGGTGATCACCTTCTGTCCCATATCAGCCAGCATCTTCATCACGGGGCGCATGGCATCGAAGTGCTCCTTGCTCCACAGCGGGACATTATAATAACGTGCTACAGCATACGGATTCTGCCAAAAGTCGAGGTGGAAAGCCCACTCTTTTGGTTCGGGCAGTGTACGGTTGAGCACGTTGATCTCTACCTGAAGCGTCATTGCAGCAAAGCTTTTGCCGGATATCGTCAGTGTACCTTTATAGGTTCCTGCTTTCGCATCGCGCGGCACCCGGACGTTCAACCATACCGGCTGCGTGGTGCAAGCCTGTATATCATGCAAGGGAAGGATGTCGAGCATATCAGCGACAGCGGTAGAATCCCAATCGGCTGTGTTTGGCCGATGGCCGCAACCGGTCTTGCCATCCTTGCTCAATTCGTCGGTCATGACATAGCGCATGAAATAGGCGTTGGCATCCGATGCCGGGATCACGGACGAACCGTTCCGAAAATCGCTCACGGTCAGTTTGGCATCCACAATATCGCGTTTGGTCCAGAGCAGCGCCTGGGCATTCACCCGTTCGCCTTTCCAGGCTTTGGCTTGCCAGCGGGTTGTTTTCTGAATGGCAGGGATACTCCGTTTCGGATATCGCACATCGGTCGTCGCCCAACTGAATTGGACGGTTTGCGGCATACGGTTCCACACTTCCTTGCTGTCGAAAGGCTTCGTATCGGTCAATTCAATAAAGTCACCTGGCCGAAGCGGGCCGGTTTGCTGCGCCACGGCAGTAAAGCCGAGCATCAGCATGGCGTAAAAGAGAATAGTCTTTTTCATGCAAATGTGTCGTTTAGTTAGTTAATACAAGCCGGGTTGGCCCGATTGCAGGGGATAAAGATAGGCCTTTTTACTGGATCCGCTTGTAATGACAGGATAAAAGATCGCCGTTATCGTCGTATAAGTGCATCCCGTTCCCTTCGCAGTAGCGGTACATGTCGCAATCGGCGCACTGTCCTTTCTTTGTCCATTTACGGTTGCGGAATGGCTCGAACTTCTGTTCCCATACGTCGGCCAGGTGATCCTGATAGATATTTCCCTGGTGGAAATTGGCGCGGATACTGGGGCAGCCCGAGATGGAACCGTCGACCAGCACTGAGGCTACCGACACACCGGCATTGCATTGAAATACCGTATCACGCACTTCCCCTTCATAATTACCGAGGAAGCCTTCGCAGGCATAACTCACCTGTACGCCCCCTTCCTGGCGGCAGTAACGGATGAAGTTGAGTAGTTCGGTAAATTGTTGATTGCTCAGTTGCAAGTCAGGGTCGGTGGCAGCCCGTCCCACCGGGAAGATGGTAAATAGCCTCCACCGCTTCACGCCCATCTCCATCAGGAATTTCCGGAACAATTGCAGGTCTTTGAAGTTACGCTGATTCACGCAGGTGACCACATCCCACTCTACCTCCTGCTCTTCGGCCAGCAGACAGATGGCGTTGAGCGCCCGTTCGAAACTCTTCGGATGACCACGCATCCAATTGTGCGCATCCTCAAAGCCGTCGAGGCTGATGGTGGCGGTGTGCAGACCGGCGGCGAGTAGCGAATCGAGCCGTTTACGGTCGAGTAACATGCCATTCGACACGATACCCCACGGATATCCGCGGGTATAGAGTTCGAGTCCGCACTGTTCGATATCCTTGCGCATCAGGGCTTCCCCTCCGGTGAAGATGACCAGCAGTTGAGCCGGATCCACATGCGGGGTGATGTCGTCGATCACTTTCAAAAAGTCGGTCACCGGCATATCCGGCGTACCGGCACAGACATGGCAGTCGCTGCCGCAGTGGCGGCACGACAAGTTACAACGAAGCGTACACTCCCAGAAGAGGGTACGCATTTCATGTAGTTTGGCACGGTTTTTCTTCAGTCCTCTGAAAAGTTCCAGAGCAATACGTTTGCGCCATCCAGGGCGTTTATCCATTAGTTGACCTCCTTGTTTATCTCTTCCTTCAGCTTGAAATGAACGGTGGCTGAGCCGGTACCATCTTCCCAGGTGCCTTTCTTGCCCGTCATCTCGATCGTACTTTCCGCCACGGCTACAGAATCCTTTTGCCAGGAACCGTTCGCCTCTCCGTCAATGTCGGTCGCATAGACGGTAAAGTCGTTTTTACCTATTGCATGCAGTGTGAGCGCATATTCGCCGGCAGCGTCAGTCAGGGTCTTACCGGGATACTCCGGATAGTCGGCCCGTTCCCGCCTCCAATCCTCTACGGCTTTGACTTCAATGCCCGGAATGGCTGTACCGGCACCGTCCGTTACTTTCCCCTTGATGTTATAGGTAGCATGAGGTGTACCATACATACAGGGTTCATCCCCTCCCAGCGCATCACAGGAAACTACTCCTCCAATCAACGTCATCAGCCCGGCAAGCGCCCAATTGGTGCCCTTCAATAAAGGCCTGTAAATCTTCTTCATCACACTGTTGTTTTAGGTAAACATACAAATATATGGATAATCGCCACATGCGCGCCATTCCTCGCCGGCTTTTTCACCCTTGAAGGTAAAGTTAACAGTGGTCTATATAGTGAAGATGCAAAAGAAAGCCTAAATGTTGCACCGGAAGCAAAATATAAAGGCGCGTTCCTTACGGGCGCGCCTTGTATATATAATACGATGTAGGGGATTATTCAGTGACGATTTCCACGACTTCCATTTCGAACTTCAGGGTGGAGTAGCCAGGGATTGTTCCATCGTAATTACCGCCTGTTCCATATCCTAACTGGTAAGGAACCCATATTTCCCAACGGTCACCCACATGCATGTATTGCAAGGCAGTAGTAACCCCTTCTACGAATCCATTCACAGATAGTTGAGAAGGCGATTGATAAGGATATTCCTTTTGGTCAAATAATGTTCCATCAATCATCCAACCAGAATAATAAATTTTTACGATACTATTATAATAGATCTGTTTCGTGCCTTCGCCTTCTTTCAGCACCTTATAGTAGATAGAGCCGTTATTGCCGAGTGATTTCAACTCGCTGTATGCGGGGTTCATTGAGATGGCATCGAAAGCATCCTCATTTTGTTGCTTCCATTCTTCATCAATCACATTATCGTCATCCTTACCGCAGCTGGAAAAAACCAGCAGGCAGCAGCATGTCATCATCAGGATATACCAATACTTCTTCATCATGTTTATTCGATTATTTGTTTCAGGAGATTCTTCATACTTACCTTTTCGGCAATGATATCGTAGAGTTTGTCGATCGCCACACGTTCCTGCGCCATGGTGTCGCGGAAACGGATGGTGACGCAGTTGTCGTTCAATGTCTCGTGGTCGACGGTGATACAATACGGCGTACCAATGGCATCCTGACGACGGTAACGTTTGCCGATCGAGTCTTTTTCATCATACTGGCAACGGAAGTCGAAGCGCAGCATGTTGATGATCTCTTCCGCCTTTTCGGGCAGTCCGTCTTTCTTCACCAGCGGGAGCACGGCGAGTTTGATCGGCGCCAGGGCTGCGGGCAACTTCAGGACAACACGTGTGTCGCCACCTTCGAGCGTTTCTTCGCAATAGGAACCGGCCAGGATGCTGAGGAAGCAACGGTCTACACCGATCGACGTCTCGATCACATACGGCGTATAGGACTGGTTCAGCTCGGGATCGAAATACTGGAGCTTCTTGCCGGAGAATTTCTCATGCTGCGAAAGGTCGAAGTCGGTACGGCTGTGGATCCCTTCCACTTCCTTGAAGCCGAACGGCATTTCAAATTCGATATCGGTAGCGGCATTGGCATAGTGCGCCAACTTCTCGTGGTCGTGGTAGCGGTATTTAGCATCGCCCAGTCCGAGGGCTTTGTGCCATTTCAGTCGGGCTGACTTCCATTGATTGAACCATTCCATCTCTTCACCCGGACGGACAAAGAACTGCATTTCCATCTGTTCGAACTCACGCATACGGAAGATGAACTGACGGGCTACGATCTCATTACGGAAGGCTTTACCGATCTGTGCAATACCGAAAGGTATCTTCATACGGCCGGTCTTCTGTACGTTGAGGAAGTTGACGAAGATACCCTGTGCCGTCTCAGGACGGAGGTAGATCTTCGTGGCGCCATCGGCAGTCGATCCCATTTCGGTAGCGAACATAAGGTTGAACTGACGTACTTCCGTCCAGTTGCGGGTGCCGGAGATGGGACAGGCGATCTCACAGTCGAGGATCAGCTGACGCAGGTCTTCGAGGTTAGAGTCGTTCAATGCCTGGGCAAAGCGGGTATGGATTTCGTCCCATTTGGCCTGGTATTCCAGTACGCGGCCGTTGGTGGCACGGAACTGGGCTTCGTCGAAAGAGTCGCCAAAGCGCTTGGCGGCTTTTTCTACTTCTTTGTTTATCTTTTCTTCGATCTTTGCCAGATGGTCTTCAATAAGCACATCGGCGCGATAACGTTTCTTGGAGTCTTTATTGTCGATCAACGGGTCGTTGAACGCGTCCACGTGGCCGGAAGCTTTCCAGATAGTCGGGTGCATGAAGATAGCGGAATCGATACCAACCACGTTCGAGTGCAACAGCGTCATGCTGTCCCACCAGTACTTTTTGAGGTTATTCTTCAGTTCTACACCCATCTGCCCGTAGTCGTACACTGCGCCTAATCCATCATAGATTTCCGACGAGGGAAACACAAACCCATATTCCTTGCAGTGCGAGACCAGCTTCTTAAATACATCTTCCTGTGCCATACAGATTACCTTATTATATATATCAGTCTTTTATTGAAGATGCAAAGTAAATGATTTTTTCGGTAACCCGTTGGTAAAAAGCCTCACTTTCTGTGAATAAGCGTTATAAAAAACACCCTGGACATACGTTACCATATGCCAGGGCGTCTTTATAAGAAGTCAACAACTATTTCACTTTACCGAAATGTTTGTCGGCAAAATCCATAAAACTGATCCAGTCGTAATCGGTTACATCATGTACACCCGCCCGGACATGGTAGCCTACATCATTCCTGATCGGCTGATGAAGGGGAGGTTGTATATCAGTGCCCAATCCCCGGAGATTGTACAACTCGTACACTGGTCCGGCATAATAGCCTGAAAGGAACTCACCTTTCGGATCTGCCCACGTATCTTCGACCGCACTGGCTATATACACCTTGCGTGGTGCCATCAATGCCACCAACTCATGCTGGTCGAAAGGCAGGCTGGCCTCGTTATTGGCATATTGATTGAACGACAGACAAAACCAATGAGGGAATACACTTGTGATACGGGCAATATTCTCACCATACACGCGCTTGGACATAGCCGCACCCCCGCATCCGGAGTCGTTGGAGATCGTAATTGCAAAGCGTTTGTCTTGTGCACCGGCCCAAAGAGCCGCTTTCCCCTGCCGCGAATGCCCCATGACGATGAGCTTATCCAGATCGACCTGCTGCTGGGTTTCGAGGTAATCTACGATACGGCTCGACCCCCAGGCCCATGCACCTAAGGCTTGCCATTGGTCAGGCGCTTTCTCACCGGGCTTGTAACCCGGAAACAGCGACACAATGCCCAGTTCTTCTTTATCGGGTCTGTCCGGATAGATATCCTGATAGAACATCGTAGCGATACCATAACCCCGGTCGAGGATCTTGTCGTAGCACCAACGATTCGACTGGCATCCACGTTTCCAATCGGGATGGTTCGGCGCCTTCAGTTCTCTGAAAAGAGGCGAATATTCGACATCAGGTTCGAGGCAAGTGCTATGGTTCCCCTTATAGTTGTACGACACAAACACCGGCACCTTTCCTTTCACCCAGTTAGGGAGTACCAGCAACAGGATGGCTTCGTGCTTTTTGACACCATTGGTGAATGTGAATTTCACCTGTTTGCCGGTAGCCTTGCCATTCAGGAATTTTGGATTTTCCGACAAGGTTTCATAACTTACCTCAATCTTGTCGGCCGGCGTGCGGCCATACACCTGCGAGTAGAAAAATTCCAGTATTTCCGCCCGACGTTGGTTTTCCCACTGTTCGGTCGTCGCCACCTTCGTCCCGTCGTTGAAGGTCAACGGATCGGGCGGAGTAAAGTTGGGCACCTTCGACTCGTCATAATGAATACCTTCTATCAGCGCCTGTGCAAAAGAAAAATGGCCCACTAATAGAAGTGCGATGGATAAAATAAAGTGTTTCATATGCTTATTAGTTTAATATGGCAATTCACTCAAAGATACGGATAATACCGGTACGTTGTTCTCTACACCCGGATAACCTACATTTTGATTGATTACACCCTTTGTATTTGCATTGATAGCTGATGCCGGAACAGGCCACAAAATATGATGCACAGAGATCTTATACTCTGCCCAACGGTGTGAAACACCTTTATTGTAGAAATTATTTTTGAGATTCACCCAATCCCAATAGAAGTTGACACCTTCCTGCTTGATATTGGAGTTAACCCCACCGGGGCCGGAAATATTCGTCAAACTGTATGTGCGTCCACCGAAGTATTCGCACGCCTTGCCTGTCTTGGCATAGGTGAAAGCGATACGGGTGATTTCCGATTTTCGGTTTTCTTCACAATACAACTCACGGGCACGTTCGTCAAGGATGGCTCCGATATTCACGTCAGCAGCCGTCAATGGATCAGCGCCGGCGCGTGTCCGCACCACATTCAGCATGCTGGCGACTTCGGAGGGCTGGCCTTTCCAATAATAGGCTTCAGCCATGAGCAAATAAACCTCTGCCGAACGGTAGATATACAACGATGTTTCACCTCCCCACTGATTGGCATAGGCCTGCGTCGGATCAGGCACGACTGTTTTGTAAACCGGCCACTGGTACCAGGAACGAATGGAGTCTTCGACTGACATTGCTGGGTTCTTCACCAAATTCTGCCCGTACCAGGGATTGCCGCTTTTCTTCAGTGCCGGGTCGTTATACCAGACATCAGCCGGGCTTTTCCAGCTATCGCGGTTGTATATACCACGCATATCGTTCCGTTCTTTTTCAGTCCAGATGGTATACTGGTAGTAATTGGTGGAACGTGCACGACCGATACCTCGCCCGTATACATGACCGATTTCATACTGTGGTTCAACAACGTCTGTGAAAAGGATGCCTGTTTTGCCATCCGGCGTGGTGACACCAACAATACGAGGTATCACATCACGCCCCAATTGTGATCTTACCGACCCCGTCACGTTCGGATAAGACACGACGTACATCAAGCCCTCGGTATTACTCCGGTCTATCTTGGCTTCCACAGAGTGCAAATCCCACATCAGGTTCGTATTCGCTTTGGTCTGATTGGCGGTAAACCGCTGCGTCATCAAAGGGTGTGTGGCTACAATCGACTGCCCGATCTGTATGGCGGCATCAAATTGCCCCAAGCAGATATTGACTTTCATCAATAAGACGCCGCAAGCGCTTTTACTGACCCGTCCACGATCCACCGTATCCGGTACTTTGCCATAGGCATACTCCAGATCCTTCTTCAGGCGTTCCAGAATGCTCCACCGGTCGTGGCTGTAAAAGTCGGTCTTTGGCTCGGCAATTTCACCGTCACAGAAGGGGACATCGCCAAATTGATGTACCAGTTTGTAATACCAGTAGGCACGGTGGAAGAGCGCCTGTCCCAATATCCTGTCGCGTTCTGACGCGCTCGAAAATGTGACATCATCTATACGTGAAATGATCACGTTCGCAATACTGATGGTTTTATAGCCATATTGCCAATACCAACCAACACGGGTAAAATCCATATTATTCAAACTGGCGTCCGGCAACAATGTTTTGTCTATATCCATTTGGGGACCCGCCTTATCGGTGGTTCCTTCTACAGAAATATCCGACAGGATCATTTCGGTGATACTCGGTTTTCCATCCCCTGTAAATTCTTCGCGCATATATCGCTCACAGGCAGCCAATGCGGCATCAAAACCTTCGGCATCTATGTAGACATTCTCCGGCGTATAAAACGAAAGGGGTTTGGGCTCCAGCCAGCTGTCGCTACATCCACTCAGTAACAATAAAGCCAACGACGCTGTCCAACATATGCTTTGTATTCTATTGTATTTCATATTACGAATCATTTATGTGATTTACAATGTCAAATTAAGACTAAAATTCAAGATGCGCTGAGATAGACTTCCGTTTTCCGGATCCCAGAAATTCCAATTGGGCGACCAAACTCCGGCATTCTGTATACCCACTGAGAGCTGAAGTCCCTGTACGGAATACGATTGCAACATTTTCTTCGGCAGATCGTACGACAACGTCACATGCTCGAGACGGATAAATGATTTATCCACCCAGTTGGTGCCAATATTCTTGGAACCGATACGAGCATAATCGTTGATGGGATTCGTACTTGTCCAACGGGGGAATTCATAACTGGATGTGCGGTCGGGGAAACCATCACTATTATTGGCTGCCCGGTTGAAAGAACCATAATAATTCCAATACGAATAAAACATCATCGAGAGGCTAAAGGCTTTATACTTGAAATTATGTTGCATAGACCACCTGTAACGGGGTGTTTTGTATCCCTGGAACACATTATCCTCGCGGTTCATCACACCATCGCCGTTTTGATCCTTATACTTGAAGTCACCAGGTTGACAACCGTATTTAGCCGCCTCTTCGGCTTCGTCAAGTTGCCATACTCCCAAGCGTTCGTACGACCAGATGCGATCAGGATCCTGGCCAATAAACCAACCGTTATCCGGGTCATCAATTTCCTTCTGCCCAATTATATTACCCTGGCTGTCAAGGAGGTGCTCCATATCACCGTATAGCGTCTTGATTTTGCGGCGGTTCATGGAGAAGGTTCCTGTAATATCCCATTGGAAGTCTTGGGTTTTCAACACTTTCGCATTCAATGACAGTTCGAAACCGGTATTGCCTACTTTCCCCAGATTGGAGGTCACACTGGAGAAGCCGGTAAGATTGGGCAATGCCCGGTTGACCAGCAGGTCATTGGTCTCTGCAAAGTACAACTCGGCGGTACCACTCAACAGATCATGGAACAAGGAGAAGTCCAAGCCAAAGTTATATGCTTCCGACCGTTCCCATTTCAGTTTATGGTTAGCCATTCTGTTTGCGTAGATCTGTGAAGAGGTATATACATTTCCCGACTGGTCACTATAGTTCATTGAACTTGAGGTCAAATCGGAGAGGGCTGCATACATCCCGATGTCACGGTTTCCGTTTACACCCCATGTCGCACGTAATTTCCCATAACCCAGCCAACCATCTGTTGCATCCATGAATTTTTCCTCGGAGAAGGTCCAACCAAGCGCTACCGACGGGAATACGGCATGTGGATTTTGTTTACCGAACCCTGAATAGCTATCCCGGCGTACAGAGGCTGTGAGCATATATCTGTTATGCAGGGAGTAGAATGCACGAGCCATTAAGGCAGCCCCCGTCTGGTAGGTATCTTCGCTTGAAACGGTGGGTACTGTACCAGCCTGCAAGCGATGGTAACTCAGGATGTCGTTGGGTGAGTATTGTTTGGCATTGGCCGTTGTTCTCCAGTATTGAGCCTTCTCAGCATTGGCCAACAAGGTGATTTCGGCTCTGTGGATATTCGCAAATTCACGTTTCCAATTCACCACATTATCCACCTGCCAGTTGTATCTCCGGGCAGATGTTCTTTCCGAATTACCCCCATTTCCGGCCCAGCTTTCACTCTTTGAAGACTGGTGGTTGTAATAATCGGAAAAATGGTAATAAGGAATAAAATTCACCTTATACTCAATCCCTAACGGGAGCGTTAGTTTGGCAAACAGATTCGCATTGATGTTGTTTTTCCGGTCATACCTGTCTGTATATGCGTTGGCATAAAAAGGATTAGGGCAGTCTCCACCCCAGCCATTCGGACTCCTCCGATACTGGCTGTCGGGATCATCCATGTTGTTCGATCCATAAGGTGTACAATAGACCATACCACCCCAGTCGGCTGCCAGGAATCCTTCGTTGCGGGTCGCAAATTGTGCATTCACCCCTACGGTAAGGAAAGACGTGATTTTAGATTCCAGATTGGCACGGACACGAACTACCTCATACTGGTCGCCAACCACGATACCTTCACGGTTAGAATAACCTACCGAATAGTATTGTGATATATAGTCGGTCGTATTCGATGCGCTGACGGTATAGTCCTGCAAGATGGCCGTTTGAAAGACCAGGTCGTCCCATTTGGTAATTTTCCCGGCCATATAATTCTCTATTTCGGGTGTCGCGAAATTAAGACGCGACAACCATTGGGTCGTCAACTGCTCATCCGTCACAGAGGTCACGGGTGTGCTCTGGGTGTAATTATACCAGTCCAACTGGCTGACACCGTTCAATTTGAACGGATCGACATATATCTGTGGGTATTTCGCCAGGTAAGCATCCGACTGACGCCCTTCATTGTAATCCTGACGGAAGGTCATGAACGTTTCTCCATCCAGCAGTTTAGGTTGACTGGCTTTATTCGCCACCCCGACATTCGCATGGACACTGATCACCGGTTTACCGGTTTTCCCCCTTTTGGTCGTAACGGCGATCACACCGTTAGCCGATTTGGCACCATACACAGCCACAGCACTGGCGTCTTTGAGAATATCTACACTGGCAATATCCTGGGGATTAATATCCGACAGTGCACCTTCGTAAATAACATTGTCAAGTACAATCAATGGAGAACTGCCGGCAGATAATGTTCCCTTACCGCGGATAGACATATCAGCTTCACCCTTTGCATCGGTAGAGAATCCAATGTTCAGCCCTGCTGCATTGGCGCGCAAAAGGTCTTGTACGTTTCGGGGCGCTTGCGTGGCAATATCATCCGTTTTAATCCGGGAGACAGAACCGGTCAAGTCACGCTTTTGAGCCGTACCATAACCAATAACCACTACTTCGTCCAAGGCCTGTGTGTCTTCTACCAAGGTAACCGCCAAAGTGGTTTGATTGACTATCTGTATGCTCTGTGTAACATATCCTATATAGCTGATATTCAATGTGGCATTACGGGACACGGAGAGAGAGAATTTTCCGTCCAGATCGCTTATCGTTCCATTGGTTGTCCCTTTTTCAACGATACTGGCACCAATAATCGATATGCCGAATTGGTCTAATACCGTACCCGTCACGGTTTTAGAGGACTGCTGACTGATACTGCTGTTTCCAGGTTCTACCACATGCTTAATAAGCGTAATGTTTTTGCCTACAAACTTGTATTCCACATCTGTTCCTGTAAATAGTTTAGCTAACACATCAGCAACAGATTCGTTATCAGCTTTCAGAGAAATTCGTCGATTTACATTTACTTCGTTCTTATCATACACGAATAAGTAATCGGTTTGCTTTTCTATTTCATGGATTACCTCTCGGAGAGTAAAGTTAGTAACACGTATAGACACTGTTGCATTCTGCGAACTGGCTTCCACCGCAAAAAGAGTGTAAATACATGTAAACAAAGCAATAAGAGTGGTCTTCATAATACGAAATATATGCTTAATTTCAGGTATAGCTTGTCTGCACAAAATATAATTCATAATTTTGTATATAATTCTTGTTAGTACTTCGATTTATTTTTAAGGTCGGGGTTCTAACCCTAACCGGTGAGCGTTGGAGCGCTTGCCGGTTTCTCATTTACTCTTTATCACTATGTCATAGGCTATTAGATTTAACAGGTTTAACAATATAGTTTATGTAAAAAATCAACGCCACCAGCCTCTCATTGAGGCTTTGAGAAGATCAATTGATAATGATCAGATTATTTTCCTCATCTTTTGTATACACAAAATGATGTGTAATCTGCAATACCTCCAGAATATGGTACAAACCGTCTCTTGATCGATATTTACCTGCAGAATGTTTACCCTGTAAAGCAGTTTTGTTATTTATTTGAATACGCACGTCAAAATACAATTCCAGTTTTTTCAACACATCAGGCAACGATTCATCGAAACAGAGAATACCTTCGCGCCACAGAAAATAATCCAAATGATGGAGGGGAATGACCGACAGCTTGTTATTTATGAGTACTGCCTGTTTATTCGGATCGAGCGAAGTGATATGATTGGTTGCATGGTCGGATATCTCTACTTTCCCCGTTAACAATGCCGTTTCGAATTCCGTCGTTTTCTTATAGGCCTTTACATTGAAGGAAGTGCCTAAAGCCTTGATATCATACTTAGATGTAGAAACTATAAATGGTTTATCTTTATTGGCTACCACTTCGAAAAAACCTTCCCCATCGAGACTGATCTGTCGTTTACCTTCCGCAAAGCGGCTCGGAAAATTCAGTGTGCTACCGGCATTCAGCCAGACTTTAGACCCATCGCCCAACGTAAGTTGTGCATTTTGTCCAGGAGGCACATGGATCGTTTGCATAACGACATCCGTTTCCTTCGACGACAGATTTATCCAATGATGCAACGCAAATCCTAAGATAAAAATCGCAGCTATTTTTAGGGCTTCTTGCCAGATAGTCCTTCGTCTCGTCTTCTTTTCAAGCGCTTTTGTAACATCCTCAGACTCCTCATGCCAGTAACTGATGGCATGTAAACGGCATAGCTGCTGATAATGTTTCATATGCGCATCGTCAGCATCCAACCATTCCGTGATCAAACGTGATTGCTCATCGGTGGTACGCCCTTCTAAATATAATTGCAATAATGCATCGTTCATAGGATACTATTTCTGCTATATAATAAAGACGGTAGCAGGAAGTAGTTCCCTAGTGGCTATCTTACTTTTAGTGCAAAAACAGAAAATAGAACAGAGGCAAATAATCTTTCAGGGAGGTGCGTAAGGCTTTTAATGCTTTGGCTATATGGTATTCGACACCCTTGACGGTAATGCCTAACGCTTCAGCAATTTCTTTTCCGGATCGCTGTTCAAAACGACTCATCCTAAAAACGGTTTGGGTTTGGGTAGGAAGTGCGTCTAAGGTACGGGCAAGGATCGTCTGTATCTCTTCAGAAAAAATATCATCCGGATTGCAGGCCTCAAGGGTGGATATACGAATGGTCAGTTCCCGCTGTTGCCATGCTGCCATTGTTTCGAAAGCCTCTTCCATGCTGGCTTGTTTTTTCAGATAGTCCAGGGATTTATGTTTAAGTATGGTCAATAATAAGCCCAAAGGATTCTCTACAGTTTCCTTTCTCATGGTTTCCCATAGCTTAATCAGTGATTCTGCCGCTATATCCTCCGCAATCTGATCGTTGCGTACATATATTCGGGAGAAGCCATATACCTTCTTATAATACTTCGTATATAGGCCGTTAAACTGCTCGATCTGTGACATTGGCGGAATACTTTATAAACGCATAAACAATTATAGTGATTTCCAATAAAACACCATGTCGGTGAACTCTCTGTGAAAACAAAGTTACATATCTTTTTCGAACCGGGCAATTTGATCTCTCAACTTTACCTCCAAAGAGGATAGAAATCCCATCATGGCTTGAACTTCAACCTGAGCTGGATCGGTTGCAACGGAGCGGGGCCGTCGTCGTCGGCATGGCTGAGGGAGAAGCCGAGCAGGCGGATCTTCTTTTCCGTCGTATCGACTTGTTTGAGCATGTCGCGGGCCGTATCCCAAAAGACATGGAAGTCGGTAACCGGTTCGTGCAGGGTGCGGCTGCGGGTGTTGATCTCAAAGTCGGCATACTTTACTTTGAGCGTTATGGTCCGTCCGCGAAACTGGCTCTCTTCCATGCGCTCCCATACACGGCGGGCGATATGATAGCCTTCGAGGATGAGTTTGGTAGACTGTTCGAGATCGACATCGAAGGTATTCTCGGCGCCGAGGGATTTACGGATGCGGTGCGGATTCACTTCACGGTCGTCGATCGCACGAGCGTTCGCATAATACATATAACCGGCCTTGCCAAAGAGGCGCACCAGGTCGGCTTCGCTGTGGCGTTTCAGGTCAGCGCCAGTGTGGATACCCAGGCGATGCATCTTCTCGGCCGTTACCTTACCAACGCCGAAAAAGCGTTCGATCTCCAGTTTCTCCACAAACGCTTCGGCATCTTTGGGGAGGACAGTGAAAAGGCCATCTGGTTTGTTATAATCGGACGCTATCTTCGCCAAAAACTTATTGAAAGAGACACCTGCGGAAGCCGTTAATCCGGTTATTTCTTTGATGCGCCTCTTTAGCTCTTTGGCGATAAAAATAGCCGACGATTGCTGCTTGTGGTTGAATGTCACATCCAGAAAAGCCTCATCGAGCGAAAGCGGCTCCACCAAGTCAGTATATTCGAGGAAGAGCTGCATGATCTGGTCGCTTACCTCCTGATACACTTCGAACCGCGGCGGGGCGAAGATCACATACGGACAACGCTTCAACGCCGTGGTCGAGGGCATAGCTGAACGGATACCGTAACGCCGCGCCTCGTAACTGGCAGCCGACACCACGCCCCGCGCCTCCGGATAGCCCACCGCCACCGGCTTACCCCGGTACTCGGGATGATCTCGCTGCTCGATAGAAGCATAAAAGGCATCCATATCTATATGTATAATCTTGCGAACCACAGGGCGAAGGTACGAACAATTTCATGTCCGCCCGTACCTGAATCTACAGATTTGGCCGGAAAGTAAATAGAGGCGCAGGCCTCAGCCGGTTGAGATGCACAAGCCAGCCGGCTGACATGCAGGCCTCGCGGAAGTGAGTCGCAGGCCTGGATTTGGCGAGGTCTGCTTCCGATATCTCCCAATCTACCAATCGCCACAAAAAAGATCATGACGTTCCTGAACGATTATCATCGCGTTCGTTCACAAACACGATGACGTTTGAAAAAATCATAACGGTGATTTTTTAGACAGACCGTGGTGTTTTTCCTCCCTCCTCAGCTACTCTTCCTTTTTTTGATTCCAAACTCCACCGCACTGCCTGCCAGCGAATTACGGTGAACTCTATAGAAAAAAACTCCACGCTGACTCCACCGGAAAAAATCGTAGAATCGGCGTCCCGACATCCACGGGTACACTTCCAAAATCAATGTGTACACGTTGCTGAATCTAGGCCTAGATGTCGTTGCAACAACGTCTAGATACCGTTACAACAACATCTAGATGTCGATGAAACAACTCTTAGGCGCAGATAGACAAACTCTTAGATGCAAAACGACCATAGGCGAAAAACGACCATAGGCGAACGTTCTGTCAACTATAGGTAGTTGTTCAAACAAATATAGCCAGATGATTGAACAATCAGGTTGTGGATGTTTTTGTGGAATCAAGGTGGAGTTTTTTTCTATAGAGTCCACCGTAATTCGCTGGCAGGCAGTGCGGTGGAGTTTGGAATCAAAAAAAGGAAGAGTAGCTGAGGAGGGAGGAAAAAGAGCCGTTTTTACAAATGACACCTTGCCGGAGTTTCAGTTTTTGCAGAAAATGAAAGTTTTTTTGTTGGGCTTTGAGCAGGGTGTTTCGGCGCTTTCGTTGCTCAAAAGCGTCGCAAGTGTGCATTATCTTGTGTTAAAATCTTTTGTCGTATAGAATGTTTGATTACTTTTGCACCCGACTAAATGATACCTTGGGGTAAAACTGATTAGAACAATCTAATATATCATTACATATGAGTTTAAAAATTATTGTTTTAGCAAAGCAGGTTCCGGACACGCGCAACGTGGGGAAAGATGCGATGAAAGCTGACGGAACGGTGAACCGCGCCGCCCTCGCCGCCATCTTCAACCCGGAAGACCTGAATGCGTTGGAACAGGCCCTGCGCCTGAAAGACGCACATCCCGGAACGACTGTGACGCTGCTCACCATGGGGCCGGGACGTGCTGCCGAGATCATCCGCGAAGGACTTTACCGCGGAGCCGACGGCGGTTATCTGTTGACCGACCGTGCATTTGCCGGCGCCGACACGTTAGCCACATCGTATGCCATTTCGATGGCTATCCGCAAGATTGAAAACTATGACCTGATCATCTGCGGACGCCAGGCCATCGACGGCGACACCGCACAGGTAGGCCCGCAGGTAGCTGAAAAGCTCGGCCTGACACAGATCACCTATGCCGAAGAAATACAACAGGTGAAAGACGGAAAGATCACCGTGAAACGCCGTCTCGAACGCGGTGTCGAAACGGTTGAAGGCAAACTCCCGCTGGTCGTAACCGTGAATGGTTCGGCTGCCGACTGCCGTCCGCGTAACGCCCGTTTTATCCAGAAATACAAACACGCGAAGACCGTGACCGAAAAACAGGAAGCGGCTTCCGACTATATGGAACTGCTCGACGCCCGCCCCTACCTCAACCTCACGGAATGGAGCGTAGCCGACGTCAACGCCGACACCAAACTCTGCGGTCTCTCCGGTTCACCGACGAAGGTGAAGAAGATCGAGAACGTCATCTTCCAGGCCAAAGAGAACATGACGCTCGAACCGACCGACGATGCCATCGACGGCTTGATGCGCGAATTAATTTTGAATCATACCATTGGATAAGGACGATATGAACAACTTATTTGTATACTGCGAAATAGAAGACGGCATCGTAGCCGATGTCAGTCTGGAGTTGCTTACCAAAGGACGCGGCCTGGCTGCTACCCTGAGTTGTAAGCTGGAAGCTGTAGCCGTAGGCCATCAGTTGGACGGTATCGCCGCTCAGGTATTCCCCTATGGGGTGGATGTGTTGCACGTGTTTGACGACAAGCGCCTGTATCCCTACACCTCACTGCCCCACACTTCGGTGATCGTGAAACTGTTTGAAGAAGAAAAACCGCAGATCGCACTCATGGGCGCTACCAGCATTGGCCGCGACCTGGGTCCTCGTGTTTCTTCCGCCCTCGGCAGTGGATTGACCGCCGACTGTACGTCGCTCGAAATCGGCGACCACGAAGAAAAGAAAGAAAACAAAACGTATAAAGACCTGTTGTATCAGATTCGTCCGGCCTTCGGTGGTAACATCGTCGCCACGATTATTAACCCCGACTGCCGTCCGCAGATGGCAACCGTGCGCGAAGGTGTGATGAAGAAAGAGATCGTCAACGCCGCCCACCAGGGTGAAGTGAAGACCTACGACGTAGCCGGGTACGTATCAGACGCCGACTTCGTTGTCGCCGTCATCGACCGCCAGATGGAAAAGAGCAAGACCAACATCAAAGGCTCGCCCATTATTGTGGCTGGCGGATACGGTGTAGGTTCGAAGGAAAACTTCCAGCTGCTCCACGACCTGGCTGCCACGATCGGTGGTGAAGTAGGCGCCTCGCGTGCCGCTGTGGATGCCGGTTACTCGGAACACGAACGGCAGATCGGACAGACTGGTGTCACAGTTCGTCCCAAACTCTATATCGCCTGCGGTATCTCAGGCCAGATCCAGCACATCGCCGGTATGCAGGAAAGTTCGATCATCATCTCGGTGAACAACGATCCGAACGCACCGATCAACACGATCGCCGACTATGTGATTACGGGAACC
>JAVBUR010000018.1:0-37072 GCA_031555145.1 Tannerellaceae bacterium | reverse complement strand
AACTTTCAGTTTCATAGGGTGAAACTCCGAGTTCCAAACGGTGAAACAGACAGTTTCAATAGGTGAAACAAACAGTTTCATCCTAATGAAACTATTGCTGGTAGCCGTGTCGTTGCAAAATAGCTTCAGATTCGGACAAATCTGAATATTACCTTCTACCGGGCTTTGAGATTGGCCCGATTTTCGGCGGAAGCAAAGGCCGGTGTAGGGGCTCCCCATGTGCCCGGAAAGATAAATCCGCCGGAATAGTTCCACATATGGAACTATTTTCGTACTTTTGTACCATAACCTTATAGAATATGGAAATAACGCCAAGATTTAAAGTCCTATATACAAGAGAAGCTCAGTCCTTTTTGGAGTCTTTACCTACAAAAGTCAGGGATAAGATTATCTACAATATCGGAAAGAGCATGCTGGTAATGGATAAGGAGTTGTTCTGTAAAATGGGCGATTCAGAAATCTGGGAATTTCGAACCTTGTACAATGGTATTTCCTATAGGCTACTGTCTTTTTGGGATACGGAAGAAGACACTTTGGTAATAGCCACACATGGTTTTGTAAAAAAAACGAACAAGACGCCTCCTAAAGAAATAGCAAAAGCAGAAGAGATAAGAGCAACGTATTTCGAACTAAAAAGAAAGTAATTATGGCTAAGATGGAATTGATTACACATGATGAGATACTGGATCAGTTCATGGGGGAAAAAGAGACTCCCAAACGTGACAAGTATGAATCCGATCTTCACTCTTTCTTGTTGGGTGAAGCCATTAAGCAAGCCCGCCAGTCTAAGAATCTCACCCAGGAAGATTTAGCTAAGTTGCTTGGGGTACAACGCGCTCAGATATCCAAAATAGAGAGTGGCAAAAATCTTACTTTTTCTACTATAGGCAGAGTATTCCGCGCGATGGGCATTAAGGCCAGCCTGGAACTCGGTTCCTTAGGAAAGGTAACCTTGTGGTAAAATAGGGTGTCACCCATATCGTACGATCTTGCCTTCCTTGAGTTGCTCTTTGGTGATGGCTTGGCGCAGGATAGTGGTGTCGAGGGTTAGTTTGCCGGATTGGAAGAGTTTGATGGCACAGCGTTGGATGACGTTGACGATGCTACCGCCGGAGAGTTCGGTCTCGGAGGCGACGGGGAGCAGGTTGTGGTTTTGGCCGACGGGGAGCCATTCGGGCGGCGTCATTTGCTGCCAGAGACGCAGGCGCAGGGCTTTGTCGGGGATCGGGAAATAGGCGACGGACTGGAAACGGCGCAGAAAGGCTTCGTCCAGGTTCTCTTTCATATTGGTGGCGAGGATGATCATGCCGGGAAAGTCTTCGATCCGTTGCAACAGGTAGGCTACCTCCTGGTTGGCATGGCGGTCGTTGGCGTTGGAGGTCTGCGTACGTTTACCGAACAAGGCATCGGCCTCATCAAAGAAGAGGATCCAGTTCCGGTGTTCGGCACGGTCGAAGACACGGGCCAGGTTCTTTTCCGTTTCGCCAATGTATTTGGAGACCACCATCGACAGGTCGATACGGAAGACGTCCAAACCATAGCGTTTTCCCAGCAAGGTGGCGGTCAGCGTCTTTCCGGTTCCCGGCGGACCGTAGAACAGGCAACGGTAGCCTTGCTTGACAAAGCGTCCCAGTTGCCAGCGCCCCAGTATCTCCCGCTCGTGTTGCAGCCAGGCGGCGATCTCGTTGATACCTTCTGCCAGATCGTAGGGAAGAACTAACTCGTCCCATTCGAGCGCTGTCGTGACCCGCTTGGCGGGAAAGTCGGCGCTATAGACCGGATGATCGGTCATGCCGTAGAGGACTTTCCGGCTGAAATCATCCGTCAGTTGCAGGCGACCGCTCAGGAAGGGCTCGCCTTCTCCCTGTCCGTCCAGGTATAGGATACCGGTCGTGCGAAACCAATGTGTCGGGTCGGTCAGCAGCGAAGTTACCGTCCGCCGCTTCTCCGGATCGCCCAACGACAGCACAAAGGCAGCCGTCTCTCCCGTAGGCAGGAAGCCTGTATGCGACACTCCCTGCTTCCCGCCGAACTCGGTATACGCCCTGTCCATCAACTTGTTCCGCAGAAAGAAGATATCCAACGTCTGAGGACTGATATACGGCATCACCGCCAGCAGCAGGATCACCCGTTCTTCAAACGTTAGTTCACGCCCACCCACCAGGGAAGCCAGCCAGCCGCTCTCCGGCGACGGGATGTCCCGGATAGAGGCGTAGGCACTCTCCTGCCCGATGTACAAAGACACGGCGGTATGCAGTAAGTGCTGGGTGTAGAGGATATGCGGGGTCATTGGCCGATGGGGTTAAAACGAGCTAATGTCTGACTTCGAATATCTTGCCCCAAGTCTTGAGAACCGTATATGCGGAAGTACCAAGTCTTGTTCAGTTCTTGTGAAAATCTTTGTAAGTCAGTGCGTCCTATATTAATTATACCCCCTCGCTCAAGAAGCCACCCAAATCTAGCTCCGTTTTCCAAAGAAAGCGTATCAGAGCCATCTTCACACAATTTTCCAGCATGATGAGTAGGCCATGGTACTCTTGAATCAGGTTCAGTTTTAAGATTTCCTACGGCTAAATTACCTGCAACGCCTCCCGGGTAATATGTTCTCACCATTCCATCACATGCATTTGTACTTGCAGATTCCATAGAATCCGATGCTCCTACAAAATGCGGTTTATATTTATAAAGCATTACATCATTTATCTTCACAGATGCATTTTCAGAGTACAAATGAGAGTATCTGCCTTCTCCCTCATTATAGAGAATATCATTTGCTTCACGCATTGCATCCCTTGTCATATACACCTCCTTTGGTTCCGGGAAGGCAGCATTTATGGCAAATTTAGTTGTCTCAGATACCAACATTGGGAAATGGGCATTTGATTGTATGGTATTTACAACGATACTTGGCACCCTGGACAATTTATTCTTTCCTTTCCCTGAAGCTTCTCCCATTTTTCTGTCTTTCCCACTTATCTTTTCCACAACATATTCCTCCTCTCCCATCTGCTTTCCATGCCGTTGAGGATCTGCTATGCGACCGGAAACACTAAAATACTCCGCATACAGATCGTTTAATATATTTTTAGCAGCCACTCCCATATTATGCAATACAGCATGAATAGTTGTATGATCATATGCAAATGATCTATATTTCAACTCAAAGAGATCAGGGATAAGATCCACATAAATAGACCTTAGTTCTTCCGTTGTATCTACAGAACGATTGAAAAGACTTTCTAATGAAGATATAAAACCATTATATGTGGCATAATTATTAATAGTGGCTAATCCCGACGCAACCAGATCAGACAAGGATTGAAAGAAAAGAATTCGTCTATTATTTATAGCCATTACTTTATTAACATTGGATGAAATTCTAACACTCCCTCTTGGCGATAGATTCCCTTCACCATGTGTCACAAAATGTGTTGAAAATAGGTTTACATTCCCATTGTCATTATGATACGCATCCGGTTGCACCAACCTGAACATCTGTGCCACCGGCCGGCCGCCTGCACTCCGCAACTGAGCTGGCGCTATACTCACAGCTTCGGTCATCGTCTCGCCTGCGACAGCCAACCGTCCATACCGGTCGGCTTCCTGTTCCAGTCCGCTGTTGTCGTTAATGGAGATTCCTTTGAGTTGGCAGGTAGGTGAAACGCGTCCCTGCATTTGTTGGACGACATGCCAGGTTTCGTGGGGAAGGTGTTGTTCTTGCCCAGGGGCGATATGGATATCGGTGCCTTGGGTATAGGCTAATGATTGTAACTGGGCGGGTTTATCCGAGTTATAATGTACGCGCACTCCGTCCAGGTTATACCCGGACAAACGCTCCATGCCCGACTTCAGCTGATCGGGCATCCCGGTATGGTTCGCAGCGCTATTCCCTGCGAAAGACATCACAGGAATAGCTGCACTTCGATGAAGCTGTCCTTCACGATATGCCTGAAGCACTTCACCCGCAGGAGCTTGCCGGAGCGGTAATACTTCCGATTGTTTGGCTTGCGCAACTTTTTCTGCTTTTTTCTCTTGTGTCTTCATTCTATATTCTTTATTTTTACAACCTGACTAACCAGACAACTGATAACTCTACTATTATAATGGAACGAATGCTTTTTGTCTATCTACTATTTGACCTGACCGCATCTGTTATATCAATCATATTCGGATGCTGTTTCCTCTTCGTGGCTATACCTCGCACGGAAGCGTTGGCCAATTACCGGTTCACCCGCAAACTGATGGCTTTTGCCTATTTTGTGTTGGGCTTCGGCAACCTCTTTGCCATCCTCTCACAAAGTGCCGGGATATCCATCAACCTGACCGAGGTCTATTCGGTCACCGTCAGTATCGCTTCTTTGCAGGCGTTTGCGTTTACCTACACGCTGATCACACTGGTGAATCCCCGGTTTACCACCCGCCGCAAACTACTTTACCAGCTTCTGCTGATCGGGGTATTCCTCCTGTTGGTGGCGGCAGCCTCTTTGACCGGCCGAGCAGCTATGCACCGGATCGTCAACGGGCTGTTTTTCCTCTTCTACGTTTTCCAGTTGTGCTATTATACCGCTATCTTCCTGCGGGAAGAAATGCAGGCACGCAAACAATTGGAAGCCTTTTACTCAGGTGAAGAAGTCAGGAAACTGAACTGGGTACGAACCTCCTTCTTTGCTTCCCTCGCTGTCGGGGTCAACGTAGGGTTATGCCTCTCGTTCCTCAACTACACCCTCTTACTGGTGATGATCGCCATTTATTCCGTTTTTTATATCTGCTTTGCCATTAAGTATATCAACTATCCGCAGACGTTCCATGCCCTTCGGGACAGCCTGGGAGAAGAACTGGAACCAACGGAAGCAACGGTACTCACATCATACAGCGAACTAGCCGACAAAATCGACCGATGGGTCATGCATAAGGGCTTTACGTCCTGCGGCGTGACGGTCAACGACCTGGCCAGCGCACTGAATAGTAACCGGACGTATGTGTCGATCTACATCAATACGCATATGAAAGTGAACTTCAACACCTGGATCAACCAACTCCGGATCGAAGAAGCCCGCCTGTTGATGCAGCAGCACCCCGACTGGCCAATCTCCCGGATCAGCGTGGAGATTGGCTATGCCGACTCCAGTTGCTTCGGGAAACAGTTCCGGAAGATCACCGGGGTCTCCCCCACCATGGCCCGTGTCAATAATCAATAAACAGAGTAACCGGGTAACGCCTTACCCGGCAGATCAGAAGCGGAAATCGCTTCTCCGCAAAAACATAAAGAGGAGGAAGATGAGAAGTGCCGCTGTCAGCACGCCGACCACCACCCAAACCCAGTTCATTGTAAAGAACTGACGCGGCACCACGGCTTTGCTATCCCATCCCCATACCTCAAAGTCATTGACCTGCGTAATTACGGCATCTGCCGCATCCGTTTCAAACTTGACATAGCGTGCCTTCTGAGGCTGGATGACCATCGTGCGTGACAGATACCAGGTCCGGTCTGTATTCTTCCCTGCCAGTTTCCATTGAAAACCATCCGTATTATCTTCACACGTTGAAATCGTATAATTCGGTACCCCGTCACCAAAAAGAAGCTGAAACCGGCTCACATCATAGACTTTCCCTAAATCCACGATAAAAGAAGGGGAGGTTTTAGTCGCTTTCCAACCGGAAAAATCTTTTCCTAAACGGGGTAAAGAATCTGCCTCCATTTTAGTTATATCTGGTATCACCGGTTTATCATAACTAATCAATTGGAGGTCTTTCATGGCCGATTGCATAGTGACATCGGTCGTTTCCTGTTTTTTGATTTCTTCCCCCCAGACTTCAAACTCGTACATCCGGATGCCTCCGGAAACAGTCCCTGCCACTTCATAGCGGATATACCGGGCTTCTACCGGTTCAATCATGTCCGTCTTTATCTTTTCCGCTCCCCTTCCACCTACTCCCAGTACCTTCTTCCAATTATTAGACAGTGCATCCTCAAGGCCGACATATATATTGTAAGCGGGCACATTATATAAAGTGGGCTCCAGTGTCTGACAATCATATGTAACAAACTGGTAGATTCTGCATACACGCTGCAAATCAATCACAAATGAAGGATAATTCTGGGTAGTAAACCATCTGTAAGTTGTTGCATCAGGAATTTGTATGCCATCCACCAGGTATTCCATTTTACTATTAGGCTGCAATGTGCTAATTGAAGTGATCGGTTTCCTCAGGCTCAATACTTTTAGTTCATCCGGATCGATTTTCCAACCCAGCATTTCCGCCGTCTTTTGATTGGCGGCTTTTTGTACTGCCACCGGTATTGACATCAACTGCTTTGGCATCACATCTAATTCCTCACCTATTTTTAGCTTTTCTATTTGCGCATATATCGCGAATAAAGGAATGAATAATACCCCCAGGCACAAACTGATTTTTCTACATGTTTTCATATGGATTCAATTTTAAATAGTTTATCTCCACTGCACATGGACAGGCATTTCCATCCATGGATATTTAACAGATGTATAGGTCCAGGGAATGGTATCCAATAATACATCATACGCTCTCGTCTCTATCTTCAGCACCCAATGGTTTTCTTTCTGTTCCAACAAACCGTTCCGTTGCAGGAAGGCTTCCCGGAAAGCACGGATACTGGTATTCTGCATGGTCGGCCAGTTTTGCCGGACACTTTCCAGCAATGATTGGCAACTGGCACGGTCTGCATCCGTCAGTTCAACCGCACGCGGTAACGGTTTGCCGGTATCCGTATAGCCGGTCAGTAACCGGTTCAGTACCAGTTCGTGTTCGGCAAAGGCATCCCATTCGTCATACACCAGCTGTTGCAAGGTAAAGAGGGCTTTGACGGTAGATGCATCGTCTGTAAAACACTTGTCCTCCATCAGGTTTAACCGTTCAAACAACCGGGGAAGCCAGGGCGCCAGTAAGACCAGACCGGCATTCGGCACATCAATCCGTCCCGTCAGCCCTTCACTCTCGGTTGCTGCATTAACTGGTATTTCAGCGAATTGCCTGTCTCTTCCGGGGAATGACCGGTCTGCGACAGATGATCGTTTTATCTGTTGTTCTTTCCCGATCAGACTGGAAGACTTGCCTGCAGGCAACAATGGCTGAAGAGAGCCATCCGCCGCCGCACCTTTGGCAGCTACCAAATAGTGTTCTGTCCGGTCGATCTCTTCCAGCAACACGGCCAGTTTATTCGTCCGGGTATCCGCCGGGACAACAGCGGAGGTATAGGCAAACAATGCCCGCAGGATATCCAGATAGTCCAGGTTATAATGCGCAGCCAGTTCACGCACCGTATATAGGATGAACTGCTTGTGGTTAAAGAAGCCGTCCCCCTCCTTCATCAGATAGGTCAGCACCAGTATCCAGACCACCGTCCGGTAAGAACTTTGTGGAATATAGGCATACGAACTCCGGGGCTGGCAATGGATCGTATGATGTGTAAATGATTGGATAAAAGCGGCATTCTCGACTTCGCAGGCGGCGACAATCCGTTGCAATTCTTCATCGGCAAACTGCATCACCAACCGTTCACGCAGACTCATCCGATGCCATTCCCGCCGCAGGGAAGACACCCAGCCCGGGTCTTTTGATCCGACCACAGCCGCCAGCAAAGCAGAGGGAGTATGCGCTTCATTGGCAAACATGGACGGTAAATAGCCATTGGAAAGAAAGAAAAGTAACAACTCGGCATGGCGTGTAAGGACAGGTGTGATCCGTACCCCAACGGCAGAGGAGCCGACGGCCTGATGCAGGAACGCCGTAAACTGTTCATAGAGGCTACGGGCAAACTGCACCGGAAAAGAGTCATGGAAATCTTCTTCGGTCAGGACACCGACAGGAACCTCCAGGCATTCAATCTCTATCACCTCATCCTCCCGGTCGAAAGGCGACAAAACATCGTCGATCACCTTTTCCACCGAATGACGACAGAACGCATCCCACTCCTTATACAGGTCGCGGGCAAAGGCATATGTATCTGCCTGAAAGTCTAACGACAAGCGGTTTATTGCAATCATATCTGTTTCTCCTTCTCCCGTTTGTTGATGATAAACCCTTTCAATACTTCTAAATGCCCTTCCGACATTTCCCGACGGAAGTTATCGTAGACCTCTCTGAAAGAACCGGCCTCCTGCGCATCGAGCCAATAGACATTTACATCCAGATGGGCCGGCATCCGATTCAACAACGCTTGAGTAAATCCTTTCCGGAAAGAAGCAGTCCGCATCCGTTTGGTATCCCCATAGAGGAAGACACTGAGGTGCAAAGCCAGCGGGAATTCGATCGGTACATAATCCTGACTGCGGATCGGCTCCGTCAGATCACGGAAAAAAGTATGCTCGACAATCCATACCTGTTCATCCGGAGCCAAACTAAACAATTGTTGGAGATATCGTTCCACCCCAAAGGGTTTTCCCGTATGCTTATGGGAGGCCTTATGCCGGTCCCTACCCCAATAAGGGATGTTCCGCAGGAAATTCACCCGCCGTTCGATCGATTCTTCCCGGCTCTCCGGATATCCTTCAACAGTAAGCATGCAGGCGGGGTTGCTATTTTCGCCATACATTCGTTCCAGGTTATTCAGGAACTGTTCCTTAAGCAAGGTTTCCCGTCCTCCGGGGATGTCTGTACTCAGACGGAACCACCGGGGCAGGTGCTTCAATTCGTTCAAGCCTTTCGACAGCAGTGCGTCGAACAGGGAAAGATACGCTTTCAACTGTTCCGCCTGCCGGCGTCTCTGCGGAGTCGCCTCCGGAGCCAGTCCCCAGTCATTGATGCCATAAAAGGCAGGGAATTCCTGCCGGACAGGGATCGTTTCATACACATCCCGGCAAGTCCCTTGCAGGCTCAGGCCCTCTTCTTTATCCAGGTAGACGGACAGATCGATCGGGAAGGGTTTATCCGTTTCAACACCGGATACTACGATATGGATATCCCGCAAGTCTTCGCACAGGTTTCTGTTTGCATTATACAACTGCTGTATGGCTGTCCGGATCTGATCCGGTGCGTCGTCAGAGAGACCGGAGGATATCTCGGCATAGACATCGTATACACCCGCCAGTTCTGCACCCGCCAACGGTTCGAAGCGGATCGTCCGCAGTTCGGGAATATGTTTCAGGGCTAATGCCTGGTAATCGTCGGGGGTAACTGGTCCCGAAAGAGAGACCAACGTCTCACTGAACAAGCCGGTAGACTCCGGGTTCATCTGTTCCTGAGGCGTGCAGAGATAGTCTTCCAGGTTGAAATGCAACCGGTAATCATAATCGGTCAGGGTATAGTTCAGTACATCATTGATGGTCAGGCCCGGATCATGCATACGTTGTTCCGTCCAGACTTTTCCGGACAAAGCGCACAAGCGATCGGCTGTCTGCTTTTGCAGAAAGGGATACAAACGCTCGCCGTTCTCTTCAAACCGTATGTCCGACCAGTCCGTCATCCTATGAATATAATTCCTGTAGTGTTACTTTAATAAGTACCTCGTCCCTGTATTTCCTGCATGTACGTATCTTCAACACGCAACGGTCTGCTTCTTTAAACCACTTCAGTTGTATACGGTTTCCGGAGAAGGTACGCCAACTGTAATTGGTCATAACTACCCGGATCGGCAGGTTATCATACTGCGTTGCAACCGCCTTGACGAACAGGAATCCAAACGAATTTCCGACTTCGCATCCGGCCGTGATCTCATACGCTTTGCAACCCTTTGAGCCTTCCAGTACCTCATGCCACAGTCCATCCGCCGGGTACGTGCGTGTGCCCTTTGCACTCCCCACAAATGCATCGGCATGCAATTTTCCTTTGACTACGACATCGGTACCATCGCCCAGTTCGATCCGTTTATCCGGGTAGAAAGACAACACTGTAGAGTCGTTCGCCCCGTTCCTGACCGACAATACATTCTCTTTGTTGACTGCCATCGTCCAGACAGGCTTGCTATCCAACGATTTCTTTTTGAAGGCGATAGCCACATCCTGTTCATCGGCCGAAACCAATTCTATTTTACCCTCCACCTGGTCGTCGACGATATTCACCATGGAGTCGATCAGTTCGGCAAAATTCTCAGACGTAGGCTTTTGTCCTGCTCCAAAGTATTTCTTCAGTTCATTCCGGGTTCTTTTCCATTGAAAGTCATTGTTTGTTCCCATATCGTATTAATCTTTGATGATAAATGTATTGCTAATCTCCAGTTCACCCGTACCAATCCGCTCGGCATATTCGGTTTCAGAGCCGGTAAACACCAGGTGTTCGGCGGCCGGAATCTGGATATACCAGGGATGAGAGGGATGGATCGGTACCCAGGCCTTCTGATCCGTAAACTCCAGTAGTTTTTGTACCTTCGCATTCCCCAATGTCGCTTTCTGCGTAGAAGTCATCAGGACAAGGATAGAGACATGGTTAACCTTGTCTGCCTCCGGACAGCTTTCCAACAGGGCCTGTACATCCGCTACCCGGATCGAATGTCCAAAAGACGGGAGATCGTCTGTTCCCATCCAAGGCGCGATATACTGATCCAGTCTTCGCTTTATATCTCTTTGGAACAGGTTCTGCCTGATACCCGGTTTGAGCGTTACATGACACCGGATCATCACCTCTTCAAACACCGGATTAATGGCATCGACAAGCACAAATGGGGCTGTATGGTGGCTGATTTCCTGTTCTATCTCAAAAAGCAGGTCATACGGGCATAACGGTAGCAGCATATCCGGCTTTTTCTGCATGACAGCCAGGGTTACTACTCCTTTACGTCCATCATTCTTCGTATCACAGGCAGGGAAGCAGGTCACCTTATCCACCTGCGGAAACCGTTCCAGTACCATCCGTTCATAATCTTCGGGGGTAACCGGCTTCTGACGAAATAATGCCTGGTTGGATGCCCGGAAGATCATGCGCTGAAGTGACTCGGGTTCAAGGCCACCCAGACTGGGGCGCAACTGGCTGACCGACTGGATACCCGGCAGTTCCTTTTGAAAACGGTTGATCGTGCCCGCCGGAAGACGCTGTGTCCCCCATGCATTTTCAGCCTGGTCGTCAGGCCGGGCTGCGACCTCTACGGTATTCAGGAAAAATCCGAATACAGAAGGATAATTCAGTGAGTTACGCTCAAAAGCGGCATACAGCCAGAATAAACCGTCGCCATCCAGTTGCGCTTCCGTGATACGGGCGGGCAACTGAATCTCTATCACGCCACTGTTCAGGAAATGGTCGGTCGTATCCTGCAGAAAAGCCTCTTCAGCCAGACGTATCCATTGAAGGCCGTTATGGTAATACCACTTGATGGGCAACAGATCCGACTTCTCAAACTCATGGTGTGAAGGCAGCAGTTCGGCATGCAGACGGATCGTTTGATATCCGATGATATCCGAAAAAGCGAACTTCAGGTATCCTTCTTCTTCCGGGCCATTGACCAACGTAAACGTTCCCTTTTGGATCGGTTGTATATTTTTTTTCGTTATCGGGTCAATATGATACAGGCGTGTCTTTCCCTGTGCATACCCGGTTCCAAACTGAATGGTTTCTTCCGCCTTATAATGTAAGGTAAGGCCATCCAGCATGGGGACATAGGGAGACGGTATCAACTTTACCTCTTCCTTATTCCCCCTTTTCAGCAGGCTATTGATAAACAAGCGTTGATAGAGCGAATGCCCAAAACCGGTATCCGGAGCATCCAGCGACATACGGATAAAGCCTGACGGAACTTTGCCATAGGTAAAGTCGGCACGGTCATGTGCATACGCCGGCATTTGTTTTTGGAGGTTCCAGGAAAGACTGCTTTCCGGTATCAACGTCCGGGTAGTGGCATGCACGGCAAAGAGATTGCTCCGGACGGGAGAGCTTTCCACCCAGGTTTTTTCTTTCAGGTATTCCGTCTTGACGCGGAAAGAGGTGTTATCGATCGATTGCTCGTAATCCTTATAGTAGGAGGCAAAACCGCCTACTTCATGTGGTAGCTGCAGCCATTGGCAGGTCAGCCGGACCTCAGTCAACGGCTTGATGGCGGCTTCATAGTTTCCGGCAATCATCCAGGCTCCTTTATCACCCTGTACGCCGAATGGATAGAAAGAAGCATCTGTATTTTGTCTGCCCTGCTCGTTGATGACCTCCAGAGAAGTGACATCGCGTACATCGTTCTCGATAGACAGCCGGTGGATAAATAGTTGCCGCGCCCATGTATAAGGGAAGATCGGGGCATCTCTGTTGATCAGTATCCGCAAAGACGGCCATTGGGTGTTCATGCCATGCGCTTCCTCCTCGCAGGGAACAGGCGCTGGATAATCATAGGGTAATAGGAAAGAAATGCAGAAATGTTCCTGCCCGCTTTCGGCATGATATTTCAATTCGTAGGAAGGAATATGACGCCATTCGCCTGCCGTACTAATCTCGAGGTAAAAAGTATCTTTCAGTAACCGGTAATAGATATCTTTCGTCCGGTCTGCCCGATTTGTCAGATCTTCCGCATAGCGTTGGAAAAAGGTGACCGATTCGGGGGTCAGATACAACCGGAGCATCACCTCCCGATATCCTTCCTCCAATACAAACAGGGGAGATTCGATCATCAGTCCGGTTGGGATAAACGTATGGACATCATCCCGATGGGCATTCGTATCAAACAGTACGACGGGCTGTTTCTGCTCATTCGGCTGGATCATCTTTTGCAGGATAGTTTGGACATATTGCAGTTTCTTCCCATTGACGACCAACACATTTTGCTGGAACAAGACGGAAGAGACTGCATGCAGTTTCATACCCGTCGCCATGACAGGTTCTGTGCTGTAGTAGCAAAGATCCGTTCCTTTCTCATCGGTCCCGGCAATAAAAGCTGTATGCTCCGGTATCAGGACATCATGCGAATCCTCTCTTTTCGTCAACATCAGCCAGGTCCGATCCGGACGGATGGGTAAAGGGCGAATGCGTAAAATGTTTTTCACATAAAATTCGGCAAAGCGCCCCCATAACCCGTTAAACCCGGATACGACATAGGCATAGTTGCTGATAAAGGAATCCAGGGTAGCCAACGCCGGATCATTGATGCCGGATTGGGTGATGTCCTGCCTGAATTCTACATAACCTGCCCGAAGGATATCCATACACTCGCCGGCAGGTACCTGGTTCTTTATCAGGTTGGAAACAACCTGCGATAGCTTCAATGAGGGGCTATAGCGTAACTGTTCGTCCCAGACGGCCAGTAATTCCCTTAACTTGCCCTCATCTTTTTCCGTACTACCCTGTATGGCTTCCAGTATAAACAAGGCCTGGTAGCGCATCAACGCGGCAAACGAATAATCCTTTCCGTCTCCACAAGGAAGCGGAATGGATGCAGACTGCTTCATCAGATAACTGAATAAGGCGGAGTGATTACTCTCCAACACATCCAGTTGATCCGTTTGGCAGACTCGTTGCAGGTACTGTGCACGATCCGGACTATCCATATGGTGCCTTTTGTTGTTCATCAGAACTGTACGGAATAAGTGATTTGATCGGTTGTATTATATTGTAGGATAGTGTATTCCATATATATTTTCCAGATGCCTTCGACGATATCCGTGTCGTCGATAGCCAGTTGGTCTATCCGGATACGGGGCTCAAACACTTCTACAGCCCGCCGAAGGCGATCTTCTATTAATGTACGCGTACCCAGGTTCGCAGGTTCAAACACAATCTCCTTAAACGAGAAACCGTAGTCTGCCCGATGTACCCTTTCGCCCGGAAGTGTAGAGAAGAGTATCTCCAGGCTTTGCCGGATATTCTCCACGCCGGTCACCAGACGGGTCGGATAGATCCCCGGATTGAATTCCGGCGGAAAAGACCAACTGCTTATTTCTCCTTGTCTGTTTGTTTCCATACGCTTATCTCTTTTTATCCGCCGATAATCACCGTCGGACAGCCTAACACAATACTTCCTCCATGGGCGGTCATATCCCCCATTCTTGCCGCGGGCTTGCCACCGATCAATACCGTGGCCGATCCCTTGACGATCGAATCCGGCGGACCGGTACACGCACACATATCGCCTACTACGGCTGCCGGCAACTTACCGATCAGCACGGTGGGAGCTCCCGGGCCTATAATCGGTCCTCCAACATGGGGGATTGGTGGTATACCCGGTGTTTGCATCGGGCACACATGCATATCTGTTATTCGTGCGGCACTTGGCATATCATTCAGGCTTAATTGATCATTACAATGCTTCCTTTTACCACCGTATTCCCCGAAGACGACAACTCGGCCGACGCATTGCCCTTGAGCGATATTGTCGCCTTGGCGGCAGCTTTCACATTAGTGCCTTCAAAAGAGACATCGGCTTTGGACGTCACTGTCACTTTTTGCTGGGCATCCAGTTGTATATTCCCTTTCGCTTGCAGGATAATATCCTTGTCGGACTGCAGGGTGATCCCCTTGTCGTTCATCTGGAACATATTCTTTTGCTGATCGACGATGCGGATGGCTTTCGTATCATCGTTCCATTCGGCCAGGTTACCACCGGGCGTAGTGATCAGGATTGTTTTCTTTTCTTCGTCGAACGATAGCGTCAGCCCTTCTTTGCTGACGATCCTTTTCTGGTTGTTTTTTTCTTCCAAAGGAACAGGTGGCTTTTTCTTGCTGCTGTACATACATCCCAACACCACTGGGTGGCAGGGATCGTTGTTAAAGAAGCCCACTACTACCTCTTCGCCTACTTCCGGCACAAAGAAGAATCCGGTACCGGTACCCGCATACGGCATTGTCAGCCGTGCCCAGACGGCTTTCTGTTCACTGTTCAACAAAGGCAGTTCCACCAGGAGACGATACTCCTTCGCCGGGTCTTCATGCAGCTGGCGGACAATGCCGACATGCAATCCTTGAATACCCGGCAGTAGGCCGGACGCCAGGGGAGCCGCCACATCCGGTTGCTCGGCGACGTGGTAACGGGGCAACCCCATACCAATCCGGGTCGTCCAACTGTTTTCTTCGAGGATGTGTTCTACCGAGCTGACATACAAGGTGCCATCGTATCGTTTACCCAACCCTTTCAAGGTGATCGTACATCCTGCCGTTACCGCACCATTGCCCTCGACAGTGAAGGAACCGCTGTAACGGGAAAGGGTGGTCCGCAATGCCATGGCATCCGCCCACGTTTTCAGGCAGGCCTTGTCGATCGCGGCATCTGTTTGGAGTAGCAATTGGTTTTTGTTGCGCTTCGCCAGGTCGTCGATCGTCAGGTCGCCCTGTTTATTTGTGTTGGGCTTCCGTCCTTTTTCTTCCATCAGTTCCTGCCGGGTATAATTCCAGGCAACAGCATTTACGTCCGCATACTGCCCGGAGAGTGAGAGTGAACCTTTGAAATCGTACACATCCACGCCATACTGGAACTCGGCAACCGGCGAGGCGCCGACATCGGGTTTTCCGATCGTGAGTTGCTTACCGGCAGCCGCTATGACCAGACCATTGGCATCGGCACGCGACAACAGGAAGTCCCAGTCGGTACAGTAATACTGGACCAGGGAGGGATGCTCCGTCGCTGTATCCTCAACCTTCAGGGAGAGGTCGGAATAGTTGGCGATTATCTTCCGCATAATGTCGCTATCCGTAGCCTTCTCATAGACTCTGTTCTGCCGACCCAATGTGGACAGGAAGGCGTAATCTCTGCATTCCACTGTCAATAAATCGGGGCGATTGGGCTCTATCGTCAATTCAGTGGAGACGACAAAGCCTTCAAACAGGACAACGGCGCCCTGATCGTTCTTCATTTCCAGACGGATGTCAGATCCATGCTTGAATATATCGTGGTCGCTCACCTCAAAAGGTGCTTCGTGCGTATGACCGGCATACAGTTCCAACGTTGCCTTCCCGATATGGTTCAGTTCCGTACGGATAGAGGCATAGATCAGTTCATACGTGTCGGGGATTTTGTTTCCCCCGCTATAGATGCTGCATAGTGCGATGTCGGCTTTCTTTCCCATAAAGTTTCATCTGTTAACTTTCCAGGGCAGGGAAGAGGAGCTTCTGTCCCGGCTTGATGGTTCGTATATTGGGTAATCCATTCTTCTTGGCGATTGTCACATCCATGGTCGAATCGCCATATTCCCGGTTACAGAGGAAGGGCAGCGTCTCTCCGCTCTTCACTTCCACCATCTTGTCTTTCGCCGCCTGACCGGCGGCAAACCTGGCGGTGATCTCGGAGGGCTGACTTCGGACAAAAGACAGGTTTACTTTGGCACGCAACGGTTCACCGTTAGGTTTGAACAAGGTATAGTGTACCTGCATCTTCTCCAACCGGCCATTGAAGAACATCTTTCCCCACCGAATCTGTACAAAGTAAGGTTGCGCCGTGTCTTCCTTCAGAAAAGGTTCATACAGGAACTTCTCCAGTTCTTCAATCTTCTTACTGACAATCACTTCCTCGTCGGCCGGTACAATACCGGTGCCGTCGATCACAAAATCAAGCGACAGGCTGTCTTTCCCATGTTGCTTGTACTGGGGGGCTAACAGGCCTTTCGCCTCGTAGCTGATCGACTTGTCCAGTTTGTAATCTGCCGGATTGATCTGCAGATTGATCTCGTGGGCCTGCTCCTTGAACTCCGCGTCTTTAAAGATGACCAGTTTCAGTTTTGCTATCATCGTTCATTCGATTGTTGAGGCCGAGTTGGGCGTTGCTTCCGCTCATTCAGCAGTTTGTTCACTTCGCTGATCCATTGCGGAGACAGAGCGACCTGCTTGTCGTTCCGCTCCACAGTGGTCACCACTTTGATTTCTTTGATCACGATTGCCATTACTTACCTCTGACCAGTGTGTTATAATTCAATTCCAACGATTCGATCAACAGTTCGCTTTGCTGGGCGTTCAGGGCGCTGACTTCCCATTTCACCGGATAGGCATGGCTGCACAACCACTGGGCTTTCAGTTTACCCTCCTGATCCAGCAGGGAGACACTGATATGCCTCGGCTGAAAGCCTTTGGCAAAGCCACTTTCCAGGTTGTCACGGATCCACTTCTCCAGGGCGTTGTCGAGTGTTTCCAATGTCCGCTTCAGCACCAGGCGGCCATGTTTGAGCCCGGTAGGCAGTTGATGGACGAAATTGTTCTCTCCTCCCTCGCGAACCTGTTCGGTATCGACTTCGACAGAGAGGCCGGTGACCTCCCGGAAGGCCGTATCAGGCACAGCGGGCTCTCCGTGGAATTCCACATTGAAATAGAACGCCACGGGAGGCAGCCACTGTTCTGCTGTACGATCGGAGGCAGTCGCGCTCATTTCCCTGCGGCTCCGCCATTGCTAATAACCAGCCCTTCATGCGCCAGTTCGACCCCTTCGACCGCCGCCTCGTTGCCGTCCGACTTCAGGGATACGCCCGTGATCTTGGTCGGCCAGGCATTCGTCAGCTTCCATACCATGGTGGGCGATCCTGCCTCATCCAACAGGCTGATCGTAACCGGATAACGCTGTACGGTATTCAACTGGATGGAATTGAACCAATCGAACAGTTTGTTATCGCTCTTGAAAACACCCTTCTTCAATACCACCTGACTGAACTTCTTCAGTCCCGGCATCTTGATCGTAGAGAATTCCGGGCTGTTGCCATGCCGGTATTCGATTACCTGGGCCTCAATGTCCAATCCGGACACTTCCCGGAAGGCTATCTCGCCCAGCCCTTCGATGACTACGCTAAAATAAAACGCAGGTAAAGGCCATGCAGTCGTATTGTTTGCTTGTTGCTCTGCCATACTATGCTGTATTTAATAATGAATAATCTGTCTTTCTTATGATTTCTGCATTTGCTGCTGGAAAGTAATCTCGATGAATTCGGCAGGACGACTGATAGCCACCAGCACCGTAACGCGCATGATACCTTCGAGGATGTCTTCGGGAGTCATGGTCTCGCCCAACCCTACATGTACGCTATACGCATCATCGGGTGTTGCTCCGGCCAGTCCTCCCCGTTTCCATACGGAACTCAGAAAATTGTTCACCATGCTTTTCACACTCACCCACGTATTGGCCGTATTGGGATCGAACACATAGGCACGGACAGCATTCTTCACCGATTCTTCCAGATAGATCAGCGTACGGCGTACATTGATATACCGGTAATCCAAGCTATTTCCTTCCAGTGTACGGGCACCCCACACCTTCACGCCTTCGCCGGTGAATACACGGATGGCATTGATGGATTTTCCCGACATGGGCGCATTCAGGTCTTCCTGTTCCTGATGGGAGATGGTAAGCATCGGAGCGACTACGCCGTTGATGGATACATTTGCCGGTGCTTTCCATACACCCCGCGAATTATCCACCATCGTATAGATACCTGCCATGGCGGCTGAAGGAGGCAGTATATTCAGTTGCTGGCGAATGATATCGAATAGCGACTTATACACTTCCGAGTTACGCAACAACACCGTATGCAGGTATTGCTTCTGTTCGTCGCTGATCCGGGTTTCTTCGGGTTTCTTCGGAGCCGGTGCTTTGTCTTCCCCTTCTTTACCGGCTTCCTTTGCCGGCTTGGGAGCGGCTTTTTCGGCAGACACGTCGATACGGTTCACCAGCTTCACGATCTCCTTGTCGGGCCAGCCGGCAACTTCCGTACTCAACAGGCTTTTCAGGTTCTCATCGTATTCCAGGTTTTCAACCGAGATATAGGCATCGCTGATGATCGACGTCCGCAACCAGGGATAATACACCGCACCATAATTGAGGAAATTACTGCCGATTCCTTCACGGAACAGGTTGATGGCATCGTCTCCCGCCTGATATACGTCCAGGATAGCGACCCTGTTACGCATCTCATGGCCGCAATGCATCAGCATCTGTTGCTGTACCGCCATACAGTCGTCGCGTTTCAGGTTGACGGCTTCGGGGATCACCAGCATGGTAGGTTCCTGTTCACGGATCAGGGTGGTGATTCCGGCTTGTAGCTTTGCACTGTCTACCGCATCGGTATAGTGACCGACGGAGACAATATAACAGGTGCCACCTCCATTCGCAAAGAAGAATAACAGGTTATAGTACAACGTATAAACCTTAGACGGGGCAGCGATAGCATAATCGGTATTCCCGATCAGGGCACTCGCCTTGGGATCAGTGGCTTTCTTCACCACCTTGAACACAGGGGTGGGAGATCCGCCAAACAGGTTGTGGAATTCGGCCATGGAGCTGATTCGTGTTGGTTTGTTCAGCAGGCTGGTATTCCCTTTCATGGCTTTTTCCGTATAACCCACAAAAGCCGGAATCGCTGTGGCTGCTTCAACAACAGCATTCGGGAATGCGTTTTTCTCCACAATGTAAACGCCGGGTGTTTTCATTACTGACATAAGTACCGTTTTAAATTAATAATAAATATACCGGGCAAGTGTCGGGCACTTGTCTTCTTTTTTTGTTTTACCATAATATGCACCGGGTTGGGGATAATCCAGCCACTGCTTGAGCAGTTTATCGCCATATTCCTTTTCTTCGAACAGGCGTAGTTGATAGTCATACCCATCTTTCAAACTGACAGGTTCGGTGGTACGGAAGGTTTGTCCCGTTTTCCCGCTGACCTCTATATCCTTCTGTCGTTCGAACACTAACTGTCCGGACAGGTCGGTGAGTTTGATCTTCCGTTCTGTTTCTTTATCTATTTCGGTCACACCGGGAATCAGCACATACAACCAATAGGCCTGCTTCGATTCGAAAAAGGCGTCTTTCAGTAGCGGCCGTCCGGCAAATGCATCCTTGAGTACCTGGTTAGATAAGGACACCTGCAATTCGTCGAGCACCATTTTGTCCTGCGGGCAGGTTATATCCGTGTATTCCCAGAATACAGGCGACGCGGCTACCAATTGGAGGGTGAATAACTCGGTCCATTCCGAATCACAATGTGTCGAGTCGAGAGCTAACAAAGCCCATTGATTCTCTTCAATGCGCTTGAATATCATTTGCATCCGGAACAAAAAGCGGTTAGACTCGGCCGTAAGACTCACAGTCACATCAGGGCATACCCCATTCTGGAAATAGGCATGCGTAATGGTCAATTGATAGACCACTTTATACGTTCCAAACATTTTCATAGCAATACGTATATATAATGTTACACATTTATCGATTCTCTGGTTGGCGGATGCGTGGCACTGTTCGATCGATCTGCCCGCCATCAACAGCCAGCAGCCTGATCTTCCCCAAAAAGGAAGGATAATGCTGGCCGCCCATCATGCTCCATATATTGTTCAGTTCCTGCATATTCACCGTGACCGGCTCGACGACAATCCGACTCCCATCCGGTAAGGTTAAGGTGTTGTATTGCTGTAAAAAGCCGATCGCCGTACCGAGTTTCTCCACCGACTCCACATACCGCTTCCCTTCAAAGACAGCAGCCATCACAAAAAACAGGTTGAAATACCAGGACGCTGCCGTTTTAGACAGGTTGCCGGTAGTCTGCGAACGAATGGATACGGCTGGACCTACTCCCGTTTCCCGCTCTATATTAAGTAACGTAAGGATGATTTTATTGGGAGCTTCCGTTCCCGGCTGTGGTTTGGCACTGCCGACTTCCACCAACTTCTCCACGGAGGAATAGTAGATCGACAAATGATCAGACAATAGGGTAGCCATATGGCAAAGGCTATCAGATAGTGCTTGCATAAGGTACAATACGTTAAATTAGACTGGCTAAAAATACCCCTACAAGCCTAACGACAGTGGTCAAATCGTTCAAAAACGGTTGTCAGATCGACCAACCGCCTCATCTTTAACATATTTAAACTAAAACAAGGGAGTTTGCATAAAAAAGGACGACACATATGCATGGTCAATGACTGGCATACGTGTCGCAATGGTGAAAACTCCGGTGAAAAGGGGAGTTTAGACTTTCTTTTTGGCTACTGGTTTAGGAGAAACAGGCTTCTTGGCGACTTCCTTTTTAGGGGCTTCTTCTTTTTTCGCAGCTTGCTTCGACAATTTATCCACCTGAGCTTGCAGGGTTTGTATCTCTTCGCCCTGGTTACGAATCGTAGTGAGCAGGGAGTTCAATTCTTCATTCTCGATCGTTTCGGGGAACTGAGCATTGACACGAAGGATAAAGTCGGACAGCACATTCATATAGTTGTTGAATGCTTCATACGGGTTGTCGTACGGGCTGAATGCGCCCCCCCCCATGTGCTTGGTGCTCATATAATAGAAGTGGTCGCTGCTCTGGAGGTAACTCCAGTCTTGTTTGAGGCGACGTTCTTCACACAGGCGGGTACGTTCGCTGATGCCATTCACCTTGCGGAACGCCTCCTGCTGAAGGATGTTACCCAGCCAGGAACTGGTATCTTTTTCTTCGTCGACCCACGACATGGGATAAGGTACGGAGATCGAATCCACCGGTTTCAGCAGGTTGAATACTTCCGTCGGCAACGAGAACGAAATACCCTTTTCGGAAGCATACCGCGGCAGTGCCTTGAAGAAGTCGAAGATACCGCTCTCGGCCGGATGCAGCGAACCCAATACGTCGTAGTTCATAAAGAGGCTGATGATCTGTTCGGATTCCGGTGTGGAGGCGATCCACGACATGTATTTATCAGCTGTCAATGGGTATTCGCTCCAGGTATAGTTGTTGAAACGCTGGGAGATATCCTCGCTGAACTTGTCGTTCTTCAACAGCATTTTCAATTGCGGGTTGATGCAGGAGGTGTACATATAGTTCGGACTCTTCCATCCGAGTATGTGCTTGGCTCCTTCCGTCAACATCCCCTTGAAGCCCATATCATACACCAGTTCAGAGATCTCGTCAGAATAGATCAGTTCGGTATTACGGAACACTTTCGGCTTCACGCCGAAGATGGACTGTATCTTTTCCTTATGCTGTTCTACCTGCTGCTTGAACTCTTCGGGATCGCCGAGCGACGACAACGAATGGCCGTAGGTTTCGCTCAGGAGCTCCACGTTGCCCGTTGCCAACAACTCTTTGAAGCTGTCGATTACTTCGGGCGCATAAATTTCAAATTGATCTAATGCAGTACCGGAGATAGAGAACGCTACCTTGAACTTACCGCCCGATGACTTTATCATCTCCAACACTGCCCGGTTAGCAGGCAGGTAACAGCGTTCGGCCATATTACGCATAATATCCTCATTCCGGAAATCATCGTAATAGTAGTGGTCGTTACCGATATCGAAGAAACGATATCTCTTCAAACGGAACGGCTGATGTATCTGGAAGTATAAGCAAATCGTCTTCATAATAATATGTATTTTTATTTATTTCTGTTGATTATCTGTTGATTACCTGGTCGTAAATCTTGCGTACTTTCTGCCCGGCATATTCCCACTTGATGTTATCAACCTCTTTCTTGCCTTCCTCTTTCAGGAATTCGTACATGGCAGGATAGGAAATGATCGAATACATGTGGTCAGCCATCGCTTCGATATCCCAGTAGTCTACCTTGACGGCATAGTCCAGAATTTCAGCGCAACCCGATTGCTTAGAGATGATCGAAGGCACCCCACACTGCATCGCTTCGAGCGGAGAGATACCAAACGGTTCCGATACGGAAGGCATCACATAGACGTCGCTGGCCTTCAATACTTCGTACACCTGTTTTCCTTTCATAAAACCGGTGAAGTGGAAGCGGTCCGATATATCACGGGCGGCGGCCAGACGGATCATCTCGTCCATCATATCACCGCTACCAGCCATTACAAACCGGGCATGCGGCGCACGCGCCAGCACCTTGGCAGCCGCCTCGACAAAGTATTCGGGGCCTTTCTGCATCGTGATACGTCCGAGGAAGGTGATTACCTTATCCTTCACACCCCGTTTGTCCGGAATAGCCAGAATCTCAGGGCTGAGTGGTTCTACTGCATTGTGGACGGTGGTTACTTTCGACGGATCCTGGTGATACTTCTCGATCACGGTCTGCCGTGTCAGGTTACTCACAGTCATAATATGGTCGGCGTTGTCCATACCGTTCTTCTCAATGGCATAGACATCAGGGTTCACATTACCACGGCTGCGGTCGTAGTCCGTTGCATGTACGTGGATCACCAGCGGTTTGCCGGTCACGCTTTTACAATGGATACCTGCGGGGTACGTCAGCCAGTCGTGTGCGTGGATGATATCGAACGCTTCCGAACGGGCAATCACACCTGCCACAATCGAATAGTTGTTGATCTCTTCCAACAGGTTATCCGGATAGCGGCCCGAGAATTCGAAACACCCCAGGTCGTTCACATGACGATAACTGAAATCGGCATAGATATGATCGCGGAAGTCATAATACTTCTGCGGATCCATCCCCACTTTAGCCATTCGCCCGCTTACATAATCCCACTGCACATCGCGCCACACTACGGGCACGTTACACATCCCCACAATTTTGAGGAAGCTCTGGTCTTCATCGCCCCAGGGCTTCGGAATACAAAAGGTAATGTCCATATCAGGCTGCATGGCCATACCACGTGTCAATCCATAACTGGCTGTACCCAATCCGCCCAAGATATGCGGAGGAAATTCCCAGCCAAACATTAATGCTTTCATAGTCTCTTTATTTTATTCGGCATTATACTTCTTCAACAATTCTACCACACGAAGGATGGCTGCCACACTGGTGGCGAAAGAGATTGCTCCGCGTCCTTTGAACGGCGGGTTGCCATCAAACAGTTCGGAAATCGTTCCGATACAATGCAATGACATCTCTTCTTCCATACTGATCAGCATCCGTTCTACAAAAGAGACTCCGCTCTTACCAAACACCCGGAGGTAAGCCTCCAGGTATGGTCCCAGCAACCACGGCCAAGCCACACCCTGATGGTAGGCCAGGTCGCGTTCGTATTGCGGCCCCGCATAATGAGGCCGGTATCCTTCACTCTTCGGACTCAGCGAACGGATCCCTTTCGGAATCAGCAGCTCCTTGGTCACCATATCCAACACCGACCGTTTCAACATACGCGGCAGCGGCGAATAGGACAAGGACACGGCAAAGATCATATTCGGGCGGACACTCCAGTCCACTTTAGATCCACTCACCGAGTCAAACAAATAGTTATATCCGTTTACAAACGTTTCCACAAACGATTTATCAATCAGATGAATAATCTTTTCAAACCGCTCTGTCAATTCGCCACCCTGTAGTTCCTTAAAGAAACAAAGGGCATTATACCATAACGCGTTAAACTCTACTATATAACCGGTACGTGGAATCACTGGTTTTCCATTTACCGTAGAATTCATCCAGGTAATTGCTTTATCCCGTCCTTCGGCATACAGCAGGCCATTGTCCATCACCCGCATATCCGGATGTTTCTGCGACAGGATGTAATCCAGCATCTCCTCCACAAAGGAACCATACTGGGCACGTGTGGCTTCCATGCCCTGTGCCTGTGCATATTGCTGGATCGCCCAGATCGCCCACAGGGGAACGTCGGGCTTATCGATCTCGCGGATCACGGCATCCAGTTGGCCGCTTTCCATAAACGCACGCATCGGCGGCATCGCTGTGCGCATGATTTTCTCAAAACGTACGGGGTCCTGGATGGAGAGCGTACTGCCCGGGAGGGCTATAAAGAGGTCGCGCGCACGTACTTTAAACCACGGGTAACCGGCCAGCAGGTAAGCATCTTCTTCATTGGGACGATAATAGAACTGCTGCGCCGAGTTTTTCAGGCAGTTATAGAAACTGGTTCGCGGAGTACGCGATTTGACTTCCTCTTCATATATTTCTTTCAGGTGAGTCGTTACCACCTGGCTGTCGCCTGCACAGAAATAAACCGATTCACCCTTCTTGATCGGCACTTCGAAATAGCCCGGCACATACAGGTCTTCCGTTCCATAGTAGCCTCTCTCCTGCTCTTTCGGATACACCATGCCATTATACCAATAGGGATCGAACACGAAGTTAGCCTTCTTGCTGAACTGCATGTACAGGTCTGGGTAACCGGCATACATACAGGTCTTGATACCATTGGGGACTGCCGTGTACGATTGATTCACATTATTATTCTGATGAGTCAGTTCCTTCACACTGCGAAAAGCCAGGAATGGGCGAAACCGCAATGTGGTGGCCGAGTGTGCATCCTCGAGCGTATACTTAATAATGATACGGTTGTCGAACGAAGTAAATACTTTCTCTTTCGAGAGAATCACGCCCCCTACACGGTATAGGGTGCGCGGCACGGTTTCCGAAGAATACTCACGGATATACTTATGTCCATTCGGGCTGAAGTGGTTTCCGTCATATTTATGTAAACCAAGGTTGAACTCAGCCTTGTGCTGGATCACCGTTTCGTCGAACGACGAAAGGAGGACGTGGTTCTCATCGTCGAGCTCGGGCACCGGCATTACCAACAGCCCATGATACTTGCGGATATTGCAATCCACAACGGTTGTGCAATGGTAAGCCCCTTTCCGGTTCGTACGAAGTATCTCACGGGTGAGAGATTCCTCCAGGTTTATCATTATCGTTTTGTCAAATTTCAGATAACTCATACTTCTTTATGGGGTTTTAAGTAATAGATTTCGTGTCCAAATGCTTTTTTTTTGATCAAAAACAAATGTATTACAATAATAATGAAAAAGCAAACACAAGCTGCAATTTATTCGAAAAACTCGCAAGAAGATGTTAGGATGAGTAATTGACATTCATCGGGTTAGCCTGTAACGATCCCCCTTTTTTGTGTTTAAGAACACAAAACCCGGTAACCCCACGAGGCACCAGGTTTATTACCTATTAATAAACGCAGGCGGCTGAATTCATAGGGTGATGTCTTGGCCATCAGCCGCCTGTCGTTTATTATTCAAAAAAGATTGCACTCACAATAACAATTCGTCTTTAAGGTATTCACCAAATAATAGTTAGCATTCTTCGATAGTCAGGCTGGGCAATTCGTTTATCTTATAACAATTAGGTCAGACAATTTCTATGTTTGAAAAGCTATTCTCTCTTTTGTTTATTCAACAAAAATAAGTTTAATGAACTTCCCCAATAAAGCCGCAAACCGATTGGTATACACTTCCCCAATCGTACTGTCCATAGGTACAGTTTCTTGTCGAGATTCTGTTGAATATTCCAAATACTGGAGTTTATTCATTTCACTATATGCATTCATCGGGACTCGTTCCCACTGGCGATTAAATCCCTGCGTCAGTACTTCACCTTTCAGGTTGACCGACTGGGGCAAGATACCTTGTTGGGGGGCAGACGACCGCATAGTCTTCTTACTCAACCGTGCCTCAAGCAGAAAGTATTCGTCGCTCTTGTCGGCTTTTACTTCCAAGGTATTACACACACACACAAATAAAATCACAGAAATTGTACTGATTCTTGTAAACAACGCGTTCATAACATTAACTATTTTGATAAAACATATGGTAATTTGTTTTATCAAAAGTAGTGCTTTTAGGCCAGGCAGCCTAAAAAAAAACAATCCATCTTACGATCTACGTAAATCGTAAAACACTAATTATCAATCATATCCACAAACACTACAAAATAGAAACAATCCATTTCCTTAAAAGGCGGTCAGAAAATCTTCCAGAGAAGCATTCCCGTCGATTATTTCCATTTTGTCGAGTATCTGTCGTTTTTTCTTTGTAACAGCATTGGGGGTCATTGCGATCACGTCGGCTATATTACCCGTTTTAGCCCCTCCTTTCAACAAATAACAGATTTCCAGGTCACGTTCCTTCAACTGCGGATAAGTCTGCTGCAACCGATTGGCAAAACCGTTGTAAATCTCATTCAACGTACGGATAAGTTCGGGAAAACTACGGGAGGTAAACGGCTTATATACACTATCAACCTTCCGGCTGTCTGTCCCGGCTATACGGATCCGTTCGCTAATTCCCGTTTGCTCAAATAGTTTATTCCTGAAAGCATACTCTTCCCGTCTCAATGCAATCAAATCATTTTCCGCCTTCAATAACTTCGTATTATAATTCAACAAATTCCTTTGTACTGATTGTAACACTTCTTCCTTATTGACTAATTTTTGCCGATTCACCTCAATTTGTTCTCTATTATGGCGAATTTGCTCTTCACTCATTAAACGCAATTCCTTTTCATATTGGATTTGTTTTTCCTTCAAACGCAATAATCGTTCACGCGACCACCTGTATTTCATATACAGGAAATAGCCAACCGTCAACACAATCAATAGGAACAAAATACAACAAGAATAGAAGAAACGCTCGCGCACCGTGCGCAATTCCATTTCCTTCTTCAACTCACGCTGCTCATACTGATGCGTGAGCTTAAGTATCTCTTCTTTCTGCTCCGTCTGCTCGGTTTGTCTCTTCTTTTCCTGATAATATTCATAATAACGTAAAGCATCCTGATACACCTGTTCATCCTTAGACAACAGATACAGATAATAACTGGCTCCCCCTTTGATATAGGCATTCGAACTCCGGTCAGCCGCTTCAAGGTAGTATTTGGCCGAATCGGCCTGATGCATCTGCAAATAGAGGTTACCCAACGACAGGTAATGCGTATACCGGTCCTCATCATCCACCGTCAGAGCCATTGCCTCATAGGTCACCCGCAAAGCTTCGGCAAAGTTCCCGGCTTGTTCATACGCCAATCCCAGGTCGTTCAGGATAGACATCTGCAAATCCGCGTTCCGGTATTCTTTAGCCAAAGCCAAGGCCTGGTAATAATAGTCGAGCGTCTGATCCCGTTGGTTCATAAAAAGATAGACACCCCCTATTTCTTTCAGGGAAAAGGCTATGCTTACAGTATCTTTTGTCAACAGGCAATTGTCATACGATTTCCGGGCGGAGGCCAATGCATTGTCAAACATCTTCTGCTGGCGGTATAGGTTGCTGGTATGTGAATAAATAAGCGCCAACAGACGATATTGGGAAGTCAGTTCGGCATACGGAATCGCTTTCAAATAGCATTCAATCGCCTTTTCAGCCTGCAACAATTCCTGGTTTACGCGTCCGGCGTAATACCAGGACTTGGCTTTAGCCACATCGTCATTATGCACATCAAAATAGCGCGTTGCTACGGAAATAAGCGAGTCCGACAGATGTGGTTTATACGTCTTATCTTTCGCTTCGGTCGTCAACAGGCAATACATGGCATACTGCTCCTGGCTCAATCGGTCTGGTTCTTCAATCGCTTCCAGAAGCAATAAAGCAGAATCAGGAGAAGTATCCATATATCGGGACACTTCCTGAAAATCAGCAACACGGGTATGCCTTTCCGTACACGAGAAGAGAGCACAGACTCCTATAAGGCATAAAGAAACAGTCAACACATTGCCCCTCATATCTATCCTGAGCATTATATACAGATATACCACGATCAAATGGCCATCCATTGGTAGAGTTTAAACTAAATAAAAAGAATACTGACTACTGTCCGTCCGCTAGAGAGTGTATTGGCGCAAAGAGAATTATACAATATAAGAAGAGCCGGCTCGAAAGGAGCCAGCCCTTTTTATGTGAAAACAAATCAATAAACGTAAGGAGCCTTGGCCAGATAGTCGTAGCTTTCTTTCACACTGGCAACCGCGTCATTGTTGGTATATTGTTCTACTTCCACATACCAGTCCTTGATATTGTTAGCCTTCATTTGTTCGAAGATAGGCTGGAAGTCCATCTTGCCGCTGGCGCCGATTTCTTTTTCGTCCTTGATGTGAACGCACTTGAACTGGCTGGCATAGTTCTTCAGGTATTCAGCAGGGCTGTATCCACCTACCATACACCAGTAAACGTCCAACTGGAAGAATACATGGTTCTTGCTTACATTGTTCAGCAGGAAGTCGTAGATCACCTGATCACCAATTTTCTTGAATTCAAAATCATGGTTGTGATAACCAAAAGCGATGCTGGCAGCGGCCGTCTTGTAACCTACAGACGTGAAATAGTCGCAATACATCTTCAGGTCATCCAATGTTGTTTCGGCATTCACCGGCATCCAGGGCTGAACCATGTATTTCACACCCAGTTCGTTGTGAGCGGCGATTGCCTGATCCCACCAAGCCATCACTTCAGCTTCCGTTTCTTTGGAATAAGCCTGTGAAAGGTGAGCGCTGGTGCATTTCATACCCAGATCGTCAACGATTTTCTTGAATTCAGCGGGAGCCATACCGTAGATTTTACCATTGTCGTAACCGGCAGTTTCCAGGTTCTTGTAACCCATCTTAGCCACTGTTTCAAGTACGGCTTTGATGCCATCTTCCTTTACCATGTCGCGTAAAGAATACAACTGAAGACCGATGTATTTATCCGGGCCACCACAAGAGGATAACAACTGCGGAGCTACCATACCACCTGCAAGCAACAAGGAAGCCTGCTTCAAAAAGTCACGTCTGTTTTGCATAATAATAATATATTTTTACGTTTGAGAATGCCGGTAATTAGATTTTTCACAAAATTATAACTATTTCCACCAGAATGCACGATAAATGTGTTAAAATCTTCAAAACTGTTATCCGACTTCTCCGTTTAACTATCTTTGGATGATTAAACTAAGAACATCAAATCAGTTTCACATGAAAAAGCTATCTTCTCTTCTTACAGGACTTTTCGCCTTCATGGCCTTATCCTGCACTACCTCAGGCAGCGGCGAGTTATTCAACGGTACTGACACCGGTAACTGGAATACCGCAGGCGATGTCTCCGTCCAGGACGGCGCCCTCACGCTGGCAGGCTCCAACGCACAAGCCGTATTCAAAAACGGCAAATACAAAAATTTTACACTCACGATGGAACTGCGTTCCACACCGGGGGGTAAGGGCATCGTCTATTTCCACACCGACCCGGCGCTGAGCAAAGGTTACGGCGTTTCTGTCAACAACGACCTCACCGACCCCGTTTGGTGGAGAATGAGCGGCAGCCTGCTCTCCGTACGCAACCTCACCAAGAGTTTCGTTCGTGAGAACGACTGGTGCACCATGATCGTCCGTGTAGAAGGTAAAGCCATCGCCGTGACAATCAACGGCCAGCCTGTAGTCGAGTATGTCGAACCCGAAGCCCCCTACCGTGTCGCTCCGAACGACAAAGCCCTGTTGTCTGAAGGCACCTTCGCCCTCGCCAGCACCGGCACCGGTGCCATCCAGTTCAAGAGCATTGCAGTGGAAGCACTCGAAGACAAAGGAATCGACCTCTCCCTGCAGGCCAAGGCAGTGAACGAACAGACGGACGATATCATCCGCCTGCACCAGGAAGACTTTCCCGTGCTCGACTACCATGTACACCTCAAAGGAGGGTTAACGAAAGAAGTAGCCGCCGAACAATCGCGTCGCACAGGCATCAACTACGCTGTTGCACCGAACTGCGGCGTTGGCTTCCCGATCACCAACGACGAACAAATATACTCCTTCCTTGAAGAGATGCGTACCCAGCCCTACATCCTCGCCATGCAGGCTGAAGGACGCGAGTGGCTCACCACCTTCTCGCAGGCTGCCCGCGATGAGTTCGACTACGTATTCACCGACGCCCTCACCTTCACCGACAACAAAGGCCGCCGTACCCGCCTCTGGATCCCGGAAGAAACCTGGATCGAGAACGAAGAACAATACATGGACATGATCGTCGACCGTATCTGCATGGTCTTGCAGGAACCTGTCGATGTGTATGTCAACCCTTGCTTCCTCCCCCCGGCTATGCAAGACCGCTACGACCAATTCTGGACAGAAGCCCGTATGAACCGTTTCGTCGACGCACTGGCGCAAAGCGGCAAAGCGCTTGAGATCAACGATCGCTACCAGATACCCAACAAGGCCATCCTTGAGAAAGCCAAAGCCGCCGGTCTGAAGTTCAGCTTTGGCACCAATAATGTCGAGCCTGAAGTCGGCATGCTTGAATACTGTATCCGCATGAAGAAGGAACTTGACCTGAAGGCCTCTGACATGTACCGTCCAAAGGTAAAACTGTAAGTCGTTGTCCAAAAAACACCAGCCCTGGGACGTCGTTTACGCGGCATCCCAGGGCTGGTGCTTTTCCCGCTGCACGAAGTAATAACAGTTTCCCCAACTTCTATTATCGGCTAATCCATGATTTCTTGGCAACATTACGATGCCCTATCCTTCGCACAGCCGTGCGAAGATATTTCCACAGTCGTGCGAAGGCCTTCGCATAGTCGTGCGAACATCTTCGCACGACTGTGCGACGAATAAGGGAAAAGGATGTTGACAATAGAGGTTTCTACCGCCGATAATACTTCATTCCGAGTCCGTTGATAGAATGGCCTTATGCTGATGTTTCCGACGCAACTGTTCAGTTTGTTTGGATATCAGGCGGCGGGTACGGAGGATCTGGAAGCGGTAGACCAGGAAGGCGGTCAGGAAATAAATGCCTGTCTGCATCCACAGCGTTTGATACTCGTGTGCCACTTCGTTCAGGGCGGCTCCGGTGGTATTGATCCGGATAAATCCCTGGATACCGGGTGTGGAGGGGAAGAGGTAACCTATCCACTGCCAGACCGGGGGTATAGCTTCCTTCGGCCAGGAGACGCCGGAGATAAAGATCAGCATCACCGACAGCGGCACAAAGATCAGCATCGGCGACTCGCGCGTAGTCATAAAACCCGATAGTGTGATCGACAGGAAGATACAAGCCAGCAGGTAAGGCAGCAGGAAGACCAGCGCCGTACCGAAGGTTCCCACCTGCGGAAGCGCGAACAGCCGGGGTACAATCTCCAGCGTCCACAGACAGACGACGATGTATAATAAAATGTACGCGAGGGATTTTCCACACAACACCCGAAGCGTACCGGTATAATGCTTGTTGACCGGCACCAGGCTGCGGAACCGGTTCCGCTCACGGGCTGTTCCCCCCAGCATACAGATACCGAGGATCAGCGTCTGCTGGATCACCAACGCCAGGATAGCGGGGACAAGGAAACTGGCAAAACCGTTCTGTGTGTTGAACATCGTAACCGACTCGTAGGGAACGGGGTCGACGGCGATCTCCTGCTGCTTGTCGGTCGAGGCCGGTTGCAGATGCGAGCGGAATTCCTTTCCCAGATCGATCGACACTTCCGTGGCCGAGAGCAGGAAGGCTTTGTAGAACAGGAGGGCGCTCATATCGGAGTAGAGCGATACAGTAGCCTGCCGTCCTTCGTGCATCTGCTTGCTGAATTCGGGCGGGAAGAGCAGGATGCCATACGCCTGCTTCGAGTCCATCATCAGGCGGGCTTCTTCCATATCGCTGCATTTGGCTACCACCCGTACGTCGGCCGTAGCATCGACGCGGCGGGCAAACTCACGGCTGAGGTACGAGTCACATTGATCGACAACGACCATCGGGGCCTCGCGCACCACTTCATTGTCGTAGATAAAAGCATACAGTACCGGATAGGCCAGCGGGACAAGGAAGAAAAAGATCATTACACCAGAGTCGCGGAAGACGCTTTTCAATTCTTCCTTCCAGATGTAGAACGTATCCAGGATACCTTCCCTGATTATAGGGAGCAAGTGAGGTTCACGCATGACAACAGCATTATGGAATATAACGGAAATACAACAGCGCATTCTTCAGGTTGCGTGCAATCAGCACCGGCAGGATGAGGAAGGCGGCCAGCCACAGATACTCCGTCCAGGTGTAAAACAGCGCACGCCCATTCAGCGCCTGGTCGATATAGATCAGGTAGTAATGTCGGAGCGGGAACAGGTTTGAAAGCGCATGGAGCGACGGATGCATGGCCTGCACCGGGAAGGAGAAGCCAACCACCGAAAAGGCCAACATACCGAAGAGGCTGGCGAAACTCAGTCCCAAGCGCAATGTCGGCAGCACACCGATCATAAACACACCCACTGCCTGCGAAGCAACCACAAGCAGAAAAATTGCCCACAGCATCGGTCCCCAACCACTTTGTAGCGGGAAGGCATTGTAACCATACAGCAATGCACAGAGCAGGAAGCCGAGCAACGTAAAGATAATTGTATGCGGCAGCAGCTTGCCCAGCAGGCTGACGGTAAGCGAACCACCTCCACGACTGAGCCATTCGCGCGAGGTCTGGAATTTGATCTCCGTTCCGATCGAGAATACCGTAATGATAAAGATGATCAGTTGCAGTAATCCCGGTAGGATGGTGTTGTTGAGATAGACAGAATAATTGAGCCACGGGTTACCAAGGACGTGGGTGTCGATCGTGATCGGCTGCACCTGCCCCATGATCTGCGCTATGGTCTGTCCTTTGGCCTGCCCTGTTTGAAGGCCGACAGCTGCACCGGCCAGTACGGACATCGTCTTCATATCGCGAAACAGTAATGAGCCGGCGATCAGATAGGTACTGTTCGTATAAAACGACAGCTTCGGTTGACGTCCCGAAGCGGCATCCACCGAGAATCCTTCGGGAATGTAGAAAATACCGTAGACAGTCCCTTTCTGTACCTCCTGGCGGGCTTCGGAGAACGACATCGTTTTGATAGAGACCTGGGTCTGCTCGAAGGCATCCAGTTGTCGGATCAGGTTACGCGAGGTGACGGTATTGTCCAGATCCACCACTGCAACGGGCAAGTCGGTAGGTAATCCCGCCGACATCAGATGAATGAAGAACACAATGCTCACCACCGGCACCAGCAGCATGCAGATGAAGTAGAGTGGCTTTGACGCCAATCTACGCATCTCCCGCGCCATCAGGCCGGGCAGCAACCGTATGCCTTGCACAAATGTCATAAGATCTCTTTCCCTTTTTTCTTCATAATGACTGACATACCGGGACGAAGGCCGTCAATGGCTTCGAGCGGACGAGCACGCACTTCGAAGGTCTTCGAGTCGAACTGGCCCGTTGTCTTCGTGGCCTTCCAGGCAGCGTAGGTACCCATGTCTTTCATATAATATACTTTCAGCCGGACGGTTTTATTGCCGAGGGCCGGGATGAAGGCACTCAGTTCCGATCCGATACGGACGCTGCTGAGCAGGTCTTCACGGATACTGAAGGTGACCCAGAGGTCGTTCATGTCGAGGATATTCATAATTGGTGCACCAGTACCAACCAGTTCACCCACTTGCGGGAAACGTTCAGCGACTTCGCCGTCGATGGGTGAGAGCAGGATGCTTTCACCGATGTAGGCTTCGACCTCGGCCACGGCTCCGGAGGCTTGTTGCACCAAGGCGGCAGCGGCGGCTTTATCTTCCTGGCGAGCGCCTTCTTTCGCCATCTCATATTGTGAGCGGGCGGCCTTTTCGGTGGCAGCCATGGCGTTGTAGTTGGCTTCGGCCTCGTCGCGTTTCTGTGCCGACATGACGCCTTTATCGAAGAGGTTCTGCACGCGGTCGTACGACTTGCGGGCGATCTCCAGTCCGGCGATCGATTTCTGCCACAGTTCGTAGGCGCCGGTCACTTCCTGGTCGCGGGCGCCCTTGCGGGCTTTAGCACTTTGGGCTTCGGCAGCCTGGCGGACGGCTTCGGCCTGTTGCAACTTAGCCTGCACTTCGGGGGTATACAGGAATACGAGCGTATCACCCTTCTGTACACAGTCGCCTTCGGCAGCGCGGTAGGCTTCAATGCGTCCGGGTACTTTGCCGGAGATACGTACCTGTGTGGCTTCAGCCTGTCCCATGATCACATCGTCGGGAGGTGTAAGCACAAAGAATCCGGCCAGCGCCACCAGTCCGACGACTACCAGGAAGGCAATAAAGGCCAGCATCATGTTGTTGATCGAAAACTTCTTCTTCTCGTCCATCGTTCGTTATATTTTTATTGTTTTTGTCCGTTTACTGTGAGCTTACCCAACGCTTTGGTGAGGTAAACTTCGGTGAGTTTCATTTCGATCTGGGCGTCGATCAGTCCTGAACGGGCCGATACCCAGGCGGTTTGTGCCTCCATCAGGTTGAGGGCGGGGATGACACCTTCCTTGAAACCGAAGTCGGCATAGCGGAGGTTCTCCTCAGCGCTTTCCATATGGCGGTTGGAGGCCGTGAGTTTCTTGTTCGCTTCGTTTACCTTATAGACCGACTGGTTGACCTGTAGTTCGATCTTCTCGCGGGCGTCTTCCGTTTCGAGGCGTTTGATGAAGGTCTCGGCACGGGCGGCGTTACGTTTATAGCTCCCCTCCCACCAGCCGGAAAGAGGCACTTTGACCATGACACCGATGTTGAACATCCCTCCGAAGTCATTCTTGAAACCGTTGAAACCGTTGGGATTCGTCACCAGGTAGTTGGCTGAAAGGGCAACGTTGGGCAACATATCGGCCAGTACGATGCGCTCTTTCCGTTTATAGATTTCGGTAGCCAGTTCGAGGCTCCGCAGTTCGTTGCGATTGGCAAAGGCATCGCTCATATCCACCGATGTAGTTGCAGGAGAAACGGGCAGGGAGCCGATGTTCTCGTCGGCCAGCACGAGAGGTTCTTCCAGCGGCAGTCCGCAGAGTTGAGCCAACAGCATGCGGGTGAGGGCGAGGCCGTTATCGACTTTGGTCTGCGTCATTTCGGCCTCGTTCAGTTTGACTTTCACGGAAAGGCCGTCGGCACGGGTGGCGACGCCCTCATTGATCATTTCGGTCACGTCGCTATCCATCCGGCGCAGGAGATCTGCGTAGGCATCGGCCAGTTTCTTCTTATTTACCAGGGAGATGACTTGCCAGTAGGCTTCGTCGGTCTGATAGATTACGTCTTGCAGTTGCTGGTCGTTCATCGACTCTGCCAGTTGGCGGGCATAGGATGTGATCTGGTTGTAAGCAATGATCTTACCACCCATAAAGACGGGCTGTACCAGGGAAACATTCCCCAACCAGATGTTTTCGATATCAAGACGGAACATGTCCTTGATCGTAGCGGGAAGGATCGATCCGATTGTGCCCAATTGGCTGAAGTCGATCAAGTTCAGATCTTTCTCATTCCACATATAGCCGCCCATCGCAGATAGTTGCGGGAAGTATTTGGTAAGGGCAGCCTTCCGCTCGTTGGCGGCGATCTTCACCTTCTCAGCCGAGATGCGCAGTTCTTTGTTGTTGCGGATTGCCAGGTCACGGCACTCATCCAGCGTGAGCGTCTGCTGCGCACTGAGGGAGAGCGTTGCCGAAAAACATACCAGCAATCCCATGATCCATTTTTTGTCCAATCTTTTTGCCTTAAACATAACACCTATTATTACAGATATATACATATAACAGTCACACTGCAAAAGTAGGCATTACACAAGTGCCGAATTGGGAATAAACACAAAAAAAATGGGCTATTTACAATATGCCCATTCCCATTGCTCTATATAATATATGTATAGACTCTATTCTGTCAGCGCAAAGGTACGCTTACCGATCAGGTTACCGTCAGCAAAAACATCTACCCGATAGCTGCCGGGCGAGAGGAATTCTTCGATATCCCAGTAGAGCGTCATCGGAATTTCTTCACCGTCGTACTCGATCAGTTTCCGCATGGAAAAGTTGAGGTCTTTGCCTTCGAAGGCGAAGACGTCGGCACGGCTCTTTACCAGCACGTCGTCGTCAGGCTTCATAATCCGGACATAGATCATCTTCTCGCCTACAGGTGCAGTGATATTCTTGGATATTTTGAAGTTGACGACAAACTGTGTCATATCTTTGATCTTCTTGGCAGCCTTACCACGTTTGTTGACGGGCGACACGGAAATGTCGGTCGCATTCAGACGGCTGGCCAGAGTGACACGCTCGGAGAGCTGTTCCTTCTCCTTCTGCAGGTTGGCGGCCTGGGTAGTAGCTTGACGGTATTGAGCCGTTACTTGCTTGTTGACAGTTTTCAGTTGTTCGTTCTCACGATTGAGGGAGTCGATCTGGATCACGTAGCCACGCATAATCTTACGCAGTGTTTCCAGTTCCTTCTTCAGTTCGTTGATACGTTTGGCATCGGAGGCTTTTACCGTACGGAGTTCTTCCATCAGGCGCTGCACCTTGGCTTGTTCGGTAGAGAGCATGGCGACCAGGGAGTCGTTGCTGACACTGAACTTGTATCCTTCGTATTGCAGGGACAGGTCATTATATTCATCAGCCAGCATTTCCTTGTCAAGGGCATAGCCTTCCACGAGGTCCTGCATCTGTTGTTTCTGGTGAAATATGTAGTAGAGACCTCCGCCGATAACCAATACCAACGCGATCACAGCAACGATCAGGAGTGACAGCTTATTTATCTCTTTTGTTTCTTTCTGTTCCGTATTCATATAAACATTAGCGTAATGAACATACAAAAGTACTATTTAATCAGTATCAATA
>JAVBUR010000126.1:0-21054 GCA_031555145.1 Tannerellaceae bacterium | reverse complement strand
AACTTTCAGTTTCATAGGGTGAAACTCCGAGTTCCAAACGGTGAAACAGACAGTTTCAATAGGTGAAACAAACAGTTTCATCCTAATGAAACTATTGCTGGTAGCCGTGTCGTTGCAAAATAGCTTCAGATTCGGACAAATGTGAATATCAGGAAGGGATTAAAACGAGAGTACGCCGAGGCACATGGATCATCCGTAGCTGCAGAGCCTGCTATAATTCCGATCTATGCCCTTCGTCATCAATGATGTAATTCTTACCGCCTTCAATATACAGTACAGTATTATGCTCATCATACATGACATTCACCCGAATAACTTTCCCTGAAAAATCGGTCGATATATTTTCTACTGGCGTATGCCCGATCACAATAGACTTGCAATCGAAAAAGGTAAGGATCTCATCAAGTTCAGGTTCGGTTATTTTCTCATACGTATCGTCCGCTTCTATCATACCACGATACCATAATACGCCTTCTACGGTTAATAGTGGTTTCGATTCGTCTGTCAGAAATTTTCTTGTTGCTATATCCCGTCGTATTTCTGAGTTTATTTGGTCTATAGATAAATTATACTTTAGCAAGGAAGGGCTTATGCCACCATGGACAAACATTAAATCTCCGATTTTGACGATTGAGTTCTTATGCCTAATCCAGCTGCCAAGCACCGTGTTCGAACTAAATAAATCGGCTACATTGGTTTTCATTATATCGAAATTCTTATGATACTTTGGAGCACAATAGATATCATAACCCACCAAGACAAGTTGTTCATGGTTTCCCAATAAATAATGTACTTTTCCACCATGCTCTCTTGCTTTTTCCTCCAAATGATACGTCAACCATAAACATTGGGTAACATAATCACCTCTATCAACCAAATCACCTAAAACAACCAAATGCCCTTCACCAAAAGTCCAATTGTAATTTTCGTCTATTACATTGCAGGAAATAAGGGCTTTATAATACCTTTCGTAATCTCCCTCAATATCAGAGACGACCAGTATTTTGTGCGGCATTTGGAATGTGTTCTCCTCGTCATCATATTTCGGATATAAGCTAAAACACAGGGGCGGACAATCTATACTATCAAATACGCATTTAAAAAGAACATCATCTGTAAGGAGGCCTGCAGTCAGTAAAGAATCAAAGCGATAATCACGATGCTGAAACATGATAGAAATCGAATCAACCGTATTTGATATGTATGGCCCATCAGCATACGATTCAACTACCGTTTTCTTATCTGAACAGGTGGTCAGACACAGTAAAATGAGCAACGATAATACGATTGTTCTTAATTGCTTCATAATCGCCTTGTGTCAGTGTGTTTGTTTTATGGGGAATGAACAGAGTCAAAGATACTAAAATATTTTTTCTTCTTCATCGGCTGATACATATTCTGCATATTTTCCTTAGATTTGCTTACAAGTATTACTAAATTGAAATAAAATGATTACAAAGGGTAAGTCGGTGTTAATGGTTTCTGTAGTGATGGTTGGAATGTCGTTGAGTAATTGTACAAACAAGAATACGTCAAAAAGTTCAGAACAAGAGAAAGCTGTAGTTATTACTTCTACCCAGGATAGCGCCCGGGTTAGCGGAACAGTATGTGATCTCACTATCGGAGATGTACATTTCACTAAATCAGTGAATGATGCTTCTGCTTCGATTTCAATGGAGGAAGATAACAAGGTGGTATTTACGGCAGGAGAGAAAACGGATTATTTTAGCGATCCCAATGGCAAACTGTCAAATACGACAGCACCTGTTTTATTGACGGCAGTTGATAATTCGAAGCCTTTTACTTTTACGGCAAAAGTAACCCCAGGGTTTACAAAAGAGGATGTGTATAATGCCGGTGTACTTTATGTGTATGTGAACGACAGTTTTTTTCAAAAGCTTTGTTTTGAGCAGGATGAACGGGGAAAACACCGTGTCGTATCGGTACGCACGGTGGGCACTTCCGATGATAGTAATCATGATATAGTGGTACAGCCGTATGTTTATATGAAGATTTCATCCGATACCCGAACGATCGCATCCTATTATTCGCTCGACAATAAGAACTGGCAAATGGTACGTTTGTATGAAAACAACTATCCGGCTGAAATATGGCTGGGAATCAGCACCCAATGCCCTTTAGGAAAAGGAGCCAAGAGTATATTTGAAGAAATTACCTTAACAAAGGAAAGTGTATCGGATTTCCGATTGGGAATTTAACTCTATGGGAAAAGAAGATCACCAAAGATTTTCCTTCTGCGAAATCCTTGATGTTTTCCAGTGTGGATGCTAACAAATCGAAATAAAACGCACGACTATTCACTTATCACGGTTTAATAAACTTAAATGTATTCTTTTCCTCCGCGAAGAGCAGAGCGGTGTCGATCAATGCCAGGTGGGAATAGGCTTGGGGGAAGTTGCCTAGCATGCGTTTGGACTGGAAGTCGAGGTCTTCGCTAAAAAGGCCGAGGTGGTTGGAATAGGTGAGCAGGTAGTCGAAGATGCGCCCTGCTTCGTCGGTATCGCCAATCATATAGAGGGCACGGACGAGCCAGAAAGTACAGATGGTGAAGGCAGACGAGGGGAGACCAAAGTCGTCGTCAGTCTTATAGCGATACATCAGACCGTTGTGGTAGAGTTCGGTCTGGATACGGTGGACAGTACTGATATAGCGCGGATCGCGAGCGTCGAGGAAGCCGTATTGTTCCATCAGCAGGAGGGATGAGTCCATGTGGGTATTGTCGTAGGCTTGGGTGAAGCTTTGGAGGCCTTCGTTCCAACCATTCTGAAGGATGTCTTCGCGGATAAGAAGGGCTTCTTTTTCCCAGGCGGCGATATAGTCGGTCTGGTTGAGGAAACGGGCAATGGCTGCGGCACGGTCAAGAGCGACCCAACACATGATTTTGGAGAAGACAAAGTGCTTCTCGCTGTTACGGAATTCCCAAATGCTTTGATCCGGGTTACGCCAGACGGTATAGACAGTACGGACGATGGATTTGACAATCTCCCACATTTCTTCCATTTCGCCCAGTGTACCAGGGAAGCGAATGTAGTAGGTACGGATCACATCCATCAGGTAGCCAAAGGAATCGTTTTGTTTTTGGTAGTAAGCAGCATTGCCGATGCGAACGGGTTGCGAGTGTTCGTAACCCGCCAGGTGTGACAATATTTCTTCCTTGAGAATCCGGTTGCCATCAATGCCATACATGATCTGGAGAGAGTCTGACTTCGACTTGAGGATATTCTTGACAAAGCTCATGAATCCCTTAGCGGTAGAGCGATGGCCAAGCTGGATAATGGTTTCGATAGACATGGAGGCATCGCGTATCCAACAGAAACGGTAGTCCCAGTTACGCACTTCGCCGATGGTCTCGGGCAAGCTGGTGGTAAGGGCGGCCATGATAGCGCCTGAGGGCTCGTAGTACATGAGTTTGAGAGCAAGGAGGCTACGGGCAATGATGTCGTTATAGCGGGTAAACTTACGGGAACGGTTGTTCCAGTTGAGCCAATAGACCTTGGTACGCTGGTATTCAAGGTAGGCACGATTGATGTCGATCGGCGCGAGTTTCTGGTTGTAGGAGAGCAGGAGGTATTCATCTTTTTCGAGCGTGATCTCCTGCCGGTCAATGATAGCATCGAAGGGAATACTGGTATATAAATACATATTATGGTTACCATCGGCCACGGAAAAGGTACGGATAAAGTCGGGAAACCGGCGGTGGATGACAGCTTCGCGACCATAGTTCATTACCGGATCATAGTTAACCCTCAAACGCGGCCGGCCACTGATAGGACGAAGGTAACGGTATATCTCGGAGGGTATGTAGTATTCGTCACGACTTTTGTAGCGTGGCATAAAGTCAAGGACTTCAAATTCGCCCTCATCGGTTGTGAAAAGGGTACGGAGGATATTGGTTTCACGGAAATAGGTCTGCACCGTATGGTAGTTACCAGTCGGGAGGAAAGAAAAGCTGCCGCCCCGGCCCTCGTCCAGCAGGCGAGAAAAGACGGAGGGGGAATCGAATACGGGGAAGCAAAGCCAGTCGATACTTCCGTCTTGCGAGATGAGGGCGGCTGTTTTGCAGTTACCAACGACGCCGTAGTTGAGATTTTCCATGATACTGTTTTTTTAGTTCGTTAATGCAGTGAGGAAGCCAAGCGTCTGTTCCTGACCGGGTATATTGTAGCGGGCGGCAGTAGATGGTGTGCCGACCTTGATGGTGATGGCGGTAGGAGGCAGAGAAGCAAACATCTCTTCGTCGGTGGTATCGTCTCCCATGGCCATGACAAAGTCATAGTCGCCCTGGTTGATAAGACGGAGCGCTTCAGAACCTTTGGTGAACTCGCCCGACTTGACTTCGACGATCTTGTTCCCTTTCATAATCTGAAGGTTCTGCCGGAGACAGGGAGTGAGCAATTCGTTGATCAACTGTGTGACGCGCATTTCGGCCAACCAAACGTCTACGTCGCGGAAGTGAAAGACGAGGGCCGTTTCCTTTACTTCGAGCCGGGCACGAGGAGTCTTCTTGACGGTATGATTCATGATACCAAGTATTTCATCGTTCCAGGTCGACGTCGGAGTTTTACTTTGCCAGTCGCCATTCTCTTTATAGAACATGCCGTGTTCAGCCGCCATACCGAGGGGAAGGTGACCGAGCCAACTGTCGAGTGTCTGCTTGTCGCGACCACTACTGATAACTATACTATTGGAAGGGTCGGCCGTCATCTTCTCCAGCAGAGACAGGATACCTGGCGTAGGTCGAGCCTTCGCCGGATCATTGTGGAAGCGGACAAGGGTACCATCATAGTCGAGGATGATCAGCCGGTTACGGGCTTGCCGGTACGTTTGCCGGAGGGTGTGAAGATGGTCGTCTTCGATTCGTTTGCGTTGTAGACGGTTGCTCTTCTTTTTCACGGAGACCAGTTCTTCTACGAAGTCTTTGGCCCATTGACCTACATGCTGGGCAGAGAGGGTTTCCTGCATGGCTGTGATGGTACGTCGTTGTTCTTCGGCAGTCATTTCGAGGGCACGGATAATAGCCTCCTCAATCTCCTTCATATTGGTGGGATTAATGATAAGGGCATCGGTGAGTTCGATGGAAGCACCTGCCATTTCACTAAGGATGAGCGCTCCCCTCCCGTCCCGTTTGGTGGCAATGTATTCTTTAGCAACGAGATTCATACCGTCGCGGAAGGGAGTGACAAGGCATACGTCGGAGATATGGAAAAGGGCGGCCAGCTCTTCGAAGCGATGGGCACGATAGAAATAATAGACAGGACGCCAGCCGGCAGTGGAGTACTTGCCGTTAATCTCTCCCACCTTGCGGTCGATACTTTCCTTGAGGTGAGCATAGATATCGACATGGTCGCGCGAGGGGGCTACGATCATGACAAGAGATACACGGCCATGGTAGCGAGGGTTATTGACGATGAAGTTCTCAAAACTTTTGAGGCGCACAAGGATACCTTTGCTGTAGTCGAGGCGATCAACCGAAAGGATCAACCGACTGTTGCCGAACTCGTTACGGAGTTCATCAGATCGATGACTGATGGACGGATCGACCAGGGCATTGTGAAACTTGTCGTAATTGATCCCCATGGGAAAAGCGTCGACATCAACGATACGGTCGTCAAGTTGGATCTCATCAAGGTGACATTCGAGTTTCATCACACGGTAAACAGCACTGATAAAATGGCGCATATAGCCGTGGGTATGAAAAGCTACGAGGTCGGCTCCAAGCAATCCTTCGAGTATCTCAGCACGCTCAGGCAGACAGCGGAAGAGTTCGTAAGACGGGAACGGGATATGATGGAAGTAACCGATACTGACCCGCGGCATTTGCTGCCGGATCATCCGTGGCAGCAACATAAGGTGGTAATCCTGAACCCAGACAATATCGTCGGGAGCTATCACCTGAAGGGCTTTTTCACAAAAGAGAGTATTCACTTCACGATAAGCCTCCCAGTATGGATCGCGATAACGGACGTTACTGAAAAAGTAGTGAAAAAGGGGCCAGACGACGCTGTTACTATACCCTTCGTAATAGTTTTCTATCTGTCCGGGAGTGAGATAGACCGGGTGGTAGTTGAAAGCGGAGAGTTGCTGGTCGATAGCAGCCTTCTCATCCGGATCGTCTATATATATACCGGGCCAGCCGATCCAGTGTTTTTCTATGTCTATTTCAAGCGAGTTGAGTCCGGTCGTAAGTCCACCGGTGCTAGGAACGAAGTCGTAACTATTTCTTTCCTTGACGACTGTCAATGGCAGCCTGTTTGAGATGATGACTAATTTCATAAGGTAAATACATTATATCGAAAAGCTTCGATAGGTTAAGTTCTGATTGAACGAGTGCAATACACGAGGTGAACTAAAAATGAAACCTGTTCTGGTTCGCAATGGTTTTGGTTCACTCCTGTAAAAATAATGAATTTATCCGGGAAAGTGTATCTTTACAGGAAAATTTAGCTTATGAAAGTTTTATTAATAAATGGGAGTCCCCATAAAGAGGGGAATACATTCATTGCACTGTCGGAAGTGGCAGGTGCCTTGAAGGAGTATGGTATCGAAGTGGAGATCGTACATATCGGCAAGAAAGCAGTACAGGGGTGTACGGCATGCAACAAATGCGATGGGCTGGACCGGTGCGTATTCCAGGATGTGTTATACAACGAAGTAAGGGAGAAACTGGAAACAGCCAGCGGGCTGGTGGTAGGTTCACCGGTCTATTATGCCGGACCTAACGGATCGTTGTGTGCGCTGCTCGACCGGGTGTTTTATTCCTGCCCGGAACGGTTGCAGTATAAACCGGCGGCATCGGTAGCCGTCTGTCGGCGGGGTGGCGCCAGTGCCACGTTCGATCGGCTGAACAAATATTTTACCATCTCACATATGCCGGTAGTTTCTTCGCAGTACTGGAATAGTGTACACGGACGAAAACAAGGTGAAGCGATGCAAGACGAGGAAGGATTGCAGACAATGCGTACGCTCGGACGGAACATGGCTTGGTTGTTACAAAATATCGAACAAGGCGGCATACCCCGACCGGAACCGGAAGAAGAGCGGAAAATCACCAGTTTTATTCGCTAACAAAGCGATTGTTTGTGCTTACATTTTGCAAATTGAGTAAGATTAGATGTTATATACAATATGAAAGAGTATCAGTATTTGTTGTTTGACCTCGACGGGACGCTTACCGATTCGATGGAGGGGATTACGAAATGTGTGGCCTATGCGCTTGAACATTTTGATATTTATGTGAAGGACTTGACGGAGTTATACCCGTTTATCGGGCCGCCATTGAAAGAGTCGTTTAGGGAGTTCTATCATTTTTCGGACGAACAAATAGAAGTAGCAACAAAGAAGTATCACGAGCGGTTTGCAGAGAAAGGTATGTTCGAAAACAGGTTGTATGACGGGATAAGTGAGTTACTTGAAAAGTTGAACGGAAAGGGTTGCTATACCCTGATGCTGGCAACTTCAAAGCCGGAGGTATTTGCAAAACAAATATTGGCGTATTTCGGGATAGACAAGCAGTTCGCTTTTGCAGGTGGAAGTGAGTTGGGTGGTTTGCGTACGCACAAGGCCGAAGTGATACAGTATGTACTAGAATCCAATCATATAACGGATTTAGAGAAAGTGGTAATGATTGGTGACCGAAAACATGACATACTGGGGGCACGGGAAACAGGGATTGATTCGATCGGCGTGTTGTATGGGTATGGCGACCGGAAGGAGTTAACAGAAGCCGGAGCAACTTATATCGTGGAGAGTGTCGAAAAACTGGGAAAATTGTTGCGTATTGGGCAATAAACCAAAACAAACAAAGAGAACTGCATATGGAGTTTACATTACGAAAGTTCAGAAAATCAGACTTGGCGAGTTTGATAAAATATGCCAATAACTACAATATTGCCAAGTTTCTGACAAATGGGTTTCCTCACCCTTATACCGAAGAAGACGGGCGGGAATTCTTGTCAATGGCATCAGTGAATCCTGGCATTTTTGCTATCGATGTGAACGGAGAGGCTGTTGGTTCCATTGGTATTTTTCCGCAATCGGATATTCACGAAAAGAATGCGGAATTGGGCTACTGGCTGGCAGAACCCTTCTGGGGTTACGAAATCATCACCCGGGCAATCAGGGAAACGGTTGAGTATGGGTTTAAGGCGTTTGCGATTTCCCGGATATTTGCCCGGCCGTTTTCTACCAATCCGGCATCACACCGGGTACTGGAGAAAGCGGGCTTTGTTTGTGAAGCGCGACTGAAAAACGCGTTGTTCAAGCACGGGGATTATATGGATGAACTTATTTATGCACTCTGGAAAGATGAAACGGAGAGAATATAAGAAAAAAGGATACTGCTGGCTGGCCTCTAATATCCCATGGCACAACCATCCTTGCGACTCTCAGATGCACCCAGATAAATACGACGTTCTGCATCGTACATGATACCTTGATATCCGCCGTAGGCACTCCCGAATCCGTACGTCACCTTATGTCCCATCCCCAACAGTCGTCGTATGGTTTCCGTTGAGAAGCCGTTTTCCAGCACAACTTCGCCTCCGGTACGATCAAGAACTTCTCCTGTAGGCTGTGATGAGCCCAAGTGGTCGATACGTGGGGCGTCTCCCGCTTCCTGGACGTTCATTCCGAAGTCAATGATATTCATAGCGATGAGCACATGCCCCAGTGGCTGATAATCGCCACCCATTACGCCATAGCTTAAGAAAGGCTTGCCGTCTTTGGTGATGAAGGCGGGGATAATGGTATGGAACGGACGCTTACCAGGAGCAAAGACATTGGCGGCTTTCTCGTCCAGCGAAAATAACTCACCACGATCCTGCAACATGAAGCCCAGTTCGGGAGGAACCATGCCGCTTCCCATCCCCCGGTAGTTGCTTTGGATAAACGATACCATATTACCCTCCTTATCGGCGACAGTCAAATAGATCGTATTGTCGGTATCAGCGATAACGCCTGCCTGTGGTTCTCGTGAAGCCCGTCTATCACTAATTAGCTTGCGGCGTTCGTCTGCATAAGATTTGGAAAGCAGTGTTTCCACCGGAATGTTGGCAAAGCGCGGATCCGCATAGTATTTGGCCCGATCCTCGAAAGCGAGCTTCTTGGCTTCCACAAAATAATGTATGTGTTCAGGCGACCCGAAACCATACGATTTCATATCGTATGCCTCCAGAATAGCGAGCATTTGCAGAGCTGCTATTCCTTGTCCATTAGGTGGCAGTTCCCACACATCGTAACCGCGGTAGTTGACAGTGACCGGTTCAATCCATTCCGATGTATAATTCGCCAGATCATCGTAACTGAGAAAACCGCCCTGCGCTTGGATAAAGTCGGCAATAGTATGTGCGATACTGCCTTTGTAGAACCCATCACACCCCTTCTTGGCTATAGTTTTGAGTGTATTGGCCAGCATAGGATTACGAAAGATATCGCCTTTCTTCCATTGCTCGCCATTTGGAGCATACGTTTCCTTCACATTCGGATACATCGTGGAAAAACGCTCTACAGAAGACCGAAATGCAGGAGCGATAACTTCTGTAAGCGGAAAACCTTTTTCGGCATAGTTTATGGCTGGTTGCAATATATCGGCCATAGGTAGCTTTCCAAACTTGCCATGCAACTGAAACCATCCGTCCACACAACCCGGAACACTTACCGGAAGCGGTCCGTACGGAGGTATCACATCCATACCTTTATCTTTGAAATATTGCAATGTAAGATTCTTGGGAGCGGTACCGCTGGCATTGAGTCCGTATAGCTTGCCTGTTTTGGCGTCCCAAACGATGGCAAATAAATCACCACCGACCCCGCAACCCGTAGGCTCCATCAGCCCAAGACATGCGTTTACAGCAATAGCGGCATCGGCAGCTGTACCTCCTTTCTTCAACACATCAATGCCTACTTGTGTAGCTAGTGGATGCGACGAGCATATCATGCCATTCTGTGCGATAACTTCACTACGTGTTGTCCAGGGTTTGCCACTCCGGCGATCCTGCGCGGTTAGCGTAACGACAGTGATAAGAGATAATAATAGCAATACGGTTCGTTTCATAATGGATCAAAAATTTACGAATGTTATGCCGTAAATATACTCCATTATGAAACTAAAACAAAAAGAAACAGGTTTTATTTCAGCAATCGTTTACGGCTCAGGAAGAGCAATGATGAACAGAGTACAAGCACGCCGGCTATCACCGTAAAAATCATCCGCTCCAAAATAATTTCCGGAGAAAAAGGCATGGCGCCGCCCATCGAAAGCAACACGAAAATGTTGATAAAGATAGTTCCTATCTCGTATCGGCGGCGCAGGAAACAAAGCCAGACAAACGTACAGACTACCATGCCCAGCGCGTCGAACCAGAAACCCAGTTCCAGATATAACAGGACACCTCCCAACAGACATCCCACCAATGTACCGATGGTACGCTCCAGTACCCGACGCATCGTTCCATGACGGCCAACCTTCAACACCATCACACACGTCAATGGCATCCAGTAGGCATGCGGATAGTCGGTATAGCGAATCAGCAAGAAACCCACGGCCAGTAGCAAACTCAGTTCAATGGCATAGAGGAAGAGGTAACTCTTCAACCCACAGATATAGGTATCGGGTTCAGCAGGTGGGGTAGGAAACACTTCCTTCTCAGGCACAAAATCTTTCTTCGGGAAATACTGCTTCCGAATGAACATGCCCATACCGAGCAACAGTTCGCAAACAAAACCCAGTATGGCACCAATGGTCGTCACTTCGATATTACTCTCCGCAAAATTTATATAGAACAGTACCGAAGCAGGGATAATAACATCCGGCCAGTTGAGTGGAAACACTTGTCGACACCATCCAAAGCAGAAAGCCATTACAATGCCTGTAATAATAGCAACCATCAAGTAAGGCGCAGCAGCGACACTCCCCAGCACGGAAGCCATAGATAAGATAATCGTAGTCTTTCCCGCGATACCCAACCGAATCCGAAACGATCCCTGCCTATTGATACCTGTCACGCTCTGCGCCCCGGTGATAAATGCGGCAGCAGCCAGTCCCGAAAGCCATGAGTGGCTGATCAGCAGACAAAGGGCCACCGTGATAGCCGAGAAAGCAGCGTTTTCGTACGTGGAAAGATGATACTCAGTAGTTAGAAACTTCTGCCTGAACGATAAGATATCCATATTTCAACTAATTTGATTCTATTATCATTCCGTTAGTGAATTAAAATTTTGCAAGCCATAAGATCGCCTCGTTTAGCTTAAAACAGTACACCCTGTTTAGGCCGACTGGGATAAATATCAAAAGATGAATCAATTGGGAATCTATACCGCATCGTTTCAGAGCATTTACATGATTTTCAGCATCAGCTTCATTATAATAGGAAACCTCCCATAAGCACTTCTTACGCAAAAGTAGTCAAATAAAATTAGTCGGACACTAGTGATAGAATATCGGCTCTCATGCTGCCGTTAAACTGCCCAAAATTATTCTCGGACAATCGGTTATTCTCACGGGGCTTCTGCCCCTTCCAACGGCTGGGAAGCCATGAGCGGGAGATAACCGAAGTTGGACGGGAAATAACTTTTGGCACACTATAAATTTCTTCTCAACTGAAGAAACGGGAATAAGAAAAAAATAGAAAAGAACGCCCCTGCCTGAACAGGTGGCAGGGGCAAATATTTATAGATATAAAGAAGTATAGGACAAAACACTGATAAAGAAATCACAAACAAAGGTTTGTTTTGAGTCTTTTATGTATATTAGAATGTAAAATGCGATTAAGATTATGAATAATTGGGGAAATGAATTGACGAGGCAACTGCGAATCGGCTATCCGATAATACAAGCGCCCATGCTAGGAATAACTTCTCCCGAAATGGTTGCGGCAATTTCCAATGAAGGTGGATTAGGGTCGCTTCCTGTCGGCGGGTTATCTCCTGAAAAAACAGTGGAATTGATACGGGCAACAAAGAAGCTGACCAACCGGCCATTTGCCGTCAACCTGTTTGTGCATGATATGCCACAAGTGGATAAATCCTTAGTTGCCGGTATGCAGAATTTTTTGCAAGAAATAGCTGAAAAGAACGGAATTGCTTACGAAAAGCAGGATATTGATTCACTTCGGTTCTATTCTTATGAGGAACAAACAGACATTTTACTACGGGAAAATATTCCCGTAGTCAGTTTTACATTCGGCATCCTTAAAGATGAATATATCCAATCATTAAAAAATAATGGTACAGTTTTAATAGGTACGGCTACTTCTGTTGAAGAAGCCAAACTACTTGATGAAAAAAAAATCGACATCATCGTGGCACAAGGCATTGAAGCGGGCGGGCACAGGGGTACTTTCCTTGACATACCGCTGCCTCAAATCGGATTAAGGTCCTTATTACCACAGATTGTTGTTAATACAGAAAAGTCGGTAATTGCGGCAGGAGGAATTGCCAACAGGCAAACAATAATGCCTGCGTTTGAATTGGGAGCAAAAGGCATTCAAATGGGCAGCATATTCCTTGCCAGTGACGAAAGCCTTGCTATTCCCTCTTACAAAGCAAGTGTTTGTAATCATTCGGATAATGATACTGTTCTTACCCGTTCTTTTTCCGGTCGTTGGGCACGAAGCATCAGGAACCGATTTATCACGGAAGTCGAAAATTCAGGTCTGCCAATCCCACAATATCCGATACAAAACAGTCTGACTTCGTTATTAAGGATTGCATCTCAAAAGCAGGACAACAAGGATTTTACGTCGCTTTATGCCGGACAATCGGTCTTGTGGGCGCAAGCAAAGCCGGCAGCAATTATCTTTAGGGAATTGGTTGAAGAATGTAATACGCTTATACACTGGAGCCGATGAAACGGTACCTTCTCAACTGAAAATGTAGCCCCGAAAGCGGCCTTTTTGGCTTCGTCCGGTTTCACTCGTTGCCTGATGTAAAAAAAACATTCATCATTTCTCGCTTCATAATACCTCTTTTTTAATATTACAAAATTAAGGAAATGAAACGAGTTTGTCGGCAAGTTAAACACAGCAGTTCAGTACATTAAAGCCCATCTTGTTTGCATTTTTTCCGCTAGAAAAAAAGCATACGAATTAGCAAAGAGAAAAAATGGCCATATATATTTTTGCGTTTTCGTAGTGTCTTTGCCATAATGTTATAAAACAGAAGAAGACTTAATACACTGTGTATTAAGTCTCTTAAAAGTGGTGCCACCAGGAATCGAACCGGGGACACAAGGATTTTCAGTCCTTTGCTCTACCAACTGAGCTATGGCACCTTGTATCGTTCTGTTTAGTACCGCTGTACTGTTGCTTTGAATACGGGTGCAAAGATAGGGGCTTTTTTTGAATAAGCAATAGTTTAGGGTGATTTTTATTAAAATTATTTACTATTCCTTTTGCGCTGCACTCACGATGCGTTTGCAATTTACCCGCTATCTACCAACTATTCATCCGCCACCCATTCTCTATCCACTTATTATCATCCACTTACCCCTCCAAGGAGTTCCAGCCTTGGGCTTTTAGTTCGACTTCGCCGCCATCGCGGCCGACGAGATAGTTGCCCAGTTCCGGCTTTGTAATATGGCCGATTACTTTAATGCCTTCCATGGCTTCCATCGTTTCATGGTAGACAAGGGGAACGGTGAAAAGCAACTCATAGTCTTCGCCGCCATTCATAGCAGCTGTCACCAGGTTCATATTAAATTGTTCTGCCATCGCTGCCGTTTGGTAGTCGATAGGGATACGATCTTCATAAATACGGCAACCGACCTTGCTTTCGCGCGAAATATGTAGCAATTCGGAGGAGAGGCCGTCAGATATATCGATCATCGATGTCGGAACGATACCGGCATTATCGAGCATCTCTACAATATCTTTACGGGCTTCGGGTTTCAGTTGACGCTCCAACAGGTATTCCTTGCCGGAGAAGTCCGGTTTGAAATCGGCATCTCCCTGGAAGACTTTTTTCTCTCGCTCCAACAACTGCAATCCCATGTAGGCCGCACCCAAGTCGCCGGATACGCAAACGAGATCCGTTTCTTTGGCTCCGCTGCGATAGACTACTTTCCCTTTCTCTCCCTCGCCTATGCAGGTAATGCTGATGGCGAAGCCTGTCAGTGAAGCCGAGGTATCTCCACCCACCAAATCTACGCCATATACCTCACATGCCAGTTTCAGCCCGTCATAAAAAGCAGTCAGGTCTTCTACTGAAAAGCGCTTGGATATTCCTAACGAAACGGTGATTTGCTTCGGACGCCCATTCATAGCACATACGTCCGAAAAGTTAACTATCGCCGACTTGTATCCCAAATGTTTCATCGGAACATAAGTAAGATCGAAGTGGATACCTTCCAGCAGGAGATCGGTCGTGACTAATAGCTGTTTTTCGTTATAATCGAGTACAGCGGCATCATCTCCAATGCCTTTCAACGTACTTGTGTTTGTTAACTTAATGTCTGACGTCAGGTGGCGAATCAATCCGAATTCGCCTAAAGCAGCAATTTCTGTTCTTTTATTCATAATCTCTTAACGTGCAACCCCATGTTGTTTGATGGAGTCAATATGCTTTTTAATGAGCGTGTCAAATTCCGCTTCTTTCCTGTCGTGGAATTCGATTACGATCGGTTGGGTATATATCCGTGCTTTCCAGGCCTCCGGCACATACGGATTCTCATACAGCCTGGCGGCATCCTTCTCGGTGGTGATGATCCATCGTTCACCCGCGCCCAACTGGGTAAATGCCAGATCTAACTTCTCCATATCTTCTTCCGTGAAATCATGATGATCGGGAAACGAAAGCACTGTCACCCGCGTAGAATATCGCTTGATCTCTGCCACGAAGTTATCCTGACGGGCTATACCGGAGAAGACCAGCACACCGTCGTTCTTACGGATATCCCTTTTCACCAACGGGCGGCCTTCCGGAAATATCGGACGGAGTTCGCCATATTTGATACGGGTGATAAACCACTCGTGGTGAGGGCGCAATCCCATACGGCTTTCAATGATACGGTGTTCGATCGGCTTCAGCTCGTGTTCGCACTTGGTGACAATCACCATATCCGCCCGATCCACCGCACTGGCCGGTTCACGCAAACGTCCTACCGGCATCAGCTTATCATCATAAAACAGCCGGTGATAATCCGTCAGCAGGATAGACAGCGACGGCGTCACATAACGATGCTGGAAACCGTCGTCCAGCAAGATCACTTCTGGTCGTTCAGCCGCCGGCAACTCCAATAAGGTACGAATACCACGGCGGCGGTCGGCATCGACCGCCACAATGATATCTGAATACTTCTTTTTAATTTGATACGGTTCATCTCCGATCTCCGTACTTTTACTTGTCGGAGTAGATAGAATAAAACCTTTCGTTTTCCTTTTATAGCCCCGGCTGAGGACAGCCACGCGATACGTACGCCGCAACAGACGGACCACATATTCGATATGTGGCGTCTTACCCGTTCCGCCAACCGCCAGATTTCCAATACAAATCACCGGAATGTCATATTGTTCCGTCGGGAGTATACCCCAATTGAACAATTGATTTCTCATCTTAACCACCAGCCCATAGATATAAGCAATGGGAGTCAGAAGATACCTAAAATCAACCAGACGCTCCGACGACATATTTCTTACATAGGTTTCACATCATAGGGCAGACGAGCCTGTACGCCACTGACCGACCGGATTTGTTGCAACTGTTTCACATATTCGAGTTCCTCGCCAAGTGTGCTTTTCAACAATCCCATTTTCATTTCCCCTAATTGCTTTTCGATGAATTCAGTCCACATATCCTTAGACCCCGTCACCTGCATAATACCATAATCAGACACTTCAGCCAGTTCGGCTGCTACCTGAACCGCTTTATCCAAACCGCCCAGTTCATCTACCAAGCCTCTTTCCAATGCCTGTTCGCCGGTCCACACACGGCCTTGTCCGATCACATCTATCTCTTCTTTTGTCACCCCTCTTCCATCAGCACAACGGGTAAGGAACAAATCATAAATCCGTTCCACATAGCCTTGCATCAGCGCCCGTTCATCTTCACGGAACGAACGGCTTATATCACCCATGTCAGCATATGTATTTGTTTTCACCACGTCAGAGCTTACACCTACTTTTTTCATTACTTCTCCATAGATAGGAAAAGTGCCAAAGACTCCAATCGAACCGGTCAGTGTATTCGATTCAGCAATAATCTTAGTAGCGGCGCATGAGATATAATAACCGCCCGAAGCAGCCATGCTACCCATAGACACAACTATCGGCTTCGTCTTTTTCAATTCAATGACCTGGCGCCAGATCTGTTCGGAAATATAGGCGCTGCCTCCCGGCGAATTGACACGCAACACGACTGCCTTCACGTCATCATTATCTTTCAAACGGATCAGTTCATCCGCCAGCTTACCGGTGATACGGGCATCGGTATCATACATGGCAGCACTTTCTTCCGTGATTTCACCTTCGGCATAGAGGACGGCTATCTGGTCGGCATATTTCTTTTCAGTCTTCTTGATATTCTTCATTTTATCCACACCAACGGTCTTCAACTTTTCATCCGTCTGGCCGGCCAACTCCTTTACATACGCTTCTACTTCGGAGCGATATTTCAGTTCGTCCACAAAACCACGCTCAACGGCCAGTTCCGCAGCTCCATAAATAAGCCCTTCGTTGGCAAAGGCATTCACTGCGTCGGCCGACAGTTTGCGGCTCTCAGCCATACCGGCGGCCAGCGTGTTCCAGATCGAAGAGGCATACGACTGGATCTGTTCGCGGTTGGCATCACTCAGTTTATCCAACATAAATGGCTCAACGTAACCTTTATAGGTACCCACCTTAAAGATCTCCATGTTGACGCCGACTTTATCCATCAGTCCTTTGAAAAACAGGCTTTGCGAAGCAATACCCGTAATACCCAACATACCCGCCGGATTCATAAATACCTTATCAGCCACCGAACACAGGTAATAACAACCTTGTGTATAAGAGTCGGCATAGGCCACAAGGAACTTTCCACTTTCCTTGAAATCAATCAACGCGCGGCGCAGTGCCTGTAGATTGGCCGAACCTGTCGAAAGTGAGGAGGCATCCAGGTAGATACCTGCAATGTTGGCATTGTTTTTGGCCGCCTCAATGGATTCGATCAAAGTAGTCAGCGAAAGAGCCTTGTTTGTTTCCCCCATCAGGGCGGCAAACGGATTCTCGGTCGCATTATCCATGATGGAACCATTCAGTTCGATTTTATACACTGTATTCGATGTGGGCACATACGTAGAGGTACTGCCCATACTACCGGCAATACCGATCAGTATAAAAATTGACAATAAGAAAAAGAGCCCGATGGCGATCATTGTACCGAACACCGAGGCAAACATCATTTTGAAAAATTGCTTCATAACGATATAAATAAAAGAGGGTTAAATTAATATATCCGACCGATCCTTCCCTGAATCATGTCTAATCGACAAAGATAGAGATAATTATTCAGTATCATTCATCCGTTCAACGATTCTTTCCATATCAGAAAGACTTAAACAAACTTGCCGGTAAATGTCACGCAGGACATCCGGATTGACCTTTTCAAAATCTTCTTCCCTTGTGGTAATAAACAAACCACCGATATCGGCACAGCCGGGACTGGTCAGGATACGATCAGGCCCTTCCATAAAATAGTACGTCGGACGATGCTGCCGACGTGGAATCACAATCAAAACCCAGCTTTTATTCACGTAATAGCCAAAAAGATTCATCTTCGGTTCCATTTCGTCGGCTTCCTGGCCTATTGCGTTGCAGAGGCTATTGAAAAGTGATTCGGTATCCGATTCGTCCGACGACTTAATCACAAAACCATTCCGTTGGTTACTATTTAGCAAGAATAATTTTCCGGTACCCTCCTCCCGCAGCAACCGGCCACAGGCTACCAGTTGTCCTTCCCATTCATCGTCCAACGGCATGACCGAGCGAGTCACCACCTGAAAATGGGCATGATCCGGTGCCGAGGCGCCACTGCGCGGGCCATTATAAAACACCGTATATTCTTCTACCCTACGCGTCAGTTCCAGAAAATCGCGGAAACGCGAAAGAATCCCCTGCTCAGTATGCTCTCGGGTTGAAACCGTGAAATGTTCAGGGAATATCGGGAACGGGTTACACAGGAACAGATAATCCAGCCCAAACGGCAACCGCGTTTGTTCTTCCGGCAGATTCTCCATACAGAGGAAACACCGTCGTTCCTTCAATGAGCCCGCATCCACCTTGGCCGTTGCCGAAGCGATGCGTGCCGGATTAAACTGTACCTTCACCACGCTACCGTCTACCGTCAGTGTTTTCTCTCGCACCGACTGTAGTGAGAGATAATTTTTCGCAGCCAGCGGCCACACCGCCAGTTGCTTAATCTGCAATTCCTTTGCCTGCGACGAACTGATCCAGTTATTAAATTTCATGCTTGTTTCTTTTCAGACGCGCTTCCAGTTCCCAGGTGCGGATACGGTCTTTGTATGTATTATATCTATTTGCTTTGACTATATCCAACGAAGCATCCGAGTTGTCTTCCCACCGACGACAGAGATACAACACATCGTACACCCGTCCGATCTGGTAGTCACGGCTGATACGCAGCCCCAGCGCATAATCCTCTCCGTAGCTGGTGTTCGGCAGATTGATTGAACGCAGCAGCGGCGTATAGAACGCCCGCGGAGCCCCCAGCCCGTTGATTCGCAAGGCGTTGTTGCGCCCGTTCTCCGGCGTCCATTCGCGATGGTCAATCACGCCCGGCGGGATCATCTCCATATCGAAGTTTGTCATCTGGTACGTCCCCACCACCATACCGCATTGCTGGGCATAGAAGGCGTCGACAATCTTTTGCAGCGTATCTTCGCCACTATACACATCATCACTGTCAAGTTGAACGGCAAACTTTCCACAGGCCGGATGATGCACCCCAAGATTCCAACAACCACCGATCTCCAAATCGTCGCGATCGGGTTGTAGATGGATCAACAAGCGATCGTCGGCATATTTCCGGATAGCCTCCGACGTACCGTCTGTAGAATGATTGTCGATCACAATCAGGTTGAAAACAAAATTGGTTTCTTGTTTCAGCACCGAGCGAATGGCGTCTTCAATCGTACGGATACGATTCCTGACCGGAATAATCACCGTGGCTTCCACCGCAAAGTCGCCGGCTGAGAAGTCGATTGGCGTGAACTTCGGAGCCAGATAGCCACCCGTCTTCTTCAGGTGGTCGGTGCAGGCGGCTTCCATTTCGATCTGCACGGCACGGTTCTTCGGATCTACATAGTCGAATTGTTTTTCGCCCGACTTCCGGTGGTCGTGTTCCACTTCCGTATATAGATATTCGTTGATATGCACCAGGGGCTGAGTCTGGGATACTTTCAGCCGCAAGTCGTACAACCCGGCAAAGTGATAGCCTGTATGCATCGTGGCAGCGGCTTCACGCAAAGCCGACGAGCGGTAAATCAGCAGCGATCCGAAATTAAAGTCGTCGCGCAGGCTTCCCAATTGGTAATCGATCACCGGATGCGGTGTCCGTCCGTTTTCCTTCCATTCGTAATAGTCGGCATACACCATACCTGCATCCGTATCGTCGGCCACAGCCAGAAAACGTTCCAAGGCAAAAAGTCCCATACGGAGGATGTCGGACTTAGTATATAATAAGGTATAATCGGTATCCGACAAACTGGCTATCTGGCGGATCGTACCCGTATCCCACATCTCATTGGTATAGAGCAACTGAGCCGAAGCAACGGGTTGTGCCTGCGGATCGGTCGAGACCAGGTAGATTTGCTTGACAAGCGGCGACGCGGCCAACTGAGCGATCGTCTGATCTGTCGCCTGCAAATCTATATAGGAGAGAAAACAATTAATACGCTTCATAGACTAATACTATAATATGGTGTAACTGCAAACTTACATAAAATCGGACAAACTAAGCCTTTTTTAGCCAATAACCATCAAAAGACATGTTTTATAACATATTTATGTTAAATAACACTAATGATCATCATTTTTATGTCGAATAATTATGTTGCACAACATAAAACCCATATATTTGCACTGTGTTTTTCATGGTATTAGATTTAAGGTTAACAATGAAGATTGGCTGTCGGGAGATAGCCTTTTCTTTTTTATAGCCATCCCCTCCCCTGATTTTCCCACTTTCGTAATAACTTCATTCCCTTCAAACCAACCCGGTTTAGAAGTTTCCAACATATTCATATCTGGCCGGAATTGAAGGTGGATTGAGGCGCAGGCCTCACCTGGGCGAGGCGCACGAGTCAGCCGTCTGAGACGCACGACCCAGACGGCTGAGATGCACGACTTAGGAGGTTGAGGCGCAGGCCTGGTTTCATCAAGGCCAACAGCCAGAATTGTCAAATCGACAAATCGCCACAAAAAAGATAATGACGATCCAAAACGAACATCATCGCGTTTGTTTTGGAACATAATGACGATCGTTTTGGAACATAATGATGATTTTTGGGACAGGTTACGGTGTATATCCCCCTCCTACAGCTACTCTTCCTTTTTTTGTTGCTTCATGCAACAGGCCTATTAGACAATGAATTACTGTGGCATCAGAGATTTTGTTGCAACACCTGTTGCAACCTAAAAAGGCAGCTCTCTGTTTAAAGTCTTCATCCTGTTTGGTTACAAACAAGACAGCGTTTTATATCTGTGGCAACACTGTTGCAACAAAATCTCTGATGCCACAGTAATTTATTGTCTAATAGGCCTGTTGCATGAAGCAACAAAAAAAGTAGAGTAGCTGTAGAGAGGCAAAAAGAACCAGTTGTCGATAAATGACGCCTTGTCGGATATTCAAATAGTACGGAAATTGAAAGTTTTTTTGTTGGCGTGTTTTAGCGTCCAATTCATTCTCAGGAGCGCAGCGACGTTTCCCCTCTTGAGCTACTCTTTATACACATCTTTTGATGCGTGTATGGGGATAACTTGAGGTCGTGACAGTGAAAATGCCCCGTCAGGGGTATCGTGTTCGTAGCCAGGGGTGTAAGCCCCT
>JAVBUR010000129.1:0-31021 GCA_031555145.1 Tannerellaceae bacterium | reverse complement strand
TAAACTGCATCATTGCTCCCATGGTCATACGCGAGGGGTACTCTACCCCGTTGATCCGCATTACGCTCTTCTTCATACGGCTCAGGCGGTTTTAGTCAGTGTGGTTACTTCGCCGGAGTTCTCGAACGTTGCGCTGTAGGTAGCGTCTTCACCGGCAGCTGATGACTGTTCCAGTGAGGTGATGACGAATAGGCCTTCTTCGTACTTGTCGCCGCTTTCTTCCTGTGCAAAACCGTATTTCAGTTTCACGGCTTCACGGCTCTTCATTACGCTGAGCAGTCTGTCGTATCCGGCTGCGTCACCAAACGATACCAGGGCTTCGCACTTGATGCTTACGCCGAGCTTGGTCACCTTCTTCTGACTGTAGGCGCCATTGCCGGTGTCTTTCGTTACGCGTTCTTTCGTTTCACCGCTGTAGGTGATGGTGTGGCTGGTAGCCGCTGCCTGCGGGGTATAGACAGGATTTGTGCCGTTTGTTGCCGTGTTGATATACAGCATCAGGTCACGTCCTTCAATAATGTCGCCAGTTGTTCTTGCCATTTTTTTTAATTTTTAAAATGATTAATACTGTCGGGCTATGGTCAGCCCTCATTTCCGATGGCAAAGAAAGAACATGAAAAAAGCCATTGCAAGCGAAACTATCATCCTTGCAATGATTGTGGTAATGATGAAAAAGAAAGTATTCTGCCGGCTTACTTAAGCAGTTGGTTTGACTATTTCGATTTGTAATCCGAGGGCGTCAATGATACGGCAGAAAGTACCTATACTGGGGTCAATGAGTCCCTTTTCAATCCTGGAGATATAAGACTTGTTAGTGCCAATTCTTGTCGCGAGTTCGGATTGGGTTATTTTTTCTTTTTTTCGTGCATCGCAAATAACCTGCCCCATGCAATAGGCGTATGCTTCCTTACGGAATGCTTCACGTTCAGGAGTGCCGACTGCTCCAAATTTAGCATCCATGATCTCGTTGAGATTGGTTAAGTCATTGTTTTTTGTTTCCATAATACTCCTCCTTTATTTTTAATGCTTTTTCTATTTCTGCCAACGGGGTCTTTTGTGATTTCTTTTGGAATCCGTTAAACAGGATCACAATGTTGCCATCATCAAAGATAAAGAACACCCGGAAAATGTTACCATTGTACTCTGACCTTATTTCATAAAGCCCGTCACGTAGGTACTTTACAAACTTTGAACTTATCCGATGCTGTGTTATTAGCATATCAAGTACATAGTATATCTTATTTACTTCTTCTTTTTTTTATGGATGCAATAAAGTCCATAAAATAGTGCTTATACACCTGTATAGTTCGTTCCGGTCTCATAATGCAAATATAGTGATTGTTTACATATCATGCAACTTTCTCGCCCTATTTATTGTGTAAGATAGATTTATTCCTGAACGCTTGCGAAGTATCATTTTGTCAAAATGATATTTCACCCCCTTCAGAAATCGGATAGATCAGCTTCTATTCCGGGTTGGTGGCAAATAATGGATTCTGGAGAGGCCAATGTCGAACAAATAGAAAGTAAAGCCGGATTATGCTTAACAGGGTGTCGGGATTACGGCAGGATTAGCGATTGTTTATGAAAACCATCTACAAGGTTTGTTTATGCTTCTATCAAATTGTCATGCAGATTTAGTTCACTTTTTTGTTTCATTCAGCCTGAAAAAGGGTGATTAAAGCGGCTTTTTTATCCTTCTCTTCATGATAAATTACGAATTTCTGTATCTCTTTCGCAAAACTCTTAGATGTTGTTTATTCTCCTTCCGGTAGTTGTTCGGATAACATTAAGAACCCGTTTGAACAACATCTAAGAGTTGTTTGGATAACATCTGGATGAAGAAATGGGAAGGGCATGAAAACAGGCACTTAATGAGCTGGAATGCGTCTTCTGGATGATTCGAGAGTTAGTCCAAAATGCGAAAAAGCTCCTTTTTGATAGCATAATGGCCTTGGGAGAAGCAAATAGATTATCATCCTTACGACAAGCATTCCAATGCTTCGGTTTTCATTTGCAAACAGGGTATAGGAGGGGGCATATTTGCAGAAAAGTTTTACTCTTAAATACGTGAACAGTATGTATAACAGTATGTATCAGGCGCTGAAAGCGGCCATCCTCCCGGTAGAAGGGCTGTCGAATGTGCAGTGGTTTAACAATCAATACGAAGGTGTTGTGGGGCAGACCCCGGTAGTGTATGTGGAGTTCAATCCGCTGTCGATTAATAAGCTGGCTAAGTCGGTTACGCAGACTGAGATCGGTATCCGGTTGCATGTGGTGACGGCTAATCCGGGTACTGAAGAAGGGACTATTCCGGACGAACTGGTGACGGATCATCATCTGTTGGCCGGGGATGTGGCGGATGCCGTAGAAAGCTACCGATTGCCTTTTGAAGGGGAAGTAACACGCCCGCTCCAACTAACGGGTTGGACGGCTCTATATAAATACAATGGATGGCTGGTAACCCAGATCGACCTCCGAACGAAAGGTTGATCATCCACAGGTAGGTTTTGCCTTCCGCCCTCTTTTGTATATGCCCGCTTCCCGGGGGAGTTGCCTGAATAGCAACTCCCTGCAGGAAGTCCGCATTACACCGGTTTTTCGCTCTTCTTCCGTCCGAACTTCAACTCATGCTTGGCCGGATAGGCCAGATAGCGGTTGAAGGTGGCGTAGGAGATCAGGAACTTGGGGAAGACTTCGGTTTCGTAGACATGCTTCTGGGTGATGCCGTGACGTTTGCGCTCCAATACGAGATTCTGGATCTCGACCATGCGCAGGAGGGTGTTTCTGTTGTTGTATGCCATCGGTGTGATTGATTAGAATGATTATTCGTATCGTTGCTTGTATCGCTGCAAAGATGCGATGCGAAACAGCAGAATGCAAGTAAACGGACGATGCAGATACGACATCCGGACGATTGTCGTGAAATAATTAATTAAGGAGAAAAAGAGTAAGGTAATGGATATAGCAACCATCATATCGATCGTGGCGGCATTGGGAGGAATCGAAGGGGTACGCTACCTGTTACACCTGAAAGCCAACCGACGGAAAGCCGATGCAAGCGCCCAGACGGATGAGATCAGCGCCCGCTCACAAGAGTTCGAACTGTACAAGAAGCAGATCGAGTATCTGCAAGGACGGCTCGAAGCAAGAGATAATAAGGTGGACTACCTGTATAAGGAGTTACGGGGAAAGGAAGACCAGGTGCTACGGCTCACGGCCGAGAACAACGCCCTTGAACTCCGGGCGCAGGAAGCCGACTTGTGGCGATGCAATATCCTGGATTGTGACCAGCGTATTCCGCCCAAGAATTTTAAACGGATAAAACAATGAATAATATGATACCAAGAGGTTTGCGCAATTGTAATCCCGGCAACATCCGGGTAAGCCCTGAGATATTCAAAGGCGAAGTTATTCCGGGACGGGATCAGGCATTCAAGCAGTTTGAGTCAATGGCTTACGGATATCGTGCCATGTTCAAAATCCTGCTGAACTACCGGAAGAAGTACGGGCTACAGACGATCCGCACTTGGATTAACCGCTGGGCGCCGACAAATGAAAATGATACGGCGGCCTATATCTATGCCGTGGTATGCGAAGCCGGTATTCAAGCCGATAAGGAAGTGGACACGACGGATAAGGAACTGATGTGCCGGATCGTGGCCGCCATGAGCCGGGTAGAGAATGGACGGGTAGCCGACTTGTCTGTCGTAAAGGAAGGATGGGGGTTGCTATGAAACGGTGCCTTATTTATATATGTATAATCGTAATGCTTGGTATGACGGCTTGCCGGACAAAGACGATCTATGTTCCCGTCAGGCAAACATCGGTGGAAGTAGTCACACTCCGCGATACCGTGGTGCATACCCGGTTGGACTATTACCGGGATACAATCGTAACGCCCGATACCCTCAGTTTTCTGTCGAATCCCTATGGATATAGTTGGGCCGAGTCGAAAGACGGCATGCTACACCACAGCCTGGCCGTATGGCCGGATACAACGCTGCCTGTCCGGGTACAGTATGTGGAACGGTGGCGGATAGACAGCATCCCGGCGCCCTATCCGGTAGAAGTTCCTGTGACGATCACAAAACCGCTGTCGCGGTGGGCTGCCCTCCGTATGCGTTTGGGAGAAGGCGCGCTTTTAGCCTGCCTGGCATTTGTTGTTTTTGCAATATATAAATCCCGCTTGCGCTATGGAGCGTAGCGACGCCTCCCCTCTTCTTGAAAGCTACTCTTTATACACCTCTTTGAAACCTTTTTGCATGAAACTGTTTTTGCATGAATGCCCCGTTAGGGGTATTGTGTTCGTAGCCAGGGGTGTAAGCCCCTGGTCCGGGGATGTATGATTGTATTTTGTGCCGCGTCAGCGGTACCGTGTGTAATCAAATCCCAAAAAACAAATACCTCTCATCATAATCTACCTCATACTTCTTCAGAAAATCTATATATTCTTCCCTAAAACTCCTCTTCTTATGGTGTATGGGCTGATTATTAATATAGGCTATCACCTGATTCACATGTGATTGGGAATAGCTAAATGCCCCAAAACCATCCTGCCATTTGAAAGCATACCTCAACTGACTGTTTATAAATTTGGATGAAACAGATTTGATATCCCTGGCTAACTCAGATATGGAAATGGTTGGATGTATTCCAATCAATATATGTGTATGATCCGGATTGCAATAAATAGCATACAATTTGCATTTGTCCCGTTGGATGATGGCTGAAATATATTTTTGTATATTTTCACGTATGTCCTCCCGTATCAGGCAGGTTCGGTTATGTACGGCAAAAACCAATTGAACGTAGAGCTGTGTATAGGTATTTGGCATAGATGCGGTATAATGGTTCTTAATTTCTGCAAATATACAAGAAATGTCATGCGGCACCACTGACGTGGCACAAAAAATGTAATCAAAACACCAGCCCAGGGGCTTACACCCCTGGCTACGAACACAATACCCCTAACGGGGCATTCATGCAAAAACGACTCCAAAGATATGAAAAAGGTAGCTCAAGAGGGAAATCGCAAGCATACCTGCTGACTTTTGACACACATTGCGCGTCGCTGCGCTCCTTACGCAAGCGGGGGGTAGATTCAGTTTACCGCATCGTATTCAGCCGGATACTGGCTTTGATCAGGGCGATGGCGTAAATGCAGGTGATGGGGATATCCATTGGTTCGTGGTGGCTGTTGTAGCTTACGAGGCGGATGAAGCCTTCGCGTTCAGACTTGTTGACATATTTGACGGTGAGGTGTTCGTCGCCGTCGAGTTCAAATGAGAGAAGGTATATTTCACCGTAGATCACGTTCTGGAAGTTGTATAGCTCTTTATAAATCACAATGTCGCCCGATTTCAGGAGTGGGTACATGCTATCTCCTTTGATATAGACAGCTCCGTCGCACCGGGGCATGTCGGGTATGACGATTTTCCCCAGGATATTTTGTTCCTTGTCTATAAATAATGTTTTCAGATTAGCGGCAGCATTCACATCATACAGGGTGACGGCTTGGCTTTCCGCTCTGTATTCAGTGCTTACGGGATGATGGAGTACTTGCAGGGACTGATGGTCGTATTCGGGGTTCTTCATTTCTCCTTCACCGGTTAGTAACCATTTAGGATTTATAAACTCAAAATGGTTTATTATGGCGTTCAGAATCTTGTAACTGGGCTCTGTCTGGCGGTTAAACAGGTTGCTGATAGTGGTTTGAGGCACACCTATCATCTCTGCAAAACGTCTGTCGGAGACATTTATAAACCGGATTATCTCTCTAATTCTCTCATTTACATTCTCTTTCATCGTCTTCTTATTTAGAATGAGTATAAATATGCTTTCTGTGTGTAATTTGTATATGCGAAAGCATTAAAATAAACTCAATAAGGTTTATATTTGTGGCATAACTTCTAAAACACAGGCATGCTTCCGGTGCAAAAATAGAAATTTTGTGTGTATAGGCAAATAAAATGGCGAAAAATAACTCAATTAAGTTTACATGGAATGGAGATGTTCAATAAAATTACGGAGATAAAGAGCATTCGGGAGGAGAAGGCCCGCTTGTCTGAACTTGAGATGGCGCTGTCTGCTCCGTCGTTGACGGATCTGGGACTGATCGGTACATTATATGATTGGTTTCGGGAGTGTATGGAACAGAGAGATTGCGCCTCACATCCGGAAGGGGTGGTGGAGCGGAAGAAGTTTATCCTGATTGTCCTCCTGCTTTATTCTCCTGCTACGCTGGCAGGTGGAAAGATGGCGGTCGGATTGCGGGATAAACTGTCTGAGGTGTTGGGAGTTCGTTCGCGCTCGACGATCTCGGACAACTGTTCGGATGTGGTATTTTTCTTTAACCGGTATAAGTCGTTTAAAACCGAAGTGGAGGCGGTATATACAACTCTCACACAACGTTTGCAAGCAAAAGAATCAGTAAATTAAGGCAAAAAGGACAATGAAAACAATGGAGACAAAAGGAATCACACAACAACTAAGCACACTGTTAAGAAAGGAAATGGATATCCCCGTATTTGAAGAAACGTTGCCGGAAGGCTTTTCTTGTACCTGCCTGGTGGTGAGACAGGAATTATACGACAGCGTATCGGGTAGGGGAGAGTATCATATCAATGTATATGTACCGAATAAACTACGCATACTTGGCTGCTTTACTGATCGTACGTATCCCGATACCGATGGCATCGATGCGTTGGGTGATCGGGTACTTGCTGTATGCGAAGGCCTTCACCGGAGTTTCCCGAATATAAAAATACATACCCGAAAGTACATACGGGGAGGAGGAATGCATTATCTGAGTATTTGTTTATGGGGGATCCTTTGATCAGGTCTCAATAATCAGATGTAAAAGCAGAAATATCCCCCCTATTATAGTTCCTATCCGAACGATATGCCTATCTTTGTTACAAAAGTTGTCACATCAACGATCCCTGTAATGAAGAAACTGACCAACGTAACGCTTACGGCCTGCCTCCTGTGGGCCTATGCGGTAGGTATAGTTACTGCCCAAACCATTACCCCCGAACTGGCATATAAGGCAGAGGCTACTACCGGCGAAGGGGCCATCTGGCATCCCGACCGCCAGACCCTCTTCTGGGTTGATATCGAAGGAAAAACCCTCTACGAGTTTCTCCCCGACAAAAAAGAGTGCCGCCGATGGACATTCGACCGGATGGTGACCACCGTCGTCCCTGAAACGGCCAACACTGTTGTTGTCGCCTTGCAGGATGAGATTATCCGCTTCAATCTCACTGACGGCGCCCACACCTCTGTGGCGAAAATAGACGATAAGGGTGCCACCTACCGTTTCAACGACGGCAAATGTGACCCTCAGGGGCGTCTCTGGGCCGGTACGATGACAATGGGTGCCCCCCGTGGCTCGGCCGAACTGTACACCATCGACCATAAAGGCACCGTTACCACCCGGCTGACCGGTATCACCACCTCCAACGGTCTCGTCTGGACAGCCGACCAACAAACGATGTACTACAACGATACCCCGACCGGACGCGTAGCCCGCTATGCTTACGACCCGGCCACCGGCGATGTCATGTACGACGGCATCGCCGTCTCCATCCCCAAAGGGACAGGGGGACCCGATGGTATGGCGATCGACAGCCGTGGCAATATCTGGGTTGCCCAATGGGGCGGTTCCGGCGTCTACTGTTACAACCCCCGTACCGGCGAGCTGATCACCCGCATCGAAGTCCCCGCTCCGAACGTCGCCTCCTGTGCCTTTGGCGGAGAAAACCTCGACACGTTGTACATCACTACAGCCCGTGCCTGGCTCTCAGCCGAGCAGTTGGAAAAGAACCCATTGAGCGGAAGTTTGTTCTATTGTAAACCGGGTGTCACTGGCGTCCCGGCAAACCGATTTAAAAAGTAAACGAATATGCCAAGAAACAACAAGCATAAACAAAAAGGAAACAGCGAGAGAAAAGAAAAAAGAAGTAGTGGCAAACGCATGAAAAAAGGGGCTATGATCCCCGCTGTCGTCGCCGCCTTTCAGTCTTCACCTAACGAACCGTTCAACTACAAGCAGATCAGTAAGATGATCGGCGTTGAGGGACAGGTGCAACGCCTGCAGGTAGCCGAGATACTCGACGACCTGGCAGCCGACCATTTCATCACCGAGATCGATCGCGGACGCTACCGCCTGGTCAACCTCGGCACCATGGCGGTCGGTACCTTCTCACGCCGCAGCAACGGCAAGAACTCTTTTACCCCCGAAGAAGGTGGTACCCCCGTCTTCGTGGCCGAACGTAACTCCGGCCACGCCATGCATGGCGACAAGGTCAAGGTACAACTCCTTGCCAAACGACGTGGCGCCGAACCCGAAGCCTCCGTCGTCGAGATACTCGAACGCAAGGACAAATCCTATGTCGGCAAACTGCAAGTCGTCAAGGGCTTCGCTTTCCTCGTCACCGAAGACAAAACGCTGGCCAACGACATCTTTATACCCAAAGACAAGCTCAAGAACGGAAAGAACGGCGATAAAGCCATTGTCCGCATCATCGAATGGCCCGACGGCGCCAAAAACCCCCTGGGCGAAGTGGTCGATATCCTGGGTGTAGCCGGACAGAACAACGCCGAGATGCACGCCATCCTCGCCGAATTCGGCCTGCCGTATAAATACCCCGCTGCCGTCGAACGTGCGGCCGACCGCATCCCCGAAGCCATCCCGGCCGACGAGATCGCCCGCCGCGAAGACTTCCGTGATGTACTCACCCTCACTATCGACCCCAAAGACGCCAAGGATTTTGACGACGCCCTCTCCGCCCGTCTCCTGCCCAATGGTAACTGGGAAGTGGGTGTGCATATCGCCGACGTTACACACTACGTGAAACCCGACAGCATCATCGAACGCGAAGCACAGGAACGGGCTACGTCTGTCTATCTTGTCGACCGTACCATCCCCATGCTGCCCGAACGACTGAGCAACCTCATCTGTTCCCTCCGGCCGGATGAAGAAAAGCTCTGCTTCTCGGCCATCTTCGAACTCGACGCCAACGCCGAAGTCAAACAATCGCGCCTCGTCCGTACCGTGATCAAGAGCGACCGCCGTTTCACTTACGAAGAAGCCCAGACCGTGATTGAAACCGGCGCAGGCGACTATCATACCGAAATACTCGCCCTCGATGCCCTGGCCAAGAAGCTGCGTGCCAAAAGATTTAAGAACGGCGCTATCAACTTCGACCGCTACGAAGTCAAGTTCGAGATCGACGCGAACGGTAAGCCTATCAACGTCTACTTCAAAGAGTCGAAAGATGCCAATAAACTGATTGAAGAGTTCATGCTCCTTGCCAACCGTACCGTCGCCGAGTTCATCGGAAAGCCGGGCAAAGGCAAGACCCCGAAAGTCTTCGTCTATCGTATCCACGAATCGCCCGACCCCGAGAAGATGGAAAACTTCGCCACCTTTATCCGCCGCTTCGGCTACAAACTCAAGACCGAAGGCAAGCAGGACGAAGTTTCGCGCAACATCAACCAACTGCTCGACAAGGCACAGGGAAGCCCCGAGCAGAACCTCATCGAGACCCTCGCCATCCGTTCCATGCAGAAGGCTATCTATACCACGGAGAATGTAGGTCACTACGGCCTCGCTTTCCCCTACTACACACACTTCACTTCGCCCATTCGCCGTTATCCCGACATGATGGTACACCGCCTCCTGGCCAGCTACATGGCCGGTGGCCGCAGCGTACAGAAGAACAAGTGTGAAGACCTCTGCGACCACAGTTCGTCTATGGAGCAGCTCGCCGCCAGCGCCGAACGCGCCTCCATCAAATACAAGCAGGTCGAGTACATGAGCGAACGTCTCGGCATGGTTTACGACGGTGTCATCTCCGGTGTCACCGAATGGGGTCTCTACGTCGAACTCAATGAGAACAAATGTGAAGGATTGGTTCCCGTTCGCGACCTCGACGATGATTTCTATGAGTTCGACGACAAGAACTATTGTCTCACCGGCCGACGCACCAAGCGCCAGTACCGTCTCGGCGACCCCATCACCATCAAAGTCGCCCAGGCCAACCTCGAACGCAAACAGCTCGACTTCATGCTGGTGGAGTAAATACAGGAGTGAGACCAGATGAATCTAAAGACCATGCATAGCAGGAGAGCCACTCTTCTCCTTTTACTGATATGCGTCATCGGCGTATCAGTAAAAGGGGAGGAAACATTGAAGTCTATGTCGGATTATCTGGATCAGGTCATACGCGATAAAGAATTGTATGTAGAACAGAAAGAACAAGGTATAACCAGTCTGAAAAAACTATTCGATAAGAAAGAAGTATCTCCGTGGTACGAATATGATATCAACCTAAAACTCTACGACGAATACAAGAAATACAAACTCGACTCTGCCATCCGTTACGCAAGCAGGAATGTAGAGATCGCCCGTGTCCTGAACAATGACCGGCTCAAATACAGCTCGGCCATACAACTGGCCAGCCTCTATTCGTTCTCCGGCAAGCCCATTGAATCGGAAAACATACTGAAGAACATCCCCGTCCACGATCTTCCCCGCGAGATACTGCCGGACTATTATGAGACTTGTATGCACTTCTGCCAGCACTATTCTGCCAGTAGCGACCAGCCCGGCTATATACAGAAGATGGATTCCTACCGCGACTCACTCCTGTCTGTTGCCGACCCTGCATCTTTCAGATACAAGCTAAGCCAGACCCTCAAGCTAATGCGTCTGGGAGAAACAGACCAGGCCGAAGCACTCCTCGCCGATATGCTCGAAACCGGCGGTATTGAAACGCCTGAATACGCCTATGCCACCTACTTCCTGGCCTACATCTACGGAAAGAAAGGGGAGGCCGATCGGGAAAAGATTTACTACATGAAGTCGGTTGTTGCCGATATCAAGAATGCCCTGAAAGAGAATGGCTCTTTCCAGCAACTTGCTCTCGCCTACTACAAAGAAGGTGATATCGCCCGTGCCTTTGAATACACGCAACTGGGCATCGAAGACGCCGTCTCATCCGGTGTACAATTCCGCACCATGCAGTTGTCTGAATTCTACACTATCGTCAATGCTTCTTACCAGGCACAGAAAGCGAAGGCAAATAATATGCTGAAGAGATACCTGGTGCTGATCAGCATCCTTTCCCTCTTCCTTCTCCTGTTAATAGCCTACATCTATAAACAGATGCGGAAACTATCCGGGATTAAGGAAGAGCTGTCGCAAACCAACCACAAATTGGTCGATCTGAACACGATCCTGAACAGCACCAACAATCTTCTCAATGATACTAATAAACAACTCTGGAGTACCAGCCAGATGAAAGAGCAACACATCGCCCACTTTTTCAGCCTCTGTTCCACCTATATCGATAAGATGGAGGAGTACCGTAAGACGCTCTATAAGCTGGGCATCAACAAACAGTATGAAGAACTGATCAAGAAGCTGAAATCAACCTCTCTGGTGGATAACGAACTGGAGGAGTTATATGCGCATTTCGACAGTATCTTCCTCAATCTGTACCCGACGTTTATTGCCGACCTTAATTCCCTGCTTTCGGAGAGCGAACAAATCATTCCCAAAACCGGCGAACTCCTCAACAAGGAACTCCGTATTTATGCCTTGCTACGACTGGGTATCACGGATAGTGCAAAGATTGCCGCCTTCCTGCGTTGTTCCATGAGTACCATCTATAACTACCGCACCAAAATGCGTAACCGGGCCGCTACCAACCGTGAAGGTTTCGATGAAAAAGCCATGAACATCGGTGACAGCCTTCCTTGAGGAAAAGGATCAAACAGACAGCTGTGGATCAATTATTGTAACTCAGTTTCACGAAAGGCGCTCTCTGCAAGTAGTCGATGCTTGTCTTCAGTTCTGTAACCAATGCTTCCCCTTCGGTTTCAAGTTCCACGATGATGTCTTTTACACCGGCTGCTTTCGTACTGTTGAAGATGGCAGCGAAGTCGATCATACCGCTCTGCCCGATTGCCTGTTGGTCTTTGATATGAAGGACGGTGAAACGCCCCGGGTATTTATTGAAATAATCGACCGGATTGCTTTTTCCCATGATAGCCCAATAGACGTCCATTTCGAAGAAGACATATTTAGGATTGGTGTTTTCGATCATATAATCCAGCATAATCGCTTTGTCTTCTACTTGTTGGAATTCCTGCATGTGGTTGTGGTATCCATATTTTAGTCCGTGTTTCCGACACATTTCGCCAATCTCGTTAAAATAGTCGCAATAAGTTTGCAGATCCTTTAGTGTGGCGGGAAGGTCAAGCCATGGAGTGACGACATAAGTCATGCCGGCGGCTTTGTGTGCATGGATACATTGGCTCCACCATTTAAGTGATTCGCTGTAGTCGCCCGACTCCAGTTCCTCCGGAGTCAGTGTTTTGGTACAATGCGACGATAAGACTCTCAATCCGGCGGCCTCTACATCTCTTCGAAATTCCTCAGGGGTTCTGTTATAAAACTTGCCATTGCCATATCCGGCTGCTTCTATACCGGTATAACCCATACGGGCGATGGCTCTCAATGTCGAAGTGTAGTCGGCATCGTATTTCACCGTGTCGCCGGTGCTGCCGATTTTATCCCTCACCGAATAGAGTTGCAGGGCGATCTCTTTTTTCGGGGTTGACTTTTGTGCTGATATCGCACACGGTAAGATAACAACGAATGTCATCATTACAAGAAATAAGTTTGTCTTCATGATCTTTATGGTATTAATAGTTACTATGTAGTCCTTGATTGTTACATGGAGGCAAAACTATCGGTAATAACATCTCCTTTGAATTATTGATGAAAAAATGTAGATAACCGTCATGTTTATATAGCTGATAGATAGGCGTATGCGGTTTTGAACAATGCGGAAAATGTAGTCGCCTTGGAGGCAATTGAAGGAGCGGATTTTTGATTTTGGGTAAATTGGGGGATAGATAGCGTGTGCCAACGAAAAGAATGGAGTATATTTGTAAGACGTTGACGTTTTACTTACGATAAACTTGGATTTATAGAATTGTGAAGGAACTATGAAGCGCTGTAAGATACTATTGATTATCTATTTGTTCTTGTTGTCCGGGCCACTTTGTGCTTCGGACTGGAATAACTTTATCATCAACTATCCCAAGAATGTGTATGGTAAAGGTTCACAAACATGGCAAATGGCGGTGTATGCAGATAATTGGGTGTATTCGGCCAATAAGAACGGGTTGCTGCAGTTTGATGGGAATGCATGGGATCTTTTTCCGTTGAATAACCGGTCGGATGTGCGGTCTGTGCTTCCTTCCCGTCAGGGAGGGCGTATCTATGTGGGCGGCATCAATGAATATGGGTATTTTGAACCCGGAAAGGATGGGCAGTTAGTGTATACTTGTATGTCTGATCTTGTTCCTGACCCCGATCGGTTTATAGGGAATGTCTGGGGTATCCATGAGAACGACCATATCTTGTATTTTCAGGGAGATCAGCGGATACTGAAGTTTATCAACGGGGAGTATGCGCTTATAACTTCGAGTTGGAAGATCGACTGTTCGAGCATGGTAAACGGGGTACTGTATATCGGTACAGAACGAGGTACGTTTGTACTGGTTGGGAATACGCTGTTTCCGTTGCAGGGGGCTGAGGCGCTTTCGTCTAAACGTATACGGGGGATCGTGGCGTATCGGGAGGGGGTGCTTATCGTAACAGCTTACGATGGGTTGTTTTATTATGATGGACGCACGGTAGTTCCCTTTATCACCGGCTTGGAGGGCTTTATGCGGGAGAATGAGGTGTTCTGCGCGGCTGCTTCGGGCGACCAGTTGGCTTTGGGTACGGTGCGTAAAGGACTGGTACTGGTTCATATGCAGACTTTCGAGGCGAAATACTACAATGAGAACAATGGGCTACAGAACAATACAGTGCTTTCCCTGGTATTTGATGAACAGCATAACCTGTGGGCGGGGCTGGACAATGGGATTGATTATGTATGCCTGAACTCGCCTTTTACCAACCTCTATTCGTATCCCTATTCGTATGGTACGGGGTATACGGCTTTGCTGGCGGGCGATTACCTGTATTTGGGAACCAACCGGGGGCTTTATTACACGTCTTATCCGGTGAGGCTGAATGATATGCAGCCGGATATCCGTCCGGTAGCTAACTCCAGCGGGCAGGTGTGGAACCTGTGCCGGGTAGGAGACGACCTGTTCTGCCTGCATGACAGGGGCATCTTCCTGGTCGAGGGAACGAATATGCGGAAGGTGACCGATCTGGCAGGAGCGTGGATGTGCCAACAGGTGATGGGGACAACGGATAAGATGTTTGTTGGCGTGTACGATGGGATCTATCTGATGCAAAAAACGGGGAAGGATTGGGCGATTACGGCTCGGATAGAAGGGTTGTTTAACTCATGTCGTTTCTTTGAGCAGGAATCGGCGCAGTTGCTTTGGATTTACAATGCCGACAAGACGATCCGCCTGGAACTGAATGCCAACCTGACGAAGGTCAAGGGGATGCGTACGTATGGCATCAATGATGGCTTTCCGAGTGATCATGATGTGTATGTGAGCAAGATAGATGGGAGGATATGCTTTGCCACTCCACAGGGGGTGTACCAGTATAACCGGACGACAGACCGGATGGAGCCATGGCCGGAACTGAATCAGTTGCTGAATGGCGTTCATCCCTACGCCCGGCTGGTACAATACAACAATCACCTAATCAGCCTGAGCCCGCAGGAGATATGTATCGGAAACCTGCATACGTACAAGTCGGGAGGCACGACTACCATTATTCCGATTGAACGGTCGTCGGTAGAACTTGTCCCGGGCGCCGAAGCGATTGTGCCTGTATCCGATTCATCGGCGATCATCCCGAATGAGAATGGCTTTGCTTTATTCCAATTGCCGTCAAGGAATGACCAACAGGGGACTAAGCACTCTATGCGTATCTTGTGTGCTTATTTGTCTTATCCGAAGGATTCATTGATCTATACGGACAACTTCCTGGAGATAAAGACTAAACCGGCAATCAGTTATTATCAGAATTCGATCCGTTTTGAGTATGGCACTTTTTCGTTTATAAGAGGTGAACAGGTGAACTTCCAATACCGGCTGAACCAGGGACATTGGTCTGACTATACCACACTACAAACGAAAGAGTATAATAATCTGCGGGAGGGTGAATATTTGTTTGAGGTGAAAGCGGTCTTTGCGGATGGTACTGTTTCGACCGACACTTTCGATTTTCGTATCCTGCCGCCATGGTATCGTTCGAATATGGCCTACATGTGTTATTTCCTGCTGCTGCTGGTTGCTCTATGGGGGGTATATCAGTGGGACGATATACGTTTGAAGCGGAAAAAAGCGCAAGCGGTAGTCGAGAAGGACAAGGAACTGCATGAACTCGAGAAAGAGTTTGAAGAAGAGAGCGCTCGCAAGGAGCAGCAGATTATGCAGTTGGAGAAAGAGAAACTGGAATACGACTTGCGCCACAAGAGCCAGGAGATGGCCAACCTGATGATTAACTTTGTACGTAAGAGCGAGGCGCTGACGGAGATCAAGTCGGATATGTTCAAGGCCATTGCCCTGTTGAAGGGTGAAGGAACCCGGGAAGCGAAACAGTTGTTGTTGGTCGCAGGCGGTAAGATCGATTCGAATATCCAGAGCGATGATGTGCTGAAGCGGATTGAGGAGGAGTTCGATCTGGTACATAATAATTTCATGAAGCGGTTGGGTGAGAGGTATCCTGACCTCTCATTGAACGAACGGATGATGTGCGCCTATCTGAAGATGGATCTTTCAACCAAAGAGATTGCCCCATTGCTCAATATCTCCATCCGGGGAGTGGAGACTATCCGCTATCGCCTCCGAAAGAAGTTTGGCCTCGAACGGGAGGATAACTTAAACGAATTTCTGACAAACGGTTTTTGACGTAGTATCTATATTGTTGATTAGTAGAATTATATAACTTTTTGACGTATTTGTAACGTATTCAAATTTCGGGGTTGACGTATTAAAGAATGGATTATTTCTTGCTCCTACTTGTCATTAGTGGGTAGGTTTGCAGTGTCTAATACGGTCGCTATCTGATGCGGCGGTGGACTAAAGAAAGTAAGTTGATCTTAATTTTAAAAAAGACTTTATGAAGAAGTTAGTAGCAATTCTATTTCTTTTAAGTACTGGCCTTGCTGTATTTGCGCAAACGATACAGGTAAAGGGTACAGTCGTGGACGGCTTGGATAATGAGCCGCTACCGGGCGTAACGGTGGTGGTGAAGGGGAGTACCTCTACAGGTACGATTACGGGCCTGGATGGTGAATTCAGTTTGTCGGTTCCTACCGGCGCAGTACTCACTTTCTCTTATATAGGATATCAGTCGCAAGATGTAGCTGTCAGTGGACGGCAGGATATCCGGGTGGTAATGAAAGAAGATACCCAAGCGTTGGATGAACTGGTGGTGATCGGTTATGGCATTCAGAAGAAGAGTGTAGTAACGGCTTCGATCGCCAAGGTTTCGTCGGACGATCTGGCGTTTACGGCTCCGACACGTATGGACAATGCGTTGAAAGGGTTGGCTTCGGGTGTGACGGTGACGTCTTCTTCCGGCCAGCCAGGCGCCGCTGCACGGGTTCGCATACGTGGTGTGGGTACGATCAACAATTCTGATCCGCTTTACATTGTAGACGGTATGCCGATTGAAGGTGGTTTGGACTATTTGAACCCCAACGATATCCAATCGATTGAGGTGTTGAAAGATGCTGCTTCGGGTGCTGTGTATGGTGCTCGTGCGGCCAATGGTGTTATTCTGGTTACCACTAAGAGTGGTAGCGCCGGTAAGACGAAAGTGACTTATGACTTTTCTTATGGTTGGCAGAGTGCCTGGAAGAAACGTGATGTGCTGGATGCAACCGAGTATGCGATCCTTCGAAACGAAGGTGCGGTGAATGCAGGACTGGCTCCGATTTATGCCGATCCGTATTCGTATGGTACAGGCACGAACTGGCAGGATCAGGTGTTTAATAATGATGCGCCGGTGATGAACCACCAGGTCAGCGTAAGCGGTGGGGGCGAGCGGATCAATTATATGCTCTCTTTCGGGTATTATACGCAAGATGGTATTGTAGGGGGTAACTTCGACCGTTCGAACTACGACCGTCTGACGATGCGTAGTAATACGGTGTATACGTTGTTCGATGAGAGCAAGAATCGTAACTGGCTCAATAACCTGAAGATAACCTCTAATCTTTCGTATGCCCGCATTAAGAGTACGGGTGTTGAAACAAACTCTACCTGGGGGTCTCCGCTGGGATCGGCTTTAGCTTTGTCTCCGATATTGAATGTGTATGATGAGGGTGCTGCGGCACAGGCTCAGCTTGATTTGTATGCAAATACGACGGGGTATGTGCCGATGTACGACTCACGTAATGGTAAATTATTCAGTATTCCGGGTTCGGAATATGGTGAGATGACAAACCCGATTGCCAACCTTTCATTGCCGGGTTCAGAGGGTTGGAGCCATAAGTTTGTGGCTAATTTCTCGGCTGAGCTACAGCTGTGGGATAATTTGAAGTTCCGCACTTCGTATGGGGCTGACCTTTCTTTCTGGGGAAATGATGGATATACACCGATGTACTATCTTCGTAACGGGGGTATGTCTACACGTAGCACAGCTTTCTCTGAAAAGCATGACGGGTTGGTGTGGCAGTTGGAAAATGTGTTGATGTATGACAAAACGATCGACAAACATACATTCTCCGTATTATTGGGACAGTCTGCTAAAAAGAGTTCGGGTTCTTACCTTTGGGGTTCCCGCAATAACATCATTAACTACAGCCGTCCGTATATCGACGCCAGTACAGGTATGGCAGCCGATGGCGACCGCGATGCAGCAGGCGCTCCCACGGTAGAGTCGACCTTGGCTTCTTTGTTTGCACGGGCCAGCTATAATTATGACGAACGCTATATGTTGCAGGCGACAGTACGCCGCGACGGTTCTTCACGTTTTGGATCGAACAATCATTATGCGATCTTCCCGTCTTTCTCGGCTGGTTGGAATCTGACCAACGAGGCTTTCATGGAAGACCGTCCTGTATGGTTGAGCGCTACCAAACTCCGTGCTTCCTGGGGGAAGAACGGGAATGAGAACATCGGGAACTTCCGCTATACGGTATTGGCCGTTTCAGGCAACAATGCCATCTTCGGTAATAATGAACAAGTGTATATCGGTTCTAAGGCCAGCGGCTTGGCTAATCCTGACTTGAAGTGGGAAGAGTCGGTGCAGATGGACTTAGGTGTCGACTTTGGGTTCTTCAATAATGCATTGACATTTACGGCCGACTATTATAAGAAACGTACGAACGGTATGTTGATGGAAATGAATATTCCTTCGTATGTAGGTGAATCAAAACCTATTGGTAACGTGGGTAAGATGGAAAACAGCGGAGTTGAACTCGAAGCTTCGTATAAGTTCCGCGTCAGCGACTGGAACTTCCGCGTGGGTGGTAACCTGACATACCTGAAGAACAAGCTGATTGAATATGGTAACGACTCGGGTTGGGCTAACTTTGACTCTTTCCAGGGTGCCGGTACGATCAGCCGTGCACAGAACGGCAAACCGTTCCCCTATTTCTATGGTTACAAGACGGACGGTATCTTCCAGACAGTAGATGAAGTTAATGCTTATGTCAACAGTAACGGCGCGCTGATCCAGCCAAATGCAGTCCCCGGCGACGTACGCTTTGTGGATGTGGATGGCAACGGTTCCATTACGGATGCCGACCGTACTGATATCGGTAACGGTATGCCTGACTGGACATTCGGTTTCAATCTGAGTGCCAACTGGAAAAACTTCGACCTGAGCATGATGTGGCAAGGTACGATGGGTAACGATGTGTTCGACGCTACACGCCGTACGGACATCTCAGCGACCAACCTTCCTTCTTGGATGTTAGCCCGTTGGACAGGTGCAGGCACTTCTAACCGTATCCCGCACTATGTACAGGGCGACAGCAAAAACTGGCAGTCTTCCGATCTTTATATCTATGATGGCAGCTACCTGCGTCTAAAGAATATCCAATTGGGTTATACGTTGCCAAATGCCATGACACGGAAGGCGTTTATCTCTGCATTGCGTGTATATGTGGCTGCTGAAAACTTGTTTACGTTCACCAAATATCACGGATACGATCCTGAGATCTCATCCGGAGGTACGTCACTGGGAGTAGATTACGGTGTGTATCCGCAGGCAAGGGTATGGACTGTTGGCGCTAATCTTACATTCTAATTTCTAATTATTAAAAATATTGAACGTTATGAAGCTATATAATATAACGGTAGGTCTGATTTCAGCCGCTTTCCTGATGACCGGATGTTCTGATTCGTTCCTCGAGGTGACATCGCCTACACAAGAATTTATCGATACGTACTATACGACCGACGAGCATATCCAGGAAGCCGTAGTAGCTGCTTATGACCCCCTGCATTGGCCGGATTGGGCCATGGGCGAGTATAACCCCATCAACATCATGAGCGATATCATGGCCGATGACATCTGGGTGGGTGGCCAGGATAAGACTGACAACAAAGCATGGCACCTGATGATGAACTTCGAGGCACAGCCTCAGTCCGGAGCAGTTATCAAAGGGTTGTGGACGGATGCTTACAGTGGTGTGAAGCGTTGTAACGACGTGATTACCTACCTGGGTTGGGCCGGCGACAATGTCACCGCTCAGAACCGTACTTACTATGAAGCACAGGTGATCGCTCTCCGCGTGTACTATTATAGCTGGCTGTGGAAGTTCTGGGGGAATGTCCCTTACTATGACCAGAACCTGTCGGCTCCCTATATCGCCGAACAGCTGAGCGCTGACGAAGTGTATGGTAAGATCATTGCCGACCTGGAAAACGTGATTGCCCTCAATGCGTTCCCGATGCGTGAAACACCGGCTAACTACGGCCGCATCACAAAGGCGATGGTATATATGTTGTATGCCGAACTGGTGATGTATCAGAAAGATGAAGCCCGCTATGGCAAGGCCTTGCAGTATATGCAGGAGATTATCGGTAGCGGCCAGTATAATCTGGTGGACGACTATAACGGTATCTTCCGGGAAGAGGGTGAGTGGAGCGTGGAGTCTATCTATGAGGTGAATTACAAAGACGATAATGCTGTCCGCTCATGGAATGGTCCGTTGAATGCAGGCGGTACGGTATTACCGACGTTGATCAGCCCGCACACCTGGCCTGACGGCACTGACGGACATGACCAGGGATGGGGATTCTGCCCGGTTCGCTTGGAAACATACGAACGCTATTCGGCTAATGATACCCGCCGTGATGCTACTTGCTGGAATGCACAGGCTGCCATCGTTGCCACAGGTGCCCCCGATTACAACCATCGCTATCAGGATACCGGTTTCTTCCTTGAAAAGTATGCCGCCCATACGGGTGACAATGCGGATCAGAAGGCGGATGCCCAGTTGAACTGGAACAATAACCTGCGCGTTTATCGTTTCTCTGAAACTTTGCTGAATGCTGCCGAGTTGCTGGTGCGTACTTCGGGTTCGGCTGCGGATGCCAAGACATACCTGAACCGCGTACACAAACGTGCCGGTCTGGTAACCGAAGTGGAGCCGACAATCGACAATATCATCAACGAACGCCACCTCGAATTTGTGGGTGAAGGCAAACGTTACTGGGATTTGATCCGTACCGACAAGGCTGCCAGCACGCTGGTACCCGATTCATACGGCTATCGGACCAACAGTTGGACTCCCAACAAGAAATACCTACCTATTCCGCAGAGCGAAATAGATGCTGCACAGGGTACACTGACCCAGAATAATTACTAAACGATAATAATGCATATACATATGAAAAAGATAGTTAGCTATATAGGGAAAGCGACTTTGGTTGCGGTTATGGCCCTGGGCTTTACAGCTTGTTCGCCCGAAGAATTTACCGCTCCGGATAAAGCGGGTATACCTTTGGCATCCGATTATGCCGATGCGGTGAAGATCAATGTCGACCAGACCACGAATACGGCTTATTTTACATTCGACCCTGTTCCGGGCGTTACGCCGATCTGGATTATTGACGGGAAGAAATATACCTCTACTTTCGCCACTTCGCAATATTACCGTAAGGCGGGTGATTATACGGTAGAGGTGAAGATCTCCAATGCCAACGGTATCAGTGATGGTACCATCTCCAAGGTGTTCCATATTGACAAGACGAAGATGACCGGCTTCGGTGGATTTGTGTATGAAAGTGCGTTCAACCTTTGGACGAAAGCTACCATCCAGGCGCCTACCTTCTGGTATGCCCCGGGCTGGAACCAGATTGCCGATCCGGTGTATTCGATGAGCGATGGCGCTTACACAGTGACGTTGCCTTCTGCTACTTCCGAAACCTGGCAGGCACAGATGCCTTTGCGGACGGATATCAGAACTTCTGCGGATAAACGATATGACTTCTCTGTTATCCTTACTTCCTCCAGCAATCACCCGCATGTGATGGTGAAGCTGACCAATAACTCGGACGACAATGATTTCTATTTTGCAGAAACCATCGCCTTAGTGGCCAATGAGCCGGTCTGTTTTTGGAAAAGCGATATGAAGGGAATTGATGCTACCTTCAACCTGGTGTTCGACTTTGGTGGAAATGCGGATAATACGACGATCACGATCGAAAACATTGTCTTGAAAGACCATGCCGACGATGACGGTACGGTGATCCCGGCCGTAGATGATATACCGGAACCCAATTGGGTGGGCGTCGACAGCGACGAAAATCTGTGGAAAGGCGTCACCTATACCAATGGATTCTATTATGCCCCAGGCTGGAATCAGATCAAGAATCCGGAAATGACGGTCGACGGTACTGCCTATACCCTTGACTTTCCTTCGGCAACGTTTGAGCGCTGGCAAGCCCAGGCGTCCTTTGTCACAGACGGATTGGCACTTTCCGCTGCGGAAGAGTATGACTTCCAGGTGACACTGAATGCTACCAACTCCATCAAAGGTGTGACCGTAAAACTTGGACAGCAACTCGAAGGTACGGATGATCCGGCTCTGTTTACATCGCAAGTAGACCTTGAGGCAGGTGCTGACTATGTTTTCAAGGCGAAGAAGCAGGCAGGCGTGGATATGGAAAGAGCTAAACTGATCTTCGACTTTGGTGGCAATCCTGCCGGAACCACAGTGACTATCAAGAACATTATCTTACAGGTACACAAAGACTAATCTATCCATCCTTTCATTGCCGTCTGCTTTAGCTGACGGATTAGTGAAAGACTTTTATCTTCTTCTCCGGGGTTTTAGCCCGACATATCAGGGCTAACCCCGGAGATAGTAAAAAAAGCCTATGGTGAAAAATTTGAATATATTATCCTTGCTGGCTCTGATACTGGCTCTTGGCTGCGGAAGCAGTAATGACAATGAACCGGTGGTGACGGAGAGTATCACTTGCTCGCCGACACAGATCAATGCCGGATACGAAAAGACGACGGCGACGATCGACGTGACAGCTAGTCGCGAGTGGGGAGTGTATAGCGATGAAAGTTGGATTAGTTGTACACAGACAGGTTCTCTGGCTACCCAAGGTACGGTGACGGTCACCCTTGCCGCGAACCCGGAGACGAAAGAGCGCACAGGCTCCGTCACACTGAAAGCTGGCGACGCACGGGCCACAGTTGCCGTTATACAAGCGGCCAAGCCTGAAACGCCGGTCGATCCGAGTATCACCGTTCCTGAAGGCTACAAGTTGGTGTGGGACGACGAATTTACGGAAGGCACATCGCCTAATCTCGCTCAATGGTGGTATGAGACCGGTGGAGGAGGTTGGGGCAATAATGAGCTCCAGACGTATGTCGCCGGTAGCCAGGGAAGCGAACAGTTGGCCGTGGTGAAGGATGGCATACTGCATATCATCTGCAAGAAGCTGGGCGATAAGGTCTATTCCATCCGCATGAATACTTTGGAGAGCTGGAAGTATGGCTATTTCGAAGCCCGCCTCAAACTGCCCACAGGCAAAGGCACCTGGCCTGCATTCTGGATGATGCCCAAAAACTTTACGGCATGGCCCGATGATGGGGAGATAGATATTATGGAAGAGGTAGGATACAATCCCAATTATGTCTCATCCTCTATCCACTGTAAAGCCTATTACCATTCGATCGGTACGCAGAAGACAGCCGAACGGCTTGTCTCTACAGCCCAGACCGAGTTCCATGTCTATGCTCTGGAATGGACGGAAACGTCGATTAAGACCTATATTGACGGTAAGCTCCTGTTCACCTTCGACAACGATGGGAAGGGGAATAAGAATACCTGGCCGTTTAACGCTCCCTTCTATCTCAAGCTGAACCTGGCTTGGGGTGGCGACTGGGGCGGGGCGCAGGGTGTGGATGAGAGCAAGTTACCCGCCACTTATGAAATAGATTACGTACGTGTATTTCAAAAAAAGTAAAGATAAATCAGCATGAAGAAGAGTATACAGCTATTTTCTACCGGGATTATGTGCCTGCTTACCCTGGCGTGCACACAATTGCCTGCAGGTAGGAGCACGCATCCTCAGGATAAGGCGATCGAAGCCAAGGTGGAGAAGCTCCTGGCCCAGATGACGCTTGAAGAAAAGATCGGACAAATGAACCAGATCAGTTCCTATGGCAACATCGAAGAGATGAGTAAGCTGATCAAGAAAGGGGAGGTCGGTTCGATTCTCAATGAGGTCGATCCGGTACGTGTGAATGCCCTGCAACGGGTGGCGGTGGAAGAATCGCGGCTGGGTATTCCCATGCTGTTTGCCCGCGATGTGATCCATGGGTTTAAAACGATCTTCCCGATTCCGTTAGGGCAGGCTGCGTCGTTCGATATGTCGGTAGCCGAAGAGGGCGCCCGGGTGGCAGCCGTCGAAGCCTCGTCGGTGGGGATTCGCTGGACATTTGCCCCGATGATCGATGTGGCCCGCGATCCGCGCTGGGGACGTATCGCCGAAGGATGCGGGGAGGATACCTACCTGACCGCTGTGATGGGCGCCGCTATGGTGAAAGGGTTTCAGGGGGATTCTTTAAACAGCCCGACCTCCATTGCCGCCTGTCCCAAACATTTTGTGGGATATGCCGCATCCGAAGGCGGACGCGACTACAACTCGACCTATATTCCGGAGCGCCGGTTACGCAACGTTTACCTGCCTCCTTTCGAAGCGGCAGCCCGGGCGGGTGCAGCTACATATATGACTTCCTTCAACGATAATGACGGAGTGCCTTCGACGGGTAATGCCTTTATCCTGAAACAGGTGCTCCGTAATGAATGGGGATTTGACGGGCTGGTAGTAACCGACTGGGAATCGAGCCGGGAGATGATCCCTCACGGTTTCGTGGCCGATAATAAAGAGGCGGCTATGAAGTCGATCAATGCCGGTGTGGATATGGAGATGGTAAGCTATTCGTTTGTGAGGTATCTGCCGGAACTGATCAAAGAGGGAAAGGTGAAGAAGGAGAGTGTCGATAATGCGGTGCGTAATATCCTGCGGGTTAAATTCCGCCTGGGATTGTTCGACCATCCGTATGTCGACGAAACACAACCGCCGGTGATGTATGCTGAATCGCATCTGGCGGCTGCCAAGCGGGCGGCTATTGAGTCGGCTATCCTGCTGAAGAATGACAACCAGACGCTTCCGCTGAAGGAAAACATACGTAGCATCGCGTTGGTGGGACCGCTGGCTGATGCCCCGTACGAGCAGATGGGTACTTGGGTATTCGACGGAGAAAAGGAACATACGCAGACACCCTATATGGCCATCAAAGAGATGGTGGGTGATCATGTCCGGCTGATCTTTGAACCCGGACTGGGGTATAGCCGTGACAAAAACCCGGCAGGTGTGGCTAAAGCAGTAGCGGCTGCGACACAAGCTGATGTCATCTTGGCTTTTGTTGGCGAGGAGTCTATTCTTTCGGGTGAGGCGCATTGCCTGGCCGATCTGCATCTGCAAGGAGCGCAGTCGGAACTGATTGCTGCGTTGGCGAAGACAGGTAAGCCAGTTGTAACGGTGGTGATGGCCGGTCGTCCGCTGACTATCGGTCGGGAGGTCGACTTGTCGGCTGCCGTACTGTATGCATTCCACCCGGGTACCATGGGCGGACCGGCGTTGGCCGACCTGCTCTTTGGCAAAGCCGTGCCCAGTGGAAAGACGCCGGTGACCTTCCCCAAGATGGTTGGGCAGATACCTTTGTATTATTCGCATAATCATTCCGGACGTCCTGCCCTGGGAACGGAGACACTGATCAATGAGATTCCGGTCGAAGCCGCTCAAACTTCGCTGGGTAACACCTCGTTCTATCTGGATGCCGGAACCAAGCCGCTCTTCCCGTTTGGCTACGGATTATCGTATACCACGTTTGCGTATAGCAACGTGCGATTGTCGGCCAACCAGTTGAAGAAGACGGATGTACTCACTGTTACTTTTGACCTGGAAAATACCGGGACGTATGAAGCGACGGAAGTGGTACAGTTGTATATACAAGATAAAGTAGGATCCGTCACCCGTCCGGTCAAAGAGCTCAAACGCTTTACCCGTATCACCCTGAAACCGGGTGAAAAGCGGAAAGTATCATTCGAACTTCCTGTCGAAGAATTGGCTTTCTGGAATATCGATATGGCTAAAGTGGTAGAACCCGGCGACTTCGGTTTATGGGTAGCTCCCGACAGCCAGCGTGGTGAAGAAGTAGTCTTTAAGGTAATAGACTGATTGTTTAAGTAAATGTATTTCGAAAATCCCGGCCGGGCAGGATCATCCGCCCGGTCGGGATTGCTTTTTTTCGGTGCTGTCAGAACTTATAGGTAAGCCCGATCACTGTGCCGTAGTCTATTTTCCCGGTGGCAGAAGTATCAGGTGGGCGGCTGTCGTAGTTCATATAAAGGTTGAGGGAGAAGTCAAAATCTTTAAAGAGTTCCCAGGCAAGGGTGGTGCTGCCGTCGTAACGGACACGTCCCCATTGGGTGAGCCCGGTGTAGAATACATGACTGGATGTGATCTGCATATTGGGATGGGAGAAGCGGAAGAAGTCGAGCGAAAAACCGGCGGGTAATTCACACAGAAAGTTCTCGTCTTCACCCGTGGTGCTTCGTTCCTGGCTGACACTTAATCCACCCAATCCCATGATCTGGAAGTTGGGGCTGAAGATAAATTTATATCCCCCTGCTGCCAGTTGCTGGAAACGCCGGGCGATAGCCAGTTGCAGGTTACGCTGGTAGTCGAGTGAGGCCACGCCATACCATGCCCCTTGGATATTGTAGTACATCGAGAGGGTCAGGTCTTCCCTGTCGCGTGAGAAGGTAGCCGTGTCGATTGAACTGATTCCCGAGCCTGAGAACGTCACATCATAGCGCCGGGCGGCAAAGGTGACCGAATAGTTGAGGGTCAACTGTCCGATCCCGCTCGAATGCGAATAACTGAACCCCGAGGATATATTCCCGGAAAGATTATCCCAGAAGTGTTTTCGGAAGAGCACAAGCGAGTTGATATTGCTGATCTCTACCATGTGACGGTGCGATTCGGTGACGATCTCCACCCATCCGACTTTCTCGGACGGTTTCAGGGCGCCGTAGTAAATATATTTGTCGGCTGTTTCGATACGCAGGGTATCCGATGATGAGTTGATCGTCTTGATCTTTGATATTTTCAGGCTGACAGTACCTACGTCTTTTGAATCGAATGATAACAAGCCCAGACGCAGTTCCCGGATATCGCCCACCAATATTTCTCCGTCACGCAGATAAATGGTGTCTTTCTCCAACTCGGAAGCAAAGGCCGCCGTGGAGATAGCAAAGAAGAAAAGGATCAGCAATGATCTGGGGAACATATTTCTATTATTACGTGATTCTATTAAATAAACAAAATAAAAGTGACACTGTTTAACGGCTTCAGTTATTTGTGATCCATACCGGCCAGATGATTGTCCGGCGAAATGGTCGTTCGTTGAGAAAAACACCCGGTCGGCTGAATTGTTTTGCAGGAGGCGACGGGAGTGGTTTCCTTTGCCGTTGTAAAATAGGCAATCAGTTATGTTTGAACAGATCCAGGCAATTCTCAGTCTTTACCGTCCGGTCTCTTTGGAAGAGATCGAGACGATTAAGTTGATGAATCGGATGGATACGAAGTATATACTCTCCATAGGCAAGGTACAGCAGTTGTTGATGGACATGAAGGATGAGTACCTTGTATTGGAGATCGCTTCGCAACGCTACGGACGCTACCGGTCGGTGTATTATGATACGCCCGACCTGCAGATGTTCCATGCGCATGTAACGAGTCGTTATCCGCGATTCAAGGTACGCGAGCGGACGTATTCGCAGAATGGATTGCAATTCCTGGAAGTAAAGCACAAGAGCGTAAACGGACGTACGTCCAAGAAGCGTCTCTCCCTGAACACAAGCGACGGCACAGGCCCGCTCGCCGAACAAATCATCGGAAGCAACACCCCGTTCCACCGGGCAGAGCTTTGTCCGCAACTGGACAACTGTTTCAACCGGGTCACCTTAGTGAATAAGGACATGACGGAACGGTTGACTCTGGACTTTAACCTTCAGTTTAATTCGGTTGCGGGCGGGCATACGCCGGTGTTCGAGCAAACCGTGGTTGTCGAGCTTAAGCAGGACCGCCGCGCATCGTCACCCGTTGCCCGCCGCCTGCGCGACGAGAACATCCGGCAATCCGGCATGAGCAAGTACTGTGTGGGTATGCTGCTGCTGAATGAGGGGCTGTCCTATAAGATGTATAAGAAGAACTTCAACCGTTTTTTACAGATAACACAACAATTGGCATAACACATGGAACTATTCGGTATCCAGGCATTTGACCTGAACAATTTCGTCAACTTAGTACTTCGTTTCACCTTGAACTTCCTGGTGACGGGGATTATTATCTACGTATTCTACTACCGGAAGACACAACGAAAGGATTACCTGATGACATTCAGCCTGATCAGCCTCACCGTCTTCCTACTGGTCTTCCTGTTGGATAATGTAAAACTGCAAATCGGGTTTGCGCTTGGATTATTTGCTATCTTTGGCATCATTCGTTACCGCACGATCGTGATACCGATCAAGGAGATGACGTATCTGTTTGTCCTGATTGGCGTGTCGATCGTCAATGCGTTGGCAAATAAGAAGGTGAGCTATGCCGAACTGATGTTTGCCAATATGGCATTCGTTTTTTTCAGTTGGCTATTTGATAGCAGGCTGATCAAGCGGCATACGTCGAGCAAGGTGATCCTGTATGATAACATCAAGCTGGTGCATGCCGGACGGGAAGCCGAACTGAAGGCAGACCTCGAAAAGCGGCTCGGCCTCTCGATCGTCAAGATCGAGGTCGGTACGATCGACCTCTTGAAAGACTCGGCCATGCTGTATGTTTCTTATCGCGCTGACGATAGTGAACCGAATGCAGCCGAGCATATGAACAAGGCCGAATGGCAACAACAAAACTAAGGTGATATGACACGTGAACGGATCAATAAACGACTGGCTGCCCTCAGCCTACTGCTGCTTTTCGCTGCGACATCTTTTGCCCAAAGCGACGACTGGGGATTGTGGACAAGTCTCGCTGTGGACAAGAAACTGACGAAGGAATGGATGATCAAACCGGGAATAGAATACCGCCTGAAGGAAGACTTCTCGCAGACAGACCAACTGCGCGGTTCACTCGACGTAGGGTATAAGCCGTTTAAATTCCTTAAGTTCGGCGCAGGCTATGAGCTGATTGCTGACCGGAAACCGAAGAAGGAGATATACGCCTACCGCAATCGTTTCAAACTTGAGGCGACAGCCAGTTATAAGATCGATCGTTTCACCCTGAGCTGGCGCCCACGTCTGCAGTTGACGCACTACAATAAGGTAGAACTGACCAAGAGCGATCCCGACGATCTGAAGTGGGCGTTGCGTAATCGCTTTGGCCTGCAATACAATATAAAGAAACTACCGCTGAAACCCTATGCGCAGTTCGAGACCTTCCACCGCCTCTTCAGTGATCTGGAGCCGGGTTATTTTGGTCGCCGCTTCGCTGCCGGTGTGGAATACAGCATCACCAAACAGCACGAGATCGACCTGGGCTATAAGCAGGATACGGAACGGTTCACGGGCGTGAACTACCATATGAATGTAGTTGCTGTCGGCTATAAGTTCTCCTTCTGATCCGCCCCATACCTTTTCTGATTTGTCTGTGCGTTTATCAGCCAAGTATGTATGCAACATTACGTTGATTGAAATGGTTGCCGCTTTTGCGTTAAAACATGGATGACTTTTCTTATATTTGTGGAGAGTATCCTGAATCAGTAATGAATTAAATATTGTTTACATGAAAAGATCATTATCTCTCCTCCTCGGCTGTATGCTGACGCTGGCAGTGACTGCGCAGACCCATAAAGAAGTCGCTATCCGGATTTATCCCGGACAAAGCAATCAACAGATCAGTAAACATATCTACGGACAGTTCGCCGAACATCTTGGCTCTTGTATCTACGGCGGGCTGTGGGTGGGCGAGGGGTCGTCGATTCCGAACACAAACGGCTACCGCAACGACGTGCTCCAGGCATTGAAAGAGCTGCAAATTCCTAATCTTCGTTGGCCGGGCGGCTGTTTCGCCGACGAATACCATTGGATGGACGGGATCGGCCCGCGTGCCCAACGTCCGAAGATGGTGAACAACAACTGGGGCGGCGTAGTGGAAGACAACAGCTTCGGTACACACGAGTTCCTCAACCTCTGCGAACTGATCGGCTGCGAGCCGTATATCAGTGGTAATGTCGGTAGCGGCACGGTGGAAGAACTGGCCAAGTGGGTCGAATACATGACCTCCGACGGTGACAGCCCGATGGCAAACCTTCGCCGCCAGAACGGCCGTGAGAAACCCTGGCAGGTGAAGTTCCTCGGTGTGGGAAACGAAAGCTGGGGATGTGGCGGCAGCATGCGCCCCGAGTACTATGCCGACCTCTACCGCCGGTATTCTACCTACTGCCGTAACTACGACGGTAACCGCCTCTATAAAATTGCCAGTGGTGCCAGCGACTACGACTACAACTGGACCGAAGTGTTGATGAAGAACGTCGGCGGACGTATGGATGGCCTCTCCCTCCATTACTATACCGTGACAGGATGGGACGGCAGCAAAGGTTCCGCCACCAACTTTTCGGCCGACGAATATTACTGGACGATGGGTAAATGCCTCGAAATCGAAGACGTGGTGAAACGCCACATCGCCATCATGGATCAGTATGACCGCAACAAACGCATCGGATTGCTGGTCGACGAATGGGGCACCTGGTGGGACGTTGAACCAGGCACCAACCCTGGCTTCCTCTATCAACAGAACACCATGCGCGACGCCTTTGTGGCCGCCCTTACGCTCCATATTTTCAACCGTTATACCGACCGTATCCGGATGGCGAACATCGCCCAGATCGTCAACGTGCTCCAGTCGATGATCCTCACAAAGGACGACAAGATGGTGCTTACCCCCACCTACCACGTCTTCGAAATGTACCGTGTCCACCAGGACGCCACCTACGTGCCGCTCCAACTCATCGCCGACACGAAAGAGATCCGTAACCAAACGGTACCCATGGTCAGCGCCTCCGCTTCACAGAAAGACGGCCAGACGCATATCACCCTGGCGAACATCGACCTCGATGCCCCCCGCGCTGTGAAGATCGACCTCACCGGCCTTCAAGCCAAGACAGTCACCGGTCGTATCCTCGCCGCCCCCCAGACGAAGAGCAGTACTGCTCCAAGTATCACTGCTCACAACAGCTTCGAACATCCCGATGCCGTCCGTCCCCAGGCGTTCACCGGTGCGAAGCTCTCCGGCGCTGCTCTCACCCTCACTCTCCCCGCCCAATCCATTGTGGTGCTGGAGGTGAAGTAAACTCAAGTTCAACCAAATATGAAAGTAATGGGTGTTCGCCGCGACGATGAATGCCCGGTCACGGGCATTGTGTTCGTAGCCGTGGGTGCTGGCGAAGCCGAGCCCACGGTCAATTAGAATAACAACA
>JAVBUR010000060.1:0-29731 GCA_031555145.1 Tannerellaceae bacterium | reverse complement strand
CTTACACCCCTGGCTACGAACACGATACCCCTGACGGGGCATGCACTCTAAAGCTAGTCAAAAGATGTGTATAGAGAGTAGCTTTGAAGGCGGGGAGCCGAGATACCTTCTGATACCTCAAAAAATATTCAAGTCTGGTTGGATTTGACACTTCTGCGGCTATCAATTGTATGCTATTTGATGCTGTCGGATGGCTCTTTTACTGTTTTCTGCCATTCCCGATAGGTGGCGCCGGTGTGTTTTTTAAAGATGCGGCTGAAGGAGGTGGACTGGGAGAAGCCCGACAGGGTGGCTATTTGTTCCTGGGTGCGATAAGGGGTTTGCCGGTAGAGCGCTTGGGCGTATTCGATCCGCTTTTGATTGATGAAGTCGTAGAAGTTGTAACCGTACTTCACATGGATGATCTGCGAGATATAGGTACGGTTGGTGTTGGCTTGGCGGGCCAGGTCTTCCAGTGAAAGATGAGGTTGCAGGAAAATATGTTCTTCCTCTATCAACTGGTTGAGTAGGGGCAGCAGCCGGAGGCAGGTTTCATTCAACTCGGCTGTAGGGATAGGTTCGGCTTCGGCTGTCTCCATTTCTGTGATGATATGCTCGGCATCGAATGTGATCCGGGAAACATGGTAACTCATGTAGTAGATGGATACGCCCATGCCCAGCATCAGGAAATGGCGGATATGGAAGTAATGCGTGTAGGTAGTATTCCACAGGCAGAAAGCTACGCAGGAAAGTCCTAATATGAAGAACTGCCCGATCAGCACAGCCCGGTTATTCTCGATCGCTTTCTCTTCGAAGTTGGAAAAGTAGTGGCTGAGTCCTCGTTTATACCGGATCAGGTTGCGGGTGGCGTAGGTCATGCCGGCTACTATCTGCAAAAAGATCAACAGGTTGAATCCATACTCTGACACCATGCAATGCCACCATTCAAGCGATCCGGGAGTGAAATGGAGATACTCGATATTCTCTACCATTTCGCGGATATAGGCTGTCGATCGCTCATCCCCCATCAGGCAGTAGGACACGGCAGCAGAGAGTCCGACCAGAAAACCGGGAATCAGCCAGGCGTATTGCTTCCAGGGTAATGGTCCGGCATGGGTGAGCGACCGGAAATACAAATAGACAAGCGGAAAAAGCGACAAGGTGCAAATATGATCGATCACATCCAGTTTATAATACAAGCTATAATCTTCGATGCCACCGAAGAGGGTCGCCCATACCGCAGCCCCTGCGCTCATCGTCAGCAGATAAGCCGTCCAGATATTCTGTGGCCGCAGGTTTTTCCTGAGGTGGCATAAAAAGTAAACAGCCCAGAAAAGAGAAACCAAACACGGTAAAGAGAGAATTGAGTTGGTGAGGAGGTTCATGTCAGAACGATCGGAAATCCGATTCCTGGAAGCGGCTCACTTCCGTGTCCCACCGTTCGGTCACGAACTTGCCATGATCCGGGTGGGCAGAGTAGGCATCGAAGTCGGCCTGGTTGCGGAAGCGCATCAGGAAGCCGTACTGGTAGTCGTTCTTGGGGCTGCACTGGCGGCAGGCCTGGAAGTCGACGACACCGGGTACGGCGGTAAGGATACGACGGCCATCGTTGATAAACTGTTCGGCTTCGGGCGATCCTACCGGATGCTTGAGGTCGAAGATGACGGTGTGGAGTACTTCACCTGCTTGCAGGACACCGGAGGAAGCCGGGGCGGCCGTGCATCCGGTGAGGGTGGCAGTGGCGGCGGTGGCTACGGCGGCCGTACCGGCGGTGCTGAGGAATTGTCTTCTTTTCATACTGTATTATATTATCGTCTTATTTCTTGATCAGTACTGTGATCCGAAGGCCGATGTCGAAGAACACCATCTTGGCATTGACGTTCTGGCCGATGTGTCGCTCGGCTTCGGCGAGGACGTCCATGAGGTCGAACACGTTGCGTTCGTTCACAAATGGAGCGAACTTGGTGGCGAAACCGGCCTCGTCGATATTCATATAGGTTAACTCGGGTGCCTGGAAGCGATACATGAAGTTCTCGCGGATCAGGTGCTGGCAGTAGTCCAGGAAGTTCTTCTGTCGTTCGCGTCCGATACCGGCCATGACGTCGGCCATGTCTTTCATCCCTTTCACGTTTCGCGCCCAGGAGTTCCGCATCATGGCCTTGAACTGTTCGAGGAAGAACTGGTTGTCTTCATTCAGGCTGATGGCTTCGCGGGCTTTGAGCAGGCTGCCGCCGGCCAGGTGGGCGATATGGCGGGCGTCGTCGGCCGAAAGGCCTTCGCGGCGCATCTCCTGTTCGAGGGCGTCGACCTGGATCGGACGGACGGGGATACGCTGCGCACGCGACAGGATGGTGCCGAGTATCATATCCGGCTCCTGCGATACCATCAGGATGAGGGTGTTGAGCGGCGGTTCTTCGATCACCTTCAGCAACTTGTTGGCACAGGTCTGATGCAGCTTCTCCGGCAGCCAGACGAAGAGGATACGGTAGTCGGCCTCATAGATGCGGAGGCTGAGCTTACGGATGATCTCGTCGCTTTCCTTCGAGTAGATGATGGCTTGCGAGTTACCTGCATCCATATGTTCGAGCCACTGGTCGATATTGAAGTAGGGGTTTCCCCGGAGGAAGTCGCGCCACTCGGTCAGGTAGTCATCGCAGATCTCTTTCTTCTTTTCCTTCTTCGACACGATGGGGAAGACGAAGTGGAGGTCGGGATGCGCCAACTCGTCGAACTTACGGCAAGAGGGGCATTGCCCACAGGAGTCGGTGTCAGTCCGTTGCTTGCAGTTGAGGTAGCGGGCGTAGGCCAGCGCCAGGGGGAAAGCACCGGCTCCTTCCTGTTCGGTAAAGAGTTGGGCATGCGGTATTACACCGGTGGCGGCCGATTGAATGAGCCGCTGTTTGACTTCTTCCTGTCCGACGACGTCTTTGAAATACATGGGCGATTGTTTTGAAAAACCAAACAAAGATACGTCGTTTTGAACATAAATACTATCTTTGACGGTTGTATAATTAAAAAGAAGAACGATTATGACATTACTTATTGTATTAGGCGTAGTGGTGGTAGTTGCCATCTGGGCCGTATCGCTTTATAACGGGTTGGTGAAGTTGCGTAACAACCGCGAGAATGCTTTTGCCGATATCGACGTGCAACTGAAACAGCGTCACGACCTGATCCCGCAGCTGGTGGAGACCGTCAAAGGTTATGCCGCCCACGAGAAAGACACACTGGACCGGGTGATCCAGGCCCGTAACGGCGCCATCAGCGCCCGCACGATCGACGACAAGATCGCTGCCGAGAACCAGTTGACCTCTGCGCTGGCTGGGATGAAGATCACACTCGAAGCCTACCCCGACCTGAAAGCCAACCAGAACTTCCTGCAACTCCAGGAAGAAATCTCGGACGTGGAGAACAAGCTGGCTTCGGTACGTCGTTATTTCAACTCGGCTACGAAGGAACTGAACAACGCCGTTCAGACGTTCCCGTCCAACATCGTGGCCGGTATGTTCGGTTTCCACAAAGAGATCATGTTCGACCTCGGCGAACAGCGTGCTACGTTGGAAGAAGCGCCTAAAATCAAATTCTAACGATGCAATACGTCGGTATTCAGACACAACAACGCAGGAATAACGCCCGGTCGTTGCTCCTGCTTTGTCTCTTCCCCTGCCTCGTGGTGGGGCTGCTGTTCCTTTTTTGCTACCTGCTGACCGTGGCCGCAGGAAGCGATCAGTACAGCGGGCAGTATAACGACTTCAATCCGATGGACGCCTCCGTGCAGTTGTTTATCCAACTCGCCCCCTGGGTGCTGGCCGGCATTCTGCTCTGGTTTGTGTTTGCCTATTTTGCCAATACAAGCATTATCCGGTCGGCTACTTCCTCCCATTCATTGGAACGGAAAGAGAACAAACGGGTCTATAACCTGGTGGAAAACCTCTGCATGGCACAAGGCATGAAGATGCCGAAGGTGAATGTGATCGAAGACGATTCGCTGAATGCTTTTGCCAGTGGGATTAACGAGCGCACCTATACGGTCACCCTTTCACGTGGTATCATCAATAAGCTGGATGATGCTGAGCTGGAAGCCGTGATCGCCCATGAACTGTCGCATATCCGCAACCGTGACGTGCGGCTGCTGATCGTGTCGATCGTCTTTGTCGGTATCTTCGCCATGCTGGCGCAGGTGGCGATGCGGTCGGTCTACTATTCGTCCGTGTCGCGCAACCGCGACAACAAAGGGGGAACCATCGTGGTGATTCTGTTGGTGATGGTCGTGGCGGCCATCGGTTACTTCTTCTCCACACTGATGCGTTTTGCCATCTCGCGCAAGCGGGAATTTATGGCGGATGCCGGTGCAGCGGAAATGACCAAGAACCCAATGGCGTTGGCTTCGGCCTTACGTAAAATATCAGCAGACCCGGATCTCGAAGCGGTAGAGCGGGACGATGTGGCACAGTTGGTCATCGAACATCCCGGCCATCAGGCGAAAAGCGCGTTGGCGGGTTTGGGAGGATTGTTCGCTACGCATCCGCCTATCGGGAAACGCATCCAGGTATTGGAACAATTTTAAGGGCGGAAATGAATATTTTCCGCCTTTTTTCTGTTATATCTAAAAACTCGTTATCTTTAGAGGTGTAATCATTAAATCGAAAGCGCATGGGAGCAAAGAAGAATTTCGTGTTGGATACCAATGTGATCCTGCACGATTATAAGTGTTTAGAGAACTTTCAGGAGAATGATATTTACCTTCCGATCGTGGTATTGGAAGAGTTGGACAAGTTTAAACGGGGCAGTGACCAGATCAACTACAACGCACGCGAGTTTGTGCGCGAACTGGATGCGCTGACCAGCAACGACCTCTTCCTCAAAGGGGCGTCACTGGGACCGGGTATGGGTACATTATATATAGTAACCGGCGACAAGGTGCAAGACAAGATCGACAAGTCGTTTTCGGAAAAGACTGCCGACCATCGCATCCTCTCGTGTACCATGTGGGTGGCAGAGAAGAACGCGAAGGTGAAGACCATCCTCGTCACCAAAGACATCAACCTACGGATGAAAGCCCGTGCGCTGGGTATTACGGTGGAAGACTATATCACCGACAAAGTTGTCAATGTAGATGTCTTCCAACGGGCACAAGATACCTATGACAATATTGATGCCGATCTGATCGACCAGATATATGCTACCGCCGAAGGCATCGATGCCGACCTGATCGAATTCAAGACCAAGCTGATGCCGAACGAGTGCTTTATCCTCAAAAGCTTGCGCAACTCTGTTCTGGCCCGCTTCAATCCGTTTACCGACAAGATCGAACGCGTGGAGAAAGGGAACAACTACGGTATATCGCCGCGCAATGCCGAACAGAGTTTCGCCTTCGAAGTGCTGAACGACCCCAATGTCAAACTGGTCGGTATCACCGGTAAGGCCGGTACGGGAAAGACCCTGTTGGCGTTGGCCTCTGCCCTGAAGCAGGCTAATCAGTACAAGCAAATCCTGCTGGCTCGTCCGATCGTATCACTGGCCAATAAGGATATCGGTTTCCTACCAGGTGATGAAAAACAGAAGGTGGCGCCCTATATGCAGCCCTTGTTCGACAACCTGAATGTGATCAAAGCCCAGTTTGCCCCCGGCAGCCAGGACGCCAAACGGATTGACGACATGCAGAAAGAAAACAAACTGGTAGTGGAAGCCCTTGCCTTTATCCGTGGTCGAAGCCTCTCCGAAACCTTCTGTATCGTGGATGAAGCGCAGAACCTGACCCCGCACGAGATCAAGACCATTATCACCCGTGCCGGCGAAGGCACGAAGATGGTATTTACCGGCGACGTGCAGCAGATTGACTCTCCGTACCTGGATATGCAGAGCAACGGCCTTGCCTATATGGTCGATAAGATGAAAGGGCAGGACCTCTTTGCCCACATCAACCTGGTAAAAGGTGAACGAAGCCAGCTGGCAGAGATGGCAGCGAATTTGCTGTAAACCATCAGATAACCGACAAGGGGATGTACTGAAAGCATCCCCTTTTTTCTGTTTATTATTTAATGAGTGTTTATTTGTGTTACAAAATTATTATATTTGCCTCCGAACGAAATAAACTATTGCCCTAAGAGGGAGTTGTGTTTATGGAAATCTATTCTGAGAACAAAATCCTGGCTGACTTGAAGCATAATAGCCGTGAAGCCTTCAATCAGTTGTTCAGTTATTACTACCCCCGCCTGATGGCTTATACTTCTTCCCTGATGGGGGAAGAAGTTGCTGAAGACATCACGCAGGATGTGTTTCTGTATGTTTGGGAAAACCGACAGAAGCTATATGTCGGCAAAGGCTTCCATTCTTATTTGTTTCAATCCGCCTACACACGGAGCCTTGATGTGCTAAAGAAGACCAAATTCTCGGAAAAATTTCCGGCAAATGATTTCCAGGGATACCTGGATGAATATGCCAGTCTGCTAAAAGGCGATGCCTCCGCCTTGGAAGACCTTTACACCAAAGATTTTTATCACCGGTTATATGAATTGTTGGATGAAATACCGGAACAACGACGTGAAGTATTTGTCTTAACCTATATTAATGGAATGAAAGCAAAGGAGGTAGCGGAAATGCTGGACCTGCCGCAACGAACTGTCGAGAGCCATATGTATTTAGCTACCAAATATCTGAAAGAGCGAATGACGAAGAAAGACTTCTTCCTCTTAAGCCTTTTGATCGGTTACTTTAATTAATTTCTTGTTTTTTAGGTAAAATAGGGTAAAAAGAGTCTTTTTTGCTCCGTAGTTTTTTGCGTTGAGTCGTTTAGCATACTGTTATATTAAAGTATGATGAGATTTGATAGCAAATTGCTTATTAAGTACCTGATAGAGGAACTGAGTGAAGAAGAACTGGCCCAGATCATAGAATGGCGGAGTTTATCCAAAGAAAATGAGGAGTTGTTTACTTCCCTCACGAAACTTCGGGTCAGTTACCGGTATGCCAATTATAGTTCCCGCGACAGGATTGAGAAATCTCTTCTGGCACTGAATCAGCGTATAGACAAAAAGAGATCCCTCTTTCGCTGGCGGTCCATATGGAAATATGCGGCGATCGGAATCCTTTTGTTTGCTTTGTCGTTTGGCGGCTGGCAATATTTCCACCAGCCGGATACGTATACCACGATCACTGTCGGTGAAACAGGGGAAGTGAAGAAAGTGACGTTGGCCGACGGAACCCTTGTCTGGCTGAACAGTCATTCTTCTTTGCGGATACCTGCCTCTTTTTCTGCGAAAAACCGGAAGGTCAACGTGGAAGGCGAGGTGTATTTTGATGTGAAAAAGAACCTGGAATCTCCTTTCCTGGTGGATGCGGGTAGCATAAACCTCAAAGTAATGGGTACCTCTTTTAATGTCAACACCCGAAAAGACGAGGATAAAGTAGAAACCATGTTGGTGACTGGCAAAGTGTTGTTGGTTGATGATATAGACAATACCCTCTTTGAGATGTCGCCAGGTGAAAAGGTTACGTTTAGCTCCGAACGCAACGAACTGTATGTGGAGTCTGTCGATGTCAACGTGAGCACGGCCTGGCATTTAAGTCAGTTGACTTTCGAAAGCGTTACGCTTCGTGAAATCGTAAATAAACTGTCTATCATTTATGATATAAATATCAATCTGGAATCGAAAACACTGGCTGAAAGACGATTCCGTTGTGTGATCAACCGTGATGAGAGTCTGGCAGAAGTGCTGGAGATCTTAACCTATCTGGCCCATATCCAATACCGGATTGAAGGGAATGAAGTATTTATCAGTGAAAAACATTAAACAGTATTGCCCATGAAGTAGAACAGCACAACCGAACGCTAAATAACACAGCTTAAATACAAAATTTCTAATTAAACTAAATTTTATAGCATGAAGAAACAACTTGGGTGGATAGAAACACCGAACAAACAGGTTCTGTTAAAAGTGAAAAATATGATGACGTTTTTGTTAGCCTTTACTCTTGTCACAAGTTCTTTGATGGCTAACGAAGCGCTATCCCGCTTTGTTGATTTGGATATCTCTTTGAAAAAAACCACCGTAGGAACTATCGTAAGCCAAATTACAAAACAAACCGGATATGAATTTTCATACGATGCGAGATTATTGGACAAAGAGATCGCTTCGGTCTCTGTGAATGCCAAGAATGAACGGATCGAAAACGTATTGGAACAGGTATTCCACAATACAGGTATCCAATATCAGGTATTGAACAACCGTGTATTCCTGAAGGAAAGTGCGACTCTTCCCGTACCTTCTGCCAATGGAGTACAACAACAATCCAGAACGATAACAGGGGTGGTGGTAGATGCTACCAGTGAGCCTGTTATCGGTGCCAATATCATGGTGAAAGGATCATCTGAAGGTACAATTACAGATATAGACGGACAGTTTTCATTGAGTGGCGTTCGAAATGGAGTCACATTAGTGGTGACCTATATCGGCTATGTTACGCAGGAAGTACTCGTTACCGACAAAGCGGTGTATCAGATTGTATTACGGGAAGACACCAAGGCGCTGGACGAAGTCGTGGTGATTGGATACGGTGTTCAGAAAAAAGTGAACATGACCGGTTCGATCTCTAATGTGAAATCCGACGATCTGACGGCTATTGCCACGCCGAACCTGTCCAATACCCTGGCCGGTCGTGCTCCGGGTATGACGATCACAGGTAACTCCGGTTTGATGGGTTCGTCTTCTGAAATCCGTATGCGTGGTGGTTTCGGCGATCCGTTGTTTGTAATCGATGGTGTGATCCGCGACAAAGATGCGTTTGATGCGTTGGAAGCCAATGAAATTGATCAGTTGAGCTTCCTGAAGGATGCGGCTACTGCTTCAGTATACGGTTCGGCCGCTGGTAACGGGGTTGTATTGGTAACTACCAAAACAGGTAGCACCGACAGCAAGCCTGTTTTCAACTACCAAGGATCTTATACCTTTAGCAAGCCTACAAAAGAATTGTTCTCGGATATGTTTACTGCTACCGACGAATTGATCTATCAGAATAAGGTGGCCGAATTTAAAGGATTGGATCTTCCGAACGGTCAGGCTGAATTCGATTATTTCAAGGACAAGAGCTACAACGTGAACGACTGGATCTGGCAGACTCCCTGGAACACAAAGCACTCGCTGAGTGTAACCGGTGGTAATGAAAAGGTGCAGTATTTCGTGTTAGGTAGCTATTTAGGTGAAGAAGGTTCGTATGAAAACCTGAAGAACCAGAAGTACACCTTGCGTTCCAATATCACCATGGCCCTTTCCAAATATATTAAGATGAATATGAACATCAATGCGAACCAGTCGGATCAGAAACGTTTCTACTGGCCGTTTACCAATGACGACGACCAGGCCGTTACGGACCTTTATCGTTGTACATTCAACGCATTGAAGACTGTTCCTTTCTATTCGAACCTTGACGGTACACCGTCTGATGTAAAGACGGATTATCCGATTTATCCGGCTATCGGTAGCTGGCAGAGCTGGAACGTGGTTGACCAGGTAATTGGCGACCGCTATATCAAAACACGTAAACGCGATATGACCGCTATTCTTTCGTTCGATGTTGACTTGAGCTTTATCTTACCGGGGTTATCAACCAAGGTAATGGCCAACTACATTGGCAAGGACTACAGCCGTAAAAAGTACATGACGTATCAGCGTAACTACAAGTTCCAACAGGCCGACCCGAATGGTAACCGTTTCTTGCCGGGTCCGTTGAATCTGAGTGATTATAACACGTTTACATTCAGCCAGAACTATGAAAACCTGCAATATGGTATGAATACGAAATGGAGCGAACAGTTCAACTGGTTCATGAACTACAAGCAGACTTTCGGTTTGCACGATATCGGTGCGATGATGGTATTTGAACAAGCGCAGGAAGGCGGTGAATATGTATTCGCGAAAGGTGAATTACCGCTGACCAACTACGACCAGATGTTCGTTTATTCAACGGATGCTGAAAGACGTTATGGCGATGCCAATGAGTTTAACGGAGGACGTTTGTCATGGATCGGACGTTTCAACTACAACTACGACTCGAAGTATATCGCTGAATTCTCTGTCCGTTACGACGGTAACGACTTGTTTGCTCCGGGTAACCGTTGGGGTTTCTTCCCCTCTGTTTCTGCGGCATGGCGTATGAGCGCTGAATCATTCATGGAATCAACTTCCAACTGGTTAAGCGACCTGAAAATTCGTGCTTCTTATGGTACGACCGGTAATGACCTTGATGTGAACAACAAAGAAATCGCAAATTTCGCTTACATCAAGAAATACATAGCCGGCAATTCCTATCTGTTCGGTAAGAACCTGGCGAATGGTATCACACCGGGAGCTACTCCTTCTCTGAACCTGACATGGGCAACTTCCACCACGTATAATGGAGGTTTGGATTTCGCTTTCCTCAGTAACAAGCTGAGTGGTACGGTTGACGTGTTCTACCGGAAGGAAACGAACATCTTAGGTCCGCGTACATTATCTATTCCGAGCACCTATGGTCAGACATTGGCTCCTGAAAACTATGCAGCCCGTTCCTGGCGAGGTGGTGAATTTTCATTGATGTGGCGAGATAAAGCCATGGGCAAAGACATTGATTACTCGGCCTATGTAAACTTAGGTTTCTCTCGCGACCAGTGGGATATATTGGATGAATCGGCTATTTACACAACCGGCAATCTGTCAGACTTGTCGAAGGTTGGTATGACTAACAGTCGTTTGATCGGTTTGAAAGCCATCGGTATCATCCGTACGCAGGAACAGGTAGACGAATTGAAAGCGAAAGGTTTCAAACAATACGGACGCGATCCTTATTTAGGTGGTATCCTGTATGAAGATACACGTGGCGACGGTTATTCTCCCGGCCCTGACGGTAAGATCGACGGTAACGACTCTTACAATTTATTGTCTGAAAATACAACACCGCGCGTGAACTACGGTTTTGGTGGTAACATTAGATATAAAGGCGTGTCCTTGGATTTACACTTCCAGGGGGTCACTAACTATGATCGTATTGCCGGTGGCGTTGACGGTGGTTTCTACCAACATGGTGGTGCAACTCGTCCGTACTTCCCGATTTGGACAAGTGCTGAATGCTGGAGCCCAGAAAATACGAACGGTAAATATCCGCGCGTTATCGGTAGCGGCTGGTATGAATCAGGCGTTGGTAACACCAGCTTCTGGATGCGTAATGGCGCATACCTCCGTTTGAAAAACGTAAATATCGGTTATGACCTGCCGCAGAGCGTACTTCGCCCGTTAGGTATCGCAAGAGCACAGGTGTTTGCTAATGGAACAAACTTGTTCTTCATTTCTGAAATGGGTGAATTTATGGATCCGGAACAGGCGTATTATGACTCTTATCCGTTGATGAAATCGTTCACTTTCGGTCTTAATATTTCGTTCTAACCACTTCTAAATAGACAACAATATGAATAAATTGAAGTATATATGCGCGAGTGTAATTGCAGCTTTTGCATTAAACAGTTGCGACACATTAGATATTGAAAATCTGAATAGTTATGACGCGAATCTGGTATGGCAGGATGATAACCTTGCTTTTGCCTATGTCACAAACCTGTACGGGAATGTGTTCTCAGGCTGGGTTACAAGTCAGGACTATGATTCAGAGCAGCGAGTAGGGATGCCTTTTTATGAAGGTACGATTACAAAGACAGGTGGTGCGTATAAAAAGTGGTACTATACATCGATTCGTCTGGTCAACGAAGCCATTCTGGAACTGGAAGCCGGTTCTTTGAAGGATAAAGACCAGATGCTGGGCGAAGCCTATTTTATGCGCGCCTATATGTATTCACAGATGGTATTCTATCATGGCGGTATCCCTTATATCAAGGTACCTCAGGATAAAGACAAAGACGATTTGTATGTATCGCGTAATTCTACCCAGGAATGTTATCAGTTCCTGGTGGAAGACCTGGATAAGGCGATTTCTTTGCTGCCGGCCAGACTGGGTGGCACTTCCACTTCGTATGGTCGTATCGACCAGTGTTTCGCACGTTCTTACAAAGCGAAAGTGTTACTGTATAAAGCCTCTCCGCAGTTCAACCCCGACAATATGTATGACAATGCATCCTGGCAGGAAGCCTATACCGCAGCTAAAGATGCCTATGAATTCTGCGTGAACCAGGGCGCTTCTTTGACACCTGTGTATCAGAATATCTGGATGTCGGAAGGCGGTCCCGAAGTACTCTTCGCCGTTGTTTTTGAAAACCCCAATAAGGTGAATGCCAACTGGGATGCTTCTGTGCGTCCGGGTTCGGTTAGCCGTGGTTCGGCGGCTTACTCTCCCACCTGGAACTTCGTACGTGATGCGCCTATGTTGGACGGGAAGGCTTACAACGATCCTTCAGGTAAGTATTATACCGCTACTGAAAATGATTTCATGCAGAAATACTGGTTGAACAGAGACCCGCGTTTGACGACATCTATTGTTTACAACGGAAAAGAATACCCGGTAGCCGGCAAGCCGAGCAACTACCGTCAGTATACCGCTCTGGGTGTTGCTGATGATGATGACTGTTACGGTACGAATCCGGCAGCCGGTAAGAATGCGGCCAATAACGACGGTTATTCAGGATTCTTCATGCTGAAAGGCTGTGACTTGTCGTTGACACAGGATAAGACACAGGCCTCAGGCGTTGACTTCGTGGTGATGCGTCTAGCCGAAACAATGCTGATCTATGCGGAAGCAGCCAACGAAAAAGGCTATTCGGATGTAGCTGTCAACATGTTAAAACAGTTGCGTCAACGTGCCGGTATCGAACCCGGAACAGATGGCCTGTATGGTCTGAAGGTGGGTAGTCGTGCTGAAATCCGCGAGGCTATTCTCAACGAACGTAACATCGAACTCTGCTTTGAAGGACACCGCTTCATGGATATGCGTCGTACACGCAATATGATGAAACTGGATAAGCTCGAAAAGTTTGGTATCGAGGCGATCGCCATCAATGCCGACGGTACGGATATGAACATGGAACAGGCTCGTACCCTGGCAGGCAACAATGAACTGAAGCCGGAAAACTTCCGTTATGTAAAACACCAGGTTCCTTTGACGCCAAGTGCTGAAAAGCAGTTCGTCATTAAAGAAACATTCTATTTCTTCCCGATTCAGGAGTCTAATATTCTGGAGAATCCAAATCTCGAACAGAACAACAACTGGGGAGGAACCTTTAAACCGGCACTTTAATTGCTAGTGTAACCCTAATATAAAAACAGCCGTGCAAACGGCTGTTTTTATATTAGATAAATGCAACTAAGTCGATATTAATTAATAAATTTGCGATATTTTGTATTTAACAGTCTAATTAAGAATACTATGAAGACAAACAGAAGAGACTTCCTGAAGACACTTGGAGGTATCGCGGCCTTTACTATTGTGCCGCGAAACGTCTTGGGCAGTGGGTACATTGCACCGAGTGATCAGCTGACGAAGGGTATTATCGGAACGGGAGGCATGGGACGCGGACACGTGAACTATGCCGGGACGCGCCTGGTGGCCGTCTGCGATGTGGATAAGAAACACCTCGAGCTGGGTAAAAATTTAGTAAAGGAAAAGATTGCCGCGTATCACGACTTCCGCGAACTGATCCTCGATCAGAACGTAGACATCGTGCATATCGCCACGCCGCCCCACTGGCATGGAATCATGTCGGTCGAAGCAGCCAAGGCTGGTAAGGATATCTGGTGCGAAAAGCCGATGACCCGTACCATTGGCGAAGGAAAGCGTGTGATGGAAGCCGTCAAGCAATACGGACGTGCTTTCCGCCTCAACACCTGGTTCCGCTTTGCCGATCCGTTCTACGGCCTGGGTACGCCCGTGAAGCCGTTGAAGAAACTCGTTCAAAGCGGTATGCTTGGTTGGCCGTTGAAAGTGACTATCAGCAAGCACACCGGCTTCGACTGGAAATTCTACTGGGTAGGAAAAGAATACCTCGAACCGCAGGCTGTACCGGCTGAGTTGGACTACGACTTCTGGTTAGGCCCGGCTCCTTACCGTCCGTACAACATCCACCGTACACACGGCACCTTCCGCGGATACTGGGACTATGATGGCGGCGGTCTGGGCGACATGGGTCAGCACTATATCGACCCCGTACAGTATTTCCTCGGTAAAGACCATACCAGCCCCGTGAAGGTGGAGGTCGATGCCCCGCAACAGCATCCGGATGCCGTCGGTGTCTGGCGTTCGATCACCTACACCTACGAAGACGGCTGTCAGATCGTCCTCTGGGGTGGCGACTATGGCGACCCGAATACGCCGTATATCTCCGGACCGAACGGTAACGTATATAAGAACTTTGTTTGTGATATTCCCAACTGGGAAAAGAAACTGGCCGATTTCCCCGAACCCGAACCGCAGGTAACCGACTTCCTCGAAAGCGTACGTACCCGCCAGCCGTTCGCGCTGAACGAACGCAACGGATTCCGTTCGGCTACGATCGTGAATATGGGTGCCGTGGCGCTTCGCCTGAACCGCACGCTGCACTTTGATCCCGTGAAGCTCGAGTTTATTAACGACGAGGCTGCCAACCGTCTGATCGACCAGCCGATGCGTTCTCCCTGGATGATTTAATTGAGTATAGAGAATTGAGAAATCAAAAAACAAAGCAATTATGAGGAAGATATTTATATTACTGGCTGGTGCGCTGTTGTTCGGTAATGTGCTGATGGCACAATCGCCGGCTAACCGTACAGCCAAGACGATTGCTGCGGACGTGCTGGCACAGATGCCTGCCGAACAGCAGCGAAAATACAATCAGATGATCGGCGACCTGGCTTCGGCCGGTGAAGAAGGTGTACTTACCATCGTCAACCTGATCAACGCTCCGGGCAAAGGTTCCAATGCCCAGATGGACTATGCGCTCAGCGGACTGGCTCATTACGTCATGGCCGAGGGACAGGAAAGCGCCCGCCTCGTCGTAGCCAAGGCCTATGTGAAAGCATTAGGCCAGGTGACCGAACGTGAAACGAAAGCTTTCCTGATCCGCGAACTGCAGATCTGCGGTAAGGACGAAGCTGTCGATGCACTGGCCGGCTACCTGAACAAGGAAGACCTCAGTGGCCCGGCTGCCCGCGCCCTGGCAAACATCAATACTGCTGCCGCCAAGGATGCCTTGCAGGCGGCTCTGCTGACAGGTACGCCGAATACACAGCGCGATGCGATGCTCGCCATCGGTCAGGCCGGTATGAAGGTGAGCGAAAAACTGATCGCAGGTCTGGCTGAAAGCGGTGATGCGAACACGAAAAAGGTAGCCTACTATACCCTCAGCCAAATCGGTACCGCACAGTCACTCGACCTGTTGGCGAAAGCCGCTGCCGCTACCGGCTATCGGATGGAAAATACAGGCGCTAACGAAGCCTACATCATCCTGATCAAGAACATTGCCGCCCAGGGCGACAAGAAGACCGCCGAAAAAGCGGCCAACGACTTGTTGAAAGCCGCCACCAAAGCCGGCCGCACCCATACGCGTGACGCTGCGCTTGAAATCCTGATGGCCCAGAGCGAGAGCCCGACCAAGCTGCTTCTTGCTGCGCTGAAAGATGGCGATAAGGAATACCGCAATGCCGCCCTCAACTTTGCTTCTGCCTATGCCGATGCTCCCATGTATGTGGAAGCGTTGAAGATGGTGCCGAAAGCAAAAGCCGATGTGAAGGTGGATATCCTCAACTGGCTCGGTCGCGAAAGCACCTGCCCGCAGAAGAACCCGGTGATCAAAGGCCTCGAAATCAAATTCGACCTCCCCGGCAAGCAAGTGATCCTGAACCAACTGAAAGAGGCTAACTTCGAAGTGAAGCAGGCTGCTGCCTGGGCGCTGGTGAAGATTGGCGATACAAGTGTGATCCCGGCGCTGGCCGATCTGCTGGCCGACAAAGACGCACAAGTGGTAGCCGTGGGTAAAGATGCTTTGGCTACTTTCAAGGGTGATGTGGCTCCGTCGGTTGTCCGCGTGATTCCTTCGGCTACGGATGCCGGTAAGGTGGCTGCCCTGCAACTGTTGGCTAACCGCAAGGCGGATGCTACGGTCAATACCGTACTCGAACAGATCAAGTCCGGTTCACCCGAGGTGAAGAAGGCGGCTTATATTGCATTGAAAGACGTGGTAGGTGAAAAAGACTTTACCAACCTGTGCGGTATGCTCGAATCGGCTGATGCCGACGCCGTTTCTCCGTTGCAACAGGCCGTGATCGCTTCGATCGCCCAGCAGCCTGCTGCTACACAGTATACCAACATCAGCCGTCGCATGGTTCAGGCCGGCGACAGCAAGAAGTATCTTTATTATGTGGTATTGTCGGCTACTGGCGACAAGGAAGCGCTACCGGTGATCGTTGCCGGATTCAAGAACGGCCAGGGTGCTGCTAAGGATGCCGCTTTCGAAGCTATCTATAACTGGAAAGGCCGCGAAGCAGCCGACGAACTGTATGCCGTATGCAAGGATCCTTCCGGCGCTGCCTACTTCGACCGTGCACTGAACGCTTATATCCGCCTCGTTTCCTTGCCCGAACTGTCGGGTGAAAACCGCACCATCTTCCTGCGCAAGGCGATGGAAGTAGCGAAGACGACCGAGCAGAAGAACAATATCCTCCGTCGCATTCAGCAGGCAGGTACGTTCCAGGGCATGATCTACGCCGGTCGTTTCCTCGACGACAAACCTATTCAGCAGGCCGCTGCCAATGCCGTGATGAATATCTCCGGCAACCATCCCGAATTTACCGGACAGATCGTACGCGACTTGCTCGCCAAGGTAACACAGGTGTTGGATAATCCCGATGCAGGCTACCAGAAAGAAGCCATCCGCAAGCAACTGAGCGAAATGCCGGCCGGCGAAGGCTATGTGTCCATGTTCAATGGCAAAGACCTCACCGGTTGGAAGGGCCTCGTTGAGAACCCCATCAAACGTGCTGCCATGAAACCGGCCGACCTGGCGAAGGCACAGGTAAAAGCCGACGACAACATGCGTCGCGACTGGAAGGTGGAAAACGGCTGCCTGGTGTTCGACGGAACAGGCTACGATAACCTCTGTACCGACAAACAATACGGCGACTTTGAAATGTATGTTGACTGGTTGCTCGATCCTTCCGGTAAGGAAGCCGATGCCGGTATCTATCTCCGTGGAACCCCGCAGGTACAGATATGGGATACAGCCCGTGTGAAGGCAGGTGCCCAGGTAGGTTCAGGTGGTTTGTACAACAACCAGTCTAACCCGAGCAAGCCGCTGAAAGTGGCCGACAACCGTTTAGGCGAATGGAATACCATGTACATCAAGATGGTTGGAGACCGTGTAACAGTTGTCCTCAACGGCGAACTGGTAACCGACAAAGTGATCCTCGAAAACTATTGGGACCGCAAACAGCCGATCTTCCCCATCGAACAGATCGAATTGCAGGCTCACGGCAGCAAGGTATATTACCGCGACCTCTATGTCCGCGAGCTTCCCCGTGCAGAAGCTTTCAAGCTCTCCGCCCAGGAAGTGAAGGATGGTTATAAGGTGCTCTTCGACGGCACCAATATGCACGAATGGACCGGTAACACCAAGGACTATACCTTGGAAGACGGAACCATTACGCTTGTGCCCAGCCGTGGTTCAGGTGGTAACCTGTACACGAAGAACGAATACGGTAACTTCATCTTCCGTTTCGAATTCCAGTTGACGGATGCCGCCAACAACGGTCTGGGTAACCGTACCCCGATGGAAGGTGATGACGCCTATGTAGGTATGGAATTACAGATCCTCGACAACGAACATCCGGTATACAAAGACCTGCAGGTATATCAATACCACGGTTCGGTATATGGTGTGATCGCAGCCAAACGCGGCTTCCTCAAACCGGTCGGTGAGTGGAACTACGAAGAAGTAATCGCCAACGGCGACAACATCAAGATCACCCTCAACGGCGAAGTGATCCTCGAAGGTAACATCCGCGAAGCCGCTAAGAACGGCACCATCGACGGCAAACAGCACCCGGGCCTCTTCAACAAGAAAGGACATATCGCCTTCCTCGGCCATGGCTCGAAAGTGAAATTCCGCGACATCCGCATCAAAGAACTGAAGTAAGAAGCTCTTGCGTTTAGCGCATAACACACTAAAGCCGCCGTTCCCTGAAAAGGAGCGGCGGCTTTCATATTTGACAGGGTTTGAAACTAACTCCGGTCGGGGAGAGCCCAGACTGGGGATTCGGTTGTCTGGAAGAAGAGGAGGGGCGTTTCGGGATGGACATAGCCGCTCATAAGCTGATGAGGGAGGACTTCGGTTGGGCTGACGACGATGGCGCTGCCTTTTCTACGGCACAGGAGGTCTTTACCACGCAGGGTACGGGTGGAGAAATCAAAGAGGAGGTCGGGGTTGAAAGCCGTGCCGTTGATACGGACTTCGAAGTGGAGGTGTTCGGTCGTGGCCCGTCCGGTGCGTCCCGTAAGGGCGATAGATTGGCCTACCCGCACTTCGTCGCCGGGTTTGACCAGGTTCTTTGAGTTGTGGCTGTAGACGGTTTCGAGTCCGTTGTAATGGCGGACCACCACCACATTACCGTAGGCCGCATAGGGTTTCGCCATGCGTACCACTCCGTCGAATACGGACACGATCGTGTCGTTCGCGCACGTTTTCAGGTCGGTGCCTGAATGGTTCTTCCGATTTCCTCCGTAGGGTGAGATCATCTTAGCGCCCGGCAGGGGGAAGGCATAGTGGTAGGACTTGATACGTGAGAGATAAATAATCTCCTCGTCGCTGTTGGCAAACAATTTCCGGTCGCGGGCTTTAATGTGTTCCCCATCGGCAGCGCCGAATGTAGATGTGATGTTTTTGCGGCTGCCGTCGACTTCGGGCAACAGTTCTGCTTTGGGCATGACCAACAGGGAATCGTTATATGGCAGGGGACGCACGGTACGGGGCAGCGTGACGGGGCGGTCGGTTTTTTCTTCCGGCTTCTGCTGGGAGACCTTTGTACGGCAGGCCACTACCACAAGGCAGGCAAGCAATAATATACCACTGATTATTCGTAGTTTCATCCGTCTTTCATGCGTATTAGGCCGTAAAAGTACAAATAAATATAAATAACAGCACCATGTGGGGTTGATAATGCGCCGGTTATCGTTAATCCTCTTTATCTTTACCGGCAAGTAAAACGATAGAAACTAGATGTGATGGTCCGGATTTACTCCCTTTTCCTGCTCTTTTTCCTGGCTGTTTCCCTGCATGTAATGGGGCAAGCCGTTAAAGCCGAGCGGATACACCTTCAATTCAGCGAGCTGACAAACCTGTATCGCATCGACTCGACGTTGTATCGTTCCGACCAGCCCTACCGGAATGATTTCATAGCTTTGGAGAAGTACGGTATACAGGAGGTCTTGAACCTGCGAGCCTTCCATAGCGACGATCGTGCGGCTATGGGCACATCGATGCACTTGCACCATGTGCCGCTACACGCCTATTGGCTTTCGGAGAAAAAACTATTGGATATCCTCCGTATCCTCCGTGACCGGAAGGGGCCGATGCTGATCCATTGCTATCATGGCTCCGACCGTACGGGGATTGTAATCGCCTTGTATCGCATTGTCTTTCAGGATGTATCGAAAGAAGACGCTATTGCCGAAATGCTTGAACCCGCATTCGGACATCACCGCATTTTCTTCAATATCACCCGCTTCCTGGAAGAGCTGGATGTGGAGCGGATGCGGAAGGAACTGGGGATAATGATTAGCGATTAGTCGTTATTCCCCTAAATGTAGTTGTTGTAGTAGCTGATATTTTCCTTTACCAGGATATCGAGCGGCATATAGTTGATGGGCTCGGGATTTTCTCCAAGGGCGAGGTGGCGGAAGAGTGCCTTGATGCAGTTTACTCCCTGCACCTCAGGGCGTTGGGCGATGAGGTGGGAAATATAACCACTTTTCAGGTAACGGATGTTCTGTTCGATCACATCATAACCAATCAGGCGGAAGGTGGGCTTATCATTCCGGCTACTGAAATACTGTCCCAGCAGGTGCGCTTTTGAGTTGAAGATGATCCCGGCCTGCACATGCGGATGCGCGTCGAAAAAGGTATCCATGATCTGGATATTCTTTACCGTGTCATCGGCGTGGATGATGATCGGATGGATATGGCCTGTGTAGTGCGATTGCGCCAGATAATCGCGGAACCCTTTTTCACGGATCTGTACCTGTGTGGAATACACGTCTCCTTTTCGAAGGAAGCGGAAGAGGGCGATGTCTTCATCGGGGGCGATTTGCTCGCGCAGTAACCGGCCGGCGACGTATCCCGAATCATACGAGTGCGTACCGAAATACGACAGGCATTGTGTTTCTTCAATGTAGGCGTCAACCAGTATATAGGGGATTTCGCATTGATCGAGCTCCTTTGTCAGATGGATCACACTCTCGCGGAACAGGGTGGCGATGATCACACCCTGGCAGTCGACTTTCTTTAATTGGATAGCCAGTTCGTCGAACGATGCTTTGTCATACTGATTAAAGAACAGGGGATGGATCTCCACATTGTAGCTGCCAAACTCTTTCTCGGCTTGTTTGATTCCTCTCCAGAACATATCCCAATACTCCCCTTGGTCGAAGGAGGGCATAAGGGTATAGAAATGGTATTCTTTTTTCAACGCCAGCGAACGGGCGATGAGGTTGGGCTGATAGTCTATCTCCTGCAGTACTTTTTCTACTTTGCGGCGGGCTTCTTCTGAAACTTTTCCCCGGTTGTGCAGGATGCGGTCAACGGTGCCGGTAGATACCCCTGAAAGAGCGGCGATGTCCTTTATCCTGTAGTTCCGGCTCATGCTTCTTCGATCAATTGAAGCGGCGAGTTCAACACGCGGAAGCTATAGCAATACATCATCGCGATCAGCGGATAGGCGATAAAGAGGCCTACACCGAATAACAGGACGCCGATGAGACAGATAAGGAATTGCACAAAAAACAATCCCACCAGTTTCCAGGCATACACCTGTGTCATGGCCCAACTCCGTTTGATGGACTCGATGATTTCCTCATCTTCTTCAATAATGAAAGCTAATGCGTATTGCATCCGGCACATCAGGTAGATGCCGGGAAGGATAAAGAGACAAAATCCAATGGTGCAGGCAAGGCCTACGACAAGGTTAACAGCGATGTATTTCAGTATTTTAGAGGCCTGTTGCCCGTAGGCCGAGAACTGGGGCTCTATATCGTCGATTGTCTGGAACAGGTTCTTAATGTATCCCATGGCAAACAGACAGCCGATCACACCTCCTATGATATTCAACACAATGGTCGCCACAATAGACGTTTGCGTCGATGTGAGGATAGACAGGGTAAACGCAATAATGGTATAACCGATAAGTAAACCACACAGGATGGCCAGCTGGGATTTGGTGAACTTCCAGGATGTAAGAAATATATCACCAATGTTGAATGTTTGTTTCATATCTATAAAGGCTCTTTCTATAGAGTCTGTCGCAAATTAAGCGTATTTTGCGGAATATACCAACAAAGAAGCGGATTATTTGTACCTTTGACCCCAAAGTACAGCCGGCCTTAATCTTAGTTTTCATAGTGAGAACACCTAACAATGGCATAAATTGGACGAATCCCGGGAATGTGAATTCCCGTACATTTGCCACCTGATAGGTGTTGGACATATTTGTGTTAGATTAGAGAGGACTATTTGGATAAATATAAATATATGAGTATGCACAATTATTTGAAGACCGCCGTGAAGTGGTCTGAGCGATTGGTATTAGTTGGGTTAGCATTTTCTTTCTTTGCCTGTGGCAACAAGGAGCAAGCAGCTGGTAACGCAGTGCGTGAATATGCAACTGTGACGTTACAACCCGGTCATATCGAGTTGAAAACGCCTTTCCCCGCAACTATTAAGGGGATGCAGGATATTGAAATCCGTCCGAAGGTGGCCGGTTTCATCACTGCCCTGCGTGTGGATGAAGGCTCTGTTGTGAAGAAAGGACAGGTGATGTTCGTTATCGACCAGGTGCCTTACCGCGCAGCCGTTCAGGTGGCAGAGGCCAATAAAAAAGTGGCACAGACCAGTGTACAGACAGCCCGTCTGACGTATGAAAACAAAAAACTGTTACATGCCCAGCGCATTATCAGCGACTACGAATTGCAGGTGGCAGAAAACGATCTGGCTACCCGCGAAGCGCAACTGGCACAGGCCGACGCGCAACTGGTGAATGCTAAAAATGATCTTTCCTATACGGAAGTGAGCAGTCCTTCCGACGGTATCGTGGGAACTATCCCGTATCGTTTGGGTAGTCTGGTAAGTTCCAGCATTGCCTCACCGTTGACAGTCGTGTCGGATATCTCGAAGATGTTCGTCTATTTCTCCATGACCGAAAAACAGGTACTGGCACTGATCCGTGAAGGAGGGTCGATTAACGAAATACTGAACCGTATGCCCGAAGTGGAACTGAGCCTGAGTGATGGTTCGATCTATGCCGAAAAAGGGAAGATCGAAACCCTGAGCGGTGTGATCGACCAGAAAACCGGGGCAGCCACGATCCGTGCTACCTTCCCCAACGACCGGAATGTGCTTCGCAGTGGTGGTGCAGGGACTGTCCTGATGCCTTTTACGGAAGATAACGCGATCCTGGTACCGCAGACGGCTACCTATGAAGTACAAGACAAGAAATTTATCTATGTGGTGACAGACGAATCGACGGTGAAAGTAACCGAGATCGAGGTCCTTCCGCAGAACGATGGTAAGACCTATGTGATTACCTCTGGACTGAAAGCGGGCGACCGTATCGTGGTGGAAGGTATCACCAGCTTGCGTGATGGAACCCCCATCAAGCCGATCACGCCCGAAGAGGCTGCGGCTAAACTCAAAGCCATGCAACAACAACAGCAACAGGCCGCCGCCGGTGCAAAATAACTTGTCGGATAAACCCTATTATGTATGAAGTTAGACAGATTTATTAACCGTCCGGTTTTATCCACGGTTATCTCCATATTTATTGTGATCCTGGGTATTCTGGGTTTGCTCTCGCTACCGATCGAGCAGTATCCGGATATCGCGCCTCCTACCGTTTCTGTGTATACCACCTATACGGGGGCTAACTCGCAGACTGTGTTGAACACGGTGATCGCTCCGATCGAAGAACAGTTGAACGGGGTGGAAAACATGCTCTATATGTCGTCTACAGCGACTAATGACGGATCGGCACGTATCCAGGTCTATTTCAAGCAGGGAACGAACCCCGATATGGCGGCGGTGAACGTGCAGAACCGTGTGTCGAAGGCACAGGGCTTGCTGCCTGCCGAAGTAACCCGCGTGGGTGTCATTACCCAGAAGCGTCAGACCAGTATGCTGGAAGCCATCACCATCTTTAGTGACGGTCGTTACGACCAGAAGTTCCTGCAAAACTATGTGAATATCAACATCCTTCCGCAGATACAACGTGTGAACGGGGTAGGGGATGCCATGGCGATGGGTGCGTTGACCTATACGATGCGTATCTGGTTGCGTCCGGAGATTATGTCGCAGTATAAACTGGAACCGTCGGATATCAGTGTAGCGCTGGCCGAACAGAACCTCGAAGCCGCACCGGGACAATTCGGTGAAAGCGGCGACCAGTCGTTCCAATATACGATCCGCTATAAAGGGCGTCTGGAAACAGCCGATGCATTCGAAAATATTGTGATCCGTTCGACCGCCGACGGGAATGTGCTACGATTGAAAGACGTGGCCCGTGTGGAACTGGGCGGACAGTCGTATTCCGTATCTACGGAAGCCAACGGTAATCCGGCCGTTACATTTATGATCTTCCAGATGGCGGGATCGAATGCAACCAAAGTAATCGAAGATGTGAATGCCGTGTTGGAAGAAACCGGCAAGGTATATCCTCCGGGTATGAAGTACGAGATCCTGATGAGTGTGAACGACTTCCTCTTCGCCTCCATCCATGAGGTACTCAAGACGCTGATCGAAGCGTTCCTGCTGGTGTTTATCGTGGTGTATATCTTCTTGCAGGATATGCGGTCGACACTGATCCCGACGATTGCTATCCCGGTGGCGTTGATCGGTACCTTTGCCGGATTGACGGCGCTTGGTTTCAGTATCAACCTGTTGACGCTTTGTGCCTTGGTACTGGCCATTGCGATTGTGGTGGATGATGCGATTGTAGTCGTCGAGGCGGTCCATGCCAAACTGGACCAGGGCTACAAATCGTCGCGACAGGCCTCGATTGATGCGATGAATGAGATCGGTGGTGCACTGGTGTCGATTACGCTGGTGATGATGTCGGTATTTATCCCCGTTAGTTTCATGGGGGGGACATCGGGTACGTTCTACCGGCAGTTCGGTTTGACGTTGGCAATCGCCATCGGTTTCTCGGCTATCAACGCCTTGACGCTGAGTCCGGCGCTGTGTGCCATTTTCCTCAAACCGCATGAAGAGAAAGAAGGGAAGAAGGATTCATTTGTAGAGCGTTTCCATAAAGGGTTCAATGCTTCCTATAATGCGATCCTCGAGAAATATAAGGGTGGTGTATCGTTCCTGATCAAACGGCGCTGGCTGGCTTTCGTATTGGTAGCCCTGTCGTTTGTGGTGTTGGTGTTGCTGATGAAGACCACCAAGACGGGACTTGTACCGAACGAAGATACCGGTACGTTTATGGTGAACGTTACCTTGCAGCCGGGTACCTCGCTCGAAGTGACCGAACAGGCGATGGCCGAAGTCGACCGTCTGATTGCTGCCAATCCGTTTGTGAAAGACCGTAGTAAGATCACCGGTTACGGGATGATCTCCGGTCAGGGTAGTTCATATGGTACGTTTATCTGCCGTCTGTACGACTGGAGCGAGCGTGAAGTGGAAGGTGGTGATGTGAACAGTGTGATTGCCTCACTCACCCGCCAGACGGCAGCGATCAAGGATGCCCGCATCATGATCTTTGCTCCGCCGATGATTCCGGGTTATAGTGTGTCCAGCGGGTTCGAGTTGAGCCTCCAGGATAAGACCGGCGGCGACCTGAACCAGTTCCTTCGGGTGGCACAGGGCTTCCTGATGCAACTGAACCAACGTCCCGAAGTGCGGTATGCCCAGACGACGTTCAACCCGAACTTCCCGCAATACCAGTTGGATATCGATGCCGCCAAGTGTAAGCGAGCCGGTATCAGTCCGTCGTCTATCCTGGCTACGATGCAGGGATACTTCGGGGGTTTGTATGCGTCTAACTTCAACCGTTTCGGTAAACTGTACCGTGTCTATATCCAGGCTGACCCGCAGTATCGCGTCAACCCCGAATCGATGCAGAATATCTTTGTGCGTAATGGTAGCGAGATGGCTCCCATCTCCGAATTTGTGACGTTGACGAAAGTATACGGACCGGATAATATCACCCGTTTCAATATGTACACCTCTATGGCGGTGAATGGTGCGGCAGCCGAAGGCTTTAGCTCCGGCGACGCCATCAAGGCCATTGAGGAAGTAGCTGCGGCTACATTGCCTACGGGGTATGGGTATGAATTCTCGGGTATGACGCGTGAAGAACAGAAATCAGGCGATATGACCTTTATCATTTTCGGACTCTGTTTGCTTTTCGTTTATCTGTTGCTCAGTGCACAGTATGAAAGTTACTTCTTGCCGTTGGCGGTCATCCTATCGATCCCCTTCGGCTTAGCGGGTACGTTTATCTTTGCGCAGATGATGGGTGTGGAAAATAATATCTATCTGCAGATTGCTCTCATTATGTTGATCGGTCTGTTGGCGAAGAATGCGATCCTGATCGTTGAATTTGCGCTCGACCGTCGGCGTACGGGGATGGGTATTACCTGGTCGGCCCTGTTGGGTGCCGCTGCCCGTTTGCGTCCGATTCTGATGACCTCGCTCGCGATGGTCATCGGTCTGTTGCCGTTGATGCTGGCAAGCGGTGTAGGTGCCAATGGCTACCGTACGCTCGGTGCCGGTGCCGTGGGTGGTATGTTGATCGGTATGATCTGCCAGATATTCGTCGTTCCGGCCTTGTTCGTGGCTTTCCAGTATTTACAGGAAAAGGTCAAACCACTCGAATGGGAAGATATGGAAAACAGCGATATGGATACCGAAATCGAACAATTCTCTAAATCATAATCCGATGAAGAAGATACAACAGATCATATATATGGTATGTGCCGTTGCCCTCTTGGGCAGCTGCCACATCTACAAAGCCTACGAACGTCCGAAAGACCTGAACACGTCGGGTCTCTACCGCGATCCCTATTCGGCTGTCGATACCCTGGCTGCCGATACGGCTAACATGGGAAACCTGCCCTGGCAGGAAGTGTTTACTGATCCCTACCTGCAGGTGTTGATCGAAAAGGCGCTGGCTAACAACGTGAACCTGCAAACGGCCAACCTCCGGGTAGACGAAGCCCGGGCGTTGCTCACGTCGGCACGCCTCTCGTTCCTGCCTTCTGTCGCACTGAGTCCGCAGGGAACGCTGTCGCACCTCGAAGGAGGCGACTGGACACGTACGTATCAGTTGCCGGCTACGGCCAGTTGGGAAATCGACCTTTTCGGCCGCCTGCTCAATGCCAGCCGTGGCGCCAAGTCCACCTTGCTGCAGAGCGAAGCCTATAGCCAGGCTGTTCGTTCGCAACTGATCGCCAATGTGGCCAATACGTATTATACGCTCCTGATGCTCGATCTCCAGCTGTCAATCAGCGAAGGAACATCGGCTATCTGGAAAGAAAATGTACGCGTGATGACTGCCTTGAAAGAAGTGGGCAAGTCGAACGAAGCGGCCATCTCCCAGGCAAAAGCCAACAGCCACCAGGTAGAGGCTTCCCTGTCTGACCTTCGTCGGCAGATCCGTGAAACGGAGAATGCCCTGTCGGTGATGCTGGCCGAAGCGCCGCACGCTATCGAGCGGGGTGTCCTGATCGATCAGGTATTGCCTACGGAACTGAATGCCGGTATCCCGGTACAGATGCTGGCCAACCGTCCCGATGTACGGGCGGCCGAAATGCAATTGGCTGTGGCGTATTACGCTACCAACCAGGCACGCTCGGCGTTCTATCCGTCGCTTGTGCTGAGTGGCTCGGCCGGATGGACGAACAGTGCCGGCGGTGTGATCCTTGATCCGGCCAAGGTGCTTGTTTCTGCCGTAGGCTCATTGACGCAGCCGATCTTCAATAAAGGCCGCAACATCGCCAACCTGAAGGTGTCGAAGGCTGAACAGGAAATAGCTTCGATGAACTTTCAGCAGACTGTATTGAATGCGGGTAAAGAAGTGAGCGACGCGTTGTTCCGTTATGAAACCCTGACCGGTAAACTGGTTGAACGGCGTGGACAGGTGACTTCCCTCGAAAACGCAGTGGTGTATACCGAGGCGTTGTATCGTTCGGGTAGTTCTTCTTATCTGGAAACATTGACGGCGCAGCAGTCGCTGTTGTCGGCACAGTTGCTTGAAGTCGCTGATGTCCTGTTACAGATGCAGTCTGTCGTGAGCCTCTACCAGGCATTGGGAGGAGGAAGAGAATACTAACTTAAAATCAACTATCATGATAAGTCCGTTAGCCTATGTAAACCCCGGCGCGAAAATAGGGGAGAATGTAACGATACACCCGTTTGCCTACATCGACGACAATGTGGTGATCGGCGACGATTGTGAGATTTTGCCCTACGCCAGCCTGATGAGCGGCGCCCGTCTGGGCAAAGGGAATAAGGTGTTTCAGGGAGCTGTGGTGGCTGCCGTGCCGCAGGACTTCGCCTATAAGGGCGATGATACCGTGGTGATCGTTGGCGACCACAATGTGATCCGTGAGAATGTGGTAATCAACCGTGCCACACTGAAAGAAGGGCAGACCCGTATCGGGAACAATAACTTCTTGCTCGAAGGCGTTCATCTGTCGCACGATACCAAGGTGGGCGACCATTGCGTATTCGGTTATGGCACCAAGATGGCTGGTGATTGCATCATCGACGACCATGCCATTTTCGGTGGAAATATCGTCATGGGGCAGGGCTGCCGAGTCGGTACCTGGTCATGGGTACGCAGCGGCTGCCGTTTCAACCGCGATATCCCTCCGTATATTGTTGCCGCCAAGGAGCCCATCACGTATAACGGTGTCAATACCAAAGTACTTGAAAAAGTAGGCTTCCCGGAAAAGATCATCAACCATATCGCCCATGCCTACCGTCTGGTGTACCAGAGCAACACCAGCCTGCATGATGCCGTCTGGAAAATCAAAGACCAGGTGCCCAACAGCGTCGAGATCAATAACATCATCGAATTCCTGGCCGCCACTAAGCTGGGAATTATCCGGTAGGTGTCTATAGGGAAGTATCAGAAGTTCGCAGGTGTGCAAACAAAAAAGCCGGCTCCATGGAGGAAGCCGGCTTCTTTTATATTGTAAGTCGTTTGTTTCTTACAGCACGTTGATTTCTTTCAACACGTCGTTGGTCGCACGAACAGCGGCAGCGCTCTTCTTGAAGAGTTCTTTTTCTGTTTCGTTGAGGTCGAGGGCCACGATGCTTTCGATACCATTCTTGCCGAGGATCACAGGAACACCGATGCAGATGTCGCTTTCACCGTATTCACCTTCCAGTGATACAGAGCAGGGGACCATCTTCTTCTGGTTGTGGATAATGGCTTCAGCTACGTAAGCTCCTGCAGCACCCGGAGCATACCAGGCAGAAGTACCCAGCAGGCCGGTCAGTGTAGCACCACCTACCATCGTAGCTTTGACTACTTCTTCCAACTTTTCAGCGCTCAGCAATTGGCTAACGGGGATACCTTTGTACGTAGCCAGGCGAGCCAACGGAATCATGGTTGTATCACCGTGACCACCGATTACCATACCTTCTACTTCGTTGGCGTTACAACCCAGCGCCTGCGACAGGTAATATTTGAAACGGCTGCTGTCGAGTGCGCCACCCATACCGATGATACGGTTTTTAGGAACGCCCAGCGCCTTCAGTGCCAGATACGTCATCGTGTCCATCGGGTTAGAGATAACCACGATAACAGCATTGGGAGAATATTTCAGCAGGTTTTCGGCAACGGCTTTTACGATACCGGCATTCACGCCAATCAGTTCTTCGCGTGTCATACCCGGTTTACGGGGAATACCTGAAGTGATGATAACTACGTCTGAATTGGCTGTCTGAGCGTAATCGTTCGTACATCCAACTACGGTCGTGTCAAAACCCAACAACTGAGCTGTCTGCATCATATCCATGGCTTTCCCTTCGGAAACACCTTCTTTCACATCCAGCATTACTACTTCGTCTGCCACTTCATTGAAGGCAAGCACATTTGCACAAGTAGCACCTACATTACCGGCGCCAACAACTGTTACTTTAGACATAATAAAAAATTTAATAGGGTTTATTTGATACTTTTATTCACTTCACAACTTAAGGGGGCAAAGGTACAACCTATTGCCAAATAAAGAAATTTTTCAGTAAATAATTTGAGGCCGCTAATCTTAAATATAGCTAAAGGAAAACGGCTTCAGGCTTGTTCAGATTGGACGGTGGCGTCATCTTCCTATTTGGCCGTATTTGAAGATGAATTGAGGCGCAGGCCTCACCCCGGCGAGACGCACGAGTCACTACCGCGAGGCGCAGGCCTCAGCCGGCTGACATGCAGGCTTCGCGAAGGTGAGGCGCAGGCCTGGATTTGACGAGGTCTGCTTCCGATATCTCCCAATCGACGAATCGCCACAAAAAAGAGAATGACGTTACTGAACGATCATCATCGCGTTCGTTCACAAACACGATGACGTTTGAAAAAATCATAACGGTGAT
>JAVBUR010000095.1:0-10217 GCA_031555145.1 Tannerellaceae bacterium | reverse complement strand
ACGGTTTATATATGATATTCGCACTATTCCAGGGGCTTACACCCCTGGCTACGAACACGATACCCCTGACGGGGCATTTTCACTGTCACGACCTCAAGTTATCCCCATACACGCATCAAAAGATGTGTATAAAGAGTAGCTCTTGAGAGGGGAAACGTCGCTGCGCTCCTGAGAATGAATTGGATGCCAAAACACACCAGCAAAAGATTCAAATTTGGTTGGTTTTGAAGATCCACTGCTTTCAAATATTACAGGGTTTGAAAGCCTGCGCCAAGAGATACTTTGGAGGGTCATTGCATATTCTTACACTTTTCATGGTACAATTAGAAATTACTTGCTATTTTTGTACAGAATGGATTGATCCATACTGTGTATCATATGATTGTGTTTACCGAATCTAAGAAATATACGTCACTTCAATGCATACGTTACTATACACTTACATTACATACAATAGTATTTCATTATGGAAAAGAAAATAGTTAATCGAAGAAATTTTTTCCGGATGTCTGCCATAGCCGGTGCCGGCGCGTTATTAAGTCCGCAGATGGCAGCCTCTCCCTCTTCTACCCCTACGGTGACGGCGACAACCGCCAAGGCAAACTTCCCCACCCGCACCTTAGGCCGGACAGGCATCCAACTGCCAATGCTCAGCATGGGTGTGATGCGTGCCGACAACCCGAATGTGGTTCGTGCCGCCTACAACGCAGGTATTACCCACTTCGACACCGCCCACGGTTATCAGAATGGACGAAACGAAGAAATGCTCGGTACTTTCTTCAAGGATAAAGACCGTAACAGTTTCTATATTGCCACGAAAGGAAAGATGAAATTTCCGCTAACGGATACATTCGAACAGGATTATACCGACATGTTCGACCTTAGCCTCAAACGTTTGCAGATGGACTATGTAGACTGGTTCTACGCACACGACCTGCAATCGCCCGAACAGGTGAAAGATCCGCGTTTCGTTGCCCAGTTGAAGAAATTTAAAGACGATGGTAAGACGAAGTTCATCGGTTTCTCCATGCACAATAACCAGGCCGCACAGATCGACGCCGCTGTTGAAGCCGGCATCTACGATGTGATCCTGTTGAGCTACAACTTCAAACTCGCCAACCTCAAGGAACTCAACGAAGCCATCGCTCGCGGAGCCAAAGCCGGTATCGGTTTTGTAGCCATGAAAACCATGACGGGTGGTAAGGAAGATGCCGCCGGAGAAAACAAGGTAAACGGACAAGCCTGCCTGAAATGGGTATGGCAGAACGAACATATCACCACTGCCATCCCAGGATTCACCAGTTATGAAATGCTGGACGACTGCATCGCGGCCACGGAAACTCCGGCAATGACCGCTACCGACAAAGAATACCTCGCCACACTCTGTGGGCAGGAGGGCCTCTTCTGCCAGCAATGCGGCAAATGCCGGACGCAATGCCCGGAAGGATTGCCTATCCCCGATCTGATGCGCGCCTATATGTATGCCTACGGATACCAGCATGCCCAACTGTCGAAAGAGACACTGGCCGAACTAGACCTACCGAAGGATATCTGTTCGAACTGCAAAACCTGCCAGGTACGCTGTACGGCCGGATTCGACGTAGCCGGCAAGATTGCTGCCATCACACCCGTTCGTGATATCCCCACCGAGTTCCTCACCTAAGCATCCGCCGCAAGCATGAAAAGAATAAACTATATCATTGTACTTGCGCTGTGTTGCGGCCAATGGTTGGCAGCACAGACACCGCAGGAACTCCGGTCCTGGTTGCCGCCCGTAGCCGGATGGACGGTCAGCGAAGAAATAGAAGTGTTCAACCCCGATAACCTGTTCGACCGCATCAACGGTGCCGCCCCCCTGTTTATTGAAAACAATTTCAGGGAAATGACCAGCCTTGAATACCGGAGTGGCAGCAACTACATCACCATCCAAGCCTATCGGCACGCCACGCCGGTAGACGCTTTCGGGATGTATGCCTCCGAACGTTCGTCTGAACTTCCTTTCATCGACCTGGGTGCAGAAGCGCAGGGCGACCAGTCGAGCCTTTTCTTCTTTGCCGGTTGTGTATATATAAAGATGTGGAGCTACGGAGGCGGTGATGCTACGAACATCCTGCAATCGATCGGGGCCGGACTGGCGCAACAGATCGACCCGAATGCCGATTACCCTTCCCTCTTGCAGGCTTTTGCTCCCGAAGGCAAACTGCTATTCTCGGAGGCATATACCACGGCCAACTTTATCGGCCATGAATTCCTCCATCAGGTCTATCTGGCTAAATACATCTTCGATGGAAAAGAATACCAACTATTTGCCATAGACGCCCAGACGCCGGAAGGAGCTAAAGCCATCCTGCAAAAGTATCTTACCTTTGCCCGCCAAACCGGTGAACCCGTAGAAGGCGACCTGGTGATCAAAGACCGTTACAACGGAGATATCCCGATGCATTGGCAAGGAAGATACCTCACAGGGGTATTCTCTGACCGGGGTGATGCCCCAGAGGCGAAAGAGTTGCTCAAGCGTTTCCAACCAGAATAGAGCGTTTTTGTTAAAAAAAGCTATATTTAAATCTAATTTTAGGGAGATAGATACCATCAACTGTCTTTAACAATAGTAACTTAAAATCAGTATTATGACGAACATTTCAAGAAGATCGTTTATTCAACGGGGAGCAGCCGCTGCAGCAGCGTTAACAATTGTCCCCAACACCATCCTGGGAAAGAGCCACGGTTACACAGCTCCTACCGACAAACTTAACATAGCCGGTGTAGGTATCGGCGGACGTGGTGCCAGCGTATTACGCGGCATGGAAACAGAGAACATGGTAGCCATGTGCGATGTGGACTGGAAATATGCCAAGCCCACATTCGACAAGTATGCAACTGCCAAGAAGTATTGGGACTATCGCAAGATGTTCGACGAAATGGGCAGTTCCATTGATGCCGTTGTGGTAGCAACAGCCGACCACACACACGCCCTCATCGCTTCGGATGCCATGACATTGGGCAAACACGTCTATTGCGAAAAACCGCTTACCCACTCAGTGTACGAATCCCGTTTGCTGACCAAGCTGGCCGCAAAACAAAAAGTAGCTACCCAGATGGGTAACCAGGGTTCATCCGGCGAAGGCGTAAACCAGATCTGCGAATGGATTTGGAACGGCGAAATCGGCGAAATCACCAAGGTAGAAGCATTCACTGACCGTCCGATCTGGCCGCAAGGTTTGATGACACCGGAAAAAGCCGACAAGATTCCTTCCACATTAAACTGGGACCTGTTCACGGGTCCGGCAGAAATGCGTCCGTACAATGCCATTTACCATCCCTGGAACTGGCGCGGCTGGTGGGCATATGGTACAGGAGCATTGGGCGATATGGCTTGCCACATCCTCCATCCGGTATTCAAAGGCTTGAAACTGGGGTATCCAACCAAAGTACAAGGTTCTTCCACACTGCTGTTGAGAGACTGCGCTCCGCAGGCTCAGCACGTGAGACTGGTATTTCCCGCACGCGACAATATGCCGAAAGTTGCCATGCCTGAAGTAGAAGTACATTGGTATGACGGTGGCTTGAAACCCGATATGCCTGCCAACTGGCCGGCTGGCAAGAACATGAACGTACAGGGTGGTTGCGTATTATTCCACGGAACGAAAGATATCCTGGTATGCGGATGCTACGGTGCAAGCCCGTGGTTACTCTCCGGTCGCGTACCTGAATCACCGAAGACTGAACGTCGTGTGGAAGGCAAAGACGGACATCAGCAAGACTTCATCCGCGCTTGTAAAGAAAATGCTTCCAGTCGCGTGAAAACGAAATCAGACTTCTCTGAAGCTGGTCCGTTCAACGAAATGGTGGTGATGGGTGTATTGGCAGTCCGCTTGCAGAACCTGAATAAGGAATTGCTGTGGGATGGCCCGAACATGCAGTTCACCAACCTCACCGACAGCGAAGAAATCAAGATCTGTATCAAAGACGGTTTCACGATCAAAGACGGTCACCCCGACTTCAAGAAAACATGGACAGATCCGATCAGTGCAAAGAAATTTGCCGAAGAACTGATCAAGCACAACTATCGTCAGGGCTGGAACCTGGTAGGTATGCCGTGATCCGGATCGTACATTAACTAATAAAGGGGTGTCGTCTGCGGCGCCCCTTTTTGTTTCTTACGGTCATACTCCATTATTCTGTTGTTTTTATAGATTATTTTTCCATGTGGTTTGTATTATTTGTCGTACTCTTGTGGTTGAGATCATAGACAGATACCACGATGAAAAAACTGATTATCCCATTCATTTTCTTATGCCTTGCAGGTGTGACGGTAGCACAACCACTTACCCACTCGTTCCGCTTCCGCCATTATTCGGTTGAAGACGGTTTATCATCGAATTCCGTCCGTAGCATCATACAGGATAGAAAGGGATACATCTGGTTTGGCACCGATAATGGTGTGGACTGCTTCGACGGCAAACAGACATACAATTACGGGCGGAAAGACGGGCCGGGCAACAGTTCGGTCTATGCCATGTTTGAGGATGCGGATGGCCTTATCTGGATTGCGACCGACAATGGAGTGTATCAATATCATCCGGGGCAGGATCAGTTTTCGCTATTTGTCTCTGTCGCCCAGGACAACCGCCCGATCTTAGGCATTGTCTCGAATATCCTTCAGGACAAAGATATGAACCTCTGGTTTTCTTCCTTTGGCGAAGGAGTATTCCGGTACAATAAGAAACAGGATGAACTGACACATTACGTCATGCCCGACGGACAAAAGTTTATCTACTATGTATATATCGACAGCGACAACTCAATCTGGGCAGCCAGCAAAAGTTTATTTAAGCTGAACAAGACATCGAATACCTTCGAGACATTCCCGCTTCGCACCAAAGGTAAAGACACTATCTCGAATATCCTTACCCTGTTTGAAGACTCATCGAATACGTTCTGGGCGGGGACTTGGGATACCGGATTGAAGAAAATCGACCGGTACACCGGTGAAGTCACTACCTATATTTCACCCGAGTCGGAAGAGGGCGTCATGCATATACACTCGCTAAATGAATACATGTATCCAGTGCTGCTGGTCGGTTCGGACGACGGGCTCAGTCTGTTCAATGCTGTCACCGGAGAACACCACCTGTTCACTCCAGACGAGACGAATCCCTACTCTCTATCCAACCAATTTATTTACCCGATCGTAAACGACCGCGAAGGCGGGCTGTGGATCGGCACGTATTACGGCGGCGTTAATTATGTCTCGCCGCAGAATGGACAATTTGAAGGCTACAAGCACTCGCAATATGCCAACTCGGTAGTCGGCAATATCATCAGCCGTTTTTGCGAAGACAAGAAAGGGAATATCTGGATTGCAGCCGACGATGGTGGGGTTAGTTGCTATTCGCCTGGCACCGACCGCTTTACCAACTATGTTCCGCAGGAAGGGAAAAACAGCCTCTCCTACCATAACGTCCACGCCTTGTGTTTTGATGGCGACGAACTTTGGATCGGCACCTATTCGGGTGGGCTGAACGTACTGAATACACAGACCGGTAAATTTCGTGTATACAACTCGACCAACGCTAAAAACTCCCTCGACCAGAGTAGTATCTATGATATCTTCAAAGACCGCGAAGGCCGGATGTGGGTCACTACCATGTCGGGCGTCAACCTGTATGACCGCGAGAAAGATCACTTTGTCCGACTGAAAGACTTCGGCTACACCACCATCAACATCAAGCAGGATAGCCAGGGCGATATCTGGTTTGCCACACTGGGAAAAGGTATTTTCCGGTACAACCCCACGAAAGACACCTGGATCAATTATCTGCACTCGGAAGCGCAGGGAAGCCTGCCAAGCAATACAGTCAGCAGTATCCACATCGACGCGCATAGAGATATGTGGATCGGTACATCCAAGGGATTATGCAAGTACGAGCCGGCCTCCGACACGTTCAATAGCATTCACTTGTTACCGGAAGAACCGACAGTGTATTGCATCATTGAAGACCAACACCAGTTATGGATCACCACCTCACAGGGATTAATCCATTACACCCCCGGAGAAGAATGCCGGGTATTCACCCAAAGCGACGGGTTGCAAAGTGACCTGTTCATTCCCAGCTCCGGCATCAAAGCCTCCGACGGCAAAATCTACATCGGATCGGTCAAAGGGTTTAATGCCTTCTATCCACATGCCATCCGGAACAACCGGTTTATTCCGCCGGTTGTGCTGACCAACCTGGAAGTGTTGAATAAAGAGGTAACCGTATCTGAAGACGGTATCCTGCAAGCTCCAATCGACCAAGCACAACGAATCAACCTCACCCATAGAGATAATGTATTCACCCTCCAATATGCCGCCTTAAGTTATGCCACACCGGAAAAGAATGCCTACGCCTATAAGCTGGAGGGATTCGATAAGGATTGGAACTACGTAGGCGCACAAAACAGGGCAACATACACCAGCCTTCCGGCTGGCACCTATACGTTCCGGGTAAAGGCATCCAACAACGATGGTATCTGGAATGAAGAAGGTACTTCGCTGCAGATTGTGATCCATCCACCATTCTACCTGAGTACAGCATTCAACGTATTCTACCTGTTACTGATCTGCTTGGGTATCGTCCTACTGGCACGCCTTTTTATCCGTCGTACCGACAAGAAACTCAATGTGGAAATAGCCGAATTGAACCGCCAAAAAGAGAACGAGGTGCATGAGGCCAAGATACGCTTCTTTACGACTATCGCCCATGAAATACGGACGCCGGTATCACTCATTATCGCCCCATTGGAAAAACTGATGGCTTCCGCCGGCATTCCCCACAACATAAAAGAAGAACTGAATGTGATCGACCGTAACAGCCAACGGCTGCTCTTGTTGGTCAACCAGTTGCTGGATTTCCGCAAAGTGGAACAGGAAGGGGTACGTCTGAAGCTCGAACGAACCAATATCCACGACCTGATCAAAGCCATGAGCGTACGTTTCCGCCCCTGGGTGACACAACGTGGCGCAAGTTTCACGGTAGAGTGTCCGCAAACCGACATGATGGCTATTGTCGATAAGGAAGCCTTGACCAAACTGATCAGCAACCTGCTAACCAACGCCAGTAAATACACCCGGGATGAGGTCCTCCTGTCATGCCGGTTGGCTACAGACGAAAACCTGTTGTATATCACCGTGACTGACAATGGTGACGGAATTAGTAAAGAAGATCTCTCCAAAATATTCCGCCCCTTTTATCAAACATCCGACAATAAGCCCGGTACCGGTATTGGGTTAAGTATCGTACACAGTATTGTAGAAGCGCATGGAGGCACTATCGATGTACATTCGGAAGTAGGCAAAGGGTCCTCCTTTGTGGTCTGCCTGCCGGTTGAACCGGCAGGTTATGATGCCACCGCCAGCATCGCCGACGAATCCAAGCCGGAGAACGGATTACCGGAAGATATCCTCACCCCGGATATTGAGCCTGTAAACGTTGACGCAGACAAACCTGTTATGCTGATCGTCGACGACAACGAAGACATGCTACAGTTCCTTTCCGACAGCTTTGTGGATGAATATGGTGTCCTGACGGCTACCGACGGGCAAGAAGCCCTGGGAATATTACAACGCAATGAAGTAAACCTTATCATCAGCGACTGGATGATGGATGGTATGGATGGTATCGAACTGTGCAAATCCATCCGCGAGAACCAGGCCATCAGCCATATCCCATTTATCCTATTGACGGCCAAATCAGACATTCATTCGAAGATTGAAGGCATGGATTGTGGCGCCGACATCTATATCGAAAAGCCTTTCTCGCTCCAATACCTGCGTTCGTGCATCAAGAACCTGCTGGATCTACGTGAAATGTTGTATCAGAAATTTTCTAAAATGCCCCTGGTGCCCCTCAAAAGCATAGCAGCCAATAAAGCCGACGAAGGCTTCCTGACCCGTATGAACGGAATCATTGAAGAGAATTTCTCCAATCCGGATCTGTCGGTCGACTTCCTGGCCGACCAACTATGCATCAGCCGCTCCGGCCTGTTTGCTAAAATCAAGACGCTGACAAATGTCACACCCAATGAACTGATACAGGTGGTACGCCTGAAAAAAGCGGCGGCCTTATTGACCGAAAATAAATACCGGATCAACGAGATCAGTTACATGGTAGGTTTTAACAACCCGTCTTATTTCGCCAAATGCTTCCAGAAGCAATTCGGCCTTAAGCCGGGAGAATTCCTGCGGAAAGGAGAAAAGGGTAATGAGGGTTAATCCCGGTATGTCCGCTTCGGATTTTTAGGGAACCAACCCTTGCGTACGCGTTCTTCCTGTTCGAACACTTCCTTGATGGTCCAAAAGGAAGAAAAGGCAAACACGCCACAGGTCGCCGATACGAATACGCTTTCCACAAAAAGAGAGGCCACAGTACCGGCTATCCCCAGGATCAGGAATATCCACCAACATTTGGTTCCCCAATAATACTCAGCCTTCACCACTACCGGATGGAACAGACCGATGATCAGGAATGTAATGACCCCGATCAACAGGCCTTCCAGGTTTATCATATCCATATTGTTTGGTATTACAAATTGACTGTTTACTGGCGATGCAAGAAACGATCCATCGATATTGTCAGCTTTTTATCCATGCCCACATGGCAATTGGTTACCGTCAGGTTTTTTGCTGCCGGGTTCCCTATTAATAATGTTTTATGCGCCGGGATGATATACAGGCTTCCGTTATCGCCTGTCAACTGGAAATCGATATCTGACACATTGGTAATTTCCACCATCTTTTCGGTCGCACGGTGGGGTTGTAGGCAAGCCATCACCAGCGGTTCCAACAGTTCCTGAGTCCCTGCCAGTTCACCATGAAAAAAGGCAACTGTCCGTTTGGCGAACATCGCTTCCCTAAGCCCTTTTTCACTCTTTTCGGTGGCAAAAACTAATGTCATGGGACGCAGGTTTGTGCCATAATCGCCAACGATCAGGCTGTGTATATCCGAATTAGCCATAAAAGCCAACTGGTTGGCGGCGGCATAATCAAAGATAACCGGATAATACTCTGTAGAGTTATAAACTTCCACGCCGTCGATCTTCCCTTCTTGTACCAGTTGCTCATGTACCGGATATATGGTTGATTTATCATCCGGCCAGCCAGGATGGTTCCACATAATAAAAGCGCCTTGCTTCCTAGCCTCATTAATGGCATCCAGCGGATCAGCCACATCCATGGGAATAACATCGTTCACAAAAAGGGCATTCAGGTGCCCGATGGGTTTGCCACGCGTGATCTCGGTCCCTTTGATCACAATGAAACCAATACCGTCGGCAGCTTTCTTCGCAATCTTATAGGATTCATTCAAGTCACCTTTCAGGATATCCTTGTTTGGGCGATATTCGATATGATCGGTAATAGCCAACGCATCCAAACCATGTTGCCAGGCTTCATGTACCCGGATGTCCGGCCATACCTTTCCATCCGAGAAGATGGTGTGTATATGAAAATCACATTTGAGAGTTTGATAGCCGGGTATATTCGGAATAGCTATTTCCGTTCGTACACGTGACTGATCAATCTCGGCCACTTCATACACATCCTGGTTACGGAGTTGTGCCTGCAAGCTGGTCATTACACAAGCGAGGCAAAGGGTAAACACAATTCTTTTCATGTTGGACGACTTAATGTTATCCAACAAAGATAGCAGGAAATAAGAAAAGGGCAAGAAAAAAGGTATCCTTTTGAGATACCTTTCTTTTTTATCGTACAACTTGTCAGTGCTTATTCTGCAGGTTCTTCCTGAGTGGCGGGAGCCTGTTGTTCGGGCTGAGCTGTTCCGAAGTTCGGAGCTACGGTGCTCGGATCGATCACTACAGCGTCATTAATCTGCTGTTTGATCTCTGACTGATTGGAAACCTGGTGACGGGGAATAAAATTTGTGATCAGGATACTCAATACAATCACAGTACCGGCTAAACCCCAGGTAGCTTTTTCAAGGAAATCGGTCGTCTTGCGAACACCCATAATCTGGTTGGAAGAAGAGAATCCCGAAGCCAATCCGCCACCTTTTGAATTCTGGATCATAACGATCAGGATCAGCAGAATGGCAGCTATCAGGATCAGAATAGAAATAAATACGTACATTTCAGTCTTATTTTTTAGTGTTAATAATCAGTTTCTCCAAAAAGCGGATTTGGTCTGCAAAGTAAATACTTTTTTCCGGATAATTCAAGCG
>JAVBUR010000006.1:0-40382 GCA_031555145.1 Tannerellaceae bacterium | reverse complement strand
GGGCTTGCACCCACGGCTACGAACACGATACCGCTGACGCGGTATTCACCGTCGCAAAATCTTCAAATACTGCACAATCTGAAGATCTCCCAGCTCTTATTACAACCCTAACTTAAAACAAAAAATACAATAACCCTAAATCCGGAAAATTCCGAAGCTTACATTCCAGAGTATCATAAACAGCTGAATCACAAATTCTTAATATCATTTTCCACCCCTGCATATCACTTGCCTTCGTGTTGCCTATAACATGCCTATACTATTCCTTCGCGACTTTTACCTCTTTTCAACACCCCAAAACGCCCTTTCCCTCTTTCTGAAAATAACAATAACCCTGTGCCTCGGATTCAACCACTTTCAGATTCGGACAGATAGGAAGATGTTGCATGCGTAGCGGGGTTGGTCTTCTAAAAAAAAGATGTATCTTTGCTGCCATAAACTTCATAATTACTCCAGTGAGAATGTAGGATTTAGTTGGGATATCTTTTCAGTATGCGACAACGGGAGGCACGGCCTTCACTTGTTGCCAACCACTTTATTCTACATCTTATGAGTATCAGTATACAACAAATCAGCTATATACATCCGGATAATGTCGTGTTGTTCAGCGACGTTACCTGCACCGTTTCCCGTGGGGAAAAGATTGCGTTAGTCGGGCTCAACGGTTCCGGCAAATCCACCCTGCTCCGCATCATGGCCGGAGGGGAACAACCGACGGAAGGCTCCGTCACCTGCCTTTCACAACCCTACTACGTGCCGCAACACTTCGGGCAATACGACACGTTGACCGTGGCCGGTGCCCTCGGTATCCAAGAGAAACTGGATGCACTGCATGCCATTCTGAACGGCGACGCATCAGAAGAAAACTTCACCCGACTGAACGACGACTGGACCATCGAAGAGCGCAGCCTCGCCGCCCTCTCCGAATGGCGACTGGAGCATATCACCCTCACCCAGGAGATAGCGACCCTCAGCGGAGGCGAAAAGACAAAGGTGTTCCTTTCCGGCCTACAGATCCATACGCCCGACATCATCTTGATGGATGAGCCGACAAACCATCTCGACAGCGACAGCCGCCAACGGCTGTACAACTGGATTGAGTCGACCAACGCCACGTTGCTGGTGGTCAGTCATGATGTCACCCTGCTACGCCTCCTGCCCGTCACCTATGAACTGAACGCCGACGGTATCACCGTCTACGGCGGCAACTACGATTTCTATAAGGAACAAAAGACCCTCCATCTTCAAGCCTTGCAAGACAACCTCGAAGAACAGGAGAAAGCCCTCCGCCTGGCTCGCAAGACAGCCCGGGAAGCCGCCGAACGCAAACAAAAGCACGAGGCCCGCGGCAAGAAGCTGAACGAGAAGAAAGGTGTCGGCAAAATGGCCATGGATACCTTGCAAGACAAAGCCGAGAAAAGCGCCTCCCGCCTGAAAGACGTACATGCCGAGAAGACTGCCGGGATCACGCAACGCATCTCCGAACTCCGCTCCATACTGCCTGACAGCCGGGCAATGAAGGTCGATTTCAACGCCTCCTCTCTTCATACCGGAAAGATACTGGTCAAGGCCGACGGCATCAACTATGGCTATCAGGATACGCCCTTATGGCCGGTTCCCCTGAGTTTCACGATCCGCAGCGGCGACCGGATGGTGATCCGCGGACGCAACGGATCAGGCAAAACGACCCTGATCAAGCTGATCACGGGCCTCCTCCCTCCCATAGCCGGCCACATCGAAAAGGCGGAGTTCAGCCATCTCTATATCGACCAGGATTATTCCCTGATCCGCAACGAGCTGACAGTATATGAACAGGCTGAAACATTCAACTCGCGGCTCTTTCAGGAACACGAAGTGAAGATGATGTTGAGCCGCTACCTCTTCCTGGCCGATGCTTGGGATACCCCCTGCGCCAAACTAAGCGGTGGAGAGAAGATGCGGTTGGTATTCTGCTGCCTGATGATCGGCAACCAGACACCCGACCTCTTTATCCTTGACGAACCGACCAACAACCTTGACATCCAAAGCGTCGAGATTATCACCCAGGTGATCCGGGAATACAAAGGGACAGTACTGGCCGTTTCGCACGACCGGTACTTTATGGAAGAGATCGGGGTAGATAAGGAGATAGCGTTATAATTACTCGCAATGCTCCTTGATCAGGCGATCCACGACCGGGTCGCCTAATTCTTTCGCTTTCTGGAAAGCTTTGCAACCATCGGCTTTTTTGCCCTGGCGTACATAACACAAGCCCTGCAAGCGGTAACAGGCGGCAAACTCGGGCGCCTGTGCAATAACCTGCTGCAACACACCTAAGGCTTCATTGTACGATTCCATACGGATCAGTATCGAGGCCTCTTCTGCCAGATAGACAGGATTGGTGGGAGCAAGCTTCAAGGCCTCCTTGATATCGGCCATTGCGCCGGGCATATCGCCATTACGGAATTTGGCCTGTTCGCGGTAGTAGAAGAAGCCGTCGCCCACCTGGCCGTTCAGCAAGTAGTAGTACTCGTCGTAGTCGGCAATAGCTTCGGCATACTGCATCACCTGCATGCGGTATTCGATCCGCTCCGACAGGTAGGCCAACGTTTCAGCCGTGGGATTCTCTTTCGATTTCTCGTATGCCAGGCTGATCAGGTTGATGATATCAAAGATATTGGCGCCGGGAATTGCTTCTTTCACCTTGGCGGCAGCATAATAGGATGCCGGAGTGGCCACATTGCTGTCGTTCATGACCATATAGCTATCGTAGGCCTTTTCGTATGCGCCCTGTGCGACATAGATATCGCCTTCCAACTGGTGGTATACAGGAGAATCCTTGGTGCGGAGCGCTTCCTGCAACATATCCATAGCAGCTTGCAGGCTCCACTTGGGGTCGGTCAGCGTAGTATCGGTTACCGCCACACCGTAGATCAACTTGGCATTCGCAAAGATCGCTTCTGCTTTTTCCGGATTCTGGCGGACAGAAGCTTCCATATCTGCCTGCGCTTTCTGCAGGTAAGCAGATACCTCGCCGGGAGAAGAGCCCAACTCGGAGGCATTGTGCGCATAATAGGAAGCCCGGGTCTGATAGCCTACAGCACTATGGGGGAACGTGGCGATGAAATCGTTCAATGACGCCAGGTATGTTTTCTTGTCCTGCGAAGAAGCCAGCAAATACAACATCACCTCAGCCTGATCCATCGCTGTAGGCCAGGCTTTGCGAATATTGATGGCCGTATAAACCGAGCTCAGCATATTGGCTGAAGTCATCTGCAGGTTGTTGATATATCCGGCGGACACAGCAAAGATATGTTCCTTCTTTCCCCCGGCATCCTCCTGGGCAAGACCGAACAACTGACCATCGGCCGTAAGCAACGGGGCATCTACCTGCGTTCCTTCCAATGGGATATTGACTTTATAATAGCCGTACGCATCTTTCAATTTCGTCACTTCGCTGATCGCTCCTTCCTTGAAACTTCCCGTCTTACCGGCAACATAAGGAACCAGGAAAGCGGCCGTTCCGTTAGCAAGCGGTTCGGAAGCAAGGGATAGGAAAGGTACTTTCTTCGGCACTTCAGCCTTGACTTTGATCACGTCATACAACTCATCAGCGCCGGCCACGCTGGCAACCGGGTATTGTTTGCCGTCAGTATCCGCTACTGTGGCTCGCGACGCTCCCTTGAACAGGGTATAACTCGAAAGTACATCACCCGTCTCACTGACAAATACGCCTGTACCTGTATGTAACACCTGATTGTCTGTTCCATATGTAGTGATCTGTACGATCGCTTTCCGTTGTTTTTCCAACCATTTAGGTGCATTCTTTTGAGCTATAGCCGGCATCAGGAGGCAGGCAAACAGGAAAAGCAGAAGTGTTTTTTTCATTTTATATTCCTTTTTACAGATAATGAGCGCAAAAATAGGGATTTGTCCCGGATATGAACACGGAAGTATCTTAAAAGTCTAAAATAAGCATGATATACTGTTACTTTCACAGGGACAGGCATATCCCTCAACCATTTAAACGGCCGGTGGTTATATTAGAAAAAGGTGTTATGAAAAAGATTCTCAATAGTATTGTAAGTGGGTACGTGGGGCTGTTATTCCCCCTGGTTGTTTCAATTATCCTGTTGGAGAAGCTGCATCATTTGCTTCTTCCACTGAACCACTGGATTGAGTCCACATTCCATATTTCGCGGTGGCTCGGGGTGTTTAATGTGATGGTGATATCCGTGCTGCTGTTGCTGCTATTGGGGTATCTGTGTGGGTTGCTTATCCGAAGTACCTTCGTAAAGAAGCATATCAGGCTATACGAAGAGAAGGTATTGTCGCGGATACCGATATACAACCTGATCAAATCCGTGCTATACACCGAATCGGGGATGAGTTCGGACAACAACTTCCGGCCGGCGCTGTTGGTGGAAGAAGATATGTACTCGCTTTGCTATGTAACCAATGAGAGTGAACACTTCTACACGGTCTACGTCTCGGAAGGGGGACTGAGCGGCGGTAATATCCAGATCGTCCCCAAAGGGAAAGTGAAGATATTAACGATCAGCCTGCCCGAATTTACCCGGCTCGTCAAACAATACGGAGTCGATTCGGCACGGTTGGCCGAACAGATCAGTCCGTCCGACTTTTCTTCTTCAGCTCCGGCAGGAAACAAGTAACCAATCCCAGTAACGGCATATAAGCGCAAACATGATAGACGGCTTCGATGCCATACCGATCAGCCATATTCCCTAATACGGCCGAAGCAATACCGGCCACGCCAAAGGCAAAGCCGAAAAACAGCCCGGACACCATCCCCAGTTTATAGGGAAGCAGTTCCTGCGCATACAACAATATAGCAGGGAAGGCCGACGAAAGCACCAGCCCAATGCAGAAACTCAGCACCGCCGTCCAGAACAGATCGACATGCGGCATCAACAACGTGAAAGGCGCCGCTCCGAGGACAGACGCCCAGATCACATACTTACGTCCGATGCGGTCGCCGATCGGTCCTCCCATCAACGTTCCCGCCGCTGTGGCAAACATAAAGACAAACAGGAAAAGCTGCGACTGCTGGATGCTGACGTCAAACTTCTCAATCAGGTAGAACGTGTAGAAGTTCGACAAACTGGCCATATAAATATATTTGGAGAAGATCAGGAGAAGGAGCACCGTAATGGCAAAGATCGTCTTTCCCTTTGACAAAGGCATTTCAACGGGTTTCGTAACAGTAGATACTTCCCGTTTCACCTGCGCCAGATATCGCCCATACCACCGGCAGACCGGCACCATCACCAGGATAGCAATAAAGGCAAGGATCGAAAACAAGGCAATATGCTGCCGGCCATACGGCGCAATAATCAACGCGACCAACAACGGTCCGAGGGAACTACCCAGGTTACCACCTACCTGAAAGAGAGATTGCGCCAACCCCCTCCGTCCACCCGACGCCAGCGACGTCAGCCGCGAAGCCTCCGGGTGCGTCACCGCTGATCCGATCCCCACACAAAAGACGGAAGCCAGCAGCCAGGGTAGTGTCGTGGCTACCGACAGGCTCAACAGTCCGACCAGCGTAAACGTCATCCCGATCGGTAGCGACCAGGGTTGCGGACGTTTGTCGAAAAACAAGCCGACCACCGGTTGGAATACCGAAGCGGCCGATTGATACACGAGCGTGATCAGCCCGATCTGCGCAAAACTCAGCGACAGGTCTTCCTTGATCAGCGGATAGACAGCAGCGACCACAGCCTGCAACGTATCGTTCATACAATGTACGATACTGAGGGCGATCAGAATCCGGAAAGCAGTCTTGTTAATAGCGGTAGCGGAAGGTTGTTGTGTCATGTTGTTATTCCCATTCCGCCCCATCGGCGGTGTGCAAGATAAAAGTGGTGGCGCCGATCGTAATGACGGCCCCCTCTCCTACTCGTATTTGCTCATTTTTGCCTACCAACGTATTCCGCAGGAAGGTACCGGTCAGGCTGGGAAAGTCACGCAGGAAATAGCCGTACGTGCCGTCGCCCATTTCTTTGACACAGATCACGCAATGCTTACGCCCCATGCTGGGGTCGCTCGTAATGATGGGTGCATCCACACCGGTGGTGTCTTTATTGCGTCGTCCGATAATATTGTCACCCGGCACCAGCGCCAGGTCTTGCCGAAAGGCAAAATTATTCTCGATCACAGTGATGGAGCCATAGGTAAAATCAGGTTCCTTTACTTCTTTTTCTTCCCCGGAAGCGGTCTTCACCACTTTTCGTCCCAACCGGATCTTAAACTGCGTACCGCATTGCGGACAAACAAAAGCCAGCACCTTTCCTTCCGGATACCGGGTCTCGTCAAACCCCAACTGATGGTCGCATTTCGGACAGAATATTCTCTTCATGCAGTTCTTCGTTATCTTATGGGGTGCAAAGATACGAGTTTCAGGGCGGCGAATCAACGAGGAGGGGTAGAAACTGCACGGAGGAAGAAAAAAATTACTACATTTGTTCCGTAACATATATGTACCACTGTTGATAATCAACAAATCGTAACTATATACAGACCATGATACAGAAACATCTTACCACTGCAATCCTGATTCTTTTCTGCCTGTTCCTCCCGCTGTTATGCGGATGCGAGCAAGTAGAGCATAAGACCATCGACCAGCCCTCTTTCGGTCTTCAGAACAACGGCATGCTCGACATCCGCCAAATAGTGTTGACCGATACCGCCACCTACATCTCGCTTATACCGGCTTTCGAACGCATACTGATCGACACGTCTGTGTATATCCGGGCGAAAGGGACGAAGTATCCGGTCATACGATCGGAAGAGTTGACATTAGGCGAATACTTCTACATTCTGGAAAGCAGGAAGGACTATTTCACCCTGATCTTCCCCCCTCTGCCTAAAGGGACAAAGACAATTGACTTTATCGCCTCAGATACAGAAAACGGGATAAAAATCTGGGACATTGATGTGACCGGTAAACCCAAAGCCTATGTCCCCGACCTGCCAGCCGCCAAGGTATCCAGCCAGCCGCTTCCCCCGTTTGAGATGAAGATTGCGAAGACCCGCCTCCACATTCATCTCACCGGACTCAGAGAAGGCTACGATCTGCAAACACCCCGGTTGAGCATACCGAATGCCTTTACGCTCCAGGAAGAAAGAGTATCAGTAACCTCTTCTTCCGGCCACACCTATACATTCGAATTCGATCTGTACGCGACCTCTTGTATCCATGCGATCATCGACAAAAAAATGTTGGAAGTTTATCTGGTACCGGGCGAAGAAGCGGATATCTACTATGATGTGACAGGCTTTTCAAAAACAATCAACCGCTACGATACACAACCCGACATCCGTTATGCCGCCTTCGATGGCAAGTTGGCGGCCCTGAATGAGCAGGTCAACTGTGAAAGGCAAACCATAACCAGTTATCACCTTCGCCTCTACGAAGACCTGCGTATTGCCGACATGACAGCCGCACAATGCACCAGCCTTCTGCTCCAGAACTATCACCAAAAGCAGCAGCAGTTGGAAGCCGCCGGGTTACCGACAGCACTCAAGCAGCTGATCACCGCCAATATGAAGGAAGATATCCTGCATAATATGACCCACATGCGCGACTATTGTAGAAACACCTACCAGCGTGCCTACCCGGAGACTAAACTATCCGGCGGTCAACCATTCCCCACCCCTTCTGCTGCCGAATGGGGCATGCTGAAAGAGATCGGCCTGAACGACCCAATGTGCCTCTACGCATCCGGCTATACCAAAGAAGTTGTTGCCCTGTCGCTTAGTTCCATCGATATTCCGGCAGCCATTGGTGAAAAAGAAGGGCTGCTGACCGATATTATCCGCTCCTACCCCGCCATGAGCCGGGCATTAAGCATGGAAATACCCACACCGGAAATGGAAAAATCCCTGCATGCCACATCTACCTCTATCTATGGCGAGATCTATACCTATATATTAAATAATGAAAAAGAAGCATACGACCGGGCAATGGCGCAAGCCAGCGGATTTACCTTCCACCCTACCCCTGAGGCTCCCGGCGCCGAAGCCTTGGATGAAATGGTAGCCGCCTACAAAGGGCGACCTGTATTGATCGACTACTGGGCTACCTGGTGCGGCCCCTGCCTGGCAGCCATGGAGACCATCAAACCAATTAAAGACGAGATCAAAAGTAAAGGTGTCGTTATCCTGTATGTCGCAGGCACTAATTCCCCCAAAGCCGACTGGAGTGAAATGCTGGCAGAAATCAAAGGCGACCACTACTACCTCAATAAAGATCAATGGGAGGGCATCATGAGAAAGTATAAAAGCCCAGGCATCCCCACCTATATGATCTTTGATAAAACAGGCCGGATGACCTATCTGAAAACAGGTTATCCTGGCAACGACATCATACAGACAGAACTGGCCAAAGTCTGGTAAACACACACATCTACAGGATAGCAAATGTTAAAAAAGCGGATTTATTTGGTTTATATTATAAACTAGTCTATATTTGCATCATCATTCACTATCAAACTAAATAAGAGCTATATGGAAACTAAACTTACCGAAGAGCAAAGCCTCTCCCTAATCAGCGAGATGATCGAGCAGGCGCGGAATAACTTCCAGCAAGGCGCCGGAACGGCATTTATATTTAATGGTATAGCGGTAACATTCACCGCTCTCCTCAATGTGGCATTGGTATTCCTGTTACCAAATCCTTACCTTTCCTTCTGGATATGGTTACTCATGATTCCGGCATCTATCATCGGTAAACTTATCGATAAAAAGGTATCCGGGCAGGCAATGGTGATCACACATATAGACACTATCATTACGGCGACATGGAAAGGTTTCGGCAATTCAGTAGTCATCTTCCTCATCCTGATCTTTAGTTACGGTTTTGCCATGAAGGAACCAAAGATATATATGCTGATCACTCCGGTTATTCTGGTTATGTGCGGTATTGCGGAATTTGTTACGGCTAAAGCCTGCCGGTATAAGCCGGTGTTGATAGGTGCATACATTATGTGGGTCGGTGCATTGCTTTGCCCGGTGTCCTACATCGTAGCACATCCCTGGTCGGGTGTCTCTCACTTTATTATCCTGTCTGTTTGTATGCTCCTTGGCTTTGTAGTCCCGGGGTACAAAATGAATCAAATGGCGAAACGACATGTTTAAAGACTTAGACCCGTTGTTGCATTCCCAACTTCGCCTGGCCGTCATGTCGCTGTTGATCGGGGTGAAAGAAGCCGACTTTGTTTTCCTGAAAGAGAAGACAGGCGCCACAGCCGGTAACCTCAGCGTACAGATAGACAAGTTGAATGAAGCAGGCTACATCAGCGTGGAGAAAACATTTGCGGGGAAAATGCCGCGCACCCTTTGCCGGATCACGCCCCAGGGTATAACAGCCTTCGACGCGTATGTGAAAGCGTTGAAAAGCTACTTGAATATAAAGAAATAAATTCCTTCTCCGACTCTTCAGACATAGCGAATCAACTCGCTGTGACAGGATTCTCACGCCCATATGGTTTATAATATAAACTAAAATACACAACAAACAATGAACGCATTCTTGTCCTTCCGAACCATGGTAACGCTGCTTTTGTCGTGCATATGCTGCATGTACACAGCGGCACAGGTAAAGGTCTCAGGTACCGTTGTCGACAAAGCCAATGCGCCGATCCCCGGTACACATATCCATTTCAATGACGGGTTGATAAAGACGGTATCCGATATCAACGGTACTTTCACACTCTCCTACCCGGATACGCTCACCCAACGACAAGTCCGGCTGGAGGCCCTTTCCTACAAATCAAAGACGTTGCAATTGAACAAGGGACAGACGACTATCCGCGTTGTTTTGCTGGACAGCCTGTATAGCCTGCAAGCGGTTACTGTCTCCGTCCCCAAACAAGGCCGGTTCTCCGACTATACGGCACAGACCATCCAAATGTCGTCACTCGATATTGCCACCAATCCATTAGCGATGGCCGATCTGTTAGGTAATATGCGTGTTATGCCTGGTGTGCAGGCCAACGACAACGACGGGCGTCTCATCATACAAGGAGGTGCACCGGGGGAATCACAGGTGTATATCGACGACCTGATCGTCCTCAATCCCTATGGCTTCGCCACAAAAAACAGCAGCGTCAGAAGCCGCTTCTCCAGCGAACTGTTCGAAGGGATTGCCCTGCAGTCGAACGGGTATAATGCCGAATTCGGACAAGCCATGTCGGGTATTGTCAATCTCAATACAAAGAAACGGGAACGGATCGAGACAAAGACAGACCTCGGCCTCACCTCCGTCGGCGCGGCTGTCGCTACCCAAGCGGCAAAACCATCGTATGCCTACCGGGCAAACGTGAATTATGCCAATCTCTCACCCTACCAGCGGGTAGTTCCCGACCGGTATGACTGGCAAAAGCCTTACGAACAAATTCAGGTGGATGCCTTCTTCACCAAAGATTTCTCTCAGCGCACCCAGTTGACAGCACAACTGTATGCCAGCCATTCACGCGCCGGTTATACCTACCGGTCAATCGACCGCATCCCCTTCACCAACGATATGACCGAAAACTATCTCTATGCACAGGCGAACCTATATCATTCGTTCAGTCCGGCACTCAGTTTGTCGGCAGCAACAAATGTGATCATAAGCGATTTCAAGATAACGGATGTGGGCACACCCGGCGACCGGTTGCACAACCGTACGCTATGGAATCACAGCAAGGCCACTTTGCAATATACCCTGGGACGTGTGACTAACCGTACCGGCATTGAATATGTCCGTTACCCTTTCCGGGAAACCTATACATTCAAGGAGGCGTATGAGCTGGATGTCGACAACGATTGGGGCAGCCTCTATAATGACACGAAATGGATCGTGACCAATAACTTGTCCGTCAACCTCGGCCTCCGAGGCGAATATGCGCATGCCCTCGACCGTTTCAACTTCACGCCCCGCCTGTATATTGGTTACCAACCGGCCAAAGAGCATGTCCTCTCCGCCTCCATCGGTATCTACAACCAACTACCTGCCATCGAATACCTCAAATACGAGATTCCATTGGATTACGCTTCCGCGACCAAAGGAACAGTATCCTATACATATAGCAGACGGAATACCCGGCTACAGTTAGATGCCTACTATAAATCCTACAGCGGATTAGTCACCTGCGACTCGCCTTCAATTCCTTCGTCACATCTCCGGAACGATGGGAAAGGTAACAGTTGGGGCACCGGCCTGTTCTGGAAAAGTGAACTCGGCCGCCTCGAATACTGGCTCGCTTATTCCTTCAACCATACTCGCAAGCAATATGATTATCATACCACCCGGGTAGAACCGGATTACCTGACTGCCCATAACTTCAACATCACGTTGAAATATTGGTTCCGCTCACTCAACTCACTGGCAGGTTGTAATTACTACATCACCTCCGGCGCTCCCTGGTATGATCCGCGGGCACCCTATGCCAGGCAGGGTACCACCCCCTTGCGCAACCGGCTGGATATCTCCTGGTCATTCCTGCCGAAACCCTGGTTCATTATTCACCTCGGATGCCAGAATGTATTGGGATATGAGAATATATACGGATATGAATATTCAGCTGTCGACCCGGGGCTCAGCCGTCCTGTCAAGAATGCAGACAAACGGTTTTACTTTGTCGGCGTATTCATCACGTTCAGTCAATCACGGTTATTAAACCAACTAAAATCACTCTAATATTCACTTAATCATTTACATCGTATGAAAACAAGATTATTCCTGTTGATGATGTGCTGCATCAGCACACTCAGCGCACAAAACAAGGTAACAGTCATCGTAGACGGTATCGAAAACGTCAAAGGCCAGCTATTAGCCGGTCTGTATGTCGAAGCTGACTTCCTGAAAAAACCAACCTTCGGTAGCATAGCCAAAGTAACCGAAGAGACCGTCACCGTCGTATTCGAGAACATCCCTATCGGCGAGTATGCCGTCTCCGTCTTCCACGACGAGAACGTGAACTTCAAGATGGACACCGGCGCTTATGGGAAGCCGACAGAAAAGTATGGCGTCAGTAACAATATCCACAATGAGATGGGCCCACCCTCCTATGCCGAGTGTAAATTTCTGGTAGAAGAAGACAGCACGATCTACATCACCCTGTTCTGATTCACCGCTTCTCCGGCATATACTTCCAGAAGCGGGCGGGCATGTGCTGCCGTTGGAGTTTGGGGTTGTGGCGTTCCTTGATGGCGATGGAGGTGAAGTACTGCTTCCAGAGTTGCTGGAAGAGTATTTCATCTTTATCCATCAGGTCTTCGCTGAGGAGGCCGGTGAGAAAGTGCTCTTCCTGCGATTCGAAGCGTACTTCAACGGCTTCCGTCAGGTCGTAGTAAAAGCCGTAGCTGCGCTTGAGGTCATACAAGAGCCACTTCTGGTCGGCAAAGCGATCTTTCAGGAAGTCAATTGTAAGGGGAAGTACATTGTAGATGGGTTCGAGGGCGGCAAAGAATGTACCGTCTGCCGCCTTTTGAAAGCGCAGGAACTGAATCACGTGCAGGCGTTCATTGCTTACCTTCTTGTATATCTTAGACAGTTCCAGTACATCCGGGTCGCCAAAGTTCAACTCAATCGACTTCGGCGCATCAAACGCTTTGCGGATATAGCGGAACAGAAGAATATCGACTTCCGGCAGTTCGGACAGCCAACTGGTGGTGATTTCGTAGAGAGCACTCTTCGACAGTTTTTTTTGCAGGCCTTTCCATACACGATCGGCCTTTTCGCTATCGGTATAGATGGTTACTACTTCGTCGTGAAAAAGAGGCAAAGGTGTTCCATCCTCCAACAGATGATCGGGGAATGTCCGCCGGTTGAAGGCGTCGAAGACAGCCGTCAACAACCCCTCGAACGATTTGTCATAGATAAAAACCGTCATATCACCTGATCAGGAAAGGGAAGAATTAACTGCCGGTCGTCGGTCTTCGTCTTGGTGGCAGGTGTAAGCAGACGACGTACATTCTCCGGGCGAAGTTCGTTCACCGTCAGGCTGGCAGCCAGTTCATGACAGGTGATGAAATACTGTGCTTTCTTCATCACAAGGCCGATCTTCTTCAATTGCTCCGAACCCAGACGGGAATGGCGACGGGCAGTCACAATCATCTGCGCCGATTTGACACCGATACCCGGCACGCGCAACAGCATCTCGTAGTCCGCCCGGTTGACATCCACCGGAAAAGCTTCGGGATGACGCAATGCCCAAGCCAGCTTGGGGTCGATCTCCAGGTCGAGGTCGGGATAGGCGTCATCCACAATCTCATCTACTTTGAACTGGTAGAAACGCAATAACCAGTCAGCCTGATACAACCGGTTCTCACGTACTAATGGCGGTTGTTTCAACGCCGGCAGACGGGTATCATAGCCATTGACAGGCACAAAACCGGAATAATACACCCGCTTCAGCGTAGGCCGTGAGTAGAGCGCCGACGTCAAACGCAGGATATCCTTGTCCGAGTCCGGGGTAGCCCCCACAATCACCTGCGTACTCTGCCCGGCAGGAGCAAAACGCGGGGCATGACGAAACTTCTTCCGTTCTTCCTGGCTTTGCAAGATGCCTTGTTTGATATACTTCATGGGCGTGAATACGCTCTTGAAATCCTTTTCGGGCGCCAATCGCTGGAGGCTTTGCTCGTTAGGTATCTCGATATTCACGCTGAGACGATCGGCATACAGTCCGGCTTCGTTCACCAGTTCCTCGCTGGCGCCAGGGATACTCTTCATATGGATGTAACCGTTGAAACGATGTACCTGGCGGAGGTCTTTCACGATCCGAACCAGCCGCTCCATCGTATAATCCGGACTGCGTACCACGCCGGAGCTAAGGAACAACCCTTCGATATAATTACGGCGATAGAATTCAATCGTCAAATCCACCAACTCGGATACGGCCAGCGTTGCCCGTTTGATATCATTACTCCGCCGGTTGATACAATAAGCACAATCGTACATGCAATGGTTGGTCAGCATAATCTTCAGCAGGGAAATGCAACGTCCGTCTTCGGCAAAACTGTGGCAGATGCCCCAGCCCGCCGCACTCCCGATCATCCCTTTCTTATTCGAACGGGAGGTTCCACTGGAAGCGCACGATACATCATACCGCGCCGATTCAGCGAGTATCTTGACTTTGTCCAATACTTTTTCGTCCATGATTCGTTGTTACCAACTGTGACACAAACATACGAAATCCCACCATACGAACCTCCGACATCGCCCAAAATAGTTTTCCACCGATAAGTTATCACCAACCGATCAAAAAAAGAGCAAAAAACATTTGCCGATTCAAAATAATACATACCTTTGCACACGTATTTGAAAAACGGGATGTAGCACAGTTGGCTAGCGCGCCACGTTCGGGACGTGGAGGTCGGAAGTTCGAGTCTTCTCATCCCGACTACAGCAAAAAAGCAAGTGAAGACTCACTTGCTTTTTTTGTTTTTATGCAGATAATCGAGGATCAACCCGGTTGCGCAGACCAATGATTTTACGTGCATTATCAATAGGGGTGCTGGGATCCAGTTGGAGTATTTTACCGACGGCTTCACCGATAATCTCCAGCTCCCGTTCCACAGCACGACGCAGTTTCTTATCAGCGAGATAAGCAGTAAAATTACGCTGTGATCCAAGGTACTCCTCACATGGAATCAATGGAAGTCTGAATATCGAACAAGTATTTGGGGACACTATGCAGCATACACCAACTGTTTTGTTTTTTCTATACTGCGAATGAAATAGGGATTGGAAAGCGTCTTCTCATTAACGAGGTCAATCTTTCGCCCCAAAAGATCTTCAAGGGCAAACATCAGGTCGAAGAAGTTGTCTGCATATTCCTCCAATGGGATATTTTTTTGAAAGGATATCAGGAAGTCGATATCACTGTTCTCATTGAAAGCATCTGTGGTAGCCGATCCGAAAAGGTACAAAGTTTCCACGCGGTGCTTTTTGCAAAGCCGCAACACCTCGGAAAGTTCATTCTTTATGATCCTATTCATTGGAATATCTGTTGTCTACAATAGCAAAGATATACATTCCTCACCTGACTGCCAACTTTTTCATAACCAATTATCCTGTTACTCATTGTTTCAGAACACAATCGGCTTCAATACATTCTCTTTTGCATCTTCCGGATACAGCGCACCTTCCGATTCCAGTTGGGCGCGGATCGGCGAACACCGCCGGGAGAACAACTACCGTATCACTGCGCTCTCCCCTACCCGCTACGTCTATCGCTCTACCAACCCCGAGTTAGGCATCCAACGCGGCACTTTCGATATCGACCGTAGCACCATCTACTCCCGTTTCACTATCGAGCGCTCGCCGCTAAACGGCTTCGAAATCATCACCTGCGAAGGCGACCGTTGCCACGTACAAGGCGCCCTGTACGAAAACGACCTGCTGATCAACACGTGGCGGGCTACGATGCAAAAACAATAAGCCCGCTCGCCCATTTACAATCCGCTAATTTTGCCCGATTTGCCTCCGGACAGCGGTATTCCAATCACCCTTTAGGCGTATTTCCCAAAGGATGATTCATGCCCCCACCATCTGTTTCCAAAAGATTTCGTATATTCTTTTGGCCTATTACATCATTTACCATCAAATAGTAACTCACATTTCGTCAAATAGCCCCGTTTTAACGAAAGGCGATACGCTTTTTGACGTTTTCCCGGAAACGACCTCACACCTTTGCCTTGCTCACTCACAAAAAGAAAAGTGTTTTTGCGTTTTAGACATTAGCTATCGTGAATAGTAAAAGGAAAATACGATTGTTGCTTGGCTGCTTATTACCCCTCTGTTTATTCGGAAGCCGGAACGAGTCTCTACAGAGACCGGAGCCACTGCTAAGCGTTGACCTTCCGGCGATCGTCTCCCCATACGAAACACCCGACACGCTCTTCACCACGACACAGCCGCTACGCTACCGCCGGCCGCTGGCGCTGAAGACCAACCTCCTGTTTGACCTCGCCACCGCCCTCAATGCCGAACTGGAAGTACCCCTCAACCCTCGTTTCAGCCTGATGGCCGAGATCACCTTCCCCTGGTGGCTGTGGAATTCGGAACAGACCTGCTTCGAAGTAGTGAGCGGTGGACTCGAAGCCCGCTACTGGTTCAAACCCCGCTATCGCCGGCAAGACGCGTCGCTGGGCCGGCATAACCCGCTGACCGGCTGGTTCACCGGCCTGTATGGCGGAGCCGGTTACTACGACCTCGAATGGAAAGGGGAAGGCTACCAGGGCGAGTTCTTTATCGCCGCCGGTATCAGCCTCGGCTATACCGCTCCCCTCAGCCGTAACTTCTCGATGGAATTTTCCGTCGGCGTTGGCTACCTGCAAACCGAATACCGCCACTACCACGCCAAACAGAGCGTGGTGGACGACAGCTGGCACCTCGTCCGCCAGAACGACGGCATACAGACCTGGATCGGCCCCACCAAGGCCAAACTCTCCCTCGTGTGGTACCCCCACTTCAAGCGGAAGAAGAAAGGAGGCCGCCCATGAAACAGATCACCACTCACCTGCTCCTGTTGATAACCTGCGCACTGACAGCCACCTCGTGCTACCGTCCGCTGGAAGAGAGCTTCTTCGAATCCGCCCGCCTGATCGTAGAGGTCGACTGGAGCCGCTCGGGACTCAATCCCGACAGCGATCCGGAAGGCAACCTCTACTCGTCGTCGATCTGGATCATCGCCAGAGACGATCAACAGTTGCATGGCAAATCCTATATGATCGTACCCTTCCAGAACCCGCGCGGCGGGGAGATCGAACTGCCCGTTGGCCGTTATTCGCTGGTGGTACACAATAACTATTGCGATCCGGATCAGCATGTGTCCGACTTCAGCAGTCATGTAGCCTTCGCCCTAGACGGCGAAAATCCCTGTGAGACACTGGGTTACTATGCCCGGTCCTATACCGGCGGCATCAGTCGCTTTGCCAACCCTCAGGGACTGCGCCCCATCCTCCCGCCCGACGCGCTCTCGTGCTGGTATCAGGAAGAGTTTGAGGTCACCCCCGGGATGGTTGCCACCTCTATCCGCATCGATCAGGGGCTAGTGGATGCCGGACAGCGCCATGTGATCCGTGCCACACCCGTACAGACGCTATACACCTGCCACGTGGTGGCGCATGTCAAAAACATCAGTTGCGCCAGCGCCTGCCGGGCTTTCCTGTCGGGCATAGGGTCGATGATCGCTCCCGTCACAAACCGGACAAGCGGCCCGGCTGCCGGCTGCCCCTTCATGATGAACAGCCGGAAGTTTGATGCCGGATCATCGACCGACGGCACTATCGAAGCCACCTTCTTCACCTTCGGCCCCCTCACGGCAGAAGCGCAGCCGGTCACCCTCCAGCTCGACTTCACCCTGACCGGCGAGTACGATGGTAGCCTCCTCTACCCCACTCCGCCGCAGACGCCGCTCAGTTTCGACGTCACCCAACAGTATAACAGTCCCGACGGCCGACAAATCACCCTCGTAATCGACTGTGTCGACCTGCCCAGACTTATCGGCAAGGATATGTTCGACGTCGTGGTCGACGACTGGGGCGATGAGCAGAAAACAGTGATCGACATGTAATTACACCACTATAATTTATACAAGAGAATAAACTTTCAATTAATAAACACTTAAAAAAGCAGAGTTATGAAAAAGATCTTAATGAGTACGGCCGTCCTTGCCCTCACCCTGGCAAGCTGTAGCCAAAATGAAGTGATCGACACCCCCCAAGGCGCCTCCGATCAAGCCATCAACTTCGGCGTGTATACCACACAAACGAAGGGACTGGTACTGAATGGGGATGTAGATAACAGCAGCGATGGAACTGTAGGCATAAAAACCTCCCGCTTTGGTATCCTGGCTGCGTATACGGGGCAAGAAAAGTTTGAAGACTTAAATAAGGAGACAGATAACGGCAAGAAGCCAACGATGAACTTTATGTGGAATCAGGAAGTAAAATACACAAGCAACGCTTGGACATATACCCCACTGAAATACTGGCCGAATACTAAAGACGACAAGATTAGCTTCTTTGCGTATGCGCCGTATGCTACAGGCAACAATAATGACTACATTAAGGTATCCGGGAATGGCGCAAAAGGCTCTCCCACTATTACCTATAATCTGATAGGAAAGGTGAAAACAGGTGATGTTACTACCCAAGGAAACGGAGCGAACATAGTCAACAGTCCGGATCTTGTGGTTGACAGCGTACCTGATCAAACGAAAATTACGACTAAAATACCTTTCCAATTCAAACACATTCTCTCCAGAGTTAAGATGTCTGCACGGGTAAATCACGACTTAACGACAGCCGGTATAGGAACAACCAATGTCTATATAACAGATGTAACAATTCTAAATGAGGCCAGTAACAAATTCGCCATTCAAGGCACATACGATTTTGGAACAAGGGTATGGACAAACATAGCAGAAGCTGACACTCTTAACCTGAAAGCTTTGATTCCATTTGCAAAAGTAACCGGCTCTACGATTAATGGCGGAGATTATACTACTGATGTACATCCGCTACTTAATAACGGCAATGAAAAAAGTTTGTTCAACGAAAATCAATACCTCTTCGCTCTTCCCGTGAACTCTACAGAGGAATATCCTGAGGGTGGTATTAACGCAAGTACAGATGTTGTTGTCTCTATTAGCTATGATGTTATCACTGAAGACAATGCGTTAACTGGTAAATACTCTATTACCCCAACTACGGCTAAGGTTTCTTTGCCCGATGGAACTTTACAGAAAGGCAAAGCCTACAACTATATCTTCACAATTGGCTTGGAGGGTATTGAGGTTGATGCCCAGGTTGTAGCTTGGGGACAAGATAAATTAGTCAATGATGATGATGATGATGATGAGTTGGGAGAAAAGGAAGATGAAATCTATGCCCCGTCTGCCACTTCAGGGGACGCTACAAGCGACAATCTTTTAGTAGCGATTCAGGCTATGAATGCAGCCAAGAAATCTACGGATTCCAACTCCAACTACTTCATTATAAAAGTAGGAGCCGATATAGCAGCAGATGTCACCTTTACCAATACAGATCATGTGGCATTCTTCAACAACTTCGTTATTGGTGACATCATCGAGTTCAATTTCGGAGAAACAACACCCAGTGGCTCATATACTATCAATGCGAGAGGCTTAGGATGGGAGACCACGAAAAGCAGCAAATCCATCTTCCTCAAAAAAGTTTCTGACAGTGCTCTTCCCGATCTTCCTACAGAAGAAGAAGGAAACTAAGCCCCCCTCCCTACTCCCCCGTGAGTAACCCCCTACAGCCCCGGTGAGCCTGACCGCTTGCCGGGGTACAAAGATAAAACGAACAGATGAACCAGGTACAGATGAAAGCAGAGATGAACATACAGTGGTTGCGCCGCGTAAAGCGGGGCATTACCTGCCTATGCTTGTTGTTGGCAGTTGGCGGTTGCATACAGGACGAACTCGTATCTCCTGAAACGTCGTCCGGTGATCCCAGCCTTATCCGGTTTAGCACAAGCCACGATTTAGACACACGTAGCACCAGTTCCACCACTTCTGCAACCATCCAAAGCATGGGCGTTTTTGCATTCCATGTCGAACAGGGTTCAACGATCGAGACCCTCGCCCCTAACTATATGTACAACCAAGAGGTGCATAAGGCAACCACCGACTTCCCCACCTGGATCTACACCCCCCTCAAATACTGGCCCAACAACCCCGCCGACGAAATCCATTTCTACGCTTATTCACCCCATAGCGAAGACCTGGCATCCGACAAAGGCAGTATTGCCCTGTCTCAAAACACAGCGGAAGGCATCCCAACCCTCACCTTCACTGTCCCCGACAATGCGGACACCGACCTCCTGATCAGTGCCCCCCTCGTTTCCTCCCGCAGCTCGGTCCCTGTCAACTTCACCTTCCACCACGCCCTCACACGTGTAAAGGTAAAGGTACGCCTGGCCCCGGGAAGCGAACTGCCGGAAGCCCCCATAACTGCCACCGTCTCATTCACCGGTATCCACCACACAGCCACCACCAATCTGGCTCCCATCCAATGGACAGACGGAATCCCTGGCGACACCTTTGCCCCCTCAGCCACCGTCGGGGACATCACTTTCACTGACTCAAACCCCGAAAATAACGTAGCAGACGTCGCCGAATTCTTCTTCCTCCCCCAGCCATTCGACGAAGGAGATGCGAAAGTCACCCTCACCCTGACCGAAGGTTCTTCCGACTCTTCCACTTCTTCCGATCCAACATCCCCGGATGACACCACCGAAATATCCATCCTCCTCAAAGACATCGCCTCCCACTCCCAATGGAACCCCGGCAACGCCATCGCGTATGTCTTTACGTATACCCCGAAGGAGAAGACTATCTATATCACTAATGAAGAGGATATGTTAGCGTTCTTAAGCTCGGCAAAAAGCAATCCTGCGTATACAGACAAGAAGAAATTCGTAGTAACAAACGACATCGACCTATCCAATAGCAATTTAACCGATCATTATCCCGTAATTCTTCGTGGAGAGTTTGATGGAGGAGGCCATACAATAACAGTTAGCAATCTATCTTCCGGTCTCTTTGATATAATCGAAAACGGAGCTACTATATCTAATTTGAGCATCGATGCAACTATCAACACAACAGCAAGTACCGACATCAACATCGGCGGCATCTGTAATACGAATGAAGGCACCATTAGCAAGTGCACCTTTATCGGAGACATAACAGTTATCTCATCCAACACCTATGAATGTAATGTCGGCGGCATCTGCGGAAAAAACGATGGCGGAACCATCTTTGGTTGCACGAATAGTAGTAGCGAGACCTCAATATATTTAGATGGTGGCAAGAATTGCGGGGAAAGGTATAACTATGATGATGGCTCAGTTGTCGGGGGCATCTGCGGAAATAGCCTACAAGGTTTGATCAAACAATGTTCGAATTATGGTAATGTAAAAACAACAAATCCCACTTTATTTGTTGGTGGTATTTGTGGATTCACCAATGCTACCGAGCTGCATACAAATTATAATTATTCTGATGAGGTCACAGGTGGCTCCTATCGTGGAGGCATAGCAGGAATTGCTGGTAGTATTATGCGTATATACGCCTGCAATTTTTCAACTATAGAACCAATTGTCGGCTTTGCTATCGAAGAAAACCAATCATACACATATGAGGAACTTCATGAATATAATAACGATTGTACAGATCACAAACATCCAACAGAACCAGCCCATTAAGAACTGGCGAGCACCTATTATCCAACCGCAGATAGTCAAGCCCAGGCAATCAAACAAACGTCCCGCCTTCGACCAATCGGACATTGAAGCATCCGTTCTCGTGCGTACTTTTTTATCCGGCCAGCATCATTTATCAACTTGCGTACAAACAAAAGTGACTATCGGCCAGCATAGCTAATGCAGGAGCTGGTGTCCTATCTTTACTTTGTACCCTACCGATTCCCAGTGAGATAAAAGAGATTATTGAACTTAGGAAAAACATATAATAGGTTTCTATAATATTCGTCTTGGGCTTTAGCCCTCTCCCTCTTTTGCCCCCGGGTTGAAACCGGACAAAAGAGGGAGAGGGTTTCAGCCCAACTAGGCTACTAAATACTTTGCTTTTTGAAGCCGCATTGGGGATTGATCCCGAGATGCTCGTCAGTATGCAAAGCCGCTATAACATCCAGGTTGCCCGGGCAAACAAAGATAACCAGAACCGCTGGAATGAGATCCGCTGGATGACAGGGATGTTGTGAGGAGTAATATCCGGTTACTATTTTTAACTGGTTGGCCTGTGAACGGGCCTTTTCTCTGTGTTCTTCTTAATTTTCCATTAATAATGTAATAGATGAAACAATCATTGCTTTATGTGTGTTCCATCCACAATTGCAATTGCGTTTGTCTATTTATTAATTGGGATTCATTTAAAAACGATTAAAAAATGAAGAAGAATCTTTACTTTTCTTTGCTTGTCGCATCGATTGCATTGATTTCATGCGACAACAGTCATGATGAGGTTCCCGATCAGGGTCAGAACAGCGGTCAGGAGTTTACACTTCAGGTTTCCAGTACGGTTTTAACGCGAGCGGGCAGGGTACTATCTGGCTCGGAGGCCAAACAGACGGTTGACAAAGTCGTAGTGTATGCTACCGATAATGCGAACAAGGTCTTGTTTGTGTATACAATCGCCAACTGGCAGGCTGTCAGTGTCGGTTATGTTGATGGCCGCAAATACACGTATAGGGTGTTGACCTCAGATAAACTGGACGATGGCACATATACACTTTGGTCGTATGCGTATTCAACCGGTGCAGTGACTCCCACTCTGCCCACGGTGGGGGCTACGTTGGCTGCTCCTCTCTCGGTGACTTTTTCCACGGAAGCCGAAGAAATTTTTGCGGGCAAAAGCACTGTGACGGTGTCGGAAGGTGCGTTTGTTGCTGACGCCTCGATAACGCTTTATCGTCAGGTAGCCGGTGCGTTCGGGTACTTTAAAAATATCCCGGCGGTGGTGAGCGGTAAGACTACAAAGACGCTCCGTCTCGTGGCACGAATGAAAAACACAGTGGTCAACTTCGTCGAAGGTATTGGGGAGCACGACGTGAATGGTTCAAGTCAGGAATTGACCACGACAGCCAATTTTTCGACTATTTTTGATCCTGGTTACACGGTTTATTCAATTAACCTATCCGACTGGTTTCCAGCAGGCGATACCAATGGTGACGGCCTTCTGGGCGAAGGGGATACCGGTTGGGCGAAGCCCGCAGGTTTGACCGGCGTGAATGTGCTGGCCAATACCGTACTGGGGGGACAATTCATGGTGCCGTTTGATAAACCCGAAGACACTACCCTGGAGTTGCAGTTAGTCGATAGTGACAACGCAATCACCCTGTTTTGGACGGTTGTTATTCCTGCGGACGATGTACAAGCAGGCGAAACCCAATCCTCATTTGGCGTATACCGCAATCATTTATATAGTATTGGCGCCAAGACATTAAACAATCCGGCCAATCCGGCTGCTCCGGGTGTAGGTGAGACAGAAGCGCCGGAAGACTTGTCGGTAGGCCAGTTTATCAAGCTCCAGGCAAATGTCAACTGGGGTATGATCCACCTGCTGGGTTTTAAATAATCATCGACGAGACCAACCATGACCACCGGACCAGTCCGGTAAATAGCGACAGACGGCGTACCTCGGGGTGCGTCGTCTGTTTGTTTCACCTGAATTGTTTTTGGGTGATACAACATGCACTTATTTACATTTTTTCGATGATAGAATCTGTTGTTGAGTACACTTTTTCGATGATTCTGCCAGCCTGTCCCTCCTCTCAGTTCATGTTGCGAATTTTGATTCCAAATTCCAATCCACGATCCTACAATCCATTACGGTGACATTTGATGACAAAACGTCAATCAAACGTCACCGTGTGCCACAAATATAATACGAAAAAATCCGTACATCCAACCATTTTCAGGCTAAAATGCACTGTTGGCAGGAGGCTAATGTAGTATTGGAAAAGTCCCGTAGAAATAGTATATTTGTCAGGATTCTTAGGTTTGCTCACCCGGCTGAGCATCCTTACTCGCCCGGGTGCGCAAGGTTGCTCACCAAGGTGCGTATCATTACCCAGCCAGGTGAGCAATACAAAAGATGCGGATGCATTTTTTACCGGATACTGTTGTTTGTATTACTACATTATAAACCAACCATTAGATTATGAGTATTCATTATGATTTTTACCAGAACCCGCCTAAACAAGGGGCTGGACGAAGAGAAAAACTTCATGCACGTGTGATAACCCGTAACACTGTTTCGCTCAACGACCTGGCGGAACTGATGCACCAGACAAGTTCGCTCACCAGAGGCGATGTGCTGGGGGCTACAACGTTGCTGGTCGATTACATTATTATGCACCTCAAGAATGGCTGCCGGGTACACTTCGACGGCTTGGGGTACTTCCAACTGACGCTTACGTGTCCGCCGATACAGTCGGCGTCCGAGATCCGGGCCGAATCGGTCAAGGTGAAGTCACTCTCCTTCTGTCCCGATCATGCCGCCCGCAAAGCGATCAAAGGAGCTACCTTCGTGCGGCAACCCGAGAAGCGGCATTCCAAAGAACAGACAGCGGAAGATCTTGACAACCTGCTCACCCGCTGGTTTGCCGGCCACGACAGCATTACCCGTGTCGAATTCCAGGGCCTGAGCGGGCTGACCCGTTCTACCGCCAACCGACGACTACAAGCGTTGGAGGCTGCCGGGCGCCTGTGCCGCGAAGGACGTGTGCGGAAATTCCCCTACTACTGTCCCGCCGAAGGGTGTTTCGGACGGTGACATCAGGGGTGAACTCCAACCGGCTTAATGCCATTCGATTACGGGTGGCATGAAACCGGTTGGAGTTTTGAAATCAAAAAACAGATACCAAAACCCGCCATCAGAAAAGAATAAAAACAAATGAAAAAGGAGTGGTAAAGCAGGCTTTACTTATTCGAAAAAACGAACGTTTTTTCGAACACCATTTCCTCATCACAAAGGTAGTAAAGAAAACTAAATTTGAACAGTAATTAATACAAAAAATGAATCAAAACATAAAATAACAAGCTGTTTCATGTTGCAAAGCAGCTTTTCGCACTAATCTCTCATGCGATCGGATAAAAATTAATATAGATAACGATATTTGAAAAAACGTTCGTTTTTTCAAACAGTTTATGTATCTGATATTCTTATGTTTAGATGTTTTTAATGACAAACATATTTCAGGCATATACACAAAGACATATGCAGAAAGATCATATCCTCTGGTAATAAAAATTAATCAAAATAGTACTACTACTGGATAGTGTAGTGCTTTTTGGAGTTAACAAGTTAGCCTATTTTGTAGACTGAAAACACGAAAAGAATTATTTTCGTGAGTCCCCAGAGTGTGTTCTATTGTAAATTAATTTTCAATGCGTTCAGTCATTTCTCCTGAGTGGTTCGTCATTCGTGTTACCTATGGTCGCGAAATGAAATTAAAATCTGCTTTAGACGAAAATAAGCTGGAGAGTTATATTCCCATGCGGTATGAGGAGAAGATCAAAAGAGGACGGAAGCAACGCGTACTGGTACCGGTGATCCGCAACCTGATCTTCATCCGCTCCACCCGTGAGGTTCTCGACACATTGAAACGCGAATTGGAGTCCACCCTCCCCATGCGCTACCTGATGGACCGGACAATACGCAAACCGATCGTCGTCCGCGAGAAAGAGATGCAACACTTTATTGCCGTTTCCGGCACATTGGACGAACAGTTAATCTATCTCGATCATGCGGACGCCTCCCACTTGCAAAAAGGCAAACGTGTCCGCGTGACCGACGGCCCCTTCATCGGCGTCGAAGGCACCGTGGTACGCATCCGGCAAGACCGCCGGGTACTCGTCTCCCTGGACGGCGTGCTCTCCATCGCCACCGCCCATATTCACCCGAGCTTGCTGCAGGAGGTTCCGTAGTTCAACCCTGAAGATATCTAAATAAATACATTATTAGCATACATTCTTCGCTAAGAAGAACTAAGATATTTCTTGAGAGAGCCAAACCTGTAAACGACTATGATTACATAACCAGGCCTTGGCTAAAAAAGGCGTCCCCTAAGAGCGGGGCGCCTTTCACTTTTTAAGATCATACCATAATATGATACATTTGACATATCTGCAAATTGCCTGTGCGCAGGAGTACCTTTTGGGGAGTGTATTTCTTTTCTGCCGATCGGAAGGTATTCGCGCCAGGCGGTTATTGGCGGGGGGACTGTTATGTTGTTATGCCAATGCCCTATTGATACTGTGGGCAACGCCGGATGATCATATGATACCGGTTGCCGGGACTCCCTTTTTCCCGGTCAGCCTCATCGCGACAGGTACTTTCGGGGCATTTCTTCTGTTGGTGTACCTGCTTGAGGTGGTTCATCCGGGATTGATGAACTGGAGAAACCGCGTCCTTGCCGCTATCCCCTGCCTCTGCCCGATCCTACTCTATTACCTGACAGTCACGATCAGTGGTAAACCCGTACGTGTGCTTTCAAATGGGGTGGAACTTATCCGTTATTTCCAGGAATTCAACGTCTGGTTCCGGGTCATTCTTTTTCTGTCCGGTTTGTTATACGTAGTGGGATTGTTCTGGTTACTCGCAAATTACCACGCACGACACCTACAGTGGTGCAAGCAAAAGGCGCTGAAGGCACTGCCGGGAGACTTGTCCTGGTTGCGGCAGGCCGGTTGGGGGCTTGCGCCGGTTATGCTATTGTATCTGCTATGGCTTTTCAACGGTTGGGAGGCCGCCCACGAAGTTTTTTTACTTCTTTGCCTTCTCTTCTTTGCTTTTCTGATATATAAAGGGCTGTTCCACAGAGGAGCGGGTGCTATATCCACCCAGCCGGCAGTTGCGTTGGATGCATCGGCGGTTACAGGCATCTATGACAGTTGCCTGGAATTGCCGGATGGATACGTTGACGAGACGTTTGAGGCTCTCCTGCCCGGGTATGCCGATCAGGTCAAAAAGTGGATGCAGACGGCACAGCCTTACCTTCGGAAAGATTTCAAACTGATAGATGTGAGCGAGGTGCTGTTGCTGAACCGTTCCTATCTTTCCCTGGTGTTCAATAAAGGGATGGGGGAAAGTTTCAGCCAGGTAGTACAACAATACCGGATTGAATACGCGAAAGCACTCCTGCAAATATATCCGGAAATGCACATTGAAGAAGTGGCTTCGCGCAGCGGTTTTGCCGTACCAGCTACCTTCTATTCGGTCTTCCTGAAACAGGCCGGGGTGACTCCCCGGCAATACCGGGATCAATTCATTGACAACCCCTCCGGGAAAGAAGGTATGTGTGTGACAAGCAAAGCGGGCGGGGTTTGAGAATATAAATCATTGTAAATCAAAACACGATCGGCTTCACTACATTCCCTTGCGCATCTTCCGGATAAAGTGCTCCTTCTGCTTCCAGTTGGGTAGCCATTTGTTGGATCATAGACTTAGCAATGTCTTTCCGGCTTCCGGACAAATCATTGTTTTCAAAGGGATCGGCCGCCAAATTAAACAATTCATAGGAGGGAAATTCCGGTGATTCGGGGTGGTAGTGATAAATGAGTTTCCAGTCGCCGTTGCGGAAAGAGGTGAAATAGTTTCCCCGGTGTGCATGGGGAAAGTGCATGAGGAATCGTTCCGGACGCGCCTTGTCCAACTTCCCGGCTATCAGGGTTTTCAGGTCGAAGCCATCCACGATATGCGTTTCGGGGTTCTGCACGCCGGTGAGTGACAGTACGGTGGGGTAGATATCCATGACGGTTCCCATCTGTTGCTGTATGGTTTTCTGTTGGACAGGGAATGATTGCTGGAAACGGTTTCCGGCATCTGGCTTTGCCCAGGCGACAATACAAGGGACACGGGTACCACCTTCGTATTCCGTCCCTTTCTTGCCTCGCAACGGAGCGGAGGAATAATATCCTTTATCATCTATCCCAAGAGGGGCATCCGAGCCATTATCTCCTAAAAAAACAATCAGGGTATTTTCTGCCACGCCCAATGATTCCAGCCGATCCATGATATCACCGAGCGATTTATCCATCCCTTCTATCAGGGTGGCAAAATACTTTGCCTGCTGTGGTTTATCCGAAGCCGCATAATTACTCAGGAAGCGATTATCGGGTTCGAAAGGGGTATGTACCGCATAATGCGCCATATAGAGGAAAAAGGGCTTCTTTTCTTCCACCGCCCGGGTTATCTCATTACCCGCTTCCATCGTCAGGGCGTCGGAAAGGAAAGTATCCGTACCGTGGTATTTTTCCAGACCGGGTACGGCCCGTTGTTTATTTCCTTTGATATGGCCATAGCCGGATTCGCCATAATAGCTGCCGGGTTGCCCGATGGATGATCCGGCAATATTGATATCGAAACCTACGTTCTGAGGATTTTCTCCTTCGCTATTCATGGATCCAAAATGCGCTTTCCCCACATGGATCGTACGATAGCCTGTCTGCTGCAAGACACGGGGCAGCGTCGTATCACCCTTCTTTATTCCTTCCCAGTTCCATGCCGTAGGACCATAGGGTGTTTTGTTGTTTGTTTCGGAATTGATCCAGTTAGTCGTCCGATGACGCGTCGCATTTTGCCCCGTCATGATCGATGCCCGTGTGGGAGAGCTGACACTTTGTGCATAAAAAGTGGAGAAGCGTATTCCCTGATTGGCCAACCGTGCCATACTTGGCGTATGATACCATTCATTCAACGGATACCGCACCGGGTTACCTTTCCCATCTGTGATGAAAGGCACCTGCGTATCCATCAAGCCCATATCATCTACCAGAAAGACAATCACGTTGGGTTTATCCTGCGCTTGCATCGCCAGCGCTGATCCTGAAAGCAGGATGAAAGCAGATAGTTTCTTATTCATAGTATTGATAAAATATCCTCAAAGATAATGAGATACCGCTAACTGAAGCACCGATTTCGAATAAATCATGTATAAAAAAACAAGAGGACACCTTGTTGATCAAGCAAAATGACAATCAATGAAGACAAGCCGTCATTAATCACTCATATACAGCCTGTACTCCCCCGGTTGCAGTTCTACATCGGCGGTGGTGCCGGTGGTGGTGAGTTCGTGGGAGGAGAAGTAGTCTTTCCAGTGGGCAGATTGGGTGAAGTTTACCGTTTTGGTTTGTGTGACTACATCGAAGTTGGCTACGGCACAGATGGTTTGGGCGGAGGATTGACCGGCGGATTTGAGGGTGATGTATTTAAAGGGTTCTTTGAGGTCGATGAGGTAATCGGCTGTGGTGAATGCCGGATGGGTTTGCCGTAGGCGGATCATGGAGGCAAAGACGTCGAACAGGGCCTGGCGATCGGGGTCGTCATAGTAATCCCAGCGGATGGGTTTCTTTTCGAGGCGGCCTTCTTCCATGGAGGAACCGAGGAAATAATCGTAACCTAACTCGCCGAACTGCCAGATCATCTTCGGGCCGGGCAGTGAGAACAGGATGACAGCGGCAGCCCCGGTACGTTGCAGGCCGGTGGAGAGTTGTTTGACGTTATAACCCATGTATTCTTTTCCGTACGCTTTGTTTTTATACATCAGCCGCTCTTCGTCGTGGCTTTCCATATAGGCGACGAGGTTGGGTTGGCTCCATCCACGGTTCAGGTAAGAGCCCCAGGAGATATCGGAGTTCCAACTGTTGTCGGTGTTTTTTTGTGTCCAGCCCATGGTAGCTTCGTTCATCCGGTAATTGAGGTTTCCCCAAAGCAGGATACCATAGTCGGACAGGGCTTTCTCTTCGGCGTTATCGGCCAAGTGTTCAAAGATGACAATCGCATCGGGGTTACGTTTCCATATCTCCGATGTCATACGCTTGAGGATATTGATCCGGGATTCGTCGTACGCCCAACCGTCACCGCCCTTGTTGGTAAAGCCTTTGGTGAAGTCGAAGCGGAAACCGTCGATCCGGTAATGTGTCATCCAGTATGAGCAAACGCTATCGACCAGTTGCTGGGTGTACTGGCTTTCGTGGTTGAAGTCGTATCCCCAGGAATAGGTTGTATTGGGGGAGGTGACGTTGTACCACGGGTTATTGGCTGTCACTTTTCCTGCGCCGTCCTGGTACATACGTACTAATGGCGACTGCCCGTAGCTGTGGTTCAGCACCATGTCCATGATGACGGCCATTCCATTGGCATGGCATTCGTCGATAAATGACTTATAATCTGCCGGTGTGCCGTATGCCTTATCTGTTGCGAAGTAGAATGAGGGATTGTATCCCCAGCTGTCGTTCCCTTCAAACTCATTGAACGGCATCAGTTCAATCGCATTTACCCCCAGCGATTTCAGATACGGCAACTTCGCCTTGACTGCCTTGATACTGCGTTCTTCGGTGAAGTCGCGGATCAGGAGTTCATAAATCACCAGGTCTTCCTTCCTCTTCACGGTATAGGGTGCTGTTTTCCAGGCATACGCATCCGTACGGGTACTGACCACCATCGCTATCTCCGTTGTCTTTCCTACGGGATAGGAAGGCAGACCCGGATAAATGCCGGCGGGTATCTGTGCATCATACTCCGGATCTGCCACCTGATTGGTATATGGGTCAGCTATCCGGATCGCGTTATCGATCAGATACTGACATATATAGGACTTCGTTTTGTCAAGCCCGCCGATACTGAGACGGAAACGGTCACCGTCTTTCCGCATCTTGTAAGTGTCTGTTGCCTGCCAGTTGTTGAAGTCACCAATCAGATGGACGGTCGACTTCCCGGGAGCGTACAAGACAAACGCCAGGGAGTCGTCGCTGATACGGGTGATCCCGTCTTTATACACAACATGCTCCGCCGATCCACCACGATCCGGTTCCTTTCCATCGTCATCCTTCGTACAAGAGACACATGACGCCAACAGGCTTACAGCTACAAGATACATCCATTTCATACGTTATATATTGATAGAGTTAGAATTCCAAAATAAGTACGTCACGCGGCGCGAGTTCCAGTTCCCGCCCACTCAGGTCAACCTTCTTTCCGCTCACCACATCGTTGGCGGTAAAGGCCGGCAATATTTCACGGTATTGGCTGAGGGTGACTTTCTTCGCCAGGCTGGTACCGTTGAGGAACACGGCCACTGACTTATCTCCATACGTGCGTCCATAGACATAGACGCTATTCGAGGTTGGGATGAAATGGGTAAATGTGCCCTTAGCAATCACCTCATTGCCCCGACGCCATTGCAGTAACCGGCGGGCATAATCGAAGGCTTTATTCTGCAACTCCGTCCGTCCCGCTACCGTAAAGGCACTCGTCTTGTCGCCGGACCAGCCGCCGGGGAAGTCATTGCGAAGTTTACCGTCTCCCTCCGCTTTATCGGCCGCCATCAGGATCTCCGTTCCATAGTATATCTGCGGGATACCACGGACGGTAAGCAAAAAAGCAAGTGCCTGCCGGTAACGCGCCAGCCCGGATTCATCAGTCGGCACACGGAAGAAGCGCGAAGTATCGTGGTTATCCAGGAAGACCAACAGGTTCATCGGATCGGCGTATACCAGGTCTTGTGCCAGCAGTTCATACAGGCGCGACAACCCCTTCTCGTGATCCGTTTCCTCATCAAATGCCTGTTCAGAAGCAAACTTCAACGGAAAGTCCATCACCGTGCGAAGATTCGAATTCCGGGGAGCAGCCAGCTTGCTGTCTTTCTGCCAGTAGGAAATGCCTACGTTATTGGCATACCAAGTTTCGCCCACGATATTGAAATCGGGGTATTCGTCGGTCACCTCCTTGCACCACTCGGCCATCATATCGAAGTCGGCAAACGGGTGCGTATCCTGGCGGATACCGTCGATACCGCCATACTCGATCCACCAGATGCTGTTCTGGATCAGATAACGGGCCACATGCCGGTTGCGTTGGTTCAGGTCAGGCATTGTTTCGACAAACCAGCCGTCGAGGGCACGTTCCTTGTCATAGGCCGAAACATGCGGGTCGTATTGTGTACTGGTCTTGAAAGAGGTCTGCACATATCCGTCAGGATAGTTGAACCAGTCGTGCGAAGGCATGTCGGTAAAGAAGTGATGTTCGCTTCCACAATGGTTGAAGATCATGTCCATCACCACCTTCAGGCCTTTGGCATGCGCCTGGTCAACGAGGGCGACAAACTCGTCGTTCGAACCGAAGCGGCGATCGGCACGATAATAGTCCGTCGTGGCATAACCATGGTACGAGCCCTCGCGCATATCATTTTCCAGGATGGGATTAAGCCAGATAGCCGTCACACCCAGGTCGTTGATATAATCGAGGTGATTCATGATGCCTTTGAAGTCGCCGCCATGACGGGCAAAGGGTTCGGCACGGTCGGCCGTAGCCTCGCGCATTCCTTTGACTACGTCGTTGGAAGGATCGCCATTGGCGAAACGGTCGGGCATCATCAGGTAGAGTACATCGCCGGCATGGAAGCCTTCCCGCTCGGACGAACCGGCTTTGCGCGCCTTCAGTTCATAGGGGATGGTTTTCTTTTTCCCACCTTGTTCGAGGATGATATTGAACTGCTCGGGAACGGCCTGCGATACGTCGAGGTAGAGGATGAGGTAGTTTGCATTCTCCAGCCGGACGGTTTCTTTCAGCCGGGCCGACCGTGCGGTAATACTGACCTTACTGTCGGCCACCTTGTCGGCATAGAGCAGTACCTGTAACTCAGGATTCTTCATGCCCGCCCACCAGAAAGCCGGTTCCGGCGATTGGGCAAAGGCTTGAATATGCAGGAAGCAAAAGCAACCGATAAAAAAACAGACAAACTTCATTTTCATATCCAAAAGTGTTTTGAACCCAAGACAAAGAGCCTTCGGTATAGGGTAAAATAATAAAGTAAGGATTAGGGGCCGACCCGAAGGCCGACCCGGATAACCTGTCTAATCCTTTGTATTGAATGCCTTATTGTACTATACCTGTACCAGCATTGAAGTCGAGGGTGACGGTTTTGCCCGCATCTACTTTCACTCGTGATTGATCGTCGCCATTGCCGCGGTATTCGATCTTTCCGTTGAGGAAGATAAATTCCATCTTCCACCAGTCATCCCCATTCGGGGCAATGGTCGACTTGGCATACATGCGCAGCTCGCCTGATCCAGTGGTAGTGATCTTCATCACCTTGCCATCGACAGTGAACGGATACGCTCCCGTGTTCCAACCGCCGAAGCAGTCACCCATGCCATAGACCTGTGCCGGTTCGACAGCAATCTTTCCCTTGACCATATCCATATAGACCATATACATGCCACTGGTGGCGACAAAGGCGTTACCATCTTTGTCGGTATAGCCAATCTCTTCGTCCAGTTTAAAGAAGTCGCCGCTCCATTCGCGTTTAGCACACCACTTGAAGCCCTTACCGGAGGAAATATAGCGTACGGTCCAGAAGTGACCTTCGAAACCCCATACCGGCGTCATCACGGCTATGCCCTCACTACTCCAGTCCCAACCGCCGAACTCTTCACCGATCATATACATCGTTTCCGGATAGGCCGGTGCCTGGTAATAGGCCTGTACACCCAAGGCAATCACATTCGAGAACACCGTGTCGGGATAGTTCGTCACCGTTGTATTGTCTAACGCCGGTGTGGCGGCGATACGCATATTGAACGTCCGCTCGCTCATTTCCTTGGTCTTATCGTCAAACGCTCCGAAGTTCTTGATCGCCCAATCGCTCAGATCTTTACCCGAAAGCGCTTTGGAGAAGAGGTTATTACCGAGCGAGATCGTCAGTCCGTCGCCGCCGAACGCTTCGTCCGTATCCAGCTGGAGGATGTATTCGACCACCACGTCCTTACCGAAACCGGCCCGCGACCAGTTCAACACCGTGGGGAAAATATCGTAGTTTTCGAGTGTGACTTCCACAAAACTCGGTCCCTGCATGGTGAGCGAGGGGACGGTGGCATATTCGGCCGAAAGCACATACATCTTCGTCTCGTCCTTGTCACAGGCAAAGAAAGAGAGTAGCGATGCGAGGCAAATCAATGTTATATGTATTTTTTTCATGACAGTCATTTTAAACGTTAATAATTAGGATTCTGTTTCAGGTTCGGATTCGCCATGATGTCGGACGAGGGGATCGGGTACAGGTTGTACTTGGCCGCCACTTGGCGTCCTTCTTTCACGCCGCCTTTCCAGGCCCAGAGGTAGTTGGACGTGGTGAACATATCGAACCGGATCAGGTCGGTACGCCGTTGGCATTCCCAGAACAGCTCGCGGCTACGTTCGTTCAGTATCTCGTCGAGCGACACATTGCTGAAGTTCGTGTAGTTATGGTCTGAGTTACCGAAGGCTCTTTCACGCAGGGTATTCATATATCGCAAGGCATCTCCATCCGTTCCCCCCGTACCACCACGCTTCTGCGCTTCGGCATAGATCAGGTACATCTCAGCGAGGCGGAACAGCGGGAAGTCGTTATCGGCATGCTCCGTATCCGAGCCATTGGCGCCTGTCGAGGTAATATTGCGGTACTTATACGTAGCCAGGCCCTGACGGAAATCGCTCACATTGTCGATTTCTTCGGTTTCACCCACGAAGAGGAAACGCTTGTCGTTCTCCTTGTCGAACCGCTGAGTAAATTCCTTACGAGCACGAACGCCTCCCCAACCGGCATTGGTAGTGATACCATAGTTCAGACCGTAGTCGTTCTGGATACCTGAGTTGAATGCACAGTTGATCAGGAACGTCATGCCCGAATAACTCTTGGTGCGGACACCGTCGTAGTTGATCGACAGGATTACCTCGTTGTTGTTCAGGTTATTGTCGGCGAGGAAGAGGTTTTCGTATATATTCTTTAGCGAGTAATTGGCGTTGATGACTAACTGAGCGTACCCGATGGCGTCCGAATAACGAGGCTGGCCTGTATAGACGCCGGCATTCAGATACAGGCGGGCCAGCAACGCCCAGGCGGCAGCTCTGTCGGCACGCCCGTATTCATTCCCACGGGCATCAACAAGCTTGCTCTCTATATCCAGCAGTTCCTTTTCCACATACTTGAACAGGTCGGCACGGCTGATCTGCGTCGGCGGCACATCCAGTTCGGAGTTTTCATCCACAAACGGCGGATTGCCGTAGGTATCCATCAGCACCCAGTAGGCAAAAGCACGCAGAAAACGAGCCTCCGCATGGAAGTAGCCGATCTGAGCCACCTCATCGGGTGTAAAACCTTTACCACTCACAATCTCGTCGGTCGAGTTCTTGATAAAGCTGTTCGCATACATCACGATCATCACGCAACGGTTATAGAAGCCTTTCGTGAAAGGGTTCTCGGTGGAGAAGTTGATATAATTCAACCCCGGAATACCGTTGTCGTTCCAGATACACATCGCCTCATCCGTAGGCAGTTCCTGAATATTGAAGAATCCACGGAGGAATCCGGCATAATTGCCTTCGTCCAACCCGACGATATCGGGCGAACCGGCGGGTCCCTGGTTACCGGTGAGCGTATAGGCGGCATACACCTTGCCGACAGCTTCCTTATAGCCATCGAAGGTACTGTAGACTATCTTGTCCGTACTCTGGTTTTCCGGGAATCGGTCGAGGTCGTTCACACACGACACCAGCAGGGCGGCGGCAAACAACGTGCAGGCGAATCGATTGAATATTGATATCTTTTTCATAACTGACTGATTTTAATGATTAGAAACTAAGGTTTAGGCCCACCATAAACGTACGCGGATTGGGATAGAAGTTGTTGTCGATCCCTCCGCCGATTTCCGGGTCAACCCCGTCGTAGTTCGTGATCGTGAATACGTTCTGCACAGTGAAGTTCGCCCGCAGATTTGCCCTGGGGAAGACTTCACCGAAATCGTATCCGACCGTCAGGTAATCCATCTTCAGGAAAGAGGCATTCTGGATATAGTAGTCCGAGAACAACTGGCGGTTGTAGAACTGCGTATTCAGGATATCCTTAACCGAGTTCATCAGGTAGTCGCTCGGGTTGAGCACCTGCGAATAGTTACCGGCATCAGCATTGATATTATTGTATGCATAGTTGCCGAGGTTGGCACGCAGGGCGGTGTTGAATGTCCAACGTTTGTAGGATACATTCGTATTGAAGCCCATAAACACATCCGGGTCGGCCTTCTTGTACTGGTAACGGTCTTGTTCGTTGATCACACCATCACCATTCAGGTCGGCATAGCCCCCTTCCACCGGCGTACCGTCTTCGAAATAGAGCTGCTTGTAAACGTAGAATGCGTTCGGAGCAAAGCCTACGGAGTGGATCTGGATCGTACTACCCGTACCACCGGAGACACCGCCTGTCGGCACACCTACATAAGAAGAATGCAACCCGTCGTTCATCGACAGCTTTTCGATCCGTGTTTTGTTGTAGGTCACGTTGAAGCCCAGATCCCAGTGCCAGTCTTTCGTTTCCACGGGGATCAGACTGATGCTGGCTTCAATGCCACGGTTGTTCAGGCTACCGATATTTTTGATAATCTGGTTCGTATAGTTAGTTCCCATCGGGATGGGAATTTCATTCAGCAGGTTGGACGTTTCCTTGTAGTAATAGTCTACGCTACCCGAGATACGGTTGTCGAAGAAGCCATAGTCGAGACCCACGTTCCAGGTCTTGGTCTCTTCCCATTTGCGATTCTTATCGTATCCGTTCGGACGCCAGGTGTGGTAGAAGTTATCACCGATCTGGATCATTGCCGTTCCTTCGCTGTAGGAATAGGTCGGGATATAGTCATAGTTACCGATACCGTCTTGCTGGCCGGTCACCCCGAAGCCCAGACGCAGTTTGAGGTTGGACAGATTGGAAAAGTCCTTCATAAAGGCTTCGTCGAAGATACGCCAGGCCAGAGCCACCGACGGGAAAGTACCCCAACGGTTGTCGGTACCGAAACGCGAAGAGGCGTCGCGACGTACGGTAGCCGTGATCAGGTAGCGGTCCAACAGCGTATAATTCAGACGTCCGTAGTACGACAGCAGCGTATTCTGAATCGCATCCTGGGGGAAGGTGGGTGACGACAGCACTTTGCCCGAATAGGTGGTGCGATCGAAGTTCTTCGTCGTTGTCTTCCAGTCCTGGTAGGTATACCCGGCCACGATGTCGAAGCGGCTCTTGAGTGATTCCACGTATGTATTATAGTTGAGGTAGAACTCAAACAAGAGGTTGCGCTTGTTCTGTTCATATTGTGTGCGTTCACCCCCTTCGCCTTGTCCGCCGAGGGTAAAGGTCTGCGGCGCCCACTGCGGGACGATCACTTTCCCTTTCCCCTGCGATACGTCATACCCCAGGTTCAGGTTGGCGCGTAATTCGGGCAGGAAATGGAACTTATAGTCAAACTGTGCATTTCCGAGGCTGCGTAATACATCCGACTGGTCATCGCGGCTCATCAGCAGCGCCACCGGGTTCATGGTAGCCAGCGAGTTGGGGTTGGTCGTCTCACCGTCGAGCCAAGTCCAGTAGCCGTTGAACTGGTCGAAACCGTCGGCCTTTACCGGTTTAGTCGGATCCATACGCAAGGCTGCACCGATCGCGCCGCTGTTGGCAAACTTCTGGTGGGCGTAGGTTCCTTTAGCGTTCAGGTTCACCGTCAGGTGGTTGTCGAAGAAGGTAGGCGACAAGTTAAACGAACCGGTCACACGTTGCAGGTTATCCGTCTTCAGGATACCGTTCTGGTTCAGGTAAGCCACCGATGCACGGTAGGGCATGTTCTTGGCTGACCCGCTGATACTGATATTATTATCTGTCGTAAAAGCGCTGCGGAAGATCTCGTCCTGCCAGTCAGTGCTGGCCGTCCCCAGCCAACCGAGGTAACGTTGTTGGACGCCGGGATAGTTCTTCACCAGGTCGCGGTATTCATCGCCCGAGAGTACGTCGACCTTGCGGGCGACTGTCGCGATGGAGTTCTGCGACGACACGTCGACTTTCAGCACCTGCCCGAGCGTCCCCTTCTTGGTGGTGATCAGAATCACCCCGTTGGAGGCACGCGAACCGTAGATCGCTGTCGCCGAAGCATCCTTCAGCACGTTCATCGACTCGATATCGTTCGGGTTGATTGTCGCCAGGGGGTTGGCCGATCCCATGATATCGCCATTATCGATCGGCACACCATCGATCACGATCAACGGGTCGTTGCTCGCATTCAGCGAAGCCCCACCACGGATACGGATACGAGCGCCCGAACCGGCACGTCCCCCATTGGAGGTAATCTGTACACCGGCCACCTTGCCGCCGATCAGTTCTGCCGGGGAGGTCGACAGCCCCTGCTTGAAATCTTTCTCACCAATGGCGGTAATCGATCCGGTCAGGTCGCTCTTCTTCACGCTACCATACCCGATTACGACCAACTCACCGAGCAACTGCTGGTCTTCTTTCAGTACGATCTTAAATGTACGCTGACCGGCAACCGGTATTTCCTGTGTCTTGTAGCCGATATACGACACTACAAGGGTTGCATTTTCCGGTACTTCGAGAGAGAAACGGCCATTGACGTCGGTCACTGTACCATTCAAGGTGCCCTTCTGGACGACAGAAGCGCTGATCACCGACTCATTCCTTTCATCTAAAACAGTACCCGTGACCTGCTTATTTTGTGCAAAAGCGGTCACACCCATCAACATACATACACATATATATGTACATAGAAGGATCTTACTAACATTCGATTGTTTTCTTTTCATGATAATACATTTAGGGATTTAGCAAATTTTGGTATCCTGTGTATTTATTTAACAAATATAGGTTCTGGAAAGTTGCTTAAGGCTTCCGTCAAGTAAAAATCTAAATAGTAGAATGTGTTATCAATTTGGCAGACAGACGAATAAGCACTTTCGGCAGGGCCGAAAATCTAAACAGTATGGACACCTATTTTCTTCACCCGTTCCTCAAAATCTTCCTTGTAAAGAGACTTACTTCGCAGTTTTGAGCGATAGGTATAAACAGTAGAAACGGAATAGCGAAGGAAACCGGCAATCTTCGTACTGTCCTGAATACCGAGGCGAACCAGGGCATAGATACGAAGCTCGGGGGTCATCAGTTCATCCTGGCGGGGATGCTGCCGTTCACTCTCCGGGAACAGTTCATTGAATTCGTTGATAAACGTGGGGTATATATGTAAGAATGTTTCGTCAAAATTAAGATAAAAATCGCGTAACTCATCGTCGATAAAGCGGGTGGATTTAATCGCCGCATACAGTGCCTCCACCTTACCGGCCGAGGCCAGTTTGCCCAACTGCCGGCGATAGGTATCAAGCTTGTCGATATAGTTGGAACAAAGGTCGATAAACTTGCCCAGGTAGACCTCTTTCACGGTATTCGTTTCCGACAGTTCACGGTTGACGCCGGTAAGCGCCCCGTTCACCTCCGACAGTTGATCGTTCGTCTGCCGGAGGTCGTCGTTCAGTTCGTTCAGTTTGACATTGGCATGGTATAGTTCTTTACGGATACGCGCTACCCGCTTCATCTGCTTATTGATGTACAACACGGTTACCACCAAGAGCAGCGACAAAAAACTAACCAGCCACAGCACCACCCGTTGTTTGTGTTGTTGCTTGCCGACCTTCTCCTGATAGGCGGCATCGATAATCGGAAATACAGCCGACGCCTCAAACGTACGCAGGTAGGCATTGCAGAACATCGCATCGTCCATCGACGATTTGATGCACCGGTAAGCATTGTCGATATCCCCGGTCTTGAACAGCACAGACGCCAGTGACTGCATCGATGCATTTTCCTTGATCCCATGGCGGATATCGCAAATCGACGAGATGGCATAGAACCGCTTCTGTTCTTCCAGGTTCCCCTCCATCCGGTAGATATTGGCCAGCACATTGGTCAGGATCGCTTTTTCGCGCCCTTCGCCTGGAGCTTGTTCATACTGGTCGAGCAGCAGGCGACGGGCTTCCGCCGTCCGTCCCTCGTCCATATAGGCTTCGGCACAGAGAATCTTGTAGAATTGGGTAGCCGGATCGACAACAGCCAGCAACGAATCGCGGTAAAGTACGCATTTGGCGTAATACGTATCCTGGTTCTGCGGCGAGAGCGACGTATAGTAACGGTACAGTTCCTTGTAGGCACCATAATATTCGATCAACAGCCATTCCGGTTGCCGCTTCAACAACGTTCCATCAATCCCGTCAAGCAAATCCTTTGCATCAAACGACATTCCCACTATAGAGTAAAGAAAAGACAGCGCTATCTGCGATTCATAAGTCAGGTCGGCTCTCCCTAGTCCACGGGCAATCTCCAGGTTTTGCTGCATATAGTAAATAGCCGAATCGGAAATAAACACCCGGTATTCATCATGCAATTGCCGGTTGATCCTGTACCGTTGTTCCGGCGTCAGCCCCGGCACATCGAACATCTGCTTGATCCCGGCAATCCGTATCTCCTTCTCTTTCTCGAACACCGGCTTCTGGTCGATCAACGCATAGAGAGTCGTTAATGCCTCATCGCCCGCTGTTTTCGGATAAACAACGAACGGCAGCAATAACAGTAAACAGTATAGCATTAATCTTCTCATAACAGCCACGCGATCAACAAACACAAAGTTAATAAAATTTCCTCATATCTCCGCCAAATAATCCCGCCAAAAGTCCAAAAGCCTGTCCCATTATTAGCAAGGAGCCGGGATCCGAAGCTTCAATCCTGGCCGGAATTGAATGTGGTCGAATCGAGGCGCAGGGTTATTGTTATTTTCAGAAAGAGGAAAAGGGCGTTTTGGGGTGTTGAAAAGAGGTAAAAGACACGAAGGCATAGTATAGGCATGGTATAGGCAACACGAAGGCAAGTGATATGCGGGGTGGAAAATGATATTAAGTATTTGTGATTCAGTTGTTTATGATGCTGTGGAATGTAAGTTTCGGGTTTTCCCAGATTTAGGGTTATTGTATTTTTTGTTTTAAGTTAGG
>JAVBUR010000090.1:0-12745 GCA_031555145.1 Tannerellaceae bacterium | reverse complement strand
CAAAAACTCTCGCCCCAACAGATCCAGTTGATCCGTCTGCTGGAGCTTCCTGCTATTGAACTGGAAGAACGTGTCAAACACGAACTGGAAGAAAATCCTGCATTGGAAGAGGGTGCTGAACCCATAGATGATTTTGACGGTACGGACGGCGGGGAAGAGGATGAGGGCCAGTCGATGTCGGATGTAGACTTGTCACTGGGCGATTACCTGACCGAAGACGATATCCCCGACTATAAGCTCCAGGAAATCACTGAACGAAGCGAACGTAGGGAAGAAATACCTTTCTCCATCGGCCAGTCGCTTCACGAGTACCTGCTGCAACAACTCGGACTGCGCGAACTGACTCCGAAAGAAATGCAAATCGCCGAATATATCATCGGAAATATTGACGATGACGGCTATTTGCGTCGCGACTTGGCTTCCATTGCTGACGACCTGGTCTTCCAGGCCGGTGTGGAAGTAGAGGAAGAAGAAATAGAGAGTGTATTGCAGGTAATCCGTGACTTTGAACCGCCGGGCGTGTGTGCCGGCGATCTTAGGGAATGCCTGTTGCTACAGTTGGCCCGGAAGAAACAAACCGGAGGAGTGCTGCAGGCGACGCAGGTGCTGCGTGATTATTATGAAGATTTTATCCGCAAACATTACGATAAGATCATGCGTTCGCTGAATTGCGACGAAGATCAGCTGAAGAAAGCGATCCGCGAGATCACACTGCTGAATCCCAAGCCCGGCAGCGATTGGGGAGGGGCGATGGAAACGGTGATGAATACCGTGGTGCCTGACTTTATTGTCGAAGCGCATAATGGCGAACTGGTATTAAGCATGAATAACCGCGATGTCCCGGATTTGCGTATCAACCGCGACTATGCGGAGATGTTCCGGGACTATTCGGCAACGAAAGCCAACCAGACCTCCGAGATGCGGGAAGCTGTCCAGTTTGTCAAACAGAAACTGGATTCGGCACAATGGTTTATCGATGCCATCCGCCAACGCCAGGAGACGATGCAGCGGACAATGGAAGTGATCATCTTGCTGCAACGCGACTTTTTCTTCACCGGCGATGAAGCGACGCTTCGTCCGATGATCCTGAAAGATGTGGCCGAACGGGCCGGGTATGATATATCCACCATCTCCCGCGTGAGCAACAGCAAATATGTACAGACTAATTTCGGAGTATATCCGTTGAAATTCTTCTTTTCCGAATCTATGCAGACCGACAGCGGGGAGGAAATTTCTACCCGTGAGGTAAAGAAGATCATGAAAGAACATATTGAGGGGGAAGACAAACGAAAACCGCTTACTGACGACGAGCTGACCACTATCCTTAAACAGAAAGGTTATGTGATCGCCCGCCGTACGGTAGCCAAATACCGTGAACAACTGGACATCCCGGTAGCACGCTTACGAAAAGAAATCTAATTTTGTGAACGAATGAGAACACTTGCAAATACGATATCGTTCCTCTTCCATCCGTTACTTATGATAACGTATGGTATGTTGCTGGCCTTGAATTTCACATACTTGGATATGTATCCGCAGCGGATGAAGCTGTTTGTTGCGTTTGGTACCCTGCTTTCAACAGCCATTATTCCGGGGTTGTTCATTCTGCTGATGGTACGTACCGGAATGGCTTCAGATGTGGATCTGAGCGATCGTAAAGAACGGTCGATCCCTTATATGATCATAGTTACATCCGTTTTACTCTGTATCTATTACCAGTTTAAGATGCACATGCCTTTCTGGCTGTTGGCGGTATTGATGGGTGTGTGTGTAGCCCTGTGCCTGATGCTTTGCATCAATCTGTTCTGGAAGATCAGCGCCCATGCCGTTGGTACCGGAGGACTACTTGGCGCTGTGATGGGTGTGGCCCGTCTGCATATGTCGAACCCCTATTGGGCATTCATCGGGTTGGTCGTGATCGCCGGGCTGGTGTGTACTTCGCGCATCTATCTGAAAAAACATACGCCTTCACAGGTATATGCAGGTACATGTCTCGGATTTATATGTACATTTACAGCCTCTTTACTTAGTTATCTATATTTATTCATTTAATAAAAACATCATTATGAATTTTCCTGCAGATTTAAAGTACACGAAGGATCACGAATGGATCCGTCTGGAAGGTGGCGAAGCTTACATCGGTATTACTGATTATGCCCAGGGCGAATTAGGTGAAATCGTTTATGTGGATATTACCACAGAAGGTGAAACAGTGGCTAAAGAAGAAGTATTCGGTACAATTGAAGCTGTTAAGACCGTATCCGACCTTTTCATGCCGGTAAGCGGAGAAGTATTGGAGGTAAATGCCGAACTGGAAGACAAACCAGAACTGGTCAATGAAGACGCATACGGTAAAGGTTGGTTGATCCGCATCGCCGTATCGGATACTTCCGAATTGAGTGAACTGCTGTCAGCCACTGAATACGAACAGTTTATCGCAAAATGACACCGGTCGTAAGTATCATTATGGGCAGTACTTCCGACCTGCCCGTTATGGAGAAAGCCGCCAGGTTCCTGGATGAGATGGAAGTGTCGTTCGAAATGCATGCACTATCTGCCCATCGTACACCGGCCGAAGTAGAGGTTTTTGCCAAAGGAGCTAAAGACCGTGGTATTAAAGTGATCATCGCTGCTGCCGGAATGGCCGCCCACCTGTGTGGCGTGATCGCGTCGATGACTACGCTGCCGGTGATTGGTGTCCCCATCAATTCCACGTTGGAAGGGATGGACGCGTTGTTGGCCATTGTCCAGATGCCTCCGGGAATACCGGTGGCCACGGTCGGGATCAACGGTGCGTTGAATGCCGGTATCCTGGCTGTGCAGATACTTGCCGTAAACGATGAAGGGCTACAGGGGAAACTTGCCGATTATAAGGAAGACCTGAAGACCAAGATCGTAAAGGCAAATGCCGAACTGGCCGCCGTCTCGTATAAGCACAAAACAAATTAAATCAATACAAAGGCACACCCGTGTGCCTTTGTATTTTTATAGGTAAAGGAGTAATGTCTTATTTTAATTATCATCGTCGCCGATCGTCTGTCGTACAGATAGGAGCCACTCCGCTGGGAGGAGATTATCCGATCCGTATCCAATCCATGGCCAATGTCTCGACCATGGATACCGAAGCTGCCGTCGGGCAGGCTATACGGATGATCGAAGCCGGTGCCGAGTATGTTCGTTTTACAGCACAGGGGAAACGGGAAGCGGAGAACCTGGGAGTGATCCGCGCTCGCTTAAATGTAAAAGGATATACCACCCCCCTGGTGGCAGATATCCATTTTAATCCCCAGGCCGCAGATGCCGCTGCACAAAATGTGGAGAAAGTACGTATCAACCCAGGTAATTATGTGGATAAGGTGAAAACATTTGCCTTGCTGGACTATACCGATGAAGAATATGCTGCTGAATTGCAGAAAATTCGCGATCGTTTCATCCCCTTTCTGAATATATGCAAGCGACACAATACGGCGATACGTATCGGTGTGAATCACGGATCGTTGTCTGATCGTATTATGAGCCGATACGGGGATACTCCTGAAGGAATGGTTGCTTCCTGCATGGAGTTCCTAACGATTTGCAAGGAAGAAGATTTTCCGGATGTGGTGCTTTCCGTGAAAGCATCCAATACGGTCGTAATGGTGAAAACTGTCCGCCTGTTGGTGAAAACAATGGAAGCCGCCGGTATGTATTATCCCTTGCATCTGGGTGTTACCGAGGCCGGAGACGGAGAAGACGGGCGCATCAAGAGTGCTGTAGGTATCGGAACCTTGTTGGCCGACGGTTTAGGCGATACCATCCGTGTATCGCTGAGCGAAGATCCGGAAGCCGAAATGCCGGTAGCCCGTAAACTGGTAAGCTATATCGGCGAACGGGAAAACCATCTTCCCATCGAAGGGATAATGGCCCCGGATTATGATCCGATTGATCCCGTGCGTCGTATCAGTCGCCAGGTATTGAATATCGGAGGCGGGCATATACCTATTGTTATTTCCGATCGCAGTAAGGGTAATTTTGAATTTGAACACGCTTCACGTCCGGATTACATCTATATCGGGAAAGAAGATCCGGATAACCTGCCCGACCATCTGGCACTGTTGGTAGATGCCCATTTCTGGAAAGATCGCCCGCAGGTGTATCCTTGTTTTATTGCTTCCGAAATCGATGAGTTGGCAAACTACCATGCGCCATTGAAATTCATCCGTCTGGCGCTTCCCGATTTGACGGATCATGTGCTGGATGTGCTCAACAAAGACGCCGCTGCCATTGTTTTATTAAGTACAACGAGCCTGAATGGCGTGGGATCGCAACGTGCGGCCATGCACAGGCTTATGATGGCCGGTTGCACTGCTCCGGTTATCCTGCATCGGGAATACAGCGAAAAGGATATTGAAACCCTACAGGTGAAAGCGGGTGCTGATTTCGGTACCTTATTCCTGGATGGTTTTGGCGATGGTATATTTCTCTACAACCGGAATGGCGAAGCGACCGTGACCGACAGTTGTATGTTCGGTATCCTGCAAGCTACGCGCCTGCGGATCAGTAAGACGGAATATATTTCCTGTCCCAGTTGCGGACGTACCTTATTCGACCTGCAGGCCACCATAGCCCGTGTAAAAGCCGCTACTTCGCATCTGAAAGGATTGAAGATCGGTATTATGGGCTGTATAGTGAATGGTCCGGGTGAAATGGCAGATGCCGATTACGGCTATGTAGGTGCCGGTCGTAAACAGATCAGTCTCTATAAGGGCAAAGAATGTATCATCCGGAATGTGCCCGAAGAAGAAGCGGTAGAACGTCTGATACAATTAATAAAAGAGAATGGCGACTGGCATAATGCATAAATATGCTATCTTCGTCCTTCAAAAGAAAGAAAAAGAATGAAAGTTAAGATTGTAAATAAGTCTCATCATCCCCTGCCTGCCTATGCTACTTCCTTGTCGGCAGGGATGGATATCCGTGCAAACCTGTCTGAACCCGTCGTATTGAAATCCCTGGAACGGAAGCTGATCCCTACCGGACTCTATATATCGCTGCCCGAAGGTTATGAAGCGCAGATGCGTCCCCGGAGTGGACTGGCCATCAAACATGGTATCACGCTGTTGAATACTCCGGGCACGATCGATGCGGATTATCGGGGTGAAATAGGTATCATTCTTGTAAACCTGTCGTCCGAACCCTTTACTGTGAACGACGGTGAACGGATCTGTCAGATGGTGATCACTACCCACAGTCAGGTGGAATGGCAGCCGGAAGAGGTGTTGGATGAAACGGAACGGGGAGCCGGAGGCTTTGGTCATACCGGTAAACAATAATACACATTGTATGCATAAATATCTGCTATATTGCTTTTTTCTCTTTGGGGTGGGGTTGAGTGCTTTACCTGTCACGGCATCAGCTACTGATCATAAGCCGGCTGCTCCGGAAAAGAGGTTGTCAGCTCCCGACCAGCGGAAGTTTGATTATTTCTTTTACGAAGGACTTAACCTGAAGGCCGCCGGAAAGTTTGATGCAGCCTATGAAGCATTTAATCATTGCCTGCTCATTGATTCGACCGCATCCCCGGTATTGTATGAACTGTCTACTTTCTATGTACAGTTGAACCGGCCGAATAAGGCGGTGGATATGCTGAAGCGTGCTGTCAGCAATGAGCCGGCGAACTTTACCTACCAGATGGCATTGGCCAGTTTGTCGAGCAGTCTGGGTATGTACGGCGAATCGGCAGAGGTGCTGGAAAAACTGATCGCAGCCTATCCGGAAAAGGTAGAGCTCAATTATTATCTGGCCGAGTCATTTGCCCAACAGGGTGACATAGGTAAAGCCATAGAAGCTTATGATGCCCTGGAATCAGCAGTGGGGATGAATGAAGCGCTCTCCCTGCAGAAATATAAGTTGTATTCGCAGATGGAAGAAAAGGGTAATGCATTCAAAGAGATCGAAAAGCTTGCCGCTAAGTATCCGATGGAAGCCCGTTATCAATTGTTGATGGGCGATCTATACCTGGAAAGCAAAGACCTTCCGCGTGCGTTGGCCTGTTATCAGAAAGCACATACGATAGATGCTTCCAATCCCTATTATATCGTTTCCATGGCTAACTACTATGAGGCCGCCGGAAATAAAGATGCTGCGGAAACGGAGATCCGCAACGCACTGGTCAATGAAAAACTGGATATCGAGACCAAAGTAGGCATTTTGTCCCGTTATATACTGAAACTACAACAATCCAATCAGGGGCTTGAAACATCGAATGCCTTGTTTGAGACCCTGATCGAACAGCATCCCGAGGATACCGATCTAAAAATGATGTATGGCAGTCTGCTGGCTGCCCAGGGGAAAGACGAAGAAGCTAAATTCCAATACCAATTGGTGACGGAAATGGAACCCGAGAATCCGGGTGCCTGGCAGCAGTTGCTAAACATGGCAACGAAAGCCGCTGAATTCAAAGACGTGATCCGTATTTGCAACCGGTGTATCGAACTCTTTCCGGATTCTCCCGAGTATTATTTCTTCCTGGGGATAGCACATTACCAGGAAAACGGTTTTCAGGAAGCCTTGGATGCCTATCAGACCGGGGTGGAGATTATTCCGGTTGAGAATATGGGTCTCAAGTCGGACTTCTACGGTCAGATAGGTGATACCTATTATCAGATGGGAGAGTTGGAAAAGGCTTATAGCGCCTATGATGAAGCGTTGAAATATAATGAGCGTAACGTCGCTGTGCTGAATAACTATGCGTATTTTCTTTCATTGGAAAAAAAAGATCTGAAGAAAGCGGAACGGATGAGTGCACAAACCATCCGCGTAGAACCCGATAATGCTACTTATCTGGATACATACGCCTGGATATTCTTTGTACAGGGTGAGTATTCGCTGGCTAAGATATACATTGAAAAAGCGATCAGTAACGATAAGACCAACAGTCCTGAACTGGTGGATCACTATGGGGATATCCTCTTCATGACCGGTGACAAGGAGAAAGCGGTGGAACAATGGAAACTTGCTAAAGAGCGGGGTAAGGAGAGTCAGATCTTGGATCGTAAGATCGCTGAAGAAAAATACATAGAAGATACGGAAGCCAAATAAACATGAGTAACAAACGATCTATATACCTCTGTACTGCACTATTGCTTGTCGCCTTGCTGACAGGTTGTAAATCATCGAAAAAAGCAGTAGGCACCGTTGGTATGGGCGAGGCGAAGACGCATACCGAGTTTTTTGATTCGATGGGAAAGCAGGCTTTTGCCTTTAACTCGCTGGTGGCCCGCATCCAGGCGGATGTGAAGATTGGAAAAACGGATATCAGTTCGCGTGTGGACTTGAAGATCCTGAAAGACAATGCGCTTCAGCTCTCCATTGTCCCCTTCCTGGGAGTCGAGTTTTTCAGGATTGAAATGACGCCCGATAGCATCCTGGTGATTGACCGGATGAATAAACAATATATATTCGAAAGCTTTGCCAAACTGAAAGGACAGCTTCCTATCACATTCAACTACTACAACCTGCAGGCGTTGTTTGTCAACCGCCTGTTCTACCCGGGAGAAAAAGAGGTCACATCGAAGTACTACAATAAATTTCTCCTGAAACAGGAAGGGACGATGGCCGAAGTACGGGTAAAAGATCCGATGGGCATGCAATACACCTTTATGGCTGATGGAGAAGAGAAACTATTGTCTACTTATATTACGGATGCCGCCAACCGCTACGCCCTGCAATGGACGTATGCCGATTTCCGTATCAATGGCGACCAACCTTTTCCAAACCTGATGGATACACAGGTGACGGCCGATGGCACACTTATGGGTGGAATCAAGATGTATTTCAACCGTATCCAGACGGATGTGCCTGTAAAGATAGAGATGGTGGTGCCCGATAAGTACAAACGTACTACCTTTGCAGAGATATTTAAATCGTTAGGTGTCAATAAAAAGTAAGCTATGCGTTATCTCTGGTCTATTCTATTCTCCTGTTTCGTCCTGGCCGCATATGGCCAGAACTCAGCTGCCGTGAAGCAGTTGGAACAACAGCGGAAAGAAGCATTGGCTGAGATCGAAATGACGAATCAACTGCTACAGGAAACTACTACGACGGCGCGTAATTCACTGAACCGCCTCAACTTGCTGTCCCGCCAGGTTATGTCCCGCCGGAAAGTGATCCAATTGCTTAACCAGGAAATGCGTACCATCGATACCCAGATAAACGCGTTACGCCGGGAAGTAACCGGGTTGGAAAAGGAGTTGGACGTCAAACGGGAGAACTATGGTAAGTCCGTACAAAGCCTGTACAAGCGACAAAACTCACAGGATAAGTTGCTGTTTATTCTCTCGGCTGAAACCTTCAGCCAGTCGTTACGCCGCATGCGCTACTTGCGCGAATATGCCGACTGGCAGAAGCGCCAGGCCAGTGAGATCGTCGTCAAACAAGAGGCACTGGCCGTTAAACAGGAAGAACTGGATAAGGTCAGAAGTGAGAAAGAAGCGTTGTTGGACCAGCGGAAAGAAGAAAACCAGAAACTGATCGGGGAAGAATCCACGCAGAAGAAAGAGGTACAACAGCTGAACAAGCGCCAACGCGAATTGCAGGCCCAGTTGAAAAAGAAACAACAGCAAGCTGCCGCCCTCAATAAACAAATCGAGCGACAGATCGCTGATGAAATAGCTCGTGCCGAGGAAGCGGCCCGTACCGCCCGTGAGAAAACGGCCGCTACCACAGGCAAGAAGACGGATCCCAAGACTGAACCCGCCGTCGAGGAACGTAAGGCGGATTCCAAAGGTGGGTACGCCATGACCAAAGCGGAAAAGCAACTTTCAGACAACTTTGCCTCCAACCGGGGGAAACTGCCTTTCCCCATGAACGGACGGTATACCATTGTCGGTACATTCGGCGAACAGCAACATCAGGAATTGAAATACGTACGTACCAACAGTAGCGGGATCGATATCCAGACGACTCCCGGAACGGAAGCCCGCGCTGTTTTCAATGGCGAAGTCACCCGTGTCTTCGTTGTGCCGGGGTACAATAATTCAGTGATTGTCCGCCACGGGAATTACCTGACGGTATATAGCAACATCAGCCAGGTATTTGTCAAGGTCGGCGATAAGGTCACTACCCGCCAGGCATTGGGACGTATCTACTCGGATACGGAAAACGGGAACGAAACCATCCTGCATTTCCAACTCTGGAAAGAAAAAGCCAAACTGGATCCGATGCCCTGGCTCGATCGCTAAGTCGCCGCCTTCCCTGTTGATTGACGGTGTCGTGCACGACTATTCTTTGAAACTGAAAATACACTGTTAGATGAAACGACTACTCCTTTTTGTTGCCTTGCCTTTCTGCCTGGCTACTTCCTGTTCAGATATTGATACGACACCTGCCGTCAGTAACGAAACCCTGATCCCCGTTCCCTTCCAGGATGTGGTATTACAGGATAACTTCTGGCTGCCCCGTCTGAAAACCCAAAAGCAAACCCTGGTTCCTTTTGCGCTTGATAAAACAAAGCCCGCGGTGGAAAACCTACGTCGTACAGCCGAGTTTCTGAAAGGGAACAAGAGCGAACTCCCTTTCCCGCATCGCTATATAGCGTCAGATTTATATAAGGTAATGGAAGGAGCCGCCTATTTACTGACACTCGAACGGGATACAGCATTGGAACGCCAAATGGACGAGATTATCGACCTCATTGCCGCCGCTCAACAGACTGACGGATATCATTATGAGTCGCATATTACCCGTGTATCCAAAGACGCCCAACAGTGGGGCGGCGCCGGTATGGGCGACAAACCGTATTCATGGGTGGTACATAGCCATGAGCTATACAACATGGGGCATATGTATGAAGGTGCTGCCGCCTATTACCAGGCAACCGGCAAAGACAAGTGGCTGCAGGTAGCGATCAGGAATGCCAGGCATATCAACCATGTCTTCTTCGAAGGTGATCCGGCGTATAATGAGGGGAAGCCGGTAAACCAGGCGCCCGGCCACGAGGAGATGGAACTGGCGCTGGTCAAACTCTTTCGCGTAACGGGTGACTCACTCTACCTGCAAATGGCCAAGCGGTTTATCGATATCCGTGGAGTAACGTATATACCCGAAGGAGAAGGTGTGATGGCGCCCGAATATGCCCAGCAACACCTGCCTGTCAGGGAACAGACGAAAGCTGTCGGGCACGCTGTCCGTGCGGCTTATCTCTATTCCGGTATGGCGGATGTGTCGGCACTCACCAACGACCTGACATTGCGCCCGGCACTGGACAGTATCTGGCACAATATCGTAGATACCCGTATGCATATCACCGGCGGATTAGGTGCTATACACGGCATTGAAGGCTTCGGCCCTGAGTATGTGCTGCCGAATAAGGATGCGTATAACGAAACCTGTGCCGCCGTGGGAAATGTGCTGTTTAACCACCGGATGTTCCTGATGGGGAAGAACGGGAAATATATGGATGTGGCGGAGGTTGCCTTATATAATAATGTATTGGCAGGAGTCAATCTGGAAGGCAACAAGTTTTTCTATGTCAACCCGCTTGAAACAGACGGCTGTACACCGTTCAACCATGGCTTGCGAGGACGCTCTCCCTGGTTTGGTACCGCTTGCTGCCCCTCCAATCTGGCCCGCCTGATTCCGCAGGTGCCGGGTATGATCTATGCCTATACCAGCGATGAGGTCTATTGTTCGTTCTATGTCGGCAGTTCGACGGAGATACCCTTGCGTGACGGTAAGGTAGTAGTGCGCCAGGAAAGCAATTATCCGTTTGATGAAATGGTGCGACTGGCGGTTGCCCCTGCTGTCGAAGGTCAGGCATTTACGTTGCGTCTCCGTATCCCGACATGGACAGGGACACAGTTTGTACCGGGTAACCTGTATCAGTATATGAATACCTCGGAGCAGCAATGGGAACTTCGCGTAAACGGTAAAAAGCTGAATGCTCCGGTCCGAGACGGCTATGTATCTATCCGCAAGCAGTGGCAGGCGGATGATAAGGTCGAACTGTATCTGCCGATGCCTGTACGTTTCAACCAGGCAATCGAACAGGTGGAAGCCGATCGCGGACGGTTAAGTATCACCCGGGGGCCGTTGGTCTATTGTGCCGAGGCCGCCGACAATGCCTTCCCGGTGCTGCAGGCTTCTATTGACCCGATGCCGTCAAACTGCCGGATCAGCCGTCAAACAGCCGGTATATTGGCCGGTATCGATATGATCAGTATGCCAGCCGGACTGCAAGGCGACAAGGAGGGGGGTCCCTCTTCCGAAGCCACATTGAACCTGTTACCCTATTACGCCTGGGATAACAGGAATGACAGTACGATGATCGTCTGGATTCCGGATTAACTTTGTAGCAGGCCCGCCTTGGCAAACAGCTCCTCCATCAGGGCGATGGCCGATTGTACTTCGCCCTGCATCAGGTAATTGTCTTTGTGATGGATTACCTCATGGCAGATCGTTTTCGCTTTATCCGGATCGTTTTCCCGGAACAATGCATAGGCACATGCCAGCAATTGTTTGCCTGGCATGTGTTTTTTATGTTGGTCGATGTAGGCTTTGATATCGTTGGTATATAACCTGTCCACTTCTTCCGGACGGCATTCGCCGACCAGTTCCAGATAGAGTAATTCGCAGGTGTATTCGTTGATAAATAAATCGATCAGCTTGTCCTTGTGCTGCATGATTCCGGCATAAATCATTTGCGCCTGTCCGTAATCTCCCCTGTCGGCATAGCGTGAGGCGCACATCGCCAGCGCGTTAACCTGCAACAATTGGCTGTAGTCGGTCACTTCCATCTCCTCAAACCACTCGGAGGGCATATCTTTCAGGCGCGTTCCTTCCTGCGACAAGGCATTGACCCGGAGTTGGAGAGCAAGGTATTTCATCTGTTCTTTATCCGCGAATGCCAATCGCATATTGTATCCATCGTTGGGAAATCCTCCCGGTTTCATCGGAATACCATTGATGAGGCCAAGGAATAGCCCGATGAAAGCGAACATCAACAAGAACGCTTTTACCGCAAAAGGCAGACTGCCTGCACCGATTATCACCCAGGCCAATGCTGCCAATGCTGTACCCAGGTTCACTAAGACCCCTCCTGCATTATACCAGGCAAAAGGAGCAAAGGATCCGTCGTCTGGCGGCGACATCAGGCATTGCCCGCCTGTACCGGCAATGGCATATCGCTTGATCCGGTATCGCCCATTCTCACGCAGCAGTGTAAAACTGCCTATACGGAAGGATACAAAACGGAAACCAGTCAGCCGTCCGAATAGCAGATGTCCCCCTTCATGCAGCATAATTTGAAGGAAAAAGCTCGCAATGGAAGAGAAGACGATCAAACACATGAGTCCGGCTATCCGGGAAAAGTGAACGTGCTGGAATCTGTCGAGGAATGCCATCACGCTCATATCCGTAAAGAGAACAAAATAAAGTCCAACGAGAACTATTCCGCCGATACATCCCAACAGAAGCCAGGCGATAAAAATGAGTATTTGTTTCATTATGTCATACTTGATGGCGACAAAGATAGGGCGATTTTGCAAAAAACCGGCACTCACCTTCAAGGGGTATCATTTTGCCGGATCAATCCGGAACCTTGTAGAATTCCTCGCCATGTTCATATCTGTCCGAATCTGAAGCTATTTGCCACGACACAGCTACCAGCAATAGTTTCATTAGGATGAAACTGTTTGTTTCACCTATTGAAACTGCCTGTTTCACCGTTTGGAACTCGGAGTTTCACCCTATGAAACTAAAAGTTTCA
>JAVBUR010000103.1:0-42957 GCA_031555145.1 Tannerellaceae bacterium | reverse complement strand
TTCTTTAATCTCTTTTTACGCTTGTGCGTAGCCATCTTGTGTCTTTTTCTTTTTTTTCCGCTGGGCATCGCTGTAGATTTTTAAATTATACTTCTATTTTATTCTTTAACTTCTTTAACCTCGTTCAGGAATGTCTTAGCCGGCTTGAAAGACGGGATACTGTGCTCCGGAATGATAATCGTAGTGTTCTTTGAGATATTACGAGCGGTTTTCTGTGCCCTTTTCTTCACGATGAAGCTACCGAAGCCTCTAAGATACACGTTGTCGCCTTGAGACAACGAGTCCTTCACGATTTCCATGAAAGATTCCACGCTCGCCAAAACGGTATTCTTGTCAATACCGGTGCTTTTTGAGATCTCACTTACAATGTCTGCTTTAGTCATATCTGTAATTTTAATGATTAGACGATATAATTTTTTGGACTGCAAATATATAGCTTTTTATTGGAGAGAAAAAGTATTGTTCCTCATTTTTTGTGAAAAAGATTTTTTAGGTCTCAGATTATCTCAGTACGTTTGCAGGCGGAAACAGACTTACGTTCCCGGAAAGCACAACTGCATGATGATGACACAGAGAGAAAACGATTCGCCTATCTATCCTGCCCTGATCCATTGGTATGAGTTATACAAGCGGGATCTGCCCTGGCGGGAGAGCAAAGATCCCTATATTATCTGGATTTCGGAGATTATCCTTCAACAAACACGTGTGGTTCAGGGATTAGACTATTTCCTGCGCTTCACTAAACGTTTTCCAGACGTAAAGTCTTTGGGCGAAGCAGCCGAAGATGAGGTGTTGAAACTGTGGCAGGGACTGGGCTATTACAGCCGTGCCCGTAACCTCCAGGCCGCAGCCCGGGATATCCTGGAACGGTTTGACGGCAGATTCCCTTCCGATTACAAAGAGGTGCTCTCGCTGAAAGGCATAGGCGAATATACCGCTGCGGCCATTGTCTCATTCGCCTGGGATCAACCCTATCCGGTAGTCGATGGCAACGTATATCGTGTATTGTCGCGCCTGTTTGCCATTGATATCCCGATTGATTCTACGCAAGGGAAGAAGTTATTCTATCAATTGGCCGGAGAGGTGATGGATAAACGGCGGGCCGGATTATACAACCAGGCCGTGATGGAGTTTGGCGCTCTGCAATGTGTTCCGCAGCAACCGGATTGTGTCGCCTGTCCATTGGTATCTTCCTGCGTGGCGTATGCAACCGGCAACGTGACTGCCTTTCCGGTTAAAAAGCATAAGACAAAGACGCGTAACCGCTATTTTCATTATGTATACATTATATATAAAGGGCAAACCTGGCTTCACCGTCGTTCGGGAAAAGATATCTGGACTGGTTTATATGAATTTCCTCTGATCGAAACGGCAGAGCCGATGGATTTTACCGTGCTGCAACAAACAGACGCCTTCCACTCGTTGTTTGCCGGTGCCGGCGACCTGCGGATCAAAGGTTATACTGAAGAAGTGAAGCATGTGCTTTCCCATCAAATCCTGTATGCCCGCTTTTACCGGATTGAGGTTGAGCATATACCTCCTGCCCTGGAGGCATTTATACCTATCGAGCAAGCTGCCCTGGCGACATATCCTGTCCCGGTTTTGATCCATAAAGTATTGGATAAAAATGGATTTTGAGGCAGCTGGTCTTTAAATAATTCCTATATTTACACCCTACAATCAATCAATAGTAAACAGACAGCCCGCGAAAAGGAGATATGAGACCGGAAGACATAGAAGAAAACGACATCGAACAGACAGAGGATATTGACCCGGATGTTCCCGAGAGTGAAACACCGGATGCCGCATCCCATTCGGAATACAAGCTACCAGACAAACAAGGAGGAAAACCAACCCATCACCTGTCGGGAATGTATCAGAACTGGTTCCTGGATTATGCATCGTATGTAATCCTGGAACGTGCAGTGCCGCATATCAACGACGGATTGAAGCCGGTACAGCGGCGTATCCTGCACTCCATGAAACGGCTCGATGACGGACGCTACAACAAAGTCGCCAATATCGTAGGGCACACCATGCAATTCCACCCACACGGAGATGCTTCCATCGGAGACGCCCTCGTGCAGTTGGGACAGAAAGATATTCTGGTTGATTGCCAGGGTAACTGGGGAAATATACTGACCGGTGACGGAGCGGCTGCTCCGCGTTATATCGAGGCGCGGCTATCCAAATTCGCACTGGAAACGGTCTTTAACCCGAAAACCACCGAATGGCAACATTCATACGACGGAAGAAACCGGGAGCCGGTAACGCTTCCCATCAAATTCCCATTGTTGTTGGCACAAGGTGTAGAAGGTATCGCCGTCGGACTTTCTTCCAAAATACTGCCGCACAACTTCAATGAGTTGATCGACGCATCCATTGCACATCTGAAAGAAGAACCTTTTACCTTGTATCCTGACTTCCAGACAGGCGGCTATATTGATGTAGGTAAATACAACGACGGCGAACGTGGAGGATCTGTCAAAGTACGTGCGAAAATAGGGAAGGTAGACAACAAGACACTGGTCATTTCCGAAATACCCTATGGTAAGACCACAACTTCCATCATTGAATCGATCCTCAAAGCCAACGATAAGAATAAGATCAAGATACGGAAGGTAGACGACAATACAGCCCGTAATGTAGAGATCCTCGTTCATCTGGCACCGGGTGTTTCATCTGACAAGACCATTGATGCGCTATATGCCTTTACCGATTGTGAGATCAGCATCTCACCCAACTGCTGCGTGATCCGGGATAATAAACCCGGCTTCCTGACAGTCAGCGAGGTGTTGCGTCATTCGGCCGACCATACGCTGGAACTGCTACGTCTGGAACTTGAAATCGACAAAGCCGAACAGCAGGAAGCCCTCTTCTATGCTTCACTCGAACAAATATTCATCGAAGAACGTATCTATAAAGATAAGGAGTTTGAGAATGCAAAGGATATGGACGAAGCCATTGCCCATATCGACCTCCGCCTCACCCCCTACAAGCCCAACCTGATCCGGGAAGTGACCCGGGAAGACATCCTCCGTCTGATGGAGATCAAGATGGGACGTATCCTGAAATTCAATGCCGAGAAGAACGAACAGCTGATTGCCCAGATTAAGGCCGCCATCGAAAAGATCGACTTCCATCTGGCTCATATCGTTGAATACACGATCGACTGGTTCGTTCGCCTGAAGGAAAAGTACGGAGCAGCCTATCCTCGCATGACGGAGATACGTAACTTTGATACCATCGAAGCCGCCAAAGTAGCCGAAGCTACCGAAAAATTGTATATCAATCGGAATGAAGGCTTTATCGGCATGGGGTTGAAGAAGGACGAGTTTGTATGCAACTGCTCGGATATAGACGACATCATCCTTTTCTTCCGGAACGGTACCTACAAGATTGTGCGTGTGAGCGACAAAATGTTTGTCGGCAAAGACGTACTGCATCTGGATGTGTTTAAGCGCAACGATAAGCGTACGATCTATAATGTGGTCTATCGCGACGGCAAAGCCGGATTCAACTATATCAAACGTTTTGCCGTGACCGGTGTAACGCGCGACAAGGAATACGACCTGACCCGTGGAGCAGCCGGTTCGCGTATCCTGTATTTCAGTTCGAATCCCAATGGTGAGGCCGAAACTATCAAATACATCCTGAAGCCGAAACCACGCCTGAAAACATTGGTGTTTGAAAAAGACTTCAGCGACATCACCATCCGCGGGCGTGACTCAATGGGCGTGATCCTGACCAAGTTTGAAATACACAAAGTATCACTCAAGCAGAAAGGAAGTTCTACATTGGGAGGCCGCCAGGTTTGGTTCGATTGGGATGTGCTGCGTCTCAATTATGATGGCAGGGGCGATCAGTTGGGAGAATTCCAGAGTGACGACAAGATATTGGTAGTACTGAGGAACGGTGATTTCTACATCACGAACTTCGACCTGAGCAACCATTATGAAGATAATATCCTGACGATAGAAAAATATAACCCCAATAAGGTATGGACAGCAACCTTGTTTGATGCCGACCAGGGATTCCGCTACCTGAAACGTTTCCAGATGGATGCAACCATACGCAAGCAGAATCTTGTGGGCGAAAATCCCAAGAGCCGCCTGCATCTGCTCACCGATGAAACGTTCCCGCGTATCGAAGTCGTATTCGGGGAAGGTGACAGCTTCCGTGAACCGCTGGTGATCGATGCCGAAGAATTTATCGGTGTAAAGAGCTTCAAGGCAAAAGGGAAGCGTATTACCACGTTTGAAGTGGAGACGATCAACGAGTTGGAACCGACACGCTTTGCTTCCACATCTACGGTTGGTGAAACAAATGAAGAAGAGGACGCGGATCTTCCTGATACCGACTCGGGAGAAGATACCAAAAGTAATTCGGATATCCTCGATGAATTGACGGGACAAATGAAACTTTTTGATGATTAACGGATGAAACACCCCTTATACCTGATAATAGGATTATGGATGCTGTCGCCGGCAGTATCTGCCCAGTCGGAGCCGAAAGGTGACAGCCCCTGGTCGGTGAACGAAGGGACAATGATCGGCATCGGAAGCTATAACATGAAAGACTCGTACCTGAGTCCGAGTGCCAACCTGAATTATACCGGCTGGGGACTGCGTATCCTGAATGAACGGATGACGATGGTCAAACTGGCCGATTATAATGTCTCGCGCCAACAGGTATTCAGCGTGGATATGGCCTTTACCGATAACCCCGCCGGGACAGCCTCCGAATTCGGAGCCTTTGTAGATTACTCACTCGCCTATCACTACCATTTCCGCCCCTTGCCCAACCTGAAAATCCTTGTCGGAGGTGCGCCTCACCTTCTGGGAGGCTTTGTCTACAATACCCGCAACGGTAACAACCCGGCTTCAGCCCATGTCGATCTGGATCTGAATGCTTCGGCCATGGCTATCTATAACCTGAAGATCAAAAACTACCCGTTGACATTCCGTTACCAGATGGATATCCCTTTTGCCGGAATCTTAGTCTCACCCCATATGGGACAATCCTATTATGAGGTGTTCGACCAGGGGAACACGGCCGGTATTGTCCGCTTCAACTCGTTTCACAACAAGTTTGCCATGAAGAACTACCTTACCGTGGATCTGCCCGTACATACCTGGACCATCCGGTTGGGATACTTGAACAGTTATTACTACACGGATGTGAACCATATTCGTACCCAGATATTCTCCAACACGTTCATGCTCGGACTGGTAAAGGAGTTTATCTCTTTTGGCGGCAAGCGGTTAAAGAATACGAACAAGTACAGTAGCGCCTATTATTGAGATGATGACACGACGTTTGACAACCTATTGCCTCTTGCTGGCCTGCCTGTTCCTTGTCGGATGCGACAAGGGCGAAGGCTACACCCGTTCGCCCCGGGAGAATTTCGAAGCGCTCTGGAAGATCATGGATGAGAACTACTGCTTCTTCGAGTTTAAAGACATCGACTGGGACGAGGTGCACGACCGGTACAGTGTGCAGATAACCGACACCATGAACCAGTATGACCTGTTCAAAGTATTGGGTAAAATGCTGAACGAGGTGAAAGACGGACACACCAACCTGGTTTCTTCTTTCAACATATCACGTTACTGGGCCTGGTATGAAGACTATCCCGCCAACTTCTCCACCGAAGTACAGAAGAAATACCTGGGTTCGGCCACCGACAACGACTTTCAGCAGGCTGCCGGGATCAGTTACCGGACACTGGCCGATGGCCAGGTCGGCTACATGTACTATAGCAGTTTTTCCTCCGGTGTGGGCGAAACAAATATTGATCATATCTTACTTTTATTTAAAGACTGCAAAGGTCTTATCATCGATGTACGCGACAACGGCGGAGGTTCGCTCACCTATTCGGACCTGATCGCTTCCCGTTTCCTCGAAGAGAAAATACTGGCAGGCTACCTCCAGCATAAAACCGGTAAGGGACATAATGACTTCTCGGAACCGTACCCGACTTACCTCACTCCTTCCGAACACATCCGTTGGTTCCGCCCGGTAGTGGTATTGACCAACCGCCATTGCTTCAGTGCCGCCAATGACTTTGTACAGAAAATGAACCTGATGCCTCAGGTCGTAACCATTGGCGACCGTACTGGTGGCGGCAGCGGTTTCCCCTTCAGCTCGGAACTGCCGAATGGATGGGGTGTCCGCTTCTCCGCAGGTCCGATGCTCGACACGAAGATGCAGCATACCGAGTTCGGTATCGATCCCGACATACGGGTGGATATGACGGCAGAAGATATATCCAAAGGAAAAGATACCATTATCGAAGCCGGCATCGCCAATATCCTTTCCCGCTCGAAAGACAACAACCCACCGAAAGAGAACTAAAAAATTAGCGAAAGCATTGGTTGAGTGACTGATTTTGTGTTTCTTTGTAGGACAGAAACCTAAAGAAATACATGTTATGTCATTGAATAAAGTCATCTTGATCGGTAATGTGGGCAAAGACCCCGAAGTTCGTTATTTTGACAGTGGTGCCGCTGTTGCCAATTTCCCTATGGCAACATCAGAAAGAGGATACACACTGGCCAATGGCACAGTCGTACCCGAACGTACGGAATGGCATAACATCGTGGTACGCCGCGAACAGGTTCCTTTCGTCGAAAAGTGGGTGCGCAAAGGTTCAGGCGTATATGTGGAAGGAAAGATCCGCTCCCGTTCGTACGACGACCAGTCAGGAGCCAAACGGTATGTAACCGAGATCCATGCCGACCGCATCGAATTCTTCAACATGGGCACGCGTCCCGAAGGAAGCACAACCGGCACCACCCCGGCAGCGCAGCCTGCACAAGCACAACCGGCACATACGCCGGCTTACCAGACGCCGACGGCTACGCCCCCATCTCCTACCGTCGCCGAACCCGACGATGCGGATGATCTGCCGTTCTGATTGTCTAACTAATACTCCGCTCCTTGGACTCAGATTATTTCCCGCGATTATTTGAACAGGTTTCCGTTAACGGATTGACCATCGGTTCGGTTATTGCCTTTGGTATCGCTGCGGTTATGTTATGTATATCTGCCTTTGTGTCGGCATCCGAGGTGGCTTTCTTTTCCCTGTCACCGGCCAGCATGCGTGATATCAGAGAAGAAAAGGTATCGGCCGACAACTCGATCCTGCGTCTGCTGAATCGTTCCGAGTATTTATTGGCATCGATACTGATCACAAACAATTTCGTGAATGTAGGAGTCATCATGCTGTGTACCTATGCCATCAATATGTGGATCGACTTTTCGGCCGTTCCCGCCTTGGGCTTTGTGCTCGAAACTATCCTGCTTACCTTCCTGCTCCTGCTCTTTGGCGAGATCATGCCGAAGATCTACGCGCAGAAGAATTCGCTGAAGTTCGTCCGCTTCTCCGCCCCGGTGCTGAACAGGTTGGAACAGTTCTGCCGTCCGCTGTCGCGGCTGCTGGTGTCGTCTACCTCGTTTGTCAACCGTTCGATCGGGCGGAAGAAATACGACCTGTCGGTCGACCAGCTCTCCAAAGCCCTCGAGCTGACGGCCGACGAGATACCCGAAGAAAAAGAGATGCTGGCCGGCATCATCAAGTTCTACAACAAGACAGCCGACGAGATCATGACCTCCCGCCTCGACATCGAAGATATCGATATCAAACTAAACTTCCGCGAGGTGATCGACTTTATCCTCCAGTCGGGCTATTCCCGTATCCCGGTCTACGCCGGGTCGGAAGACAATATCAAGGGCATCCTGTACATTAAAGACCTGCTCCCCTATATCGACAAGCCCGGCACCTTCCGTTGGCAGAGCTTGATCCGTCCTGCCTATTTCGTTCCCGAGACAAAGAAAATCGACGATCTGCTCGAAGAATTCCGTACCAACAAGATACACATGGCCATCGTTGTCGATGAATTCGGCGGCACATCGGGTATCGTGACCATGGAAGATATCCTCGAAGAGATTGTGGGCGACATCTCCGACGAATACGACGAGGACGAACAGCAATACATCCGTCTGGCCGACGGTAGCCTCATCTTCGAAGCCAAGATACCGCTGACGGACTTCTTCCGCGTAATCGCCGCCGACGAAGCGGACTTCGGCAAACTCACTGAAGACGTGGAAACACTCGCTGGCCTCCTGCTTGAGATCAAAGGCGACTTCCCTGTCCGCCGCGAGGTGATCATCTACAACGACTACCGTTTCCAGGTATTGGAGATCGACCATCGCCGTATCCTCAAAGTGAAGTTTAACTACCTCTCCGCTACTGAAGCGGAAGCTTGACCTATGCGGCCATGAAGAAGGGATTTATCGGATGCCTGATCTGTTGCTGCCTCCTTTCCTGTGCAGACTATACGCCGAAGCCGAAGGGCTACCTGCGTATCGAGCCAGGCACGCCACTGTACGCACAGTTGTCGGAAACAGAACTCCCTTATGCCTTCCATATATCCCATTTGACAACAGTAGAGCTGCCCCCTGCCGGACAACCGGCCACCTGGATCAATATCGACTACCCGGTCCTACGGGCAAAGATCTATGGCAGCTACCTGTCCATCACGCCAAAGACCTTCCCGGAAGCCGACCGCGAAAGCCGTGCACTCTTCCTGCGTCCGATCAAACAGGCCAGGGTTTCAGAAAAAGCCTATACAGACCCGGAAGCACATGTATATGCCTCCCTATTCGAAGTAGCGGGCGAAGCCCCTTCTCCCATCCAATTTGTGGTGACCGACAGCGTGAGCCACTTTTTTCGGGGTGCGTTATACTATGAACAGTATACCAACGTCGATTCCATCGCCCCAGTAACCGATTATCTGCGGACGGATATCATGGAACTGATTCAAACCTTTCACTGGAAAAACTGATGGCTATCCTACCCGCCTATACGACGTCCTCCCGCGGCATCTGGAAGATCGAAGAAAGTGCCGACGAACTGCAACAATTGCTGGCGGCGGCACCAACCGTACCGGACACCCTGCGGACAGAGAAGCGCCGACAGGAATGGCTGGCTACCCGTCTGCTGCTCCGTACACTATTCGATAAAGACACGCCCGTGGCCTACCATCCCAACGGCGCCCCCTATCTGCCCGACGAAGCCCGGTATATCAGCATCTCGCATACCGACGGTTATGTTGCCGTACTGCTACAATCTTCCCCCTTTGCCGGCATTGATATCGAACGGACAACGGACCGCGTGCTGCGTGTCCGCCACAAATTCATGTCCCACGAAGAAGCCGCCGCCCTCGACCCGGCCCACGACCGCGAACACCTCCTGTTGCATTGGTGCGCCAAAGAAACCCTATTCAAAATGATCGGTCAGGAAGAAGTCGATTTCCGCCGCCACCTCCATATCATGCCCTTCTCTTATGCTGAAACCGGCACCTTTATCGCCCGCGAAAGCCGTACCCCCCGCATGCGCGCTTTCGAACTCGCCTACCAGGTAACCCCCGACTTCATCTGGGTTTGGAGTACCGGTAACCTCTTCGCCTAATAACCAATTGATAGCAAACCCTACGGATAAAAGCAAATTTTTCAGATTTTGGAAAGGCGTTTTTACTCGGCAATGCGGCCAACGGATTTGACTTGTTCGATTTTGGAAAGGGCGACACACATCTTTTGAATATCTTCCACATCGTGGACTTTCATCTTGATCTTGCCTTCGAAGAAACCATCCTTGGCTTCGATCAAAAGACGTTGGATGTTGACATTGAATTCGGTGATCGTCGTTGAGATGGCCGTCAGTACGCCGATAGAGTCGATGCCTTTCACTTCGAGCGTGGCTTCAAAGGAGGATAGCTTGTGGCTGCTCCATTCCGTGTTGAGGATACGTTCGCCGAAGGTGCTCTTCAAGCGCATAGCGATGGTACAAGAGCGTTTATGCACGATGATATTACCATCGTCATTGATAAAACCAAACACATCATCCCCCGGGATAGGCTTGCAACACTCGGCGATAACATAGTTACGTTCATACGCCTCTTCCTTCAGGATATAGGGTTGGGATTTGTTTATTTTGGGTTTGCCGTTGGGCAGCTTTTCTTCCACCGGGGCTAGATCTTCGTCCGGCTTCTTCTTGCTGACACGAAGGGCTTGTTTGACGTATTTGAAGAGGACGTTGTCTGTCTTCTCCTTCACGATCTTGCGGATACTGTCGGGGATGGCCACATCCTGTTTTTCCACCGCATAATAGAATTCCTCCCGCTTGGGGAATCCCAGATACATGCAGAGTTTATCGATATTGGTGGTGGTGGGATCGGTCTCGGCCTTTTTGAAGGCGGCAATCACTTTGTTTTCCCCGGCTTTGACGGCTTCTTTGCGCAGACGTTTGAGTACGGCGTCTATCTTGGTACGCGCCTTGGCGGTGGTGACAAAATTGAGCCATTCGTATTGCGGTTCCTGCACACGGGAGGTCAGTATCTCAATCTGGTCCCCGCTCTTGAGCGGATGGCTGAGGGGGACGAGTTTGTGGTTGACTTTAGCACCGATGCAATGGTTACCGATATCAGTATGCAGGTCGTAGGCAAAATCAAGCGCCGTGGCACCCTGCGGCAATGTTTTAATATCGCCTTTGGGGGTGAAGACAAATATCTCGTTCGTAAACAAGTTCAGCTTGATAGTATCAAGGAAGTCGAGCGCATTGGGGTTCGGGTCGTCGAGTATCTCGGTAATGGTCTTGATCCATTTATCGAGCTCCTTGTCTTCCTCCACATTGTTTTCCTTGTATTTCCAGTGAGCGGCGAAGCCTTTTTCGGCGATCTCGTCCATCTTGCGGCTACGGATCTGAATTTCCATCCACTGTCCGTCGGGACCCATCACGGTGAGGTGCAGGGCGCGGTATCCATTGGCTTTGGGGCGGCTCACCCAGTCGCGTATCCGGTCGGGACGCGTACGGTAGATATCCGTAATGGCCGAATAGATGTCCCAGCACAGGTTCTTCTCGTCTACATCCGGCAGCGGATCGAAGATGATACGGACGGCATAGATATCGTATATCTCGTCGAAGGTCACATTCTTCGCCTGCATCTTGTTCCAGATCGAATAGACGGATTTGACGCGGGCACGCATATCATAATGCAACCCCATCGCTTTCAGTTTCTCATCCACGGGGATGGCAAACCGTTCGAACACCTCCTGCCGGGCACCTTCGCCGGCTTTCAGTTTCTTCCGGATGTTATCATATTCCTGCGGATGTTCGTATTTGAAGCTGAGATCTTCCAGTTCGGTCTTAATACTGAACAACCCCAGGCGGTGGGCCAGCGGGGCGTAGAGGTACTGGGTTTCGCCGGCGATCTTGTATTGTTTAGCGGGAAGCATGGATCCCAACGTACGCATATTGTGCAGGCGGTCAGCGATCTTGATCAGGATCACACGGATGTCGTCGCTCATAGTGAGCAACAGTTTGCGGAAGTTCTCGGCCTGTGCCGAGGCATGCTCGCCGAAGATTCCACCCGATATCTTGGTCAGCCCGTCGACGATCTGTGCGATCTTTTCGCCAAACATGTTTTTCATGTCCTCCACTGTATATTCGGTATCTTCCACCACATCGTGCAAGAGGGCAGAGCAGATAGAGGTCGACCCCAATCCCATTTCCTTACAGACGATCCGGGCAACGGCCAGCGGGTGCATGATATACGGTTCGCCCGAGCGCCGTTTGGCTCCGGCATGCGCCTCATTAGCAAAATTAAATGCTTTGGTGATACGGTCCACTTTCATCCGGTGGTTCGAATCGAGATAATCATTCAACAGCGCCTGGAATTCATCCTGCACCATCTTTTCTTCCGGGGTAATTGTGTCCTTATCGTTGCTCATGAGTATTGACCTTCTTGTTTAAAAATGAGTGATCGCAAATATAAAGAAATATTTTGCGATCACTCATTTTTTAATTGACAAATATGGGTCCAATAATGCTTCCGGCAGGCTTAGCTGACAGGAATCTTAAGCACTTGCCCAGGCTTGATCCGCGAATTGGGCATATTGTTGGCCTTTTGTATGTTGGCGGCCGACAGGCCCGGGTACTTTTTAGAGATGGTATAGAGCGAATCTCCCGAACGTACGGTATAGGTGGTGTATTCTTTGATGGCCGTTTCTCCGGACGATTTTGTCTGTGCAGCGGTCGGTTTGGTGGTAGTGGGTTGAGTAACGGCCGGTTTATTAGCGGTAGTTGGCTGCGTAGTGGAAGCAGCGGCATATTTCACCCCCCCGTTATCAATATACAACGTCAGCCGTTTCCCTTTCGCCACCCGGTTGGAGCCTAGTCCGTTCCATTTGCGGATATTAGCCGCTGTAACGCCGTATTTGTTGGCGATGGTATACAGGTTTTCACCGCTGGCAGCCACATGGGTGATCTTTTCCTGACGGGTACTGTTTGTTTTTGCGCCATCGGATGCACCAGCGCCGAGATAACCGGCCAGCAGTTCTTCGGCACGATGTGTGTAGATCGTATCGGTTTTATCCACAAATGCATAGGCATCCATTGCCGGAAGTTTCAACACGGAAGGTTTCAGGTCACTGCCGGGTATGATACCGCGTTTGTATTGCGGATTGAGTGCCTGAATCTGTTCGACTTCCACATTCAGTATTTCAGACACCTGATCAAAATGGAGCATTTGGCTGATCATCACCGTATCCGTAGCCAACGGCAGGTTGGTTTGTACTGGACAAAGGTTGTGTTCGCAGTAGAAATTCATGATGTAATTGGCCGCGATAAACAACGGGACATACGAACGTGTTTCTTTCGGCAGGTACTGGTAGATTTCCCAGAAGTCTGTCTTACCCCCTGCACGGCGCAGCGCTTTGTTTACGTTGCCCGGCCCACAGTTGTAGGCGGCAATGACCAAGGTCCAGTCTTCGTAAATCTTATACATGGCCTTGAAATATTCGCAGGCAGCGTAGGTTGACTTAACCGGGTCGCGGCGTTCGTCTACTAGGCTGTTGATTTCCAGTCCCAATCCTTTGGCCGTAGGCAACATAAACTGCCACATACCACAGGCACCCACACGCGAGAGGGCAACCGGGTTCAAGGCGCTTTCCACAACGGCCAGGTATTTCAGTTCCATCGGCAAACCCTGTTCGTCGAGCGCCTGTTCGATGATCGGGAAATAGAAGTCGGACATGCCCAGCATATAGCGCACCAGTCCGCGACGACGTTCAGCGTACAGGTCGATACAGTCGCGCACGATCTTATTATAAGGCACCGAAATGAGATTTGGAAGGCTTTCCAACCGCTTGCGATAAAGGGAATCGGGGAAATATACATTCTTATCGTCATCATGGCAGAAAGCCTGCTCATTGGAGAAGAACTGCGCATGCCAACTGTGCAGCAGGCTATCCACATTCGCATCCATGACTTCGGGTATAAAGCCGATCTCGGAAACGACATCATCCGACGACAGTTCCGAATAGCGTTCGCCTTCGCGGTTTTCTTCCTGCGCATGGAGGAACGGGGTAAAGCCGATAAGGGCTGCGATGAGTAGCAAATGTGTTTTCATGGAATATGACTAACTAAAAAGTGAAACTGCAATTCAATCCGTAGGTGCGCGAACTGAAACTGGTGGGGGGAGTATATACCGGTTCCACGCGCATGGAGAGATCGGGAGTGATGTCGAAGTCGAACAACTGGGCATCCACATACGCATCGATGATCGTAATCGCATAAAACCCGACGGTGAGGATAATACTCAGGTCGCGGTACCTGCGAAAATAGTCTTTCTTGCTTTTCAATTCATTCACGAAGGACGAATTGTTGATATACGCATTTTGTTCTTCCGGCGACAATCCCGGCACACGTACAAAGTCACGCCAACTGGCTTTCTCATCCGTATTGCCTACCACCACGTCGAAGTAAGCCTCCTTATAATCCTGGTAGTTACGGTTATTCCAGGTAATGGCATAAAAGAAACCCATGAAGCCACCGTATACCAACGGCAGTTTCCAGTACTTACGGTTGTATATCTGTCCCATCCCCGGGATGAGGGCATAGAGGGTGGCCCGGGTAGGATTCGGTTTGAACGCCGAAGCCATATCGACAGCCGGCACACGTACGGAATCATCCAGGATGACCACACTCACGTTCGGGTCTTCGGCAGATATACGTTTACGGACTTCCTGTTGTTCCTGCCGGATCGTGTCGGCAACCTCCGTCACGATCTCCTGCGCCTTTCCCGTAAAGGAAAGGCAAATCAACCACACTAACAGGAGGATACCGCCTTTTCTCATTTCAGTTTATCCAGTAAGCCAATTAATTTTTCGAGTTCTTCTTCCGATGTAAACGGGATGGTGATCTTCCCTTTCCCCTTATCGTTACAGGTGAGTTCCACCTTGGCATGGAAAAAGCGGGAGAGATGATCCTTCAGCAGGTCGAATTCCTTCCGGGTCTTCGCTTTCGACGGTTTAGTCGTCGATGTCCCTTCGCCTTCGGGTTCTTTCCGCACGAGACTTTCCACAGCGCGTACCGAGAGGCCGTCCGCCAGGATTTGCTCATAGAGAGCCAGTTGCACTTCGGGGTCTTCCACCGGTATCAGGGCACGGGCATGTCCCATGTCTATCTTCTTGTCTTTCAGCCCCATCTGTATCTCGGCGGGGAGCTTCAAGAGGCGAAGGTAATTGGCAATCGTTGTCCGCTTCTTTCCTACCCGTTCACTGAGGCGCTCCTGGGTGAGACCATAGCTGTCGATCAACTTCTGGTAAGCCAGGGCAATTTCTATCGAGTTGAGGTCTTCGCGTTGAATGTTTTCGATCAACGCCATTTCGACTACGTTCTCGTCTTCTGCTTTACGGATATAAGCCGGAATCCGTTCAAGACCGGCACGAAGAGAGGCACGGTAACGGCGTTCGCCGGAGATGATCATGTACTTTCCGGCTTCCGCTTCCCGCAAGGTGATGGGTTGGATCACGCCAAGGGCACGGATGGAGGCGGCCAGTTCGTCCAGCGCTTCGTCTTCGAATACGGTACGGGGCTGACCGGGATTGGGTTGTATCTTGCTCAGTTCAATTTCGCTGATCGATGATGATCCGCCTGTTGCCAGGTCGTCCATCGTGATTAATGCGTCTAATCCACGGCCAAGAGCCGATCTTTTTAGTGCCGTCATACGTTCTTGCTTATCAGTTCGTTTGCTAATTGAATATAGTTGAGTGCGCCTTTCGACTCAGCGTCATAGAGGACGACGGGCTTACCATAGCTCGACGACTCGCTCAGCTTGACGTTGCGTTGGATCACGGTCTCGAATACCAGGTCGCGGAACGGGCGCTTCACCTCTTCATAAATCTGATTAGCCAAGCGCAAACGGGCGTCGTACATCGTAAGTAGGAAACCTTCAATCTCAAGCGCCGGGTTCAGTTTGGATTTGATGATCTTGATCGTGTTCAGCAGTTTGCTGATCCCTTCAAGGGCAAAGTATTCGCATTGCACGGGAATGATCACCGAATCGGCTGCCGTCAGCGAATTGACTGTGATCAGTCCCAGCGAAGGTGAACAGTCAATCAGGATAAAATCGTACGCTTCTTTCAATGGCGCCAGCGTACTCTTCAGTATGCGTTCACGACCTTCCATGTTCAACATCTCGATCTCGGCGCCCACCAGGTCGATGTGCGAAGGAATGATATCCAATCCGCCCATTTCGGTGGCTACAATGGCCTTTTGTGCATCGTCTCCGTTCACCAGGCATTCGTAGATGGAAAGCGTCACATTTCGTATATCCACTCCCAAGCCGGAAGAGGCATTGGCCTGCGGGTCAGCATCTACTACCAATACTTTCTTTTCAAGTACAGCCAGCGATGCAGCGAGGTTGATCGCTGTCGTTGTCTTTCCCACACCGCCTTTCTGGTTGGCGATTGCAATAATTTTTCCCATACAGTATATTCAATTTTTCGGGCACAAAACTAACGATTAATAGCTGAACACCGGCCGGATTCGTTCAAAACATTGACCGACCTGTTGAAAAGTAGCCCTACTTGTTGATAACTCACAAAGATAGATAGAATAATCGGGGGAATCGGAAAGCGATAACATCTTTCTCATTATATTTGCCCTTCTTAACATTCGACCGGATATTTCGTATGGACTATATACAAGATCAGACATTCAGCCACATCGGCGGTGAGGATAACAGGTTACCGAAAGGCGTCTTTGAAAACTGCACGTTTGCAAACTGTGATTTCTACGAGGCAGACCTCGCCAACAATCAGTTTGCCGAGTGTACATTCACGGGGTGTAACCTGAGTCTGGCCAAACTCTTCGGCACGGCTTTCCGCGATGTAGCCTTTACGGATTGTAAGATGCTCGGCCTTCATTTCGAACAATGTAACGTATTCAACCTTTCGTTCCGCTTCGAGCGGTGCGCACTGAATCATTCGTCTTTCTACCAATTAAAGATCAAAAAAATACGTTTTCTCCAGTGCCAACTACAGGAAGCAGACTTCACAGAAACAGATCTGACCGAAGCCCTCTTCGACAACTGCGACCTGGCAGGCGCCACCTTCGACCAAACCATGCTCCACAAAGCCGACCTCCGCACCTCCTTCCATTACATCATCAACCCGGAAGCCAACCGGATACGCAAAGCCAAATTCTCCCTCTCAGGCCTGCCCGGACTTTTAATGGCTTATGACATCGAAATAGACTGAAAACGATGTCAAACAGGATAAAATAGTCTATAAAAATACTAAAATAGTCCTGTCGTTTTCGTATAAGTGTTTTGCAGACACATTTCTACGCATTCTTTACCAACACAGTGTATTACAGGGCCTCTGGAATATCCTTCTATGGATTTGGATTAATTTAATACTAGTCTATTTGGGTTCTCGCTTAATTTGCAATCATGAAAATATGTTAACCTTTCGAAAGGACGTTAACCACATCGAGAGATAAGAGCGAATATGAGAACTTAAATCAGAATAGTAACTTTAAATTTAGTAGATCATGAGAGGAAAACCAAAAAAACAAAACTACAAGCACAGGTTCGGTCAGGTGATGACATGTGCCTTGTTGTTTTCCATGATGGGTTCAGGGCCACTTGGGGCAACCGGCGTGGCGGGTGACAATGAAATAACCGCAGAAGCACAACAAAACAGAATCACCATCACCGGTAAAGTAGTGGATGAGCAGAATGAGCCACTGATCGGTGTGAGTGTGATGGAAAAAGGTTCGACCACCGGTACGGCTTCCGATCTGGATGGTCGCTACACACTTCAGGTAAGCGGCAGGCAGGCTGTGATTCACATGACATACCTGGGATATAAGACTGTAGAATTCACGGTAGGTAGCCAGACCACTTTCACCACTCAACTGATTGAAGATACACAAATGATCGACGCTGTGATCGTAACAGCTTACGGTGTTACCAAGAAATCATCTTTCACAGGATCTGCTTCTGTGGTGGATACTGAAAAGCTGCAAGCCTTGCAGCCGAGTAATATCACACAGGGTTTGCAGGGTCTCTCGGCCGGTGTACAGGTTATCAATAACTCCGGACGTCCGGGTGAAGACGGTATGATCGTTATTCGCGGTTTGGGTTCTATGACAGCCAACAGTAACCCGTTGTATGTAATCGACGGCGTTCCTTCGGATGTGCCCCTGAATTCACTATCGTATTCGGATATCGAATCAATCACCGTATTGAAAGACGCCGCCTCTACGTCACTATATGGTTCGCGTGCAGGTAACGGTGTCATCCTGATCACCACCAAGAAAGGTAAAGCCGGTAAGACGACGATCAACGTCCGCGCAACCTGGAGTACGAGTGACTTCGCTGTCAAATTCCCCGAAAAAGTATCTGCTTCCAAACAGTGGGAACTGAGCTTCGAAGGTTTGTATAACGACGCTATCGACTTCTTGGACTACAACGATGCTGCCGCCAGACAATATGCACATGATAACGTATCGCGCGTATACTGGAACTCTACTCCCTATACCGACCATAACGGTACAAAACGCAACTTCAAATCCGGTTGGAACATGGACTACCCTGTAGGCCTGGACGGAAAGATCAAACCGGAAGCCAAACGTTTGTGGGAAGAAGATATCTTCGGACAGGCTTTCTCGCATCGCCTGAAACAGGATTATGGTATCGACATGAGCGGTGCATTGGGTGACAAGAACAACTATTTCGTTTCTTTCTCTATGCTCGATGACAAGGGTGTATTCCTGACTGACCATTTCAAACGTTTCACCGGTAGAGCCGTATTGAACACGACGGTAAACAAATGGTTGTCTATTGACAACAGCATTATGTATACTTCCAGCACGAACTACAATGGAGGATTCGCTGCCCGTGTATTCCGTACATTGCCTTCTGAATATTCCGCATATCTGTGGGATCATGAAAAGAATGAATATGCCATCAACCAATACAGCCAGAAAAAAGCGATTGACGAAGGTTGGTACAACGGACGTGCCTGGTGGCCGAGATGGAGTGCTTTCGGTTCACTCAGCGAAGCCGTGAAGAATTGGAACGATAACGTTCAGACTGTTTCCGGTGCGACATTTAACATCCTGCCCGAATTGACGTTCAAAACCGTTTATTCATATCAGTTGCAAAGCTGGTACTATAACAACTGGAGAAGCCCGGCCCGTGAAGACCAGTTGGTGGCTTCGGAAGGTTCTGTAGATCGTTCGGCTTACCGCAATACCTCACACACATTCAGTAACGTGTTGAACTACGACAAAACATTCGAAGACCATCATGTAAGTGTATTATTAGGACAGGAAGCCTACAAATATACCACTAATGGTTTCGGCGCTTACCGTAAAGGTCTTGACCTGGTTTCTTTCAAAGAAATATCACTGGCTTCTGAAGATCCTACCGCATGGTCGGGTGGCGACAGTTATGCATTGTTAAGCTACTTCGGACGTTTAAACTATGACTATAAAGACAGATATTACATCTCCGGCAGCCTTCGTTCCGACGGTTCTTCCCGTTTCGACGTAGATAACCGTTGGGGGACATTCTGGTCGGTAGGTGCATCTTGGAGACTTACACAGGAAAGCTTCATGGAAAGTACTTCTTCCTGGTTGAACAACCTGAAACTGAAAGCCAGCTATGGGGAAGTAGGTAATGACAACGTAGGTTACTATCCGTACATGGGCTTATATACACCAAGTAACGCCAGCTATTCAGGCAGATTCGGTGTCGTACAGGATCAGTTGGCTAACCCGGGTATTACATGGGAAACCAATATCCAGTCGAATGCCGGTATTGAATTCGCTTTGTTCGACCGCCTGAACGGATCATTCGAAGTATTTAAACGTAAATCAAAGAACTTGTTACTGGCCCGTCCATTGGCTCCATCTACCGGTATGCAGTCTATTATGGAAAACATCGGCGACATCCAGAACGTAGGTTGGGAAATTGACCTGAACTACCAGGCTATCAAGACAAAAGATTTCGACTGGACCATCAACCTGAATGCTACCCATTATAAGAACGAGATCACCCGTCTGCCGTCGAAAGAAGAAACATTCAACGTAGGTGTTGCTTATTTCAAATGGAAAGAAGGAAGCTCCAGATACGACATGTATGCGCCCCTGTGGGCAGATGTGAATCCTGATAACGGGCGTAACCGTTGGTGGAAACAAACCTTTGATACAAACGGTAATGTAACCGGAAGAGAAAAGACAGAAAACTATAACGAAGTGAACACCGACCAGCAGCGTATGAACGTAGGCTCCACCCTGCCAGATGTGTATGGTAGCTTGACCAACTCTTTCAGATACAAAGGTATCGACCTCTCCTTCATGTTGTACTACAGCATCGGTGGCATTGCCTATGACTACAACTACGGTGAAAGTTCCGTATTGCGTGAAAATTTTGCTGCTTACGACGTATTGGACGACAGATGGCAAAAACCGGGCGACATCACCAATGTAGCCAAGATTTATACCTACCAGTGCTTCAACGCCAGTTCGTATGCCCGTTACAGCGACAAGTTCGTCTTCAATAACGACTACCTGAGATTGAGAAACGTGATCATAGGATATACCATTCCGAAAGCAATCACCAACAAACTCGGCATGAACACACTGCGTCTTTACTTCAAGGGCGACAACCTGTTCACAGTCGGTGCTATGGCCAAACACGGTTCTGACCCCGAAAACTTCAGTGCGGCTAATAATGGTAAAAATATTGCCGGTGGTGTAGTCGACGGCGATTCTGGCGTACCTACGCTGAAAACGTATAACTTCGGTATAAACATTCAATTCTAATAGCTCATGAAAACGACATATAATTTCACTAAAAAATACGTGGCGTCACTGGTGGCAGTATTGGTATGCCTGTCAAGTTGCGATGGGTTCCTGGACACGGCGCCTACAGGACAATTGGCCGATGCCCAGATTATCACCAACATGGATGGTCTGCGTGCCGTACTGACCGGTACTTACAGAAGCATACGCGATGGCGCCGGATATGGTGTCAACTTCTACAGCCCCGAAGGGATCATGGCAGTATCTTCAGCCACAAGCTCGGACTTGATGATCAACGACGAACAGCCGGGCGACTTGTGGTTCTTCACCCAGTTTGCCGTACAACGTTATGATGGCACACAGCCTGTTCCCAAAAATATGTGGAATGCCATGTATAAAATCATCAGTAATGCCAATGTCGTCATTGCCAATATCGAAAACGTATCCGGTGACGAAGATGAGAAAGGCGAGATCAAAGGACAGGCATTGGCTTTGCGTGCCAGATGCTATTTCAACCTGGTTCGTTTCTATCAGCACACCTACATCATTGCGAAGAGCCACCCCGGCGTTCCTTTGTATCTGGAGCCCAGCGTGGAACCACTGGCCAGAGCAACCGTAGAAGAAGTATACCAACAAATCGTAAGCGACCTGAAAGAAGCCGAAGGATTGTTGGCAAACTACTCACGCCCCACCAAGGAATATTACAACAAAGATGTAGTGAACTTCCTGTTAGCTAACGTATACCTGACCATGAACAACTGGTCGGAAGGACAGAAATATGCCAACAAGATCCGCACTTCCTACAGCCTGATGTCGATGGATGACTACAAAGCCGGTTTCTCTACCATGAATAAGGAATGGGTCCTGGGTTATGTACAGACCGCACAAGACTACTGGTGGTATGATTCACATGCCTGCTGGTTTGACTTCGGACAGAACAATGCTCCGTGGCAAGCTGAAATGTTCATCCCAGTGAATTATTTCGTAGAAACCATCATGAAGGACGACCCGCGTAACCTGACCATCCCGAACCCGTTGTATGAAGGCAAATATGCCGCTACCAAGTTCCTCGAACTGAGAGACGCCGGCCCTTATGGCGACCTGTTCGATATGCGTGCTGCTGAAATGTACCTGGTCGAAGCCGAATGTGCAGCCCGTGCAGGTGATGTCGCTACTGCTAAGAGCGTACTGAACCAACTGCAACAGGAAAGAGGTGCTGCCGTAACGACAGCTACCACACAGGCTGACCTAATCAATGCCGTCCTGCTCGAACGCCGGAAGGAAATGTGGGGTGAAGGGTTAGATTTCTTTGACATCCTGCGTCTCCAGAAGCCGATCAACAACACGACAGCTATGGGCTTCTATTTTGATATCAGCCAACCGGCCAATTCCAACAAACTGATCATGATGATCCCTGAAAAGGAAATGATCAACAACTCACTGATGGTACAGAACCCCGACCCGAGCAAGGTGCCGGTATTTGTTCCGTAAGTATTGACACCTAAATAAACAAGAAAGGGATGAACAGGGTTCGACAATTGTTCATTCCTTTCTTTCTCTATTCATACATAATCAGTAACCCCTTACAGCAGGAAATGAAGATACAACATATCATAACCGCCGGATTGGCATGCCTGCTCTTGTCAGCCAATCACCTGGCCGCACAACCGGCCAAGCCTGTTGAACTCCCCGCCGGCAAGGCGATCTTTATCCCCAAAGACCTGCAGTCGATGGACCTGCAAGACCCGGAAAGCAAATGGAGCTATCACCGCATGGCCTGTACCGACAACTTCGTCGTCTTCTGGGAAAAAGGTTTTGGCAGCGACCTGGCCAATCCGCCCGCACTGGAAGGGAAGCCTATGAAGGTAGACCTGCCTAACCTGTTGGACAAACTCGAACGCTTCTACCAGTACTTCCGCGACACCCTTCAGTTTGTCAAGCCCGGTTCCAAGAGTGAGCAATACCGGATGATGGTGATGATCAACTACTCGCTCGAAGGCACAGCTTACGGCGGAGACTATGACCAGACCATCGGCGCCCTCTGGGTAGCCCCGAACCGCATACAAGACTATAAACTGAACTGCATCGCCCACGAACTCGGCCATAGCTTCCAGGCACAGATCATGTGCGACGGCGAAGGGGAAGCCTGGGGTGGCACCGGTTTTTTCGAGATGGCCTCGCAGTGGATGCTGTGGCAGGTCAACCCGCTCTGGATGACCGATGAAGAATACCACTGGGTAGACTATATGAAGCAAACACACAAGGCCTACCTGCATTTCGCCAATATCTACCATTCTCCCTACGTATTGGAATACTGGTGCGAAAAGCGGGGACTGCCCGTGATTGCCGAACTTTTCCGTCAGGGAAAGCGGGGCGAAGACCCGGTGATCACCTACAAACGGTTAGGCGGACTCTCACAAGCTGCCTTCTGCGATGAGATGTTCGACGCTTGCCGCCATTTTATCAACTGGGACCTAACCCATGCACACCGGGAGGCCCGCTCATATGCCAACCGCTACTTCACTGAACTCGATACCCTGAAAGGCGGATGGTTCCGCATCGCCCAAACGAAGTGTCCGGAGAACTACGGCTTCAATGCCATCCGCATCGAAGTGCCCGCACCGGGTAAGACGGCCTCCGTCGACTTCCAGGGAGAAGCGGGACTGGAAGGTTATGCCTCCGTCCAACCAGATAAGGCCGGCTGGCGATACGGCTTCGTAGCTGTGACCCGTTCGGGGCAGACGATTTATGGCGAAACCGCCGGCAGCAAACAAGGTAAAATCCGATTTACCACCCCTAAAGGCGAACTGATAGAACACCTCTGGTTCGTCGTCATGGGCGCACCCGAAGCACATTGGATGAACCCAGGAGGCTGGGGCAAGGAACCCGAACCCGACGCCCAATGGCCCTACCGCTTCAAAGTAAGCGGTAGCCAGGTGATACAAACCGTCGCCAGCCGTCCCACGGCCTGGAATACGCCCGGCGCAGGCAATCCCCTGTTGCCCGGTTATTTTGCCGACCCGACCGTGAAGAAGTTTGGCGACACCTACTACCTATACGCCACCACCGACGGTATCAAACTAGCTTCGGGCGAACCGCAGGTATGGGTCAGCAAAGACTTCGTCAACTGGTATAACTACGAGATGGACCTCGACCTGCCCGAAGGACTCACCAACTGTTGGGCGCCCGACGTGCATCAGGGCGACGACGAGAAGTATTACTTCTTTATGGGAAACTGCCAGTTCGGTTGCAATATCTACGGCTATGTATCCGACACCCCGGTGGGGCCGTGGAAACCGGTGAACAACGGCGAGCCGGTGATCCCCGTCGGTAGCGGCAAAGAACGCCTGCCGGCATTGGATGCCCAGTTTATCTCCATCGGAAAGGATAAATACCTGGCTTGGTTTGGAACCTGGTGTACCTCGTTTGGTGGTCTCGGTTGGGCGGATATCGACGCCCGGACAATGACGATCGAACGCGAAGGCTACCTGCCACTGGAGCAGCTACCGCATGTCTTCGAAGCAGCCTATCCGCTCCGAAAAGGCGACAAATGGCTGATGATGTACTCCTCGGGCGACTGCCGGTTGAGCACGTATGCCGTCCATTATGCGGTGGCCGATGAAGCACACGGCCCGTATCAGTATGGGAAAAACAATCCGATCCTGTCTACTTCGGCGGATGGCACCATCGACAGCCCCGGCCATAACTCCGTCGTTGAAAAGGACGGAAACTACTATATCCTCTACCACCGGCACGACAACCCGCACAGCAGCGGCGGAGAATTCCGCCAGGTGGCTGCCGACCGCCTGATCTTCTCCGACAACCAGACACTTGAAGTGGTGAAGGCCGGACACGATGGCATCGGTTACCTGGGAGCCAATACGATCCCCTGTCCCAACCTCGCCTACCAGGCCAAAGCAACGGCCACTTCCCACTACCACCTGGTAGCCCCGCCCAACCGGTATAATACGACCGGTATCAACCAGACCTACTTCCCCCGCTATGCTGTAGACGATAATAACGGTACGATGTGGAAAGCGGCCGATGCCACTTTCCCCCAATCCCTCGTCGTCGACCTGGGAAAGGCGACGGATATCCGCCGGGTGATGACCCAGTTCGAATATCCCACCTTCTACTATCAATACCGCATCGACACTTCAACCGACAGCCTGAACTGGATGCCGTTTGCCGACCGTACCGCCAACCGCGCCAGCGGATCGCCGATGATTGACGACGGACAAGCTGTTGCCCGTTACCTCCGCCTCACCGTTACGGGAGCTGAAAAGACCGGCATGTTTGCCGCCATCTGGAACCTGAAAGTCTACGACCAGCTCTTTGAAACACCTGCCTACCGGAATAAGGAAGTGCCGGAAGGGCCCGGTGTACCTTCTACCGGCAGCCTGCTGGTAGATTGGAAAGCAGCCGGTCAACCCGACGGATTGCTGGCTGCTACCGTGAAGAACGAAGGAAGCCTCGGCGGTGAATTTATCCGCGTAGGCAAAGCCGAAATCACGGAGACCGACGGTGTCCGTTCCCTCTTGCTCGACGGCAAAGGTTACCTCAAACTGTCTGTTCCCGCACCTGCCAGTCTGGGATGGAATGCACCCTATACGGCTTCCGCCTGGGTATATAACCCGGAAGTCGGTGTAGGCGAATGCATCCTTTCCTGGACGTCGCGCGAGGATATGTTGCAAGCGTCGTATACAGCCATGATGTACGGAAAAAGCAATTACGGTGCTGTAGCCCATGGCGACGGAGCAGTAGATGTAGGTTTCAGGGAAGTACCCGAAGCCGGTCAATGGCATCACCTCACGGTGACCTTCGACGGCATGTGCGAATATGTATATGTTGACGGACGCCTAGACCGTTGTTTCCCGCTCACGCTCTTCGTCCAAAACAGCGAGGTCCGCATCGGTTCATCCGGCGAACGATCCGAAAACTACTCCGGTTCCATCGCCAACGTACAACTCTACGACCGCTTTATGGCAGCCGATGAAATTGCACACCTGATGCACGCCACCTGTCCACGTGCCTGCGCGCATAAATAGCAGTAAGATTACTTTCCTTGCATTAGGTCATTGACGGTTTGGATCATGGCGGCGCCACGGAGACCGCGTTTGAGGATGGTACCGTCGGGGGCAAAGAGGATGATTTCGGGGATGCCATTGACACCGTAGAGGGCGGTGGCATTCTTTTCGGAATCAATGAGTTGCGGCCAGGTCATTTTTTCGGCTTCCATGGTGGGTTTTAGGTTTTCGACTTCATCCCAGACAAAGAGACCGAGGACGGTGAAGCCTTTGCCTTTGTATTGGTGGTGCAACTTGGCCAGGTTGGGGACTTCGCCTTTACAGGGGCCACACCAGCTTGCCCAGAAGTCGACCAGGACATAGTTACCTTTGCCTACATAATCAGACAAGAAGGCATCCTTTCCGTCCATGCCCTGCCCTTTCACGTCTATGAACGGTTGACCTTCTGCGGACTTCTTCAGGTTCTCCAATTGTACAAGCATGTTTTGAACCGTCTGCCGCGATTTCAGCCACGGGCCGAAACTATTGAGAATGGTTTCCCACTTGGCCGGATTGCTTTGCAGGTTGTATTCGGAGCGGATCAGGTATTCGCCTACGGCATCATTATTATGTTTTCGGTAGAGTTCTTCCCCTCTCGCTTCCACACCTTCCCATACCGGTTTAATGTAGACTTGCCACTGCTCCAGCAGTTCCGACTCATCGCTATATTGTGCCTGCATCTCTTCCCGTTTCTTACTAATCACTTCCATAAGGCTGTCTGTGCTGACGACAATGGCGGCCAGTTCGTCGTTCAAAGGCGTGCCGGAAGGTTGGTTGCGTTCTTCCAGGTTCACCCGGATATTCCCTTTCTCCAAAATGAAATTTGCATATTCACCCCGGGAGATATCGATACGACAGAGAACGGCCGTATCCACCCGTCCGCGAAAGGCAAACTTGCCGTCAGCAATCACCGTACTGTCAATATGCGCATTATCATCATAGCGCATGATATAGATCGTTTTCCCATCGGCCGAAGAGTCGCTTAAAACTCCTTCTACCGTATACTGGTTCTGTGGCGCAAAGTCGCAAGCGCCGAGTGTCGCTAACAAAGTTGTAACAACAACTAAACTCTTTTTCATTCTATGATTGTTTTTAGATAAATTTCTCTCGTTTCTGCAAATTTAAGGCACCTATCATATGCCAGACGAGGCTACCGATAAGCAGGAACATACGGCTTTTGAGGATAGTGTTTTCCCAGATCAGGGGATGGATATTGTTAGGTACCCGGAACGGATCAAGGAAAATATCCCAGAAGGTATTACGGATAAAAGGCATATTGGAAGAAAACAACAGCAGAATGCCCAACACGATCATAACCACCGCCGTACCATTACCGCTACGCGTGATAGTGGAAAACATAAACGCCAGTCCGCCAAGAAAAAGTACGGGAAACATCAGTTGTGCCGACATTTCGAGCGCATTCACGGGATACAACAGGATGGTTGCCAACATGGAGAAGGCCAGCAGCAACACAAACTGGAGAAGATAGATCATCAGCAACCGCACGCCCCAGACCTTATACCGGTAGTTGGGCACACCGAACAGGATCTCCAGAATCCGGTTGTCTTCATCATTCTGTATACCAAACACCGTCGGATAAAAGACAAGCAATATACTGGGAAACAGCAACAGTCCATACACTACCCCTTCGCTTGTCTCCCCCCGGTTCCAGGCAATCTGGAACATAAAGAAGGCAAAGATGGCAAAGGCTGCCAGCAGAAACCAGACAAACTTGCCGGCAAATATAATCTTCATATTATATTTGATTAGTTTGGGTACCAATGAGATAACTTGTCTGAAACGCATTCCCGTGATGATTTAGTTCATATTCTTTAATAAACACAAATAGGCATCTTCCAGGTTGGCTTCCGTCTCGACGGCGCCTTCATAGGGCGACGTATGCGACAGGTAACGCACCTGGATGATGTCGCCGTCCTGGCGATGATGCACCACCATCGACTTATCGAGTTCCTGTTCGAAGGCCTCTTTACCGATGGTAAACATCCACACTTTCCCCGTCGCCATCCGCACCATATCCACCGGATCGCCAAAGTACTTCAGTTCGCCCTTATTGATCACCACCACCTGGTTACAGGAACTGGAGATATCCTCGATGATATGGGTGGAGAAGATCACGATCCGGTCTTTACTCAGTTCGACCAACAGATTACGGAAACGGATGCGCTCGCGGGGGTCGAGGCCGGCCGTAGGCTCGTCCACGATCAGGATACGGGGCAGGTGAAGCAGGATCAGGGCAATCCCGATACGCTGTTTCATCCCACCGGAGAAAGAGGCGATCTTATGGTCTTTGCGCTCAAACATATGGACGGACTTGAGTACGTATGCCAGGCGTTCATCGCGGACTTGCTTGTCGCTGATCCCTTTCAGGATAGCTTGATAATCAAGGAATTCCCAGGAGGTCATATTCTCATACGTACCGAATTCCTGCGGAAGGAAACCGATCAGGCCTTGTAGCTCTTCCCGATAGACACGCGTATCCATGCCGTTGATCCACAAGCTGCCATAGCTCTGTTCCAGGATACCGCAGACGATCCGCATCAGCGTGGACTTACCGGCGCCATTGGGTCCCAACAGGCCGAACATACCGGTTTTGATCTCGAACGATACACCACGCAAGGCTTTAAACGGCTTACGCCTTTTTCCAAGCAGCGGGATGGACTTCACCGTCCGGAAATAGAAACGCCGCAGACCGGCAAAACGTCCTTTCACCCGTTCGACATTGATTTCATTGTCGTAGAGATAGTGTGAGGTGGCATAGATCGCGATACCGATTCCCCAGAGGATACCGATGGCAATCGCCAGTCCGGGATTATCCATCCGTTGGAACAGGAGCAGCCAGATAATAGGCGGGATACTCCAGAACACCACACGGTTCAGATACCGTATCTTTTTGCCCGCCCCAAAGCGGTAGAACAAATAGCTGCGGATCTTCCGCCAGATATTCATAGCAAACCCATAGAGTACAAAGGAGAAGACAAATATCCAGAACCGATTACTCAGGTAGAAGTAAGTAAAGTAGATCAGGTAGCCAAACGTGATAAACACCCACACAGCCGACACAAAGTCTTTCAGCGAATGGTATTCGATACTAATACCCAACCGGCGGCGGATATTCAGCCCACTCTCCCATTCACGCCGGAAACGGCCGGCCCAGTCGTATATCTTCACCAGGTTGCGAACGGTGATCCGGATCTCTTCGTCAGGGTTCACAATCTGCGACTTCGCCTGGCGAAGGCTGGCCTGCACAAAGTAAGTAACGCCCGGGATCAGCGAAATGAGCAACACCAGGTAGACAGCTTGCCACATCATGCCGTCAACCCCCAACCAGATCGCGCATACACCCGCCACAAATAGCACCAGGTGAAGCGTCCATATACCGGGCGACAACCGGCGGTACCACGTCAACGTATTCTCCAACCCCATACAAACGGTCGGGATAAAGACCAGCGTAAGCAGCGACGAGAACAGCAACCCACCAATGACTGTAATGGCAAACGGGGCACCGATAGCGCCGGCATACTCCGCATCGCCCATCGCCAGCGGGAAGAGGGCTATAACCGTAGTGATCGACGTGATCAGGATCGGACGGATACGCGACAGGCCGGACATCATCAGCGAACGGTTCCGGCGATAACCACGTTTTCGCAGGATATTGGCATAGTCGATCAGGATAATCCCATTGTTGACCACTACACCGAGTAAGATCAAAAATCCGGTCAGTGTATTGGCATTGATCAGGCTGTTGCCTGTCAGCAACAGTGCCAGTAGCGAACCGATAGCCGCCAGTGGAACGGTAAACATCAGCACAAAAGGCGTCAGCAACGATTCGAACACTGAAGCGAGGATCATAAAGATCAGCAAGACGGCCGCCAGGATCAGGAACTTGAAGTCGGCAAACAAATCCTCTTCATGGATCACCTGTAAGGCGACACCCGCCGGCAGGTTATATTCGGCCACAAACTGGTCGATATCCGCCCGGGAAGCATCCAACAGGCTTTTAGAGGAAGAGACATCCCGCGCAAAGGTATAGAACACCTCCAGTTGCTTGTCCTGGTCTACCCGCATGATGCGGCTCCGGCCCCGGCCATAGTTCAGCGAGGCCAGGTCTTGTACCTGGTGTAATCCGCCCTGGTTGCTTTTTACCTGTACCTTACGGACATCATCGACGGTTCGTTCTTCTGTCGCTTTCTCTTCTTCCTCTTCTTCTTCCGGGATCGCATTGCGGATAATGATATCGTACGATTCATTCCCGACCTTAAAGTTAACGCCTGACGACATTTCCGGGCTTAATGAGTTAAGCGCCTGAGCAATGTTCGCCTGGGTAATTTCGTAGCTTGTCAACAGGATGGGATCAAAGTCGAGCAACAACTCCGCCTGCCGTCCGGTCGAAGAGATACGGGTGTTGTCGATGTTTTCCAATTCGTCCAGGTGGTAGCGGAGATCTTCGGCCACCAACTGCATCATCTCATAGTCGGAGCCTTTGATCACGATCCGCTCGCGGTTATCACCGATACCCAGTAAGCGCATGAAATTACCCGTCCCGCCCATGCCCGAAGCGGCGGCACTACCGGAACCACCGCCGCCACTACTGCTTTCGGTCAGTTGGATATCTACACCATTCAGGCCGGAGAGTTTCTTCAACACATCGGCTTTGATCGCCGCCACATCGCGTTTACCTATCTTGGCAAAGTCTTCTTTCAAGGTGATTGAGAGGATGGCTTCCGATTCGCTGATCCGGCAGATCAGGTCTTCTTTCTCGGGCAGGTCGGCCAGGCGGTCTTCCATCACCTTGACCATTTCATCGGTCTGTTCCAATGTGATCCGACCCGGCATGGTGGCATAGATATTAAAACGGTCGGAAGTGACTTCCTTCATCTGTTGCAGACTCAGTGTCAGCGAAAGCGCCAATACGACAAACAACAGGATCACCGCCCCGAACACCGTCACGCCGGGATGACGCATAGCCGTCTTCAGCAACACAAGGTAGATCTGGATCGGACGTTGCGTGATGGATACCTTTTCATAGAACACACTATTGGCCTTCCGCTGCTTCAGGATCACATACGTCACCATCGGGATAAACAGCAACGCCACGATCAACGAGATCATCAGCGTGGAGATAATCGACACACCGATATGGTTACCGATCAGCTTGATCAGGAAGTTGTCCGAGAAAACAAAGGGAAGGAAAACCGTTACGGTAGTCAATGTCGCTGCCAGGATCGAACGCCACACTTCCTTGGTGCCTTGAAGCACCGAGCGTTCAGGCGTCTCACCTGTACCCGACAGGCGGTAGATATTCTCCAACACCACAACACTATTATCCAACAACATACCAATGGCCAGCGCCATCCCGACCAGCGTCAGACTGTTGATCGTAATACCGGCGGCGTAAAAGAAATTAAAAGCCGTATAGACTGATATCGGGATTGATAGCGCAATCAGGAATACCAGGCGTACATTCTTTAGGAAGAACCACAGGATCAGGATCGCCAGCAGAGCGCCTACCAACGCCATATGGATGATATCGTCGATATTCTTCTCCATCGTTTCAGCCAGATTCTCCTGCACGACAATCTCCACATCCTGCGTCGCCAGTTCGGCGTTCAGTTTATCGATGGCATCCTGTGTCCGGTGTGAAAGTTCAATCAGGTTAGCCTGCGAGTCGTTCATCAGTGCCACGGAGATGGCATCCTTCCCGTTCACCCGGCTGAAAGAGGTCTCTTCCTTGAGGTCGAAGAAGATGGAAGCGATGTCTTTCAGGTGGATCGGTCCCGGAGCTACGACGATATTCTCCAGATCGGACACCTGGGTATACAGAGAGTTTACATGGACGAAGAACTTGCTGTCGGCTTCGTTGGTATAGCCCACAAAGGCTTTTTCCTGGGTGTTCTGTGTCAGGATCGTGCGGATGGACGCGGGCGTGAGGTTCAACGCCTTGCATATATCGGGATCGAGCTGCACTTCGATAGCTTTCTGCCGACCGCCGTATACACGGACGGAGGCGACGCCATCCACATTCTCCAATTCAGGCTGTATCTCCATATCCACCACATTGCGCACACGGTCAACCCCTCCCGAGCCTCGCACCTGCAAGACCATGAAGTTGTTCATCATCTGCGCAATATCCACCTTTTGCACCTGTACGGTGTAGCCTTCGGGCAGGGTAGAAGCTATTTCGTTGATCTTTTCTTCCAGCCGCAGGGAGGTAATCTTGAAATTGACGTTGGGTTTGAAGCTGATCTCTATGACCGACTGGCGGCTATCTATCCGTGACTGGATCTGTTCAACCCCGCCGACAGCGCTGATCGCTCCCTCCAACGGGATGATGACTTCCGATTCCACATACGACGGATCCCTCTCCTGTACGGAGCCGACCTGGACATACAACGTAGGAAATTCTGCATTAGGCAATAACTCTACCGGCAGCTGTTTATACGACACATACCCCAGGAAGGTACATGCGATAAACAGCATACAGATCGTTACTCTTCTATGTAGTATGAAGTTCATGCGTCCTTTTCTTTAAATAGACGGTTCTTGGCTTGTTCCAGTACATAATAGACGCATGGGATCACGGCCAGACTCATCAGCGTGGAGGTTACCAGCCCGCCGATCACCGCAATCGCCATGGACGAACGCAACGCAGCTCCCTCGCCAAAGCTCAACGCCATAGGGAAGAGGGCCAGGATGGTAGTCAAACTGGTCATGATGATCGGGCGGATACGTTGCTGCCCGGCTTGTATGATAGCGTCGGTCAATTCCAGTCCGGAAGCTTTCAACTGGTTGATACGGTCTACCAGGATGATGGAGTTGTTCACCGCAATACCGACCAACATCACGATACCGATCACGCCCATCATATTGATCGTCGTGCCTGTGATCAGGAAGAGCAGCAGGGCACCGACCACCGCCAGTGGTATCGTCAGCAGGATGGTGAACGGATGCAGCAGCGATTCGAACTGCGACGCCAACACCATATACACCAATACAATAGAAAGGAACAAGGCAAACAACAAGCCCTGCATGGATTCCTGCCGCTTCGCTTCTTCCCCGGTGACGGTGATCTGGTATTTGGCCGGCAGATCGATACCGGCGATAGAAGCCCGGATATCGATGGCGGCCTTATCCAGGGATTTATTCGAATCCAGGTTAGCCATTACCTTGCCGATACGGCTCTGGTTCCGCCGGAAGATCTCTTTGGGCGCCTGTGTTTGTTCGAGGGTAGCGATCTCCTGCAAACGGAAAGTTTGCTCACCGTTGCGGATCACTACATCTTCGAGCGAACTCAGTGTCACATCCGGCAGCTTGACGACGATATTACGCATCTCGCCCCGGTATTCCATCTGTCCGCTTTCTTTACCGCTTAGTTGTTGTTTGAGCTGTTCAATCACCGTAGCTACGCTCAGGTTATTGATACCGGCGACCGTACGGTCGATGGAGATCACAATCTCCGGCGCACCGTTTTCGATGGAAGTCATCACATTATATAAACCGTCGACCGATAGCATACGCGTACGTACTTCTTCAGCTATGGCGGCGATCTCATCCAGTTCTTCCCCTTTTACTTCTACCACGATGGGCGCGTCGTCATCGCCCAGGAGGTTACTCAGCGAATTCTCTTCCTGCTTGATGGTCAATTCGAGGTAATCGGGATTCTCGACAGTAGCCATCAACTGCTCAATCAGGTATTCGGACGTAACGGGGCAGGTTTCCGACAGCATCACTTTGATGGTGGCCGTATGTTCCCCTTCAAAGATGGCATTCTCCGAACGGCTGCCTCCGCCGATATGGCTATAGATGGTTGCCAATGAATCCTGGGATATCTCAACAATCAACTGCTCCAGGCTGGCCACAGCGGCCGATGTACGTTCCAGTCGGGTCCCCTCCGGCAATTTAACCTGCACGGAAAAGCTCTTTCCATCCACCCGCGGCATATATTCCATCCCGATAAAGGGCAAACTTACCCCTGTCAGGATAATCAGCGCAACAGCACAGGCAATCACCAACCAACGGCGGGCGATCAGCCGATATAGTACCTTCCCATAGCTGCTGAATTGAACGGACTTTACATTGACAAATGGTTTTTTTCCCGACATCTGTTTATAAAGCATCGGTATCACCAACACTGCCACGACTAACGAGGCCAACAGCGAGAAAGCCACCGTCCATGCCTGGTCTTTGAATAATTCGCCGGTAGCACCATGCAGGTAAACGATCGGCAGGAACACAACCACGGTTGTCAACGTGGAGGCTGTAATAGCACCGCCGACTTCAGATGTACCGACAATGGAGGCTTCTTCCATCGGCAACCCTTTCTCCTGGTTCCGGAAAATGCTTTCGATCACCACAATGGCATTATCGATCAGCATCCCCGCTCCCAGAGCAAGGCCTCCCAACGTCATAATATTCAGCGTCAATCCATTAAAGAACATCAGATTGAAGGTAGCGACAATAGATACCGGAATGGCCAGACTCACAATCAGCGTCGTACCCAACCGGCGTAGGAAGAGGTAAAGAACGATAATAGCCAGGATCACACCGAGGATGGCACTCTCTTTCACCTCGTCGATCGACTTCTTGATAAACGAGCCTTGGTTGGTAATAATCTTAAACTGGTAACCGGGCAAGGCCTGCTCGATCACCGCCAACTGCTTATCGACCACATCGACCACCTTGACGGTATTGAACCGCATCTCTTTATAGATAGACAGCCCCAGGCTCCGTTCGCCGTTGATACGGACAATATTCTCGGGCTCTGCATTCTCAAACTGTACGGCGGCTACTTCCTTCAGGAAGATAGGGGCCTTATCCCCACCCGCCGCGGTTGCGGCGGCAGCCTGTGTAGCGGAAGAGGTACTAGCCTGTGCATCAACGGATTTATAGCCGACGATCAGGTTCTCGAAGTCGGCTATTGTTCCCAGACTGGTAGCACTCTTCACAAGGTATTGTACGCCATACTCGGATACTCGTCCACCCGAAATACTCTGGTTGTTAGACTCGATCCGGGAGGTGATATCATTCACGGTCAGTTTAAACGCATCCAGTTTATAGGGGTCTGTACGGATAAACAACGAGGTCTCCTCATCACCGGACAATGTCACTTCGGCCACGCCTTCGAGCCGGATCAGTTCATTGCGGATATAGCTTTCGGCCACCTTGCGCAACTCGGCCATATCGGTAATGCTCCGGTGAGACAGGCCGACCAGAATGACCGGCGAACTGTTCGGATCGTGTTGCGTAATCTTGAACTCGGTGATGTCCTGGTTCTGTGCAAACGAACTCAGCGCCTTTTGCAAATCGAGGAAAGCTTCGTCCATATCCTTTGTCCAGGTATATTCTACCGTAACACGGGCGGAGCCGGCTTTCACCACCGACGACACCTGCGTCACATCGCTCTGCCGGATCGCCATGGATTCGATGTTCTTGACAAACAGTTTCTCAATCTCTTCCGGCGGACGTTCACCCGCCTTCAATTCAATGAACAGCCGGGGGTTATTCAGGTCGGGTAGCAAATCCACACTTAACTGGTCGTAGGATATCTTCCCCAACAACAGCACAGCCAGTATCAACATACTGATCGTTACCGGATTCCCAACCGCAAATCTTACTATATTCTTCATTGTTGTTGTCTCTGTTTCTGCCTACAGCCACATCAGGCAGCCGTTAGCGTTGAACCTTCACCTTGCTGTTCTCGCGCAATGTCTCAAAGCCCCGGATCACCAGGTTATCATTTACACTCAGGCCTTCGAGAATCTCTACATTTTGTTCATCCTCCAGACCGGTACGGACGACACGCATGATGGCCGTATTCTTTTCCACTACATAGACAAACTTCCGGTTGCGCTGCGACTGGATCACATTTTTCGGGATTACGATGGCGCTATCCGCCTTGTCAACTACGATGTCGGCCTTGACAAACATACCGGGACGTAGTTTATGCTCACTGTTATTGATCGTGATCTTGCCTTTAAACGTACGCGTCTCTACGCTGATAGCGGGCGACAGTTCGCCGATCACACCCCTCAGCGTATCACCGGGTAGGGTATAATGGGTCACCAATACCGGTTGCGCTTCCCGGATATATTGGATCGCACTTTCCGGCAGGTTGACGTCCATATACATCTGGGCATAGTCCATGATGCCCACCATCGGTTTGCCTTGTTCCACCTTCACGTCGGGGGTATAATGAGGCAGGTTGACGATCACACCGCTGAAAGGCGCTTTGATGTCCATCTTTTCCAGGTTCAGCGCCGCGTTCTCATAGTCGTACCGGGCATTGGTCACCTTTACTTCGGTCAGGCGCATCTCACTCAGGGTGACGCCTCCTTTTTCATACAGCATCTTCTGTTTGGTCTGCTCCTGCTCTGCTATTTCGAGGTTCAGCTTCTTGCTTTCAATGGCAATCGTATTCTCGTATTCAGTATCTTCGAGGCTGATGATGGTCTGCCCTTTAGCAACCTGGTCGCCCAGTTTGAATACTTTGCCGGTCTTGGGGTTGACGCGCAGTTTGTAGGCACCGGTAGTTTGTGCGTTCAGTTCCACGCCAAACATCGGATTGGCCGAGCCGGTCGTATTGATCAGTTTACTGATGGAACCTTTCTTCAGTTCCTCTACCGACACCGGGGTCGCGATATCATTTTGTCCTCCCTGCGGTCCATCGTTACAGGATGCCAGCAGTAAAACGGAGAAAAGGGTTGCAGTGATTACTTTATAGTGTTTCATACTCGATTATTGTATTACGTTATTTAAAGGGACTACCGGTTCGTTCTTCTCAAAATCATAGAGGGAAAGGATCTTCATATTCAGCAGTTCGATCTTGTAGTTGATCAGCGCCTGCGAGTAGGCGATCTTTTTATTGGACAACTGTGTCTGGAACTGGTTCATGTCCATACCGGTGATATCACCTTCGCGGTAACGGATCAGATTCAGGTCGTAGGTCTGTTGGGCATTCGTTACGTTCTGTTCGGCCAGCCGGATCTGCGTCTTCAGGTTTTCAAGACTACGCCATACCTGACGGATATCCATTTCGATACCTATGCGGTCTTCTTCCTGTTCCATCCGGTTGATGTTCTGTGCGATATTCTGTGCGCGTATCCGGGCTTTCTTTTCGCCCCAGTCGAAGATGGGCACGGAGAAGGTGATGGCGATACGCGGGTTTTGTGTCGGGTTGTTATACACCTTGCCGAGTTCCTGGTTATCGCCCATGAAACCAAACGAGAGCGAGATATCCCCTTTGAATTCGTTCAATGCTTTGACACGGGTCAGTTCGAAGCCCAACTCATCGCTTTCGATTTCCCGTTGGCGAAGTTCGAGGCGGGAGCCGAGAGCGTGGTTGACGGCTTTGTCCAGGTTCACATCAGTCGGAGTGACATGTACATCGGCTGCGACAGAAATATCCTGTTTCAGGTCGATACCCAGGGTCCGATTCAGCAGTTCTTTGGCATTGGCCAGTGAAACCTGCCGTTCTTCCACCGTGGAACGGGCGGTGGAAAGGTTCAGCTCGGCCTGGAAGAGTTCGTCTTTAGCAGCCAGGTCGGCTTCCACCTTATTTTTGATGATCTCATAGCTTTGTTGGGCATTCTCAAATTCGTCACGGCTGATCTCCAGGTTATTCTGCGCCATATAGAGCGAATAGAACTGGTTGGTGATCTGCCGCTCCGTATCCAGGCGTTGCAGGGCGTAGCTGATATTGGCGTTTTCGAGGTCGTACTCGATCCGCCGCAATTCCATCTTACGCGTATTATACGTGAATATCGGTTGCGTCAGTTGCAGGTAAAGGTCATTGCTGAATGCCTTGTTGCTGTTTTTCACTCCTTCCATATAAGAATCGTTATTCTGCCAACCGAAGGTATTGATCAACGATACTACCCCGTCGGTCAGCAATATGGGCTGATCCACCCGAAAGGTCCCGCTTGAGGTTAGCGTTTCGTTGGTATACCATTCCGAAAAACGGTTGTCGAACCGCCGGTTCTTCGTATAACCCAACGGGCTGAGATTCAGCGAAAATCTCGACTTCAACGAGGCTCGTTGGGCAATCAGCATCTGCTGATAACGTTCGAGGTTCATAAACGAACGCCGCAAGGCCGGGCTGTTTTCAGCGGCTATCTCCATCGCTGCATCCATGGTGAGGAGTTGTTGGCTGTGGGCGATAAACGCCGTACCAAGCAACATCGTTAGGATCAGCAGCTTCTTCTTTAGTACCGGTAATTTTCGTCGCATATACGTATTCTGCATTATATATTCATGATTGTTTGTCTATCACTGTCTTTTTACGATCCGGACGGCATCGGCCGTCACTGTCCGTAGTTCGCTTTTGTTGGTCAATGTAATAATAACGGTATCTGTGTCGAAATAATACATTCCGAACTGAACCCAGTCTTCATCCGATCGTTTTATTTCCAGATAGGCATCTTCGGATTCGTTGCCATACTGGACGTTGAAATGGAATTCGGCATTGTTGCTTCGACGGTCGTTTCGCATTTCGGCATTGAATGGCCAGTAGTACACGCCATAGTAACCGGGCGACGGGACGGGCACCTTCCATTTCGCCCACTGGCTGCCATCGCCTTTGCGGATCACATAGGCAGAACGGGTATAGGTGCCGTAATAACCCGAATTAGTAGTTGCCGTCCACTGCAAGGGCGGACGCCAGGGGGAAACACCGGCGTAGGCAAAGGGCGTTTCCTCCACCTTATCCAGCCACTGCGGCAGCAAACCCACCACAGCCGGTTTCGACAGGGAGAACAACAACGTGTCTTCATTGTCTACGATCACCTCCTCGGCCAGGTTTGGCGTAAAGGAGGGGACAATAAAGTCGCCTTCTTCGGCCGTAAGCTGCCCTTTTTGTTCAATGACATTGCGTATCGGAAACTGAAGCACATTCGGGAGGTTATTGGATATCAGCGTACTGATCTGAACCTGGCGGGGCATTTCTTCCCATACGGAAACCAACTTCTTCGTTTGTCCGGCCGCCAGGCCGACTTTCCGCTTTGTCTTAGGATCGGGCAATTGATCGCGCCCACCGCCCACCTGGATATCCACCTGGACAATGCCGTCGTATGGCGACGCATTCGTCACCAACAAGGAGAGGACATACACTTCCTGTCCGCGGTTAGAGAAATGCAACACTTCCGTATGCTGAATAGTGTAATAAGGCAGGGGATGCGGATGTGCCCACTGGTCGAGCCGCGGGGTAATGGGCGACCGGCTGATCACCTCAAAGGAATCGAGCAAGCTCTCAAACCGGATGTTCCGGAACGTATTTCGTGCAAGGGCTGCATATACGGAATCCCGGAAAGCGGTCACCCCCATGCCGATCTCCGCCTCCGCAAACAATTCGGAAGCTTCCAGGCTAATGATGTTATCCATGATGCCGGTATACTCGCTATTGGCCAACAGTTCTTTCAACGTATGCTGTTCCAATAGCAGGGAGGCTTTTTCATTATTGGAGATACCATTAACCTCCCGCTCCCAACCGGTATTATCCTGCTTTTCCTGCAGATAGAGTTCGACGATACGGTTCGCGACCGGCCACTCGGGTGAGAAAATATTATAGCGGAAGTTATAGAACTGCGGGAAAAGATACAGTGGATTCGCTTCCGAAGAGATCTGTTCACGTCCCCGTTCACCTGCAGACCACTGACGTTTACCGTCCGTCCGCCGGAACAAGGAGAGCACATCATTAAATGTTTGCACTTTGGCTTCGTTCTCGTCCATCGACCGGTTACTCCATCCCGCCCACCGGATATGGTCCTTCCAACGTTTGGCCACATTCGCTTCGGCATATTGCCATCCCTTTTCGGGGAAAAGCACCATCTCCGGTTGCATTATTTCCTGCGCTTGTGTCCATGCCCGTGAATAAGAGAAGAACTGGGCGGGCACCTCTACGAGAGCAAAGCGGCTGAACGGGTAATCCAGTTTGAACGTACGTTCCAGGTTCTGCCGGAAGTCGCGGATAAGCGCCGGTATTGTGTCCTGGATGCTATCCAGTTCAGCAGAGAAAAAGTCGTGTCCGTCGATATACCACAAGCTGTAATTCACACTGTCGACATCCAACTGTGCCCGTTGATAGTTACCAATGATCAGCGAAGCGCCCTGCATGGGATATCCAGCGGAGAAGCTGACAGTGCCGTCTTCCTCCCTCACCCCGTCACCCTGTGCCAGCGGCTGCAGGCCGGGTACGGTCTTCACCCGCAAGTCGAACCGGCTGAAGTAACTCTGCTGCCAGTCGGCGTTTTCGTTGCTATAGGCTGTTCCTGGACGCGGATACCAGTAAGATTCGGGGACAAACAACACATAGTTGTCTTGCTGGAAACTGTATTGCTTACCTATCTTGAGAATATCGTCACGGTTTTCCTGCTGCAATATTTCATCCGGAATATCGAGGTAACTGAACGTATCATCAATCCGCCCACTGTATCGGATACAGAAAGACAGGGAATCGCCCTGCATTATTTCCCGACCGAAATCCACTACAAGGATTTGCTGGTCGCGGGTGAATGAGACGGTCTGCCCTCCTTCACTGACTTCCGTCACCGTCAAGCCGGGATTCAAGCAGAAGGTATACGTGGAAGAAGTCTCCAATGCCACACCTGTCATACAGGCGTCGGCCACAATCTGATCGGGTTGTTGTGCGACCGACAGTTCATACCGGTCGACCACCATACGGGGCGTGCCAGCGTATTTGTTGTTTACCTTCACATACTGCGCCCGGCGGCTTCCGGTATCCAGAATAGTATCCACATGCTTGTATGCACTACCGACTGCCAACACGAGCCATACAATGCCGGCGATGATCCAACCATAATTACTACGTCGGTTATTTGGCAACCGGTTGAACAGTACCACCGTAAAACAAATAAATCCCAACCCGGCAAACAGGTAGATTGCCCGGTGTATCAGTATCGATTCAAAATTTATTACCCCGACAATCGTCGATTTCAGCAATGGCAGACTATAGACCATATAGTCGAACACATAATAAAACTTATCCCCGATATAGAATACCGTCAGGCCGATATACCCCAGTAGTATCACAAACGTCAACGCCTGGTTTTTCAATACCGACATCAGGAAGATCGAAAGTCCGATGATATAGACCAGCGTCGGCACGCAGATAATCATAAAATAAAGCAGATACGCCATCCAATCGACCGTCACCCCGGATGACATCAGGTTGAAAAGGCAAACCAACCCCATCACGATCAGGTTCAGGATGATAAACACACGCAGGTTCCCCCATATTTTACCAAACACATACTCGCCGTTACTCAACGGGCGGACGTAAAAGACCTCCGACGTATCCAACTTGCGGTCGCGCTTCACGAAATCGGAGGCTAGGAATATAGCGATCACCGCCTGCCCGGTATTCAGCAGCAACAGGCTGATATAGGGTATATTGGCTGCAATAGCTTTATACATCCAGTTGTTGCCACTATCGTTGCCTAACAACATGACGCCATTGAAGACCCCCAGGATAAAAAGCGCCAGTAGCGTGAAGACCCGAAAGAACCAGCTCCGGAGAAGAATCTTGCTTTCGTAAATGGCGACAGATCGTATATTGCGGATGAATGACATGCTACAAGGGGGTTAATCGTTTGTCCACTGGTTCAACTTCTCTTCCATATAATATACGTAGGCATGCTCCAGGTTGGGAGGGAAAGGCTCGGCATCGAACCCGACCACCTCGTCGGCCACCACCTGTACCTCCCAACCCGTTCCGGAAGGGATGGTCGAGATCACCGGATAGCGGCTATCCACTTTGTGGAGATCCTCGCCCGACAGCCGGATCTTCCACACCTTGCCTTCGGCGCGTTGCAGCATCTCTTCCGGCGAGCCGTAGAACGAGACTTCGCCCCGGTTCATCAGCGCCATGTGTTTACAGGAACTGGAGATATCACCCACAATATGGGTGGAGAGGATAATAGTCACCCCCTTCTCGCTCACATCCGACAGCAGGTTACGGAAACGGATGCGTTCCTCGGGGTCGAGACCGGTGGTCGGCTCGTCGACAATGATCACCTTCGGATCGTGGATCAACGCCTGTGCAATACCCAGGCGGCGTTTCATCCCGCCCGACAGTTTGTTGGCATAGCGTTCGCGCACATCGAACAGGCCGACGCTTTCCAGCATATTGTCGACCGCCTGTTTGCGTTGCCGGCCGTTGTTCATGCCCGATAGGCGGGCGGCATAATCCAGGAACTCATAGGTTTTATATTTGGCAAAGAAACGGAAATCCTGCGGCAGGTAGCCCAATATGGAACGTATTTCCTTCCGGTTCCGGCGCAGGTCGTATCCAAAGACATCCACCTCACCCGAAGAAGGTTCCATCAAGGCAACCAGGATACGCATCAGCGTAGACTTTCCCGCACCGTTTGGCCCCAACAGGCCGAACATACCGGTAGGTATTTCCAGATTGATGTCTTTGAGAGCGTGATTCCCGTTAGGGTATACTTTATTTAAGGCTTTAATAGATATGCTCATAAAGAGGCGCTTGTATTTGCGGCTCTAAAGTAGTGTTTTCGGATAATACCGATGTATAAAAACTGTTAAATCACGTCATTCCACTCAAACTTCATGCCGAATAGCTTCTCAATCTCTTTCTTCTCCAGAAGATTGAAGTTCTTCCGGCGCATTTTCACATAAAAGCCCGGATAAGAGATACCGCAATACGTGATCACAACATTACGCGCCCCTACTCTGTTCTTTACATCCAATGAAGCATAGTATTCATAAAAAGTCAATTGGCCATTTTTTGCAGGTGCTTTCTTCATAAATATCATTTTTAAACTTAACTTTAGAGTGCAAACATAACATTTTAATTACAAATACATAACTATTTCCTCACCTAAAGATAGTTGGTATTACATTTTCATCTATGGAAGTATCCCAATCAACATTTGATCATATAAAATTCCGGAATCTGATAGAAACAGAACTTGGTCATGGCGGTAAAAAACGACTGAGTGATGCCATTGGCATTTCCCCTAAGACTATGCATAGTTGGATCAATGGAAGAACTCCATCAGGCCCTAATTTAGAGGCGTGGGATGCCATAAAAGAATTTTTCCGTACAAGAGAGTTTACGCTGAAACGGGAAGACTATTACAAAATCACTGTCGTGCGCCCCGACGATGACCTCTCCGAGCCTACCACTCCGGGATATGAGACCGATGACAATTCAACCCAGAAACTCAAGGAGTTGGTTTCCACCCTTAAAAGCGGCATCGAACAAGCTAACGGCATCATCTCCCTACTGGAAGACGAGATCAAACACCGGGAAGAATAACCTTCCACCTGCATGTTGGAATAAAAATCCCATATTCAGATATGTCCGAATCTGAAGCTATTTGCCACGACACAGCTACCAGCAATAGTTTCATTAGGATGAAACTGTTTGTTTCACCTATTGAAACTGCCTGTTTCACCGTTTGGAACTCGGAGTTTCACCCTATGAAACTAAAAGTTTCATAGGGTGAAACTCTTACGGCACCATCGTCTTTCTTTTGATGCCCCGTGTGACAGATGTGACAGCAAATTGTCCTGAAAACGGATCTGTCACGGGCATCTGTCACACATTCAATCTGCTCTCAATCAGAACGATAATGCCCTCCGTGTGACAGCGTGACGGATAAATTCGAAAAAAAACTTCGTGTAGAAGGGAGCGCAGTCAATTCACAAAGGACAGCGTGCCGGATATTCAGGTTT
>JAVBUR010000084.1:0-19335 GCA_031555145.1 Tannerellaceae bacterium | reverse complement strand
CATTGTGGTGCTGGAGGTGAAGTAAACTCAAGTTCAACCACACCTCACATTACTGGGTGGTCGCCGCGACCACGAATCCCCGGTCCCGGGCATTGCGTTCGGAGCCGTGGGTGCGGGCGACGCCGATCCCCCGGTCAATTAGAAGAACAACAATTATCATGCGCCGCGTGAGCGGGGCCGGGCGACCCACCCGGCACCGCGGGCGCCGCGCAGGAAACACACTCCAATTACATGTCCGTGGGCTTGCACCCACGGCTACCAACACGATACCGCTGACGCGGTATTACCATTCCACGCTATTGAGTATGGATCCATCATAAAAAAGGGAGCTATTTGCACAGCTCCCTTTCTATTTTCTATTCATACTTCTTACTGGCCGCCACCGCCGCTCTGGCCACCACCTTCGGAGCCACCACCGCCGCCTTTCGCATCGTCATTGCTGATACCACGGCGCACTTTCTTGATTTGTTCTTTGAGAGTACCAAAACGATAAGAGACACTTACGCTCAGGCTGCGTGCCGTGTTGTAGCCGATCGTATGGTTGATAAAAGACGGGGTCGTAGTTGTCATCTCATACTTGCGGTCTTTGCGGAATGGTTCCTGGAAACCCACTTGCACAGTAAGCTTCTTCTTCAGGAAGTCTTTACTGGCAGAGAACCCGGTGAAATACATCGACGATTGTTTACCCTGCAACATGATCCAAGGCGAATAATATCCGCCATTGGCGTTGATACGAAAATCCTTCGGCAGGTTGAACTGTGCACCGGCGAATACATTACCTTGCCAACCGCTGGCTTTCATATCATATTCATCATTCGCCTTGATATCAGTATAGTTCAACCCCCCATTCAGATTGAAACGGAACCAGGGCACTGGATTCCAACTGCCATAAACAAACATACCCGTCCGCTGCTCATTACCAATATTACCATACGTCCGCTGTGTGACATTAGGCAGATCCGGATTGATAAAGGTGTACGACTGGATAGAATTATCTACAAACGTATAGCTCAGACTCGCATTGAAGTTGAATTTCTGGGTGAACATGCTGTAGTTGAAGTTCATGTTGTGACTCTTTTCAGAGACCAGGTCAGGATTACCATAGGAGATATTCTGCGGGTCAACATTATTTATATACGGATTCAGATACCAGATACCCGGACGCTGGATACGCATATTGTATCCCAAACGCATCTGGCTGGCCATACTCAACTGGTAAGAGACCGTAGCATTGGGCACAATATCAAACACATTGTTTGAGAAGTTAAGTTCCGGTGTCCGTTTATACTCCACATTCAGCGCTGTACCTTCCGCACGTACACCCGCTTTAAAACTGTATTTGGTAAATTTCAGCACATAGCCCAAATAAGCCGAATAGATATGTTGCGTATGCTGGAAGTCGCCGTTGTCGATTCTACTCTTCCAGGTGTTCAGCGAATCAATATAATTCAGACGTTCGGTTTCACTCACACTCTGCCGGAAGATATATTTACCTCCCACTTCAAGTGTCTGGTTCTTGAAGATCGGATTAGTATAGTCAACCTGGCCGGTATGTTCATCTGTCCAAGCATCGTTGTTGGTTTTCTCGGGATAGGTGGTATAGGGGATATAATTCACAACATTGTCAATATCCGTATACGTCTTGTTCCCATTGGGTGAATGACTGTAACGGTAAGAAACGGTCAGCAACTCGTCTTTCTTGCTCGTAGAGTGCTGGAAGTCCACATTTATATCTGTCGAGCCGAATGTGGAATTTGTAGATGAATTACGGTCGTAGTTGTAAACCGGATTCATGATACTGTCAAGCATGGAAACATCATACTCCGACTGGTTCTTCGATTTCCCATTAAAGAGGTTGGCGCCGACATTGATCAGGTTCAGGGTATCAATTTCATAACTGGCCTCCAAGTAACCATACTGGAACGGCCCGCTGTATTTAGAGCGGCCATTCTGCGACATGTATTTCTCTTTGCCATTGATCAGATTTTCGCGATCTAAGTAAGAATCATTCCAAGCCATGTCGCGATAGTTGTAGTTATACATGGCCGTAAGTCCCAGCTTGCCGATTTTGGATGACAGATAGACATTTCCACCATAGAACCCCATCGTGTTGGCATTCGCGCGTACCGTTCCGGTATATCCCTGCATGGCGTTGGATACCGTAATAATATTAATGATCCCGCCGATTCCTTCGGCATCATACTTGGCGCCCGGGTCGGTAATTACTTCGATGTTCTTGACTGAGCTGGCGGGCATGCTTTTGAGCACGTCCGAGGGATTGTTGCTCAGCAGGTTCGACGGCTTGCCGTTCATGTAGATCTTGTAGTTGGTTGAGCCTTTGAGCTGGATCTTGTCTTCACCGTCGACTGTCACCATGGGGACTTTGCGGAGCATTTCGAGCGTGTTGTTAGTCTTTGCTTCAGGGTCGTCTTCAAGGCTGTAGGTGATTTTGTCGATCTCGATCTTAACCAGCGGCTTCTGTGCACTGACAGTCACTTCACCCAGTTGCTTCGTGTCGTCAGTCATATTTACTTTGCCCAGTTCCACTGTCTTGTCGGTTTCAGCTACGGTGAACGGACGCGGCGTGGATATCTTGCCGACAAATTGCGAAAAGAGGAGATACTGGCCGGGCGCAGTCAGGGTCGTTTCAAATTTCCCGTTATCATCAGATGCTAATAACTTGACAGGCTGTGCAGGTGCATTGGCCAGCGCAATACGCAACGTTGCATAGGGAACAGTTTCATTCGTTAGCGAATCAACCACTTGTCCTTTTATCGTAAAGGACCTGGCAGCATTCGTCTGCGCCGCCACTGGCAACGACAGGAATAATACCAGACATAGGAAAAAGAGTTTTTCTTTCATCAGACTAAATTTAATTATAACACTTACGATGACATCGTAGGCGCAAAAGTATTTATAATCCGAATGCAAAATCACTTCCATTTCGTAAAGAAGCATAAAAAATGTATTTGTGCAGTTAAATAACAAGCCATTCTGCTATTTTTGCATAAAAACCATTAATTAAGAAGGTTATGAAACGTATCGTATTGCTATTTACCGCCCTATTAATCGTCACAAGTATGCAGGCACAACAACTGTCAGTAATCAAGCTGGCCGCTCCGCAGCGAAGTGGAGGAACTTCCGTAATGAAAGTGTTTAATGACCGTCAATCCGTCCGTGAATTTGCCCCGGACATGCTCAAGGCACAGGATCTTTCCGATCTACTCTGGATGGCAAACGGAATCAACCGTCCCGATGGCAAGCGTACGGCACCTTCGGCTATGAACCGGCAAGAGGTCGATGTGTTCGTTATCCTCAAGGAAGGCGCTTACATCTATGATCCTGCGGCACATGCGCTGAACCCGCTCACGCCGGGCGACCACCGTGCCTTGGTTGCCTCCGGTCAGGACTTTGCCAAAACGGCTCCGGTATGTATCGTACTGGCAGCCGAACTCTCCCGGCTGGGTGATCCGAAGAGCGACCAAACCCGCCTGATGGCTTCGGTCGATGTGGGCATCGTGAACCAGAATATCAACCTGGCCTGTGCCGCCTTGAGACTCTCGACCGTTCCCCGCGCCACCATGGATCAGGAAGGTCTGAAGAAAGTACTCAAACTCAAAGACACCCATCTGTTGCTGATGAACAACCCGGTGGGGTATCCGAAGAAGTAGTGAATGGGCTTTTTCAGCATGATCATCTACCTGTATCTGGCAGGTAATATATATGTATTTATCCGGGGGTGGAAAGCGCTCCCGGGATTATCTTTGGGGGCAAAGCTGCTCCTCAGCCCGCTGTATTGGGTCATAACCCTGGTGCTGTTTGCCTCATTCAGGAACCGGGGAGGCTATCTACCGGCCGGTTTGGCGCAAGAACTCTACCCGGCGGGTACGACCTGGTTACTCTTCGTCCTGTATATGACGCTGATCCTGCTCGTGATCGATATGCTGCGTCTGTTTCGCCTCCGGTGGAAATATAGTTTCGCCGCGGCTGCAGGACTGACCGTCTGTATCCTTGCCTACGGCAGCTGGCATTACCACCATCCGGTAGTGAGGGAGATCAGCCTACATATAAACAAGCCGCTCAACAAGCCCCACACACAACTCAAAGTTGTAGCCATGAGCGACCTACACCTCGGTCGGGGAACAGGTCGGAAGCTACTGGCAACATATGTCGATCTGGTCAACGCCCAACAACCCGACCTTATCCTGATCGGTGGCGACCTGGTAGACAACGACCTCGGCCCGCTGTACGAACAACGTATGTACGAAGAGTTGTCCAGGCTCCAGGCACCACTCGGCATCTATATGGTGCCGGGCAATCACGACTATTTCGGTGGTGGTATCCTCCGGGTGAAAAAGTTTCTACAGCAAACAGCTATTGTACTGCTACGCGATTCATTGCTCACCCTTCCCAATGGCTTGCAGCTACTGGGGCGCGACGACCGGAGGGTGAAGCGCAAGTCGTTAGCAGACTGGACGCCCAACCTTCGTTCCAGAAAACCTGTTATACTGTTGGATCATCAGCCGTACGACCTGGCACAAACCGCAAAGGCAGGTATCGACCTCCAGTTCAGCGGGCATACGCACCGTGGACAGATATGGCCTCTCAGTTTGATAGCCGACCGGATGTTCGAAATGAGCTATGGTCACCGGCAGATGGGCACGAGCCACATCGTCGTTTCTTCGGGTCTGTCACTCTGGGGGCCGGCATTCCGGATCGGGACAGATAGTGAAATCGTAGTATTCAACCTTACTTTTCAATAACACAACATGAAGGTATTTCTCCAATCCATCGTCGCCCAATTGCTGTTCACCCCCTATATTGCTTACCGGGGATATCAGGCGATTCCACCGCGGAAGAAGTGGCGGATACCTTACCTGCTTTTCTTTATCATCGAACTGCTACTCTATTTCGCTGGTTTCCTGTTCCACAAGATGCTGCCTGACACCGTATTCATACCCCTGATGAATATCTGTAATACCTGGTATGTGGCGTCGATCTACCTGACACTGGCATTGCTGGCATTGGAAGTGATACGACTGTCTGCCCGGTGGCTCAGGTGGTATCCCCTGTTCATCCGCAAGCATTGGGAACAGGTGAAACTGACAACAGCGGGGGTGGTTATTGCCGGTGTCGCCCTGTTGTTGGTACATGCGTACCAGGTGGTGATGAATCCCGTCGTCACCCACGTACACATCACCCTTCCGAAAGGAAGCAGTACGCGCGACAGCCTGACTGTCGCCATGCTGAGCGACCTGCATATCGGCGAAGTGATCGGTAAGAAACTGGTACAGAAATACGTCGAAATGGTCAATGCCGAACACCCCGATATGGTCGTGCTTGTAGGCGACTTGATGGATTATGAGTCGCGTTTTGCCGAGAAGATGCAGGCCGATGACGACCTGCGTGTCCTGCATCCGCCGCTGGGTACCTACATTGTCTATGGTAACCATGAATACCGCGCCAACCGGATAGCCAAAAAGCGCTGGATCGAAAAGTTGGACGGCACGTTGTTGGTAGACTCCGTCGTCAGCCCCGACTCGACTTTCACCCTGATCGGGCGAGACGATTACATCAACAAGCACCGCGCCCCTCTGCGCAGTTTGATGCACGGCGTCGATACATCGAAGCCCGTCATCCTGCTCGACCACCAACCCTGGACATTTGCCGAAGCGGCCATGAACGGCGTTGACCTCCAACTCTCCGGCCATACCCACAACGGCCAGCTTTGGCCCTACCCGCTCCTGATGAAACTCATCTTCGAACAGCCCTACGGCTACTACCGTAAAGGCCCCACCCAATTCTACGTTTCCTCCGGCATCGGCATCGCCGGCCCGCCCTATCGGATAGGTACCGTGTCAGAACTGGTCATGTTGCATATCCGGTTTTTGACATTGCCCTGAATAAGGGAGGGGGGGAAGACGGTTAAAAAAAACGGATCATGCTCACGCACCATCCGTCTCTAGAAATAACTTATTTACAAAAAAGTGAACGGTGCCGGACTCGAACCGGCGACCCCTGCCCTGTCAAGGCAGTGCTCTGAACCAACTGAGCTAACCATTCATGGGTAGCACAAAGGTATAATAAGATTTGGAAGTAGCAGCAAAAGGAGGCAAAAAACCTCCTTTTTTTATTCGTCGGGGAGGATTTCGCCCGGGCCGAGGGCTTTCTGTAACTCCCTGGCCCTACGGGTGGCTTCGACTGCCTGCTCTTCTTTCAGCAATTGTGCGTGTTCTTCCCGTGTCAGTTCTTTCTCAGGCAAGAGGTTGAGCAAGCGGCGTACTTCCGTGACATTGATCGTGCTTTTCTTTCCATCGGGCGACAGAAGGGGTTCGTCGGCAACATTGCGGTAGAACATGTCTTCATACAAGCTGGACAACAAACCACGATAGTAGAACAAACGCTTCGGACTCCCTCCATTCTCCAGGAAAGTGTTCATGTAAAGGAAGGTAATATACAATCCCCGTTGCCGTTCGGTGGGCGAAGCGTATTTGCTGATCTCGTGGGCGAATTGCCAACTGTTGATCGTTGACAGATAATCGAACCGCCCGGTCTTTTGCCAGAGTTGGTAGTAGAGGCGGATAGCGTCCTGTATGCGTCCATCGCGCCGGTAGGTCTCGGCACGCGATTGGGAGAGTAAGGTGGTGAATACTTCGGCCGGTTTCATCAGTTCTTCCGCGCGGTCGAAGAAGACATAGGCCTGCTTGCGGTCGTAGGTACGTCCCAGTGACGCTCCCAGCAGGATATTGACATCGACGGAGGTGGTATCCATACGGTAAGCCAGTTCGAGCGGTTCGATCGCATTCATATACATCCCGGCATAATACATGGAACTGCCGCCGTATTTGAGGGTCAGATAGGTAGAGTCCCCCTCGGCCATCAGCCCGGAATAGATTGAATCGGCTTCGGCGTACTTACGGTTCATGAAGCTGGCCATTGCCTTATCCCGGCGGATCTGGACGTTATCGGGGTTGTAATACAGGGCGGTGTCGCATACATTCAGGGCTCGGGCAATATAGTCCGGTAACTGGCTACCGATACGGAGCTGGGTATTGATCAGGGTATGTGCCAGGCTAACATTCTCGCGGTTCCGGTTATAGGCGATCATATACACGATCTCCGCCTGTCCCAGGTCGCCGAGGGCAGACAGGTTATCACCGATATTCCGTAAGAGGACAACATGTTCGGGATATAGTTCAAGCATGTATTCGAACTTTTCGAGCGACTTATCATAGTCGCCCAACTGCTGGTAAAGACGCCCCAGTTGGTAGTTGGCATGGAAATCAGCTGAGTCGGTGGCCAGTACCCGTTGGTAGAACTGTTCGGCATCGGTGGCACGCCCCAGATTGACGGCCGTACGCGCCAAGGTATTCAGTATCTCATTGGACGTAGAATCCATCGCAAAGCAATGCTGAAAGTAACGATAGGCTTCGCGGTATCTAAGCATGCCATCGTAAGCCTGGCCGACGGCATACATGGTGACATAGTTAGCCGAATCGGCCGAAGTAAGCGTTTGCGCCTGTTCGATTACGGCGGCAAATTGCTTACGGTTCACCATTTGTTGCCAATCCGCCTCCTGCCCTGTTGCTGCGAATGTGATGAGGCAACCCAGGGAAATCAGTGTGAAAATACGTTTCATAATGTGATTATTTCGTTTATTGCTATTGTAGTCGAAACTGTACAGGCAGCGTATACTTAACCCGGACCGGTTTTCCACGCTGTTCGCCCGGCGCCCATTTCGGCATGGCGGTGACCACGCGAATCGCTTCCCGATCGAGCGAGGGATCCACACCACGAACGATTTCGGGATCCACGATCGAACCGTCGCTGTTGACCACGAACGTACAAATGACACGTCCCTGGATACCATTCTCCTGTGCAAGGACCGGGTATTTGATGTTTTTATACAAGAACTCCATCATACGGTTTTCTCCTCCCGGAAATAGCGGCATTTTTTCAACCACGGTAAAGACCTTGTCAGCATCTTCTTCCGTCAATAATCCGGGGTAGTCTTCAGCCGGACGAAAAGTTACAGGAAGCGTGTATTTCACCGACACGGCACGTCCCCGCTGACGGCCAGGCTCCCACTTCGGCATGGCGGCGATTACGCGCACGGCTTCGCGGTCGATCGCTTCGTGTACACCGCGTGCAACCTGGATATCCCCGATCGATCCTTCCGGCGAGACCACAAACGTACAGATCACCCGCCCCTGTATGCCTTCTTTATGTGCCTCTATCGGATAGTTGAGTGTATGTCTGATGAAGCTGAGCATCTCCGTGTCGCCACCGGGAAAACGGGGCATGGATTCGACAGCAGTAAAGATGATATGAGAATCCTCATCTTCCACGACCATCTGAGAGGGGGGAGGGGGAAGGGGGGTAAGCTGTTTCGATGTGATTGCCGGTTTGGGCTGTTCGGCAGTGGCCGGCTGGTCGCCCGAAAGGGTTTCCTGCACAACTTGTATACTTTCGTTATTGACAACAGGCAACAGGCTGTTCATCCGTGCCAGGGCGCCGATATTGTTCAGTATCATCAGGGAAGCAACCAGCGGAATGATAAAGACATATTTGGTGCGGCCGAACCCGTGCGAACGTTTCTTGTTCATCATCAGGATGCGGTTCTTGATATGCATGACGTTGAAGCTGTTGTACAGCCCGATCTTTTCGGGATGGTGATGGGCCAATCCCAAGAGATGATACTGGTAGTTGCGGCTGTCGTAGCCGGACTGGATCACCCGGTTGTCGGCCAGGTATTCGAGGTTGTGTCGTACTTCCCTTTTGATCAACCATACAAAGGGGTTGAACCAACACAGGATACAGATCAGTTCGCTCACAACCACATCCACCGAATGCCACTGGGAGACGTGTGTACGCTCGTGTGTCAATATCTCGTCGGTTTCCTTGTCGGGATGGCTACCGGGATGCAGGAAGATCAGCCGGAAAAAAGAGAATGGTCCGGCCGGCCTGGGTAGTGCATATACCACCGTATTATGCAGTACGATCCGCCGGCTTTGCCGGGCCAGCCAGATGATACTGCCCAGACGGAGCAGAAAACGCAGCACCAACGCCAGCACCATCCCTACATAGAGGCAGATAAGTCCCAGGTGTGTGATGGCCGTCCAGTCGATAGCCAGTTTCGGTCCGGTGGCTGTGATCGTCATTTCCGGCAGGATAATAGAGGCATAGACATAAACCATTTCCACAATCGGTTCCTGCCCTTTGATCCACTCCTGTATGTTCAGCAGCGGATACAAAAATGCTAACACAAAGAATGCCAGCAGAATAGTTCTTCTCATTTTGAAGAATGTATCCTTATAAAAACACAGGCGATAGAAGGCATAAAAGAGTGCAAAAGCTACGTTCACCTTCAAAAAGTAGGCAAATTCCGGATTCATGGTATGTCGGTTGGGGTGGTTATTCCTTTCCCTTCTCAATCAGGCTGATGATCTCTTTCAAATCATTCGCCGAAAGCTTCTCTTCTTTGGCAAAGAAGGAAACCATTTCCTTGTAGGAGTTCGCAAAATAGTTTGTGACCACACCATTCATGAACTCATTCTTGTAGTCGTACTGTTCAATCTTCGGGATATAGTTGTAGGTATTCCCGTGACGGCGTGCTTTGACATATTTTTTGCGTTCGAGATTCTTCACGACGGAAGCCAACGTAGTATAAGGTGGCTTCGGATCGGGGAAGGTAGCCAGGATATCCTTGATATAACAAGGAGATGTCTGCCAGATGCGGAGCATCACGTCTTCTTCTTGGATAGTTAACTTTTCCATTGTACTGATTTATAATTGATAACTTTACAAATCTACGACTTCGCCGTAAATAAGCAATACAAAACAGGTTAAAATGCGTTAATAATACGCACTTATCGTATTCCAACGGTAAAGCGGTGGTTACCGTCGCTGGCAGTAGCCGTCAGGACGTAGATACCGGCGGGCAGATCCGCCGCCGAAAGGTGCACGGTGGTCTCCCCTACCGGCAGCGGCAGATGCTTCACCATCCGGCCACTGAGGTCGTAGAGGCGAACATCACGCAAGAGCGTTTGTGTGCTTGCAGAGAGAATGATTCCATCCGCTATGGAGGCAGAAAGGATGGACACGGTAGCATCAGGAGCAGGAACTTCGTTGGCAGTCAGGCTGACACCTACCGGCAGCTCGGTCACAGCAGGAGTTATGCCGCGGACTTTCTTCCATATCTTGCCGTCGAGGCTGTACATCAATTGCACCACATCGCCTTCGGTAATCGGCGAAGTGATAGTATACGTATCTCCTTCCAGGTCGGAAAGAGAGTAGCCGCCAGGCAATTCGATCGGTCGGAGTGTTTCCAGCACTTCTTTCATTTCCCCCTCGCTGTCGGCAAGGCAGACACTGAAATAACCATTGAAATCACGGAAACCATGATCGGCCAACCAGGAGATATACAGCGTAAAAGGCTCGCCTGAGGTGATGGACTCATTATCCGTTTTCAATCCCCAAAAGGAGGCATACGGATAATCGAAGAAGTAGAATTCGTAACGGGGAACGGATCCTTCGACCGGTTTCTGCAATCCGATCAGGGCAGTCTGGTGGTACACGTAACCTACACCATCCGTAGGATTGAGGGCGTTGAGCCGGAAATACCCATTCATGTATCCACTCCATCCCCAGTTGACATGATAGAAACTCGACGAGTCATAGCCGTCGATAATGAACTGGTGGCCGGCTTCATCCGAACTACCGCCATAGAAAAGGATACGCTTGTCGTTAAGCTCACGCTGGAGGAGGGCATCCCATTCGGTAGCAGTATAAAGCTCACGATTAGCCAGGTAGCCACCGACATCATATCCGAAATTATTTATAAAGGCATACAAGGCATCCGAGGAAAAGGCACTCCCATACTCCAGCGTAAAATCAGTATAAACCGCTGCCCCACAATGGAAGATGAGCTTAGCTACTTCAGCCCCCTGTGCGTCGGTCCATTGCTTGGCGCCACCGACAGACTGGCGGTAGGTATTCAACATATTACCCCAGTTGTAGGTATCGCCCAGTGTAGCAGTAACGGCGATGGTATCAGTCGCAGTGAGGTAACTGACACTCCCTGTCGCTTTGGACGGCCATTGATGGTATTTCATAGCGATCGCCATGGCAGTAGCCACACAGCCACTATAGGTAAGCTGCCCTTTGATGCGGGGGCAAAGGTCGTTATACGGCGCCAACTGATCCCATGCCGCCGTCGCATAGAATGCCCGGGCGGTAGCCGCCTGGGGTGTACCGGCAAGCAAAGCACGCCAGGCCTGCGCCGTCTCGTCCGAAGCGCTACGGCCGGAGGCGATCTGTGCGGCGATTTCATTTTCATAGAACAAGAGCCAGTTGACCAGGTTGGCGGGGAGACTGTCGGTCCGGAACATACCTTCGTCGGCATAGCCCAACACGGGATACGCCGTATCATCGCCGGCAATCAGCACAAAGCCGTTTTGTTGGCCTACATTATAAATATAAAAAAGGGGATAACCGGACAGACGCAACCCTTCGGACGAACCCGACCCGGCGGTATACACCAACTCGACTACAGGTATGCTGCGCAACGGCGAAAGTGCTGTGGCAAACGAAACAGCAGCCTCACGGGCGGTTTGTTGAGTAACTTCTCTGGCCGACACACCGGCTACAAGCAACAGAAAGGCGATTGACAATAGTACTCTTTTCATATGTAGTTATTTAAGTCGGAAGAGCAACCCACAAAAGGAATGCTACTTCTTTGTTCTTCGTTATCATATTTAACGTGGTTTGATGCTATGACACCGTCCGAACGCAAAAGTAGCAAAATCCTTATTCCCTGACGAAAGAATCGTCAGAAATATACAGCCGCAGCAAATGACCAGGCACGTTCCTGTGCTGAATAAGAGCCACCGCTGTCCACAAAATTGTCTGATGCCCCAATCCCGAACGTGATACCGACTTGCAGAAAGCGGAATAGTTCCACTCCGCCGGTGAAGTTCATGCCGGCACTCATACTGCGGGTATCCCACTCACCCTGGACGTCATCCACCGTGATGGGGAAACTGCTGTCGCCCGTCACCTTAAAGCGGGCATACGGGCCAGCCGCCGCAAATATCTTGAAACCGTCACTCAAGGGAAACAGGTATTTAAAGTTCACAGGCACGTCGATATATCCAATTGCATGCGAATCATTATCCAGTAGCTCGATGCTCTTCTGCGAGTAAAGGACACCGACATCCACGCCGATCCGTTCGGTAAACAGATATTCCGCTGTCGGTCCCACCGAGAAACCGATGGCATTGTCTTTGACCGCATACTTCAGCACATCTGCCGACACAAAGTTAGTACTGATCCCGGCTTTCGCGCCGAAACGGAATTGCGCCTGCGCACCAAATACGGCCAGGCAGAGGGCTATACAGAGAAACAAACACTTTTTCATACGCACATAAACAACGATATTGTTCTTATATAATTAAAAACATATGCTTTTTGTTCACACGACATCCGGCTTCCCGCGTACATTTATTTAGTACATTTGAAAACTTTCCTACCTGCTTCATTGTATTATAGATAGCACAGACGTAATAATGATATATATATGGCAACACGAAACATCATCCGCACAGTGACCGGTTCGCACCAGATTGACGGGGCCGGCGTACACCTTGTCCGCGTCGTAGGCTACAACGACGTGATAGATTTCGACCCTTTCCTCATGCTAGACGGGTTCGATTCACATGACCCTTCCGACTATGTAAAAGGATTCCCCTGGCATCCGCACCGGGGAATAGAAACAGTAACTTACCTGATCAACGGGCGGTTTGAACACGAAGACAGCCTGGGCAACAAGGGCGTAATCAATCCGGGTGAATGCCAGTGGATGACGGCCGGAAGCGGCATCATGCACCAGGAAATGCCGAAAGCCTCCGAACATATGCAAGGTTTCCAACTATGGATCAACCTGCCTCAGAAAGACAAGATGACACCCCCCCGTTATGGCGATATCCGGGCTAATATGATGCCGACAGTCGAAGAAGAAGTAGCATCAGTACGAGTAATCTCCGGCAAATACAAAAAGGCAGAAGGGGTACATGGGCACTATGTAGACGCCACGTTGTATGATATCATTGTCAAACCTGGCGCTACGTTCGACCTGACCACCGACCCGGCCGACAATGTCTTCGCCTATCTGTTTGAAGGCAGTGCACAATTCGGTGACAACACTTCGCGGGAAGTTCCCCGCCGCACGGCCGTATTGTTCGATCATGAAAAAGAGTTCTGTGTCAAAGCCGGTGCTAATGGTGTCCGTTTTGCCTTCTTCGCAGGAAAACCGCTGAAAGAACCCATCGCCTGGGGCGGACCCATCGTGATGAATACACGTGCTGAACTGAATGAAGCCTTTAGCGAACTCGAAAAAGGAACCTTTATCAAATAAAGTATACGAATGGGAACATACAACCTGATTAAGAATACTGCCACCATGCAATACGAATACCATATCGACGGCGATGTGGCGCTGGTGGAATATATCAAGACCCCGGAAGGGGAAGTCTATCTGACCCACACCGAAGTGCCGACCAACTTACAAGGCCGGGGCATTGCATCGGAACTGATCAGGGAGGTACTGGAAGATATAAAAAAAGAGGGCCTACAGGTGGTGCCTGTCTGCCCTTTTGTGTCTGCCTATATTAACCGTCACCCTGAATGGCGGCAGATGGTAGCTGAATAGTAACCTCGTTTATTTCTCGCGGACAAAGATATTGATCGGCGTACCGGTGAAATCCCAGTGTTCGCGAATCTTGTTTTCCAGGAACCGCTTATACGGGTCCTTGATCCATTGCGGAAGGTTACAGAAGAATACAAACGAAGGCACAGCCCCGGCCGGAAGTTGGGTGATGTACTTGATCTTGATGTATTTCCCTTTCCATGCGGGGGGAGGATAATTCTCGATAATCGGCAGCATGACTTCGTTCAGTTTGGCGGTAGTCACACGCTTCTGACGGTTCTCATGTACTTCCTTCGCCGTCTCAAGCACCTTGAAGATACGTTGCTTCGTCAGCGCAGAGATAAAGATGATGGGGAAGTCGGTAAACGGAGCCAACCGTTCGCGGATGGTATTCGTAAAGGTAGTGATCACCTTTTGGCTCTTGTCTTCCACCAGGTCCCACTTATTGACGCAGACCACGAGGCCTTTACGGTTCTTCTGGATCAGGGAGAAGATATTCAGGTCCTGGCTTTCGATCCCACGGGTGGCATCGAGCATCAGCACACAGACATCGGCGCTTTCGATGGCGCGAATCGAACGGATAACGGAATAGTATTCCAGGTCTTCGTTCACTTTCCCTTTCTTACGAATACCGGCAGTATCTACGAGATAGAAGTTCAGGCCGAACTTGTCGTATTTGGTATAGATCGAATCGCGGGTCGTTCCGGCGATATCCGTCACGATATGGCGATCTTCACCGATAAAAGCATTGATCAGCGACGACTTACCGGCATTCGGACGGCCCACGACAGCAATACGCGGCAGCTCCTCTTCCAGTTCTTCGACGGTTTCTTCGGGCAATACCTCGACGATCTTATCCAACAGGTCGCCGGTCGACGAGCCGTTGATAGCCGACACACAGAAAGGATCGCCCAGCCCGAGCGAATAGAACTCGGCCGAATTGGCATGCATTTCAAATGTATCTGCTTTGTTGGCAACCACGACGATCGGTTTCTTCGAACGGCGCATGATGGCGGCCACTGCCATATCGAGGTCGGTCAGTCCGTTCATATTATCCACAACAAAGAGGATCATATCCGCTTCTTCGATCGCGATCTGTACCTGTTTGTTGATTTCTTCTTCGAACACGTCTTCCGAGTTTACTACCCAGCCTCCGGTATCGACAATGGAGAACTCTCGTCCCGTCCATTCTACTTTTCCATACTGACGGTCACGCGTGGTGCCCGCTTCTTCGTTCACAATAGCTTGCCGTGAACCGGTGAGCCGATTGAACAAGGTGGACTTTCCTACGTTGGGTCGCCCCACGATAGCCACTAAATTTCCCATATGAGTTGTTGTTGTTTGCGTTATTAATCCAACTGGTAACCAAAGCTTTTCAGTAAGCTGTCGCGGTTACGCCAGTCTTTCTCCACTTTCACGAACATTTCCAGAAACACCTTCTTGTTAAAGAAACGTTCGATATCCTTACGAGCCATAGAGCCCACTTTCTTCAACGCCTGACCGCCATGCCCGATGATAATGCCCTTCTGGGTATCCCGCTCGACAATGATCAGCGCCTTAATGTGGATCAGTTCGTCAGCCTCTTTGAACAGTTCCACCACTACTTCCACCGCATAGGGTATCTCCTTCTGGTAATACAGCAGGATCTTTTCCCGGATGATCTCCGTCACGAAGAAACGAGCCGGTTTATCCGTCAACGCATCCTTCTCAAAATAAGGAGGCGATTCGGGCATCAATTGTTCTACCCGTTGCTTGACATACGCGATATTAAAATTCGACAGGGCGGATACCGGAATGATCTCGGCCTTGGGCAGCAACTCTTTCCAAGTCTCGACCAACTTTTCCAGTTCGTCCTGGTTGGTGAGGTCGATCTTGTTGATCAGCAACAAGACCGGGTACTCCACCCGTTGTACCGATTGGAGGAATTCTTCGTTCTTATCGATCTTCTCTACCGTGTCGGTCACATATACTAATACATCAGCATCTCCCAATGCCGATTTGGAAAAGGTAAGCATAGACTCCTGCAACTTATAGTTCGGCCGCAGGACACCCGGGGTATCCGAATAAACGATCTGCATATCGTCGGTGTTCACGATTCCCATGATCCGATGGCGCGTCGTCTGTGCCTTCGACGTGATGATGGAAATACGCTCTCCCACCATCCGGTTCATCAACGTAGACTTACCGACGTTCGGATTCCCGACGATATTGACAAATCCTGATTTATGCTTTTTTTCCGTCATATCCCCATTTCATATAAACGGCTCCATACGTGAATCCGGCGCCGAAAGCAGCCAGGATCAGGTTGTCGCCTTTTTTCAGTTTTTCTTCCCATTCCCACAAACACAGGGGGATGGAGCCGGCACTGGTATTACCGTATTTCTGGATATTAACCATGACCTGATCGTCGCGTACACCCAGACGCCGTGCGGCGGCATCGATGATACGCAGGTTGGCCTGGTGAGGCACCACCCAATCGACCTGGTCTTTTGTCAATCCGTTGCGTTCTACCAGCTCAGCAGCCACATCGGCCATATAGGACACGGCATATTTGAAGACAAATTTACCGTCTTGCCACACATAGTGCATGTGTTTATCGACCGTTTCGTGCGAAGACGGATAAGCAGAACCACCGCCACGCATATGGAGATGGTCAATGCCCACACCGTCGGTACGCAGGATACTGTCGATTACGCCATACGGCTCGGAGGTAGGCTCCAACAGAAGCGCAGCACAACCGTCGCCAAACAACGGGGCTGTATTCCGGTCGGTATAGTCAGTGATAGCCGTCATCTTGTCGCCGGATACCACAATGACTTTCTTATATCGTCCGCTGCGGATAAAGTTCGCCCCTGTTTCCAATCCATAAATAAAACCGGAACAAGCAGCCTGCATATCAAATGCCAAGGCGTTGACACAGCCGCAACCAAAAGCAATCAAAGAGGCTGCCGTGGGAAAACCAAAGTCGGGCGTCGTAGTCGCACAAACGATCGCATCGATATCTTCCGGTTTGTCACCTGTTTTGGACAGCAATTCATTGACGGCACGGATAGCCATAAAAGACAAGCCTTTCCCTTCTCCTTTGAGTACCCGGCGTTCTTTGATCCCGACCCGTGTGGTGATCCATTCATCGGACGTATCTACCAGTTTTTCAATATCGGCATTGGTGATCACATCTTCCGGAACATAGCCTCCTATACCTGTAACAACCGCATTTATTTTTTCCATAACTTATAAATTATCATTGAAGACCTTGGTGGGATAGAAGAAAAAAAGCCCTAAAACTTCTTTTAGGGCTATTTTTTTTGTCCATCAACACCTATTAAAGGGAATTGATAAACTCTTACACAGCAACTTCTTTTACAATAGCCAACTTGCCTCTGTAATAGCCACATTCACCACACACAGTGTGATAAAGGTGCCAAGCACCACAATTCGGGCAGATAGCCATTGTTGGAACCACCGCTTTGTCGTGTGTTCTTCTTTTAGCTGTGCGAGCTTTACCTTGTCTTCTTTTAGGATGTGCCATTTTTAAATTTATTTAGTTATTATTCATTCTCCATCAAGCCCTTCAGGGCGTCCCAACGCGGATCGGAAGCGGAACTGTCGTCCGTATCTTCTACGATGAAATCATCGCCTCCGTCTTCTTCTTCGAATGCATCATCCGAATCTGCGCTACGGGCTGTATGCTTTTTCAGCTTTGTCGACATGGACTTGTTGCACTTACCCGGAGCATGTACATGCTTCATCGGGATCGACAGTGCCACAAACTCATACAGGAACCAGGCCAGATTGATCGAACCTTCGTCCTCCGGTATGACTACCACTACATCGCTTTCTTCGGCATACTCTTTACCGAATTTCACCACCAACTTATTCTGTGTTTCTACCGGTATCTCCATATCGTCCAAACAACGATCACAGGGAACCATCGCCACACCTTGCAGTTGGAAGTCCATTTCGAACATCATCGACGAACGTTTCACGGTAAGGGATACTTTTACTTTTCCCTTCTGCACCTGGTCGCCATCGATGTCCATAAAAAACTTATTCTCCAGGGAATACTCAAAGGTATGCGTGCCCGGAGTGAGGTTTTTTAAATCTATCTTATATAAATCAAATTTCCCCAAAGCCTTTTTAGTGTAAAAACCTTGCAAAGGTACGAAAAAACATCTTACAAATGCAATAACTCTGTAGTAATTTTTCGATAAAGTACACTATCCTTTGTACTTCATCAGCTCGATACGGAAAGTAGTTCCCTTTCCCACTTCCGAGCGTTGCACGAATATCTTTCCTTTCGTGTAAGACTCAACAATCCGCTTCACCAGCGATAAGCCTAAGCCCCAGCCTCTTTCCTTTGTCGTGAAGCCGGGATTAAATATGGTTTTGAATCGTGACTTGGGAATACCTTTGCCGGTGTCGGTCACATCTATACGGATAATTTTATCCGTTTCTTTTACCTCAAACACGATCTCTCCCTGCCCTTCCATGGCATCGACAGCATTCTTGGTCAGGTTTTCGATCACCCAGGCGAACAAGGATTCGTTCATCAATACCAATACCGGCGCTTCGGGTACCAAAAGCTGGATCTTTACCTTTGCAGAGATGCGTTTCCGCATATAATCTAATGCCTGCTGAAGCGACAGGCTGATATTCACCGGTACCGGATCGGGATTCGATCCGATCTTTGAGAAACGCTCGGCGATAATTTGCAGGCGAACTACATCTTTCTCCATTTCATTCAGCAACCCGGGATCCATCTCTTTTGTCTTCAGGTATTCCATCCAGGCGATCAACGAAGAGATGGGTGTACCCAACTGATGAGCGGTTTCTTTTGAAAGACCGACCCAGACTTTATTCTGTTCGGCTTTCTTCGTGCTGCTCAGTGCCAGGAAAGCAATCAGGATAAAAACGAACACGATCGCCAACTGGATATACGGATACATATTGAGCCGCTTCAGGATGATGGAGTCGTCATAATACAGATATTGCACCTCGCCTCCCTCCACTATAATTTTTATGGGGGGATTTTTACCTTTCAGTACCTGTAGTTTCTTTTCCAAGTACTTCTTTGGATTTTTTTCGGGCAGATCAATATTATTCTGATAGATAACCCCATCCTTCTCGCTCCACAAAATGATAGGGATCGAAGTATTTCCCTCAAGAACGCGCAAGATAAGCTTCATATTCAGGTCGGTATCATCACTGGTTAACACCCTGTTAGCATCCGACCATATTTCCATTTTCAAACGTTCCTCCTGCGCTAAGCTTTTAACAAGCATATCCGATACTACCAGGGAAGCCACTGCAATAAGAGTAGCTCCGATAATAAAAATCAGCTTAAACCGCTGCCGGGAGTCATAGATACTTGCCATAATGCACACTTAATGCAGCAAAGATAGAAAAAGTATTTTAAGGGATAAGGACTACAAGGGCTTTAAGTGTTTCTTTGAGGAGTGTAGCGACGCCTCCCCTCTTGAGCTACTCTTTATACACATCTTTTGATGCGTGTATGGGGCTAACTCGAAGTCACGATAGAGAAAATGCCCCGTCAGGGGTATCGTGTTCGTAGCCAGGGGTGTAAGCCCCTGGATAGGCGATTGATTGGTGTTTTTGTGCCGCGTCAGCGG
>JAVBUR010000031.1:0-47298 GCA_031555145.1 Tannerellaceae bacterium | reverse complement strand
CTGATTCGGGAAGCACAAGGGAAGGGATATTATGTAACGTTATTGTTTTTCTGGTTAAATACGCCGGAACTGGCGGTCGAACGAGTCAAAATGCGTGTAGCAGCAGGCGGCCACAGTATTCCGGAGAGTACTATACGCCGTAGATACGTAGCCGGAGTGAACAATCTTTTCGAATTATACCTACCCATAAGTGACTATTGGATGATAACTGACAACTCCATGCAGCCGATGGAAATTATAGCTAAAGGCTTCAATGGAGAGAAAAAAGAGATTTATAATCCGGATATTTATCATAAACTTGAGTCATTATGAGTGAACAAGAAGTAAGAGAATTCGAAGAAAATATAGTTAAGGGAGCGAGCATTGCATTTCAACGGTTAGTTAGTGAAAAAAAGAAAGAAGACGGTGAGCTGGTCTTCTCAAGAAATGGCCACATTTTCAGAGTGAAAGCGGCAGATTTGGAAAAACTATCCTACTAACAACCACTCTACTATATCTCTCACAGACTTACAAAAAGACAGAATAAAAAAAGGCTATCCACTTCGGTGGGTAGCCTTTCTTATAAAATAATATCAACACTTTTATTTATTCGTTACTGTTGAGGCAAAGATATGCAGCAACACTTCCTTACGTGTAGCCTGTCCGGCGACGAACCGACTAAGATCTGTCTTTGAAAGACGTCCCCAATCAACCAGTGTAGCTGCATCTACAGCATCATCCAGGCGTGCATTCCACTCAGGCAGGAAACCTTTGAGACCTGCCTGCTGTGTAAGCGCAAAATCAGGGTGGTTGTAATCCATATCACGAAAGTAAACCAGCGTCGCTTTCTGCGTCAGCAACTCGCCTTGCAATTTCTGCATACATACATTACGCATCTTTACCTGATCGTCAATGGCAATAGCAGAAGCAATGCCAGCCGCCTGTCCGATAGCCATCCAACACGGCTCCATACGCAGGGTGGAAAAACCGATATGTGAACCGGAAACAGGAACCGGCAGCAACAAATTATCCACTTCACGCGGTACCATCATCTCATAAGGAACCGTATAAACAGCTGATGGATAGCTGAGGAAACCGTCCAAATGTACACGCCCATTTTCACGCTTACGTACAGCATGTGAATCGAGGGCATAATGGCTGGCGGTAATACTTGAAGCGTGCAACGGCGGACGTGCTCCGACTGTAACAGGCACTGCATCACTGGCGGTAAAGAAATAAAGGCATTCGAACCGGCGCCCTTCACGGACATAGACCTGTCGTGGAAAATGACCGTTGTCGGCATATTCATCTTTGGCAAATCCCCATTGGGATACATTCGCACGGAAATGCGCCGGCAATTCGGGATCGTTGGCGGCAAACCAGAAAAGTCCCTCGATATATTCACGCAAACGGGTGGCATACTTGTCGCGCCACTCCCACGATGAAGTGGGCCAGGGCCAGTTTTCTTCCGGCAAGTCGGTCGAAAGGAATACGGCATGCTGGTTGTTAGCATCTGTCTTCTGATTAGGTACATGTACAATATTCGTCAACTTAGCAATACCCCATACATCACCCGGTAATTTCGACGGATTACCGGCTTTGATATGACGCCGGTTTTCTTCCATCATTGCCGGTGTTACGTGCTGCATAGGCGCTTGCGCATTACGTCCTGTCCACACATCGTCGATCATCGACACATACTCATCCCGGTTATAGTGGGCAGGCTTACGGAACGGCTGTCTGTTAGCCGGGTTATTGGTCAGACAGAGACGGTAGTTGTACGACTGAACGGCATTATCACCTTCGAACGTACTCCCCTCTCCTTCCGGGCCACCCCAGTATTTATACACACGGCCAGCGCCCCATTCGTTGAATTCTTCAAACGACTCCCGTCCCACACGGAAAGGGATACGGGCCGCTGCCCCCAGATCACCTTCATAGGTAGCATCCAGGAATACTGAACCAGTATATTCCTCCATCTGTCCATTGGAGCGGTTAAGGATACGGAGGGATTGGACACGATTGTCGGCGATGACAATATTCCGGTGTTCCGCATCAAACTGCCGCATAGTCAGGATGGTAATACGGTCTTTATACGGTTCAAGCATCTGCTGGAATACGTTGGCTCCTACGGAGGGTTCAAAATGATAACCGTCACTACAGATGCGTACCTGTTCGGAGTCAGCGCCATAAGTGTCAATATAATGTTGCTTCACGGCGTCCACAAACTCACGAAACAATCCGGTAGTGGCTTCGCGGGTAGCTATATCGGTAGCTCCCAGGCCATTGGCCGGAAGTCCGCCAACATGATGAGTACGTTCCAACACAACAGAGGTTTTACCCATCCGGGCCGCAGAGATAGCCGCCATCAGGCCACCGGGGTTACCACCGACAATGACAAGGTCGTATTGTCCTTGTCCATAAAGCAGGCTGCAAACAGCCAATACGATTGATAGTAAAAAGTTCTTACGTTTCATCTCTTACAAGTTCAATATTTCTGATTACGATTCAATATTTCCGAGTATAGGAGGTACATAGTACCCTTACAGGCCTTTAGCGCAGATCGCCACTGACTGTAATATCTGCTATTCCGTCAGATCCATTTCGTTCAACAGGTAGCCGGCTCCGGCATACTTGTCCATGATGAACAAGACGTAGCGAATGTCTACGATAATGCTTCGCTGATAATCGGGCAGATATTGGATGTCGCCACCGACGCCTTCCCAGTTACGGTCGAAGTTGATACCGATCAGGGCGCCGTTTGCATCCAGAACCGGGCTGCCGGAGTTACCACCGGTAGAGTGGGTATTGGCACAGAAGGCAATGGGTAGACGGCCTTCTTTTGTCTGATAGCGGCCATAATCCTTCTTGGTGTACAGTTCTTTCAGGCGATCAGGCACCACAAATTCCCAGTTATTGGGATCTTCTTTCTCGATCACGCCTTCAATGGTGGTCTGATGGGTATAATAGTCGGCATCGCGCGGACTGTATCCCTTGACCTGTCCGTAAGTGATACGCAGGGTGGAGTTGGCATCCGGAAAGTTGGCTTTATCCTGGTACATTTCCAGCAGGCCTTTCACATACGAACGGTGTGCCAGCGCATGGTCGGCATCAAAATCGGCCAAGGCGATCAACAGGTTATTCCGTTCATCGCGGATAGATTTAGCAAAGAGGATCATCGGGTCGGCCTCCAACGCCTTTACGGTCGGCCGTTGTTTGAAAGCGGCAAAGTTAACTTCACTACCGTAGATGGATTTCTCAAATAGATAGTCAACAAAGGCATCCACATTTCCTTTGAATTTTTTGTCGATCTGGTCGAAGTACTTCGGTTGCGACCAGACGGGAACCTGTTCACGATAGGCTTTCAGCATGATCTTAGCGATCTTGCGGTCGACAGCCGGGGCATAATCCTTATCAGCAAAACGCAGGTAAGCGGCTTCCAACAGACGGATCTGTTCCTGCTGCTTCGCCCGGTCTTTACCTTTCAAGGCTTCTACAACGGAATCAACATCAATCGGTACGCGCGCGAATTCAATACCACCCATGATCGCTTCACTGAGCATCCAACTGCGGTGACGGAGGTCTTTCCGGTCGCGTACGATCTGTTCCAGCGTCAGCAAGGCTTCGGGATACTCAGTTTTATTGTTAGCTTTCGCCCAAGCAAGCAACTTCTCCTGTTCCGCTTTTTTGACGGCTTCAAAATTGCGCTTGTCAATAGCCCAGTTCATACCAATAGAACTCTTATAGGAGTTGGTCGAACCTGCGTATTTGCTCGAGTACTGGATACGGACTGCCGGATCTTTCAACATCTCTTCTAGCATGGCCTGTTGACGCAATTCACGCATATCAATACGGATACGGTTGTCGATATCCCGGCGTTCCACCACTTCCCACGACGTATAGTATTTATAGGTACGTCCAGGGAAACCGATCATCATAGCATAATCATTCTCCTGCACGCCTTTAAGAGATATATTCAGCCAGCGTTTCGGATGCAGCGGCACATTCGTTTCTGCATAGGGAGCCGGGTTACCATCTTTGTCGGCATAGATACGGAAGACAGAGAAGTCGCCTGTGTGGCGCGGCCACATCCAGTTGTCGGTATCGGCGCCAAACTTTCCGATCGACGAGGGAGGAGCTCCCACCAGGCGAATGTCGGAATATATCTTTTTGGTGAACATATAATAGACATTTCCACCATAGAACGCCCGTATTTCCACTTCCGTACCGGGATTATCGGCCAGGTACTTCTCGCCGATTTTCTGTTTCGCCAAGGCGTTGAGGTAACGGATCGAGAGGAAATCCATCTCGTTGGCGGCCGTATCCTGTGCCAAGGCTTGCAGGACATAGTCGGTCACATCTTCGATCTTATCGATGAAGGTGACGGTCAGTCCCGGATTAGGAAGTTCCTTATCGCGGCTGGTTGCCCAGAAACCGTCGGTGAGGTAGTCGTGTTCAAGTGAACTATGTTGTTGAATCTGTCCATAGCCGCAGTGGTGATTAGTCAGCACCAAACCATCGCGCGAGATCAACTCGCCTGTGCATCCACCGCCGAAGATCACCACGGCGTCTTTCAGGCTTGCTCCGTCCGGATCGTAAATATCCGTATCGGCCAACTTCAGGCCAAGCGCCTGCATATCCACATACTTCTGCTGTTTGAGCAATGGAAGCAACCACATACCTTCGTCGGCCACTACGGGCAACGACAGGCTCGCGATCATACACGACAAAATCAGTTTCTTCATACTATTATTATCTTTTTCGTTCTTTTACTTTTGATTCCAACGGTTGTACGGACAGGACGACAACATGGCATTGTAATACCGCTTGTCACCTGTCACCTCTCGGTCAAGCCAGGCCGGATGCTCAAATATGTCTTCTTCCGACTGCAACTCGATCTCAGCCACTATCAAGCCTTCGTTCTCGCCATGGAAAACATCCACTTCCCAGGTATGCGGCCCGGTGGGAATATAAAAACGCTCTTTATCAATGATACCCGGTTCACACAATTGCAACAACTCTTGGGCATCCGCCAAGGGTATCTCCTGCTCAAACTCATACCGGCTCCAGCCATTCGCGCCGGAAGGACCTTTAATGGTGAGGAAAGCTGTGTCGCCTGCCACCCGGACACGTACCGTCTTACCCGAAGTGGCACAGATATAGCCCTGTACCATCCGCCGGGAGCGGACAGCCAACGGGCGAAAGTCGCCACGTACAAGGAATTTCCGTTCTATTTCCGTCGCCATGCGTTATTTGATGGTTACCATTGTTGCCCCGAAGCCGTATTCACGGAAAGAGGCATCCTGGTAAGGATACGTTTTATATTTTGTTTTTAGTTCCGTTTCAATGGCTTTGCGGAGTATACCGTCGCCTTTACCGTGGATGAAGACAATCTTCTGGCCTTTCATCTTCTCATACATCTTCAATGTCTGATGAAAGGTATCCAACTGGTGTTGCAATATAGCGGCATTGTCCATACCGGCAGTGGTTTCGAGCAGTTGATTGATGTGCAGATCGATTTCAATAATGGGATTCTCCTGCTTCTTCACCGGTTTAGGCATCCGCCGTTCTTCCTGTTGCTTCTGCTGCATGGCTTCTGCAAGATCGGTGGCTGAGATCAACAGTTCGCGTTCGGCCACGTCGTTGCGTATTACCGGATACAGCAAAGCGCCTTCATCGAAGAAGTCGTTCTCCATAAAGCAGTGAAGCTTGTAGAATTTGACGGTATCCAGACGCAACTCGACAGAAACGGGGTTCTTCAGCGCATAAGGTTTGTCTTTCTTGAAGGCGACAAACTGCACACAGACACGTTCGAGGTCATTCAGATTGGCCTTCTGGAACTCTTCGAGAAAGATTTGCGTGTTTGGCTCGATGATGCCATTACAACGGCTTAGCCAACTGTTGTTCTGTCGGCTCATATAGTTGAAGAACAGAAAGTAGTTGCTGTCGTTGATGAAGTAGGCTTCGTAGCCTGTCTGCTGCATCGCTTTCGGATCCAACGGGAGATAGGCCAGATACACATTTAAGCGGTCGCCACCGGCTGTTTCTACCACTTTTTCTTCCTGCAGGGTTGGTTTCGGAGGCGCGACTGCTACCGGGGAAGCCGCCACGGCAGGCTTCAACTTACTGTGTATCTGCATCGTACCTTCACCTACCACGACACATTCGCGGATCAGTGCCGGCATGTCAAAGCCGTCTTCATCCTCTACTATCACTTGGTCCTTACCTCTGAAACTGCGTACAATTCCTCCTCCTGTAGAGTTCAGAAAACGCACCTTATCACCTATTTGTATGCTCATACGGTATATTTCGTCTTAATCTGATTGACAAAGGTATGTAAATCGGATGAAAAACAACGAAAGAAAGCCGTCAAAACCGCTGTGGATTGACTACTTTTGCAGTCATATGAAAACGGACATCCAGCAAATACGCATCGAAGATTACACCTACCCGCTTCCCGACGAGCGAATTGCCAAATTCCCCCTTACCCGGCGGGACGAATCCAAACTGTTGTTGTATAAGGACGGACAGATCAGCGAAAGCATCTTCCGCCGGATCACGGACCATCTGCCGGCCGGTAGCCTGCTGGTGTTTAATAATACACGGGTGATACAGGCACGGCTGCTCTTCCGCAAGGAAACAGGTGCGCAGATCGAGGTCTTCTGTCTCGAACCGGTTGTCCCGCACGACTATGCACTGGTCTTTCAACAAACCGAGCAGTGTAGTTGGACTTGCCTCATCGGTAACCTGAAGCGATGGAAAGAAGGACTTCTGTCGCAATCCGTGGAAATTGACGGCGTGACCATAACCCTCTCTGCCGAAAAGAAGGAAACGCATGGCGACACCCACCTGGTGGAGTTTAGTTGGGATAATCCCACCTACACCTTCGCAGAGCTGCTCGACGCCGCCGGTATCCTGCCCATCCCGCCCTACCTCAACCGGAAGACCGAAGCAAGCGACCTCGATACCTACCAGACGGTCTATGCCCGGATCAAAGGCTCGGTAGCCGCTCCGACGGCCGGTCTGCACTTTACACCCGAGGTCCTGGAAGACCTCGATACCCATGGCTTCAGGCGTGAAGAAGTAACCCTCCATGTGGGAGCCGGCACCTTCAAGCCCGTTAAGAGTGAGATGATTAAGGATCATGAGATGCATACGGAGTTTATCTCTGTCAACCGGGCAACAATCAAGCATCTTCTACAACACCTTGGACAGATCATTGCCGTCGGCACTACCTCCGTCCGTACGCTGGAAAGCTTATACTACATCGGTGTCCACCTCTCACAATACCCGGAAGCCTCGGCCGACAACCTCGTCGTTAACCAATGGACACCCTACGACGAAGCGAACAACCAGCTTACCCCGACCGAAGCCCTGCAACAGTTACTCGACTACCTCGACCGTCGGCAAGCAGATAAGCTGATCACCGCCACGCAAATCATGATCGCCCCCGGCTACACCTTCCGGATTGTCCGCGGCATCATCACCAACTTCCACCAGCCGCAAAGCACACTCTTGCTTCTCATCTCCGCATTCGTCAAAGGCAACTGGCGTCCCATCTACGACTACGCCCTCGCCAACAACTTCCGCTTCCTGAGCTACGGTGATAGTTCACTGCTGCTCTAGGCCCGCCACTCCATAAAAAAAGGGACTCTGTAGGAGCCCCTTCTTTATGAGTATGTCTGTTGATCACGGTTGCATGATTACTTCAACGTTATTGCCCTGTTTGAGGAACTTGCCGGCGAAGGCGCGTATCTTTTCAGGAGTCATAGCCTTAACGGTGGCTTCATAATTAGTATAGGAATCCAGGCCGCGGAAGTAACAGTTGTCAATAGCATTCAGCCAGTAGGCATTTTCCTGCATACGTTCGGCATGACGTTTGAGAAGGTTGTCCTGTGTCTTCTGGAAGTCCTGCTGACGTGGTCCTGCTTCGGCAATCCGGTTCAGTTCGTTGTGAATGATGGTCACTAACTGTTGCTGTTTAGCAGGATCGGTATCGAAATAGATCTGCAGCGAGGTCTTTCCGGTCGGGAAGGCTGAGATAGCGGCAGATACGGATACGCCATACGTACCACCTTGGTCTTCGCGGATCTTTTCGGTATAAACCAGGTCGAGGATCTGTTTCAGCATGGTAGCCGATACGTTGTTTTCCAATGTATAGTCCATCTGACCGGAGTAGAGGTTGAGGACGGAGGCTTTCGCCACTTCCATCTGACGGGTGAAATGGCTCTCATACTTGCCTTTACGCATGGGAGATACCTGTTTCTCATCACCCTTTTCTATGCGTTTGAGCGACGGCAGGGTAGCCAGGTATTGTTCAACCAACGGGCGAATCACTTCCATATCAACATTTCCGACAAAGGTGAAGGTAAAGTCGGAAGCGTCGGCAAAGCGTTGCTTGTACATATCCATGATGCGAGAGTAGCTGATCTTCTCGAAGTCGTCCGCGCGAAGACGCTGTGCACGCGGGTCGTCCATATAGACAGCTTTGGTGATCGAATCGCTGAAAGCTACCATCGGGTTCAGCTCCATATTGGCCAACTGTGCCTTCATGCGGGTTTCGTAAGAGGCATAGGCTTCGTCGTCAGAGCGCAAGGCCGTAAAGTGGAGGTAGATGAGTTCAAATAGGGTTTCGATGTCGCGTACAGAAGATGAACCGTTCATGCTTTCATTGTCCTGTCCCACGGAAGAGGAACAAGACACCTGTTTGCCGGCCAGCCGCTTACTCAGATCGGTAGCCGAGAATTGCCCGAGGCCTCCCAGTCCGATAACGCTGTTCATTACCTTCAGGTTGTCAATATCGCCTTTACCGAAGAGGGTGGTTCCACCCGGGCTGGTAGCCGTCATGATGATTTCATCTTTCTTATATTCGGTAGGTTTCAGGATTACTTTGATTCCGTTGGAGAGGGTCAGCACCGTAGCGCTGAAACGAGGGTCTTCAGTGGTCGCAGTAATCTTACCCGGGGTCGGTAGTGTGGGGATCAGCGGTTCGTTGGAGACGGTTTCCACATAGGCCTCGACCGGAATCTGGCGGGCAGCCAGGAAGGTCTTCAGCAAGTCTTCTTCCGACGGGTATTTCAAACCTTCCTTGGCGGGGCCGGTAAGGGCGAGGACAATGTTATTTTCCCCAATCATATCCTGGATATAACCGTTCACCTGATCAACGGGGATCATGGGGGCGATCTGGTTTATCAAGGCGTATTCGTCGGTGATATCGAGCACGTAACCACCATCAGTAAAGTGCTTCACATACTCACGGGTATAGGTGCTGTTCTTTTGTTTGTCGCGTTCGTTATAGGCCGACTCATATTTCTTGAGCAGGTTGATACGGGCACGGTCGTATTCTGATGCAGTGAAACCGTGTTGGCGGAGGCGTTCGGTTTCCGTCACCATGGTGGTAAAGGTCGATTCAATAGCGCCTTCTTTGGCAAGGGCTGCTACCGTCCAGGCTTCTTTTGTGCGGGCCACCATAAATTCACCATCGCCGGCTTCGGCATAGATAAACGGAGGATTGGCCTGCTGGAGCAGTTCATTGAAACGTTCGTTCATCATCATGGAGGCGACGTCCTGGACATAGTCCTTCACCAGGCCGTTGATGGTAGACGAGAGTTCATTCGGCATCTTATCGTGTTTGTAGAAGATATAGAGGACGGTTTGCGAAGCCTCCTTGTCTGTGGCGATGGATACCAGCGGGAGGTCATTATCAGGAACTTCGAACTCGGTACGCTGGGCGGGATTCACCGGTGCGGGGATGTCGGCAAACATCTGTTTGATGGTTGCTTCTACCTTGTCTACATCAATATCTCCTACAACGATCAATGCCTGAAGATCGGGACGGTACCACTTATGGTAATAGGCACGCAGTTCTTCCGGCTTGAAGTTGTTGATTACGTCGATCGTACCGATCGGCATTCGGTTGGCATAGCGGCTGCCAGGGAACATCTTCGGCAGTTGCTGTTCCCAAAGGCGCATCTGGGCATCCTGGCCGGTACGCCATTCTTCGCGGATGATGCCGCGTTCCTTCTCGACGGCTGAGTCGGTCAGCGCCAGGAAGTTCGACCAGTCGTGTAAGACGAGTAGACAGGAGTCGACCACAGCATCCTGTGTCACCGGGGCGTTCATAATCATATACACAGTTTCGTCGAAAGAGGTATAGGCGTTCAGGTTCTCACCCATACGCATACCTACACTTTCAAGATATTCGTCCATCCCGTCATTGGGGAAGTTTTTGCTTCCGTTGAACGCCATATGTTCAAGGAAGTGAGCCAGCCCGCGTTGGTTCTCTTCTTCGAGGATAGAACCGACATTCTGGGCGATATAGAAGTCCGCACGTTCCTTCGGCAGTTCGTTATGCCGGATGTAATAAGTCAGTCCATTAGGTAACTTGCCATAGCGGATATGGGAGTCAATCGGCAATGGCTGCAACTGTCCCTGAGCCAACAGATAGCCAACGCTACCCAGCAACAGGAAGAGGGAAATAAGTAAACGGTTTATTCGCATCATAACAATAAATGGTTTAGTTAGTCATCTGTTAATATTAAAACAAAAGTAACATAAAAGTAAATACGAACGATCCATAATATAAAACAAAACAATATATTTGTCTGTACAACCACAGAAGAAACTATATTCACCCTATAATAGAAGCAAAGTAATGAGAAAAACACTTTTGATCACAATGCTGGTATCGATAGTTGTGGCGGTATCAGCCCAGTACAATCCAGGCCCGCAGAGTCGGGTGGTTACAGATTCCATCCACAGTAAAATATTGAATGCCTATCGCGCGTATTCGGTCTTCCTACCAAAGAGTTATGACGTACAGACCGACCGGAAATATCCCGTACTCTACTTGCTGCACGGTATGCTCGACACGAATGCGGGCTGGTATATGCGCGGGCATGTGAAGGATGTAATGGATCAATTGGTAGATAGTGGCGAAGCGACAGAAATGATTATTGTCACACCGAATGCCGGAGGAAATATTTATGAAGGTGTATGGAACGGATATTTCAATATGCCGGGCTGGCGTTATGAAGACTTCTTCTATACCGAATTCCTGCCTTATATCGAAAAGACATACCGTATTATCGGCGATAAAGGACATCGTGCCATCGGCGGCCTTTCAATGGGAGGAGGTGGCAGTACGGTCTATGCCCAACGTCATTCTGACATGTATTGTGCCTGCTATGCGATGAGCGCGTTGATGGATCTTCCCGACCCCAATGTACAACCGACTCCCGGACAGGAAAAGATGACTTACCTAGGCATATCGGTACGCGAACTCAATACGATCGACTTCGTTAAGAAAGCAGATACGGAAACGCTAGCCCAACTCCGTACCATCAACTGGTTTGTGGATTGTGGAGACGATGACTTCCTGTTCGATGTCAATATAGACTTCTTCCAAGCCATGCGTAACGCTCAGGTTCCTTGCCAACTTCGCGTTCGTGACGGCGGCCATACCTGGGAATATTGGCACTCGGCATTGTATACGGCACTTCCGTTCTTTAGCCGGTCGTTTACGAAATAAAAGATTACCTGAACTGTTCCCTGTACATCGACTCATACTTACCCCGGAGGGCAAGCAGTTCGGCATGCGTCCCGTGTTCGATGATCTCGCCATGTTCGAGAACGAGGATGAGGTCGGCGTTGCGGATGGTTGACAGACGGTGGGCGATGATCAGGCTGGTGCGGCCGGCCATCAGTTGGTCGAGGCCACGCTGGATCAGGATCTCGCTGCGGGTATCGATATTACTGGTCGCTTCATCGAGTAATAAGATCGGAGGATCAGCTATGGCGGCACGGGCGATATTCAATAACTGGCGCTGGCCTTGGCTAAGGTTGGCGCCATCATTTTCCAGCAGGGTATCATAGCCGTGCGGCAAGCGGCGGATAAAGGAATGGGCAGCAGTCAACTTAGCGGCCTGGATGACGGCTTCATCTGTGGCATCCAAACGGCCAAAACGGATATTCTCGCGTACCGTTCCGGTAAATAGGTGGGTATCCTGCAAGACAATTGCCATCGAACGGCGCAGGCTTTCCCGTGTGATCGTCTGTAACGAATGACCGTCGATGCGGATATCGCCTGACTGAATATCGAAGAAGCGGGGTAACATATTCATGATCGTAGTCTTCCCCGCACCGGTTTCGCCGACAAGGGCAATCTTGCATCCTGGGGTTACATGCAGCGAGATGCCTTTGAGGATTACTTTCTCCGGTCTATAGCCGAACACGACATCCGTCATCCGGACATCGCCTTTGACCTGCGAAAGGGTAATAGCGTCGGCGTTATCCACAGGCTCCGGCGCTTCGTCGATCACTTCGAAGATGCGTTCGGCTCCGGCAATAGCCGCCTGGATACTGTTATAAAGGCTGGCCAACTGGTTGACCGGACGGCCGAACTGACGCGAGTATTGCAGGAAAGCCGCCAAGCCTCCCACGTCGAAACCACGAAAGATAGCCAACAACCCGCCGACAATCGTCACCAATACAAAGTTCAGCGTACTCAGGTTCTGCATCAGCGGCATCATCAGCCCGGAATAGAACTGGGCTTTGGTGGACTTCTCGTTCAGGTCACGGTTAAGCACTTCAAAGTCGGCTTCCACCCGTTCTTCATGCCCAAAGAGTTTGATCACCTTTTGACCGCTAATCATCTCTTCCACATAGCCATTGAGTTGACCCAATGATTCCTGCTGTCCTTTGAAATAGACACTGCTTCGTTTGACCACGATCTGTGCAGCAAAGAACATCAGTGGGATCGTAATCAACGTAACCACTGTCAGTATCGGGCTGATGTAGAGCATCATCACAAACAATCCTATCACAGTCAGAATACTAAGGATAATCTCGGCCACACTGTCGGTCAGCGTATCACTGACACGGTCGATATCGTTGGTATAACGGCTCATCAGGTCGCCATGCTGGTGGGTATCGAAGTAACGGATAGGCAGCCGCTCCATTTGTTCGAACAAGGCTTGCCGGATACGGGCGACCGTGTGCTGGGCGACCCGGTTGAGCAGGCGGTATTGGATCCACACAGCGGCCCCTCCCGCCACATAGACGATACCAAGCAGGATCAACATACGGACAAAGCCGCCCATATTCCCCGGCAGGATATAATCGTTGATAATCGGGCGCAACATATACGATCCTACCAGATTGGTCGCAATCTCGATCAGGATCAGGAAGCAGATCACCACCATCAGGCGTCGGTCGTAGCGCATGTACGACATCAGGCGGGCAATCGTCCGCTTCGTATTCTTTGCCTTTTCGTCGGCTTTATGGGGATTACCGTGTGCCATTGCCGTCGAGGTTGATTTGTTGTGAATGATAGATCTCCTGGTAGATAGGTGACTGTTCGAGCAATTCGGCAGGCGTGCCCTGAGCACTGATTTCGCCGTCCTCAAGCACGATCACCCGGTCGGCCGCTTGCATAGTGTGTACCCGTTGAGTAATGATAAAGACAGTCGTATCATGCAGCAAGGCATTGAGGTTGCTGCGTATCCGCAGTTCTGTTTCGCTATCGACGGCGCTGGTGCTGTCGTCGAGAATCAGTATCTTCGGTTTGCGCAGCAAGGCACGGGCGATGCAGATACGTTGCTTCTGTCCGCCGGAGACATTCACGCCTCCCCTGCCTAACAGCGTGTCGTAACCGTCTGTAAAGCCATTGATAAAGTCGTGCGCTTCGGCAGCACGAGCGGCCTCTTCCACCTCGGCTTCTGTCGCTTCAGGATTCCCCCAGCGGATATTCTCACCTATGGAACCGGTAAACAGTTCGTTATTTTGCAACACCATGCCGATTCGCTGGTGCAGTTCTTCCAGGGGATAGTCTTTTACATTGACGCCATCTACGCAGACCTCGCCTGCCGTAACGTCGTACAAGCGGGGAATCAATTGCACCATCGAGCTTTTGGCCGATCCGGTAGAACCGACCACCGCCACAGTTTCTCCCGGCTGGATATGGAAACTGATATGATGCAACACATCATTCTCACTGCCACCATAGCGGAAGTTGACATTCCGGAATTCCACTTCACCCCGTTCGACCCGGTGTGCCGCCCGTTTGCTTTCCGGAGCGTCGGCCAGTGACGGATCGGCATCAAACACTTCGACAATACGGGTAGAGGAAGCCGAGGCACGGCCGATCGCCATGATCACCATCGACATCATCATTAGTGAGAAAAGCACCTGCATCAGGTAGTTCACGAAAGAGATCAATTCTCCCACCTTCAGATCGCCCTGTATCACCTCGTTACCACCAAACCACAGGATAGCCAGTAGCGACAGGTTCATGATCAGTTGCATCACGGGAAAGATAGCGACCATCGTATTAGCAGCCCGGATCACACTGTCGCGCAGTTCTTCGCTGCTCCGACGAAACTTGGCTGCTTCGAAATCTTCACGCACAAAGGATTTGACAACCCGGATATTGATCAGGTTCTCACGCACCACCGCATTCAGGAGATCAACCTTCTGTTGTACTTCCCTGAAATACGGGATACCCTTGCTGAATATAAAGTAAAGGCTGATAGCGAGTAGTGGAATAGATGCCGCCAGCACCAATGCCAGCCGGGCATTGATCGACACAATAAAGAACAACGCCATGACCAGCATCAGCGGTCCACGCAACATAATGCGCATCGACATCAAAACGATCTGTTGAATACGCGTCACATCATTGGTCAACCGTGTGATCAGCGAAGCCGAGCTAAACCGGTCGATATCCGGGAATGCCAGTTGGCCGATCTTGCGGAACAACGCCGAACGCAGGTCGGTTCCGAAACGCGTCGACACATCCGACGACACATACATATTATAGATGCTGGCAATCAAACCGAACACAGCGACAATCACCATCCATGCACCTGTACGGGTAATCACCGACAAGTCACGTTGCATGATCCCATCGTCCACGATCTGCGCCATAAAGTAGGGCTGAATCGTTTCACTAGCCACCGATATCAATACAAGAAACGGGCAGACTATCAAGCCTGCCTTGTACTTCTTCAGTATGTTCCAATATCGCTTCATGCGGATATGATCAGATGAGGTTTACACCGGTCTTCGTTTTTATTTCGATATACAAAGTTAGGTATAATCTCTTACCTTTGTACTTTATTGTGTATTTGTGACCGTTTATTTTAGTATGAGTATGAAGAAAAACCACTTTTTTTACCATCTGGCCGGCTGCCTGCTGGCTGTAATGACAGCGGCACTCGTCAGCTGTGGATCAGACGATGAACCTGATGAGATCAAACCCGACAACACCTCCTTCCCTGCCGATAAAACCGGCATGGCGAGTGACGCCCCGGCGCTGGCGGCCAAGTTGAAACTGGGATGGAACTTGGGAAACTCCCTCGAAGTACCCGGTGGGGAAACCGGTTGGGGAAATCCGGCCACGACAAAAAAACTGATCGATGCCGTCAAAGCTGCCGGTTTTACTACCGTCCGCATCCCTTGTGCCTGGAGCAGTTATGTAGAGGGCATATCGACTTCCAACATTCGGCAAAGTTGGCTGGCACGTGTGAAAGAAGTGGTAGACTATTGTGTGGATAATAATATGTATGCCATTATCAACATCCACTGGGATGGCGGTTGGCTGGAAGAAAATCCCCAATATGTGACACAGACAACTGTCCTGAAGAAAGAGAAAGCTATTTGGGAACAGATCGCCACCTACTTCCGTGACTACGACGAGCACCTGCTCTTTGCCGGAACGAACGAGGTGCATAACACCGATTATTCCAATCCTACTGCCGAGAACCTGGCCGTCCAAGCGTCCTTCAACCAGACATTTGTGGACGCCGTACGTTCTACCGGGGGACGAAACGCCTGGCGGAACCTGATCGTACAATCTTTCAACACCAGCATCGAACATGCCATCGCCCACCTCAAGATGCCAACCGATCCTACGACCGGCCGCCTGATGGCCGAAGTGCATTACTACGACCCGTATGAATATGCATTGATGGAAAAAAACGAGTCGTGGGCTACCGTCAAGTATTTCTGGGGAAAGGAAGGTGGTTTCGACCAGTATGGCGAAGTATCCAACTGGGGACAGGAAGACTATGTGCGTGAACAGTTCGGCAAGATGAAAAGCAACTTTGTTGACAAAGGTATCCCCGTCATCATAGGCGAATATGGCGCCACCTATCGTGTGGTTTCAGATGCCGAACTACAGAAACAGGTGGAGGCCTCCCGCAATTATTACTTCGGATACGTCACCAAGACGGCGCTGGCCAATGATATCGTTCCCATCTATTGGGACAACGGAAGCACAGGAGCGAACGGCTGCGGCCTGTTCGACCGTGCCACAGGCAAACAAGTCCATGCCGATGCCATTCAGGCCATCGTCACAGCGAAGTAACGGAAAAGAATTAAACGAACAATTGGTCGCGTTCGCGGCCGTCGCGGATGATCGCCAGGGGTACACCCGCCCGTGACGGCTTCTTTAAGGTGGAAACGGCTGGCTTTTCAGTCGTAGCAGGAACGCTCAATGCCTTCTTATAAACAGAGGGGGTAGAAAGTACTTCCATCGCTTTGTCAAGCACCTTGTCGTCTTTGAGGTTTTCCTGCATTTCACCCTTCTGGTAGTAGTAACGCTTAACGATCTCGGTAGCCATCACCTTCTTGACATCGTCTTTGAAGCGGTCGAAGTCGCGTTCGATATCCGGTGTAAACTGCTTTTCGAGGGCGGCAAAGACGGCGGTATCGCTATCGAGGTATCCTTCAAAGGCCGCAATTTCTTTCAGGCTGCCCAATACCTTTTCGCTCTGGCGATCGTAGGTGAAATTCTTTTCCTTCGCATAGGCTTTGAAGGCCTCGAAGTCAGCATCCGACACTTGGAACTCATCCACCGGCGGGATGGTTTTATGCTGTTGTACCCAATCGGTCACAAAATCGAAGAGGACAAAGTCGCTCACCAGGTAGTACATCATAGTAGGCACCTTCGGCTCTTCCACCTCAAATTCGGGACGCACGCCACCTCCATCGCGTACCGGACGGCCTTTGGCGGTGTAGAACACAGACGTGAGGCTGTCAGGTATCGCACCCACACTGCCGTCGGCTTTGCGGTGTGTATAGTCGAGCTGCTGGATGCATCGTCCGCTGGGAATGTAATATTTACTCATCGTCACCTTGAGCTTACCGTCGTAGGGAAGGTCGCGGGAAGACTGTACCAGTCCTTTCCCATAGGAACGCTGTCCTACGAGTACGGCACGGTCGAAATCCTGTAAGGCGCCCGACACAATCTCAGACGCTGAAGCCGTTCCTCCGTTGATAAGTACGGCGATAGGCATCACGGTATCCAACGGTTCAACCGGTGTACGGTAGACACGATCCCATTGGGATATCTTTCCTTTAGTAGACAGTACCTCCTGCCCTTTCGGCACAAAGAAGCCTACGATCTGAACGGCTGTTTCGAGTACACCTCCCCCATTTCCTCGGAGGTCGAGAACGAGCGACTTGATCTGTTTATTCTTCTTCAGGTCTTCAAAAGCCGCTTTCACTTCCTGTCCGCTCTTATCCGTGAAAGCACGGAGGTAGATATAACCGATACTGTCTTGCTTAACGCCATACCAGGTCACCTGGTCCACCAGGATCTGCTTACGTACGAGGTTGAACTCGCGCTGCTTCTTTTCGCCCGGACGGAGGATGGTTAGTTTCAATTTCGTATTGGGAACGCCTTTGAGCAGGGCGCTCACCTCGTCGTTCGTCGATTTGGTGACGTCAGCCGTATCCACTTTCAGGATACGGTCGCCCGCCTTCAGTCCGGCAAGCTCTGCCGGCATTCCTTCGAAGGGTTCGGCAATAACCACGCCGCCATCTTTATCGCGCTGCCGGATATAAGAGCCGATACCACCATACTCGCCGGTAGTCATCATTTGCAGGGTTTCCATCTCCTGCTCCGGTATATATTCGGTGTAAGGATCGAGGCCGGACAGCATGGTGTCGATTCCACGACGTACCATCTTATCCACATCCAATGTATCGACGTAGAACATCTCCACCTCTTTGACCAGGGCATTGAATATTTCCAGATTCTTACTTACTTCAAAACGATTGTCTTTCTGGGCTGCCGCCGGAAAAGCCATAGCGGCAAGGAGGGAAAGGGCTATAGCCCCCGTCATTGTTTTCTTCCGTATCACTGTAAACATCTTTTCGGTTGTATGAATGATAGTGTAAAAGTATATATTATATAACCGTTTATCCTAAAATATGATCTACTTTTAACTTTATTTGTTCCCATTGCGAGGCGGGGATCTCCGGTCCAATCACGTCGATCACATACCCGGCCAGCATCGAACCAATGCGTGCCGACTGCTCCAGCGTAGCACCGACAGACTGTCCATAGAGGAATCCGGCGGCAAAATGATCGCCTGCACCGGTCGTATCGAGCGGCTTACCGCCTTCGGCCGGCACCTGCCACACCTCGCCTCCACGGCACACCAGGGCACCTTCCCGTCCCAACGTCACAATCGCCACCTCCGCCACCTTCGCCAAGTCCTTCACTGCTTCATGAGCAGGCAGGCCGGTATAGGCCAACGCTTCGCTCTCGTTGGAAAAGAGGATATCGACCCACCGGGGAATAATCTCTTCCAACAGGGGTTTGAAACCGTTTACTATATTATAATTGGAAAGGTCGAGAGCAACCTTGAGGCCCAGTTCGTTGGCTTTACGCATTGTGCTGTGCATAAGTGGCTCGTTCACGATCAGATACCCTTCGATATAGATGCAGTCGAATGGGCGGAGCATCTCTTCAGTCACTTCATCGGGCGTAATAGTAGCGGCAGGTCCAAGGAAGGTACCCATCGAACGCTCGCCGTCGGGTGAAATCAAGACGGTACAACTGCCCGACACTCCGTCGGTATGTATAAAGTAAGGTGCCACGCCGGCCTGATGCACGGCTTGCTCATAGTAGCGTCCCACTTCGTCGGAACCAATCTTGCCGATAAAACCGGCTGCTGCACCCAGGTTCGACAGCGCGCGCATGGTGTTACAGGCCGCCCCACCGGGGGTTTGTGTCCGTTCCAGTTGCTCCTGCGCTTTGCGAATAGCGTTCATTTGTGCCTCGCCTATCATGTCCATAGCCCCTTTCTGGATACCTACCTGAGGTAATACATCATCATTTTCAAGTCGTAACAGCACGTCAACCAAAGCGTTACCTAATCCGATCGTTTTCATTCGTTATTTTTTTCTGCAAAGATATTGCATATTTAGAAAATAGCTTGTACTTTTGCAGTGCATTTTCAGAAAGGGATGATCCAAAAGGCTGATTAAAACGGCAGATTCCCTCCGAAAATGATTTATTTTCTTCCTTAGCTCAGTTGGTTAGAGCATCTGACTGTTAATCAGAGGGTCCTTGGTTCAAGTCCAAGAGGAAGAGCTCAAAACGCCTCGTTAGTCACTTGACTAACGAGGCGTTTTCTTTTCCTACCTATACATCTCCCCTCTGTGAGATGCAGACCCCAGCCTGGTGAGGCGCACGTCCCAACAGGTTGACATGCAGACCTCGCGGAAGTTTCATCAGCATGAAATTTTTTGTTTATGTACATAAACTTTTTGTTCCATGCTGATGAAACTCTTCGTGCATCATAGCCTCGATTTCAGAGACCGGTCATACCGGTTTTGTCTCGACTGCTGCGTGTGACAGATGTGACAGCAAATTGCCCTGAAAACGGATGTCACACGCATCCGTCACCCACCTATCCAAAAACCAGACTGAAGGCTTATTTCCATTCATTGTGTTGTTCCAATTAGTATGGCCAGCATTCTATTTATACTTATAACCGCAAGCATAGGCTATATCTATAACCACAAAAAGGAGCAACACAGATCCATCAAGTTCCTGACAGACAAAATGGCTATGAGCAGAGCTTCGCTATACAATAAAGTAAAATTACTGACCGGACTGGGCGTGAATGATTATATCAACAGACTACGGATAGAAAGATCTGCCTATTTACTCACCCATACCGGATTGAAAATCAATGAAACATCCTATGAAGTAGGTTTTGCTTACCCACGCTACTTCAACACATCCTTCAAACAAATGAAAAGAGTGACGCCTACCCAGTTCAAGGAAGAAACAAAAAGGGCTAAAACAAAGTAAAATTAGAACAGGGAATTCGCCACTTTCGCCTTCAGTAATGCGAGATCGATAACCTGACGGATATCATCGACGTAATGGAAGGTCAGGCCGTCGAGGTAGCCGCCGTTAATTTCGTCTACATCTTTCTTGTTTTCTCTACAGAGGATAAGTTCGTGGATACCGGCACGTTTGGCTGCCAGGATCTTTTCCTTGATACCCCCGACAGGCAGTACTTTGCCGCGAAGCGTCATCTCGCCAGTCATGGCGATGCCTTTCTTTACCTTCCGTTGGGTGAGGGCGGAAACCAGAGAGGTGACCATCGTCACACCGGCACTGGGTCCGTCTTTGGGGATGGCGCCTTCGGGCACATGGACGTGTACGTTCCAGTTCTCAAACATTTCTTCGGGAATATCGAAATAGGAGGCATGAGCATGGATGTATTCGAGTGCCAACATGGCAGACTCTTTCATTACGTCGCCCAAGTTTCCTGTCAATGTCAACTTCAGGCCTTTTCCCTTACTGATGCTTGACTCGACGAAGAGGATTTCGCCTCCAACAGCTGTCCAGGCCAGCCCTGTAACCACACCGGCGTAGTCGTTGCCCTGATATTTGTCGCGGGAATATTCAACGGCACCCAGATATCCGTAGATATCTTCGGGCTTAACCTGCGCGGGAATAGGCTCGTCGGAAGCGATCTTACGGGCTACTTTACGCATGATCTTGGCGATCTTTTTATCCAATTCGCGCACGCCGCTTTCCCGGGTATACGATTCGACGATCGTTTGGAGCGTCTTCTTCGGGAACTTGATGCTTCCCTTGGCAATACCATGGTTCTCCAGTTGCTTCGGGAGGAGGTGCCGGTTGGCTATTTCGACCTTCTCTTCCATAATATATCCGCTCACTTCGATCAGTTCCATACGGTCGAGCAAGGGCTGGGAGATGGTGTTCAGGCTGTTGGCTGTAGCTATAAACATGACCTTACTCAGATCGTAGTCAATATCGAGATAATTGTCGTGGAAAGCGGAATTTTGTTCGGGGTCGAGAACTTCGAGCAATGCCGCAGCGGGATCACCTTTGAAATCGCTGGATACCTTGTCGATCTCATCCAGAATAAACACAGGATTGGAGGTGCCGGCCTTTTGAACACTCTGGATGATACGGCCCGACATAGCGCCGATATACGTACGGCGATGGCCGCGTACTTCAGCCTCATCATGTAAACCACCCAGGGCGATACGGACATACTTCCGGTTCAACGCTTCGGCCACGGATTTACCCAACGAAGTTTTCCCTACCCCCGGAGGGCCGTAGAGACAGATAATGGGCGACTTCATATCACCTTTCAGTTTCAATACGGCGAGGTGTTCGATGATGCGTTCCTTGACCTTTTCGAGTCCGTAGTGGTCGCGATCGAGTACCTTTTGGGCATGCTTGAGATTGAAATTGTCTTTGCTGTATTCGTTCCAGGGCAGATTGGCAATCATCTGCACATACTGCATCTGGATGGAGTAGTCGGGTGACTGCGGATGCAAACGCTCAAGCTTATTCAACTCCTTTTGGAACGTTTCGGCAACGGCCTTCGACCATTTCTTCTTCGCAGCTTTCTTGCGAAGTTCTTTGATTTCGAGGTCGTTCATATTACCTCCCAGCTCTTCCTGGATCGTTTTGATCTGCTGTTGCAGGAAGTATTCTTTTTGTTGCTTGTTGATATCCTCCTGGGTCTTCATTTGGATGGCAGCCTTCATCTCGATCAACTGGTATTCGCGGTTGAGGATGAACAGGAGGCGGTAGGCGCGTTCTTTAAGATCGCCGATCATCAACAGTTGTTGCTTCTCGGCAGCGGTATTGGGGATGTTGCTGCTGGAGAAGTTGGTCATATAGAGAACATTCTTATTATTCTTGAGCGAATAGATCAGGTCGCGTGGCGGATCAGTAAGCGACGAGAGCATCTTCAGCGTCAGGTCTTTGATGGTGGAGACAAGCGCTTCAAACTCGCGGTCGGTCTTCGGAGGCATGGCGTCATCCAACTGGGTGATACGCCCTTTCAGGAAAGGTTCGGTCTCCACCAGTTCGTCCAGCATAAAACGTTTCTTTCCTTGCAGGATCACAGTAGTATTGCCGTCGGGAAGTTCCAGTACACGCACGATATCGGCAATCACACCGGTGGTGTATAAATCCTCCAGGCCGGGTTCTTCCGTATCGATCTCTTTCTGACAGACCACCCCGATCATCTTTTTCTTCTGGACGGCTTCCTTGACAAGGCGCATGGATTTGACACGCCCAATAATAACGGGCATGGCCACGCCGGGGAACAACACCATATTGCGAAGAGGAAGGACAGGCACGACATCTCCGACCTTTTCGATACCATCGGTAAAGTCTTCGTCAACATCACACTCCGTCAGTATAGGCATCATAATCCCTATACTTTCATCCAAATCACTGAGAATGGGCAAATAATTCTTCTTCCTTTTTTCTTTCATAAACACGACTAATAACCATACAACGTCAATAAGCGTGCCAAAGGTACGTTTTTCCGATAAAACAATCTACTTTTGCAAGCAGCATTCTTTATATATATGGCAAATTCGTATTTCAGGTTTAAACAATTCACGGTCGAACAAGACAAATGCGCAATGAAAGTGGGCACAGACGGGGTATTGCTGGGAGCCTGGGCTTCCGTCGAGGGCGTCAGGCATATACTGGATGTTGGGACAGGAACAGGACTAATTGCCCTGATGGTAGCACAACGATCAGAAGCATTGATAGATGGTATTGACATTGACGAAAATGCCAGCCGGCAAGCCGAAATGAATTGCGATGCCTCTCCTTTTGCCGGAAGAATCCGGATCCAACGCATTCCGTTTCACGCCTTTTGCCAATCATCAAACAAGCTGTATGACCGGATTATCTCCAATCCCCCATACTTTCACCACTCATTAAAGTCGCCGAATGCGGAGAGAAGTATGGCACGACATACCGATTCCCTGTTACTTGAAGACCTGATCAACGGAAGCCGCCAACTATTGACACCCGAGGGACGGCTATGTCTCATCCTGCCTTCCGACCAGGAAGAACGACTAAAACAATTGACCGCCACCAACGGCCTTTACCTTGCCAGGCAGATCAACGTAACCCCTTTGCCGGGAACCTCCCCTAAACGTATGCTGGTAGAGATAGCCCTCACGCCTCAACGGGATTTCCAGCCGGAGAACCTGACCATTGAACTGACCCGGCACAGCTATACGCCGGAGTATATCCGGTTAACACAGGACTTTTATCTGAATATGTAAGGAAGCCCTTTATCAAAGAAACGGGTAACCTGGCCGAAGAAATTATAGACTTCTTCAGTAAAAGACACCTGATCGGAGGTGAAGACTTTCAACGAATGAGGCTGTACCCGGATGCGAATATGGCTATCGACCATGACCGGTTCGCCATCAAGGTGCATCACACCGGGTTTCTGACGGATAATGGTAACCTCGCGGGCTTTCATCGTCCGTATCTTACTGTTCCGGTCGATCTGTTTGGTAAATAGCTGAATAGCCAGCGGAGCGATATCAAGTGGTGTAAAGGGCGCCAGGATAGTGATATCCATCTTGCCGTCTTCAATATTGGCGTGGGGAGCAATAAAAGCGTTGTTTCCATATTGAGATGCATTAGCGCAGGCTACGAGAAACGCTTTTTCCTTGATGGTCTGGTCATCATCTACCAGTAACTCATAGGGCTCAGGCTTGTAACTAAGGTATTCTTCTACCGTATTCTTTATATAGGTGAGAGAGCCGCGGTGTTTTTCATTGGCAAACTTCTGACTGACAGCAGCGTCGAATCCTACACCACAGGTGCAAAAGAAGATGCGGTCGTTGGCCGTACAACTGTCAACAGTTGTAATGTTTCCTTTACGGATGACTTCCAGGGCGCCTTTCACATCCATTGGGATATGCAGTTCACGAGCCAAGCCATTGCCGGAGCCCTTAGGTATGATTCCCAATACAGCATCAGCGTGTAACATGGCTCGGGCAATCTCATTCACGGTACCATCCCCCCCCACGGCAAGGATCACATTGGCACCCTCGTCAATGGCTTTACGGGTAAGTTCGGAAGCATGGCCGGCATATTCGGTAAAGGTAATATCCAGTGAATTCCCTTCTTTGTCACACATTTCTTCTATCAACTTGGGGATTTTTCGTTTGGAGCCTACCCCGGAGATAGGATTGATGATTGCCTGTATTTTTTTTACCTGTCTTTCCATCTTACTTTTTCTTATCCGTTTACTAACAGATGACAAAAATAGAGCTTTATTAAAACTTTTAAAGCATTTGAGCCTCTATAAGTTATTTTTTTACTACTTTTGCGGCTGAATTTGGGAAATGTGATTTACGCATGCGTCCTGATTTGAGGTCTTTTAGAATAAACTATTAACGAGACAATTCATCTCCTTATTGAGTATGAAACTATTACAAGAGAAACTTTCTAAGTACGACGCCCCTCAGCAGGCAATGGCTGCAGGTATTTATCCTTATTTTCGCATGATCGAAAGCGACCAGGATACGGAAGTGACCATCAGCGGCAAGAAAGTGCTGATGTTTGGTTCCAATGCCTACCTGGGACTGACCAACCACCCGAAAGTAAAAGAGGCCGCTATCAATGCCATCAAAAAATACGGAACAGGTTGCGCCGGCTCCCGTTTTCTGAACGGTACCTTAGACATACATGTAGAACTGGAACAACGGCTGGCTGCCTTTGTCGGTAAAGAAGATGCTATTGTCTATTCTACCGGATTCCAGGTAAACTTAGGCGTCGTATCCTGCCTGACAGGACGTGAAGATTATATTATCTGGGATGAATACGACCACGCTTCGATCATTGAAGGTCATCGTCTGTCGTTCTCGACCAAACTAAAATACAAACACAACGATATGGATTCGTTGGAGAAACAACTCCAGAAATGCGAACCCGACAAGGTGAAGCTGATCGTGATCGACGGCGTATTCAGCATGGAAGGTGATATCGCCAACCTGCCGAAGATCGTTGAACTGGCCAAAAAATACAATGCCAGCATTATGGTCGATGAAGCACACGGACTCGGTGTATTGGGCGACCACGGACGTGGCACCTGTAACCATTTCGGTGTAACTGATGATGTTGATCTAATCATGGGAACATTCAGCAAGTCACTGGCTTCGATCGGAGGTTTCATTGCCTCAGACAAAGAAGTGATCAATTACCTCCGTCATAATTCACGTTCGTATATCTTCAGTGCCAGCAACACACCGGCGGCTACGGCTGCTGCAGGAGCAGCCCTGGATATTATGCTGAGCGAACCGGAACGTATCACACATTTGTGGGATCTGACACATTATGCATTGGAAGGTTTCCGTTCACTCGGATGCGAGATTGGTCACACATCCACCCCGATCATCCCGCTTTACATCCGTGACAACAACCTGACATTCCTCGTTGTAAAGGAATTGTTCGAAGAAGGTATCTTTGTCAATCCGGTCGTTTCACCGGCGGTTGCTCCGGAAGATACGCTGATCCGCTTCTCGCTAATGGCTACACATACGAAGGCGCAGCTTGACTTTGCACTGGAAACAATCGGCAGAGTATTCAAGAAACATCACATTATTAAATAAGAGTCTTACACAAAAGTATATAAGAGCCAAACGAAGACAACCTACACTGGTAAAGTCTTTTGTTTGGCTCTTCTTATTATCTGCTTGCCGCAAAATGCAAAAAGACCATAAGTCTCTATGACTGATTTAGAAGTAATATACTGCGAGGTAATGGATTCGTTAAAATTTGACGAATCATTGCTTGACTACTCTATTTTAGAGCATCATATTGAAGTTATGACTGAAATATCCAAATGGTCTAACAACTCCATTACGATATTTGACAATTTCCGGAAAGAACATGTTTGGGTCTCCTCCAATCACAAAGAGTTGTTCGGATGTAACGAATATGATGATATTCAGATTCATCCGGATGATTTTGAGGCGGTTATGTGTAACGGTATAAACTGCATGCGCCACTTTCTTATCGGAAATAAAAATGCAGCCAACCAGAAACTTGTAAGAGAGTATAGAATTAATATCAAAGGCATGTTCCGGCGTGTAACAGAACAAATGCAGGTGCTTGAAACGGACTGTAAGGGGAATATCTGGCTCACGTTTAGTATGATGGATATTTCTCCCAATCAATCACCTCCTTACCGAGTCGATTCGAAGTTGATCAATTTCAAAACAGGAGATTTCATTTCTCCGATAGACACCTTTTTCAACAGCAAATCGATACTCTCGGATAGAGAAATATCTATTTTGAGATTGATCCATGAGGGACTTTTAAGCAAGGAAATCTCCACAAAACTTTGTATTAGTACACACACGGTCAACACGCACAGGCAGCGAATATTGGAAAAGCTCAATGTCGACACCTCCATGGAAGCAGTGAAGTACGCCATCGCCCTCGGGCTGTTTGATCATTAGAGGATCGGATTGATCATGAAAAAGCAGGGCAGCAATCTATTCATCGCACTTATTCCGCTTTTGACAATCAGTTTTGTGTCGAATATTGCTCCCTATATCTATATTCCATCGTTGCCCGATATTGCCGGATATTTTAGCCTTAACCAGTCACAGGCTGGCAACACCATGTCCGTCTACTACTTAACCTTGTCGCTGACTTTGCTCGTTGCAGGGGTGGTCGGAGATGCTTGGGACAAGAAACATCAATTGGCGGGGGCGTCAATAGTGATCTTTTTAGGAGCTACCATCTCATCAGTGGCGTCACAATTCGGGCTTATGCTGTCGGGGTGGGCGTTACAGGCAGCTGGCGCAGCAACGATTACCATTGTCGGACAGACATGGATCGGACAAAGCTCCAATCAAAAAAACATTACATCGATATTTTCATACCTGACTATTATATTGAGTTTCGCTCCACTGGCCGCACCTATCATCGGAGGTATTGTTACCGATACTTTTTCGTGGCAATATAACTTTTACATTGTAGCGGCGCTATCGCTATTTGCTTCCCTATTTATCAGCCAGACAACCCCTCCGCCTCCTGTACAAAACAATCGTATCTCTATTAAACAAGTAGCCACAAGCTACTATCGGATTTTGTTTCGGTCGAAATTCGTGGGGTTGATCAGTACTTCTCTGGTCTGTTTTCTGTTTCAGGGAGCACTGATGAATTATTCCTCATTTATGTTTATCGACCAATTGGGACTTACACCGTCAGTTTATGGTCTTATCTCAGTACCTGTTATCGCAGGGATAATCATGGGGCAATTTCCTGTCATTTATATAGAGAAAAAACAGGGGATCGTTGCGGCTTATTTATTTAACAGCGTTGTCGCAGTATTGGCATTACTTGCGTCATTGTTGTTCTATATGATTACAGGTAGCCATTCGGTGATTGAACTTGCATTTGTGATATTGGTTTTCAGTATCGGATTTGGTGGCCATACACTTCTTGCCATTCGCAATGCGATGACTGTCTTCACCTCCAAACGCAGCCACTCTTCGGCATTAGTCAACTTCCTGAATCAGTTTGCCGGATATATCGCTTCCGTAATCGTTCAATTTCTATTTGTCTTTTTGGGCTCAGCCATGCATATACACAATGTGATGAGCGGACTTGCTATCCTTCTTATTATTGCCACATTTCCTATCTTTAAAAGAGCCTACCACAAGGCTATTCCCTGCTAAATACTACACGCTGCCTTATCTCAAATTACTGAATTTTCAGTATTGTCCCGGTACGTACGTCTGCGTTACTTTGCATAAACTTTTAAATCATGACAAAAAGAACTCTAACACTTTTCTTCTTAATCTCATTGCTTCCCGCAATGGCAAGCGCTCAATTCACTCAGACCATTCGAGGTATCATACAAGACAACGCATCGGGTAGCGCTTTGGAGTATGCAACCGTCAGTGTAACAAGCATATCGCCTCCCATAGGTGCCACAAGTGATTCATTAGGGCAATTTGTTATTTCACATGTACCTGTCGGCAGGCATGAATTCCAAGCATCCTTTGTAGGGTATGAACCTGTCATCTTAAAAGATATTTCCGTCACATCATCCAAAGAGGTGTTCCTGGAAATTCAACTCAAAGAGAACACAACGCAACTAAGCGAACTTGTTGTTAAGCCTAAAATCAAGAAGTCTGAACCATTGAACTCAATGACGATTGCCAGCGGGCGTATGCTGAGCGTTGAGGAAGCAAGCCGTTACGCAGGCGGTTTTGACGACCCTGCCCGTTTGGCTTCGTCATTTGCAGGGGTAAGCAGCAGCATAGGCAACAACGGCATCGTGGTAAGAGGCAATTCACCTAAATTCCTGCAATGGAGGATGGAGGATGTGGAGATACCCAATCCGAACCATTTTGCCGATGTCGCTACTTTTGGCGGAGGCGGACTTACGGCATTGAGTAGCCAGGTACTCGGTAATTCCGATTTCTTCACGGGGGCTTTCCCTGCCGAATATAACAATGCGTTGTCTGGCGTTTTCGATATTCACTTACGCAAAGGGAATAACCAAAAACGGGAAAACACGGTTCAGGTAGGCCTCATTGGTATAGACCTGGCGTCGGAAGGCCCGTTCAAAAAAGGAGGGAACGCTTCTTACATTTTTAACTATCGTTACTCCACCCTGGATCTATTATCCTCCCTCCTGCCAGAGAATGCAGATGGCACCAAATATCAGGACTTGTCTTTCAAGTTGAACTTTCCCACTCAAAAGGCAGGGGTATTCTCGGTTTGGGGTATAGGATTGACGGACCGGTCCGGTCAAATAGCCAAAAGCAGGCAAACAGAATGGGAGTACATGCAAGACCTTGAATCACAGGATGTAAAACAATATATGGGTGCAGTGGGCGGAGAGCACAAACTATATGTAGGTGAAAATGCCTTTTTCAAGACTGCGTTAGCAGCCACAGTAAGCGGATTGGACTTACATACCGAGCGGATGAATGAGGGCATGCAATTAACCCCTCAGAATGCCATCAACAATACCAATTGGAATTTCATCCTATCCTCTTCATTCAATAAGAAGTTCAGTTCCAGACATACCAACAAGACCGGAATACGACTCACCGGATTAAAATATGATATGCTGTTAAAAGATGCAGGGGAAAAACCGGTTATACAAACCCTTACTGATGAATCAGGCTTTAGTTCATTAATAGCGGCATATACCAACTCCTCTTTTTCCTTGTCGAATAATTGGATGCTGAATCTCGGATTGACTTCACAACTCTTCACCCTCAACAATCACTATACCATCGAACCCCGCGCTGGCTTAAAATGGCAGTTTGCCACCAACCAATCGCTTGGGTTGGCGTATGGGCTTCATAGCCGATTAGAGATGTTGAACTACTACTTTACCAAGTCAGAGACAGGAGAACAAATCAATAAAGACCTTGATTTTACAAAAGCCCATCACCTGGTATTGTCTTACAACTGGGATATCGGGGGTAGTTACAACCTTAAAATAGAGCCTTATATACAGTATTTGTACGATGTGCCTGTCATTGCAGACAGCACCTTCTCTTTTGTCAATCTGCAAGGAGAGTGGTTTATTAAAGACAAACTGGTAAATAGCGGCGAAGGGTTAAATTATGGCGTGGATTTGACATTTGAAAAATACATTTCCCAAGGGTATTATTACCTGGTAACGGCTTCTGTCTTCAACGCAAAATACAAAGGAGGGAATGACACTTGGTATAACTCCCGTTATAACCGGAATTATGCCTTTAACTTACTGATAGGTAAAGAATGGATGATGGTCAAGAGCAAACAAAACAGGTTAAGTGCCAATACCCGGCTCATGTATCAAGGGGGGGACAGGTATTCGCCAATAAATGAATCACAATCTATCATAGGTCAAGATGTTATTTATGATGAGAATCAGGCATTTTCCAAACAGTTGCCTGCCGCATTTATAGCCCATACATCAGTAAGTTATAAAATCAACAAGCATAAGAAGTCACATGAATTTGCACTGAAAATCATCAATCTAACCGGATACAAGGACTTCTATGGACATCGATACAACTTCTTTACCCATGGGGTGGACGAGAATAAAGAATCGATTGTCATACCGAATATTAGCTACAAAATTGAGTTTTGATATTCCTACAATAGAAAAAATTAGTAAATCTCCCGGTTTGGCGCTGTTCAAACCGGGATTTTCTTTTTGCAGTTCGTTGTTTCAAAAGAGACTGAAGTCGCCGGGCTTAATAGCAAAGCCGATGCGGAGCATGCTCTTAAACTGTTTGTATTCGAGGAGGTTCTCGGCATAGCCGTTATAGTATTGCAAGAAGAGGTATTGGTTTTCGCTCTTGCTGATCTTATAACTGAGTTCCACTTGTGTGTTAAAATCACCCCAGTCCTTGCGGGGAGTTAAGATCAGCCCGGCGTTGAAACGTTTATTGGAGGCACGGTAGTTTCCGCCAAACTGCGCGATACCGGCATAGGTGACTAAGTCTTTATTTCGACGACTGTCGATAAAGGGGATCCATCCCTTGAACTGCACCTGCCAATTTTTATTCAGTTCGATGGCCACCCCAAGCGACAGGCGGTTCCAACTGCGGGAGACAAGGCTGTCCTTGCCGTTGGATTCATGTTCAAGCATCAGGTAGGCTTTACCAATATAATGGTTTTGGTGGATGATCAGATGCCCGAGTCCAAGACCGGGATTGAAGTTGATGTCACGGATGGGGAGGGAATGTTCGAGTATATTCCAAAAAACTTTCTGGGTATATTGCAGGAAGAGGTAGGTATCGAAAGGGAGTGTACTTTTGGTGAGGCGTTGGAAGACACTGACCTGAAACTTAACATCTGAGTTTGCCTGCGTAGGTTTCTCATTTAAAGGGATGCCACCGATGAAGTAGTTGTCTTTAAACAAGGTAAAATAAGGAGCCTTCTCCAGCTCTGCACGTACACTATCGGCATTATAGGCGGATTGGACAAAACCAGTCTCTAAAACCTGGCTGTTTATAACGGCAAATGGGAACAATAGTAAAAATAAAACTATCTTTAGTCTCTTCATAAACAGGTGTCTATTTTAAGCAGCCCTAAAGATAAGCCCAAAATATCAAAAAGTACTACCTTTACGCCCATGAAAAGTATATTTGCTTATTACAACGAGAATATAGAGGCTTACTCGCTGCGGGCAGCCTATCTGAGGAAACAGATACATTTGATGGGAAGCATCCGTCTGGCGCTGGTAGTGGCGGCAGTAGCAGCATTTTGGTTTTGCCGGGCGGCGGACTGGCCGGTATTGGTTGGGATAGGGTGCTTGTTGATATTTCCGTTTGCAGCGTTGATGTTCTATCATACCCGGCTTTTCGCTCAAAAGAACTACTATGAGGCGTTGGAAGCGCTGAACAAGGCAGAATATAATGGACTCAACTATGATTTCAGCGCTTTTGACGGGGCTATAGATAAAATGTCGGCCGACCATTCGTTCAGTCTGGACCTCGATTTATTTGGCGAACAGTCTATATTCCAGTCCATCAACCGCACCGTGACCCATGGTGGACGTGAAATGTTGGCCGAATGGTTTATGCATCCGCTTACCGACAAAGAGGCCATTCAAAACAGACAGGATGCCATTCGGGAACTTGTCACATATACAGATCTCCGGCAACATTTCTATGTAACAGGACAACGAAAACCCGGCAAGCAAAATGATGCCCATATCCTTTCGGCGTTGACGGAAGGGAAAAACTATTTTCTGAATAATCGCTTCTGGAAGGTATTGTTGCTTGGTGTGCCGTTCCTTTGGGTGGTGATTCCGGCGGCTTGTGTACTCGGGCTACTGAACTGGTCGCTCGCCAGTATATGGTTTTGTGTCTGTTTCCTGGTCGGCTATAGCCCAATTACGAAGGTCAACGAATTGCATAATAAGGTCAATAAGATGGAGCGGATTTTCCATATCTATGCCAATCTGATGAAGAGTATTGAGAAGCAATCTTTCAACTCGTCCGAATTACAGACTATCAGCCATCAGTTGACAGGAGAAAAAGGGCAGACAGCCTCACAGGCGATCAAGCAGTTGTCGCGTTATATCGGAGGGCTTGACCAGCGAGGAAGTTTTATCGGCGTTCTGTTGAATATCTTTTACCTGCGTGATATCCGCCATGCCCTGTTGCTGGAGCGATGGAAAAAGGAACAGGCAGCACATATTCCTCAGTGGCTGGAGGCACTGGCACGTTTCGATGCCTTTAGTTCATTAGCCACATTCGACTTTAACCATCCGGCATATACCTATGCAGACATCAGTGATACCTACTTTGAACTGGAAGGGAAAGGACTGGGCCATCCCCTGCTTCACCGGGATGTGTGTATAAAGAATGATATTGCACTCACCCGCCATCCCTCATTCCTGATCATTACGGGAGCAAATATGGCAGGGAAGAGTACATACCTGCGGACAGTGGGAGTCAATTATCTGCTGGCTTGTATAGGCGCTCCGGCCTGTGCCGATTCACTCCGTGTATATCCGGCCAGCCTGGTCACAAGCCTGCGGACATCAGACTCACTGATAAGCAATGAATCCTATTTCTTCTCGGAACTGAAACGATTGAAGATGATCATCGACCGCTTACAAGCTGGGGAAGAACTCTTTATCATTCTGGATGAGATATTAAAAGGCACCAACTCCGTTGATAAACAAAAAGGCTCCATCGCCCTCATGAGACAGCTCATCTCCTGCCGTACCTGCGGTATCATAGCCACCCACGACCTGTTACTCGGCTCACTCGAACAGGAGTTTCCTGACGAAGTAAAGAACTTCCGTTTCGAAGCAGATATCAAAAACGAAGAATTGTCTTTCTCTTACCTGTTACGTGAAGGAGTAGCACAGAACATGAACGCCTGCTTTCTGATGAAGAAAATGGGGATTGTGGTTTCATAACATTTTCCCAAAATCATAAGGAGTAGTTATTATGACAGTGGAAATCAAATCACTCGCAACAACAGACTTTGAAACGATCATCAAAGCATTCAGTCAGGCTTTTGCCGACTACGACATTCAGCTAAACGCCGAAGAACTGAAAACCATGTGGAAAAGGCGTGGTTTCAACCCCGCTTTATCGTTTGCCGCATTTGAAGGCTCTACCATTGTCGCATTCACATTGAATGGAATCGGAGACTTTAACGGAATAAAAATGGCTTACGACACAGGTACCGGAACGCTTCCAGCGTATCGCGGACAAGGTTTGGCCACAAATATCTTCGAATATTCTATCCCCTATTTAAAAGAAGCAGGTATCAACCATTACCTGCTGGAAGTGCTGCAACACAACACCAAAGCCGTCTCCGTCTACCGAAACATCGGCTTTGAAGTCACACGTGAACTTAACTATTTCTTCTGGACAAATGAAGAGATCAACAATCAGCTAAAAGACAGTACAACATCCTGTTCCATTGAAAGGATCAGCATTGCCGAACACCCCTTCGTCTCAGAGTTCTGGGACTTCCATCCCTCTTGGCAGAACAGCTTTGAGTCCATTCGCAGAACGAGCAACGACTTTACCAGCTTAGGAGCATTTATCAACAACAAACTCGCAGGATACTGTATCTTCGAACCCAATTCGGGAGACATTACCCAAATCGCTGTCGATAAGCCCTTCAGAAGAAAAGGAATTGCCTCACTCCTACTCCATGAAGCAAGCAAGCTAAATAAAACTGTAAAAACAAAACTGATAAATACAGACACCTCATGCATCTCTATCGTTGCTTTCCTAAAAGCAAAGAACATCGATATCGCAGGCAAACAATTCGAAATGATAAAAAAGATATAACATCAAAGGGATTAAAATCGTAACAATATGAAAGACATCCAATACAAAACAACCAAAGAATTCTCGGAAGAAGAACTGAGAGACCTCTTCCTCTCCGTCAACTGGTCTTCCGGAAACTATCCCGATAAACTGGTAATTGCCATGAAAAATTCATCCTCTGTCTTTACCGCTTGGGATGGGAACAAACTGGTTGGACTCATAAACGTATTGGACGACGGCATAATGACCGCCTATGTACACTACCTCTTAATCATGCCCGACTACCAGCATATCGGAATAGGAGAAAAACTCGTCAACATGGTTTCCGAAAGCTACAAGGACTATCTGCGGATCGTCCTGATTGCATACGACAAAGAAATTGGATTCTATAAACATTGCGGCTTCGAAGTCGGAGAAGAAAAGACCCCCATGTTTATCACAACACTTTGGACATAAACATCATCATTTATGAGCAAAAAGCCAGTAATTGAAACACTGGAAATATATAAAAGACCGTGTATATGGTGAGGTTGGGACAGAGCGCCGGGATAATCTGGAACGCGAATTTGAAGGGTTCAAAATAGGTCTTTTACTACGGCAAGCCAGGGAATCCAAACATCACACATAAACTATTCGTTTTTTCGCTTTGAGTACCCATTCTCTCGTTTTGGAGGATGGGCTTTCTTATTATATAAAGGGATTGGGGCATATTTGCAGACAAGTCATCTCAATTCTTACAAACAGATCATCTAATATAGACAAACATGTTGCGAAAAATCAGATTGACACTGGCCGCTATCAGCTTTTCATTGATCACCTTGCTGTTTCTGGACTTTACGGGGACGCTGCATGCATGGTTTGGCTGGTTGGCTAAGGTTCAGTTCCTACCTGCCGTACTGGCGTTGAATGTGGGGGTAATCGTTTTCTTGGCTTTATTGACGTTGCTTTTCGGGCGGGTATACTGTTCCGTGATTTGCCCGATGGGGGTGTTTCAGGACATTGCAGCCCGATTTGGGCGGAGAGGTAAGAAGTTGCCCTACACGTATTCAAAGTCGAAGTCGTGGCTGAGGTATGGGGTGCTGGCGGTGTTCATTGTGGCGATGATCGCAGGGGTAAATGCGTTTGTGGCGCTACTTGATCCGTACGGGGCTTACGGTCGTATTGCAAACAACCTGCTGATGCCGGTATGGCAGTGGGGAAATAATCTGTTGGCAGCGGCGGCTGAGCGGATGGACAGTTACGCGTTTTACTCGACGGATGTATGGTTGAAGAGTTTGCCGACGCTAATTGTGGCGTCTGTAACATTGGTTGTGGTCGTAGTACTGGCATGGAGAAATGGCAGGACATATTGCAACACGATTTGTCCGGTAGGCACGGTATTGGGTTTTGTGTCACGCTTTTCCCTGTTCCGTATTTCTATTGATGAAGAAAAGTGTAACAAGTGCAGCCTTTGTGCCCGGAATTGTAAGGCAGCGTGTATCAACCATGAAGAATTCAAGGTGGACAACAGCCGTTGCGTATCCTGTATGAACTGTATCGGGAAGTGTAAGAAGGGTGCGATCGGATATAAGTTTGCCTATGCAAAGTCAAAACCGGTGGTAGCAAATAAAGTGAAAGAACAGGCCGGGAGCAGTAAAGTGGACAAAGGCCGCAAGGGGTTCCTTACAGCTACTGCCGTCCTGATTGCCTCGGGTCTCAAAGCACAGATCATCGAGAAAGCTACGGATGTAAAAGTGGATGGCGGGCTGGCTGATATTGCAGACCGGAAGAATCCCGACAGATTAACACCGTTGACCCCTCCGGGATCGTTGAGTGCACGGAATATGCGTTCACATTGCACGGCATGCCAGTTGTGCGTGACAGCATGCGACAACGGGGTACTGCGCCCGTCTTCTTCACTGAATACGTTTATGCAGCCGCAGATGTCGTATGAGCGGGGATATTGCCGTCCGGAGTGCGTGAAATGTTCGGAAGTGTGTCCGGCAGGTGCGATCAAGGTGATCAGCAAGGAAGATAAATCGTCGATCCAGATCGGCCATTCGGTATGGGTGAAGGCAAACTGCCTGCCGATCAGAGACGGTCAGCCGTGCGACAACTGTGCCCGTCATTGTCCTACGACAGCGATCGTCATGGTGCTTTCTGATCCGGCAGACGAGAAATCAATCAAGATACCCGTTGTCAATAATGAGCTTTGCATCGGCTGCGGAGCATGTGAGAACCTTTGTCCTTCCCGTCCGTATGCCGCGATCTATGTAGAAGGACATGAGATGCATAAAATGATTTAATACGTTTAGCTGGATAGAATATGGAAAAAGATCATACAGATAATGGTGTCAACCGCAGGGATTTTCTGAAGATTGTAGGGATAAGCGCTGCTGGGACAACAATGGCCATGACGGGTTGCTCGTCTAAAGACGGTTCAGGAAGAGGTACATTAGGTCCGGTTCCGACGGATAAGATGACATACCGGGTAAATCCGCATACGGGCGACAAGGTATCGCTCCTGGGTTATGGCTGTATGCGTTGGCCGACACTACCTGCTCCGGATGGTACAGGGAATGTAATCGACCAGGAAGCCGTAAACGAATTAATTGATTATGCCATCGAACATGGGGTTAATTATTTTGATACCGCTCCGGTGTATGTACAAGGCTGGTCGGAAAAATCGACGGGGATCGCACTGAAAAGGCATCCGCGGGAGAAGTTCTTTATTGCTACCAAGCTGTCCAGCCACAGGGCCGGTTTTCCACGTACGTTTGAATCCGGAGTGGATATGTACCGGCAATCCATGCAGGACTTACAGGTAGATTATATTGATTATTACCTGCTTCATGGTATTGGAATGGGAGGAATGGATGATCTGCGGAAACGTTTTTTTGATAACGGGCTACTTGACTTCCTGCTGGAAGAACGGAAGGCGGGGCGGATCCGTAACCTGGGATGGTCATTCCACGGCGATATCGAAGCGTTCGACTATCTGCTTTCGTTAGGAATACAATGGGATTTCGCACAGATACAGTTGAATTACTCAGACTGGGATCATGCAACGGGCTTTAATGTAAATGCACGGTATCTGTACGGCGAACTTGCGAAGCATAATGTTCCGGCTGTAGTGATGGAACCACTGCTGGGAGGCCGACTCTCGAACCTGCCGGTACACATTGTCGCACGCCTCAAGGAACAAAGCCCGGAAACCAGCACAGCCTCGTGGGCATTCCGTTTTGCAGGTTCGCCCGACAATGTGCTTACGGTGCTGAGCGGAATGACATACATGGAACACTTGCAGGACAATATCCGCACCTACTCGCCTTTAACACCGCTGACCGAAGAGCAGAGAGCATTCCTGTTCGAAACAGCCGAGCTGATGCTCCAATACCCCACCGTACCCTGTAACGACTGCAAATACTGTATGCCCTGCCCCTATGGCATTGATATTCCCGGCGTGCTGCTACACTATAACAAATGCATCAATGATGGAAATGTCCCGCAGAGCCAGGGTGATGCAAACTACCGGGAAGCGCGACGTGCCTTCCTCGTAGGCTACGACCGCAGCGTACCCAAATTGCGGCAGGCCAGCCATTGCAGCGGATGCAACCAGTGCTCACCCGAATGCCCGCAGGGAATCAATATCCCGCAGGAATTAAAACGCATCGACGCATTTGTAGAACAGCTGAAACAAGGAACCTTATAAAATCAAATACCCATGGACATCAAAAAGGAAATAAATCGCCGCGACTTTCTACAGAAATTAGGCACCGGAGTACTTGCAACCACAGCATTACAAGGATGCATCTTTGATACCACAAAGACCACATCCATCACCGGACCTCTGGCAGAAATGAAGTATCGCCCCATCGGCAAAACAGGCATGTCGGCCAGTATCATCGGATTCGGTGCCGAACACCTGGAAAAGAAGCCCTATAAGGAAGTTAAAAAAGTGATCGATGCAGTATTGGATCACGGCATCAACATCATGGACGTATTCATGCCGGGTGAAGAAATCCGTAAAAACATCGGAAAAGCCTTAGGGAAACGGCGGCAAGACATGATGATCCAGGGGCATATCGGATCAATCAGCGCAAACGGCCAATACGATATGAGCCGCGACCTGTCTCTTTGCAAAAAATACTTCGAGCAACTGCTCACCTGCCTCAAGACAGACTATATCGATATAGGCATGTTGTTCTTTCTGGATTCGGATGAGATCGTTGACGAGTATTATGCCAACGGAATCATTGATTATGTATTAGAGTTGAAAGAAAAAGGTACTATCCGGTCTATCGGAATGAGTTCGCATAACCCTAAGGTGGCCAACAGAGTGTTGGGAACCGGGCTCATCGACGTATTAATGTTTAGCTGTAATCCTGCATTTGATATGATCCCGGCCGATGCAAACACCTTAGGCACTTTTTATGGAAAAGGATCTGAGCAGGAATACATCGCCATCGACCCCGAACGGGCAAAGATCTATCAGTATTGCGAGAAAGAAGATATCGCCATCACGGTCATGAAAGCCTTGGGTGGCGGAAGACTGCTAACAGCAGAACACTCTCCGTTCAAAAAAGCAATGACCGTTTCCCAATGTATCCATTATTCCCTGACCCGCCCTGGAGTGGTAAGCGCCCTGATCGGCTGCCAGTCTGTCAAAGAAGTGGAAGAAGCCGTTTCTTACCTCACCGCCACCGACGAAGAACTAAATTATGTGGATATCATCAAAGGCTTCGCAGGCCGTGGAAACGGAAAATGTGTCTATTGCAACCACTGCCTCCCTTGCGAAGCCGAAATAGATATCGCCATGACAATCAAGTACCTGGACATGGCCTTATTGGATCCCGGAAATGTCCCGCCAAGCATCGTACAACACTACAAATCCATGAAGAAAAGCGGTGCCAGTTGCACCTTATGCGGCACCTGTGAAGTAAAATGCCCCTTCGGCGTACCCGTCATCGAAAACATGAAACGGGCAGCCGGCCTATTCCGGGATTTATAAGCCACATAATGTCAACACAAAATAATGTTAATTTGACATATATGGGATTGCAGAACTATTTCAGACGACGAAGCAAAACATTAGTTTGCATTTGAAGAATATTTTTCAAGATGGAGAACTAAACGAAAACTCAGTTGTCAAGGATTTCTTGACAACTGCATCCGATGGCAAAAATTATAACACCATAAAAAACGGGAACCACAAAGGACTCCCGTTTTCTATTAATCGTTAATAATTAACCATTCCCCTTCATTTCTTCTGATACTTCTGTATTGCCGGAAGTTCGTTCTGGATGTCCTGGATACGACGGGCGTCGCTGGGGTGGGTACTCAGGATTTCGGGTACGGTGCCACTACCGGCGGCCGACATCTTCTGCCAGAACGTAACAGCCACCTGCGGGTTATAACCTGCCATTGCCATGAAGACAAGACCCATGTAGTCGGCTTCGGATTCATGCTTGCGGGAGAAGGGGAGCATCACACCATACTGCGCGCCGAGGCCGTAAACCGTACCGGCAACTTGCTGTATAGCGGCGCTTTGGTTGCCTACGGCGGCGCCGAGGATGGCCGATCCGTATTGGGCCATTACCTGTTGGCTCATGCGTTCATTACTGTGCTTAGCTACGGCGTGGGCTACTTCATGGCCTACTACGACAGCAAGTTCATCGTCGGAAGAGATGATCTTCATCAATCCTTCGTACACCACAATCTTACCACCCGGCATACAGAAGGCATTTACCTGAGGGTCGGCCACAAGGTTAAACTCCCAGGCATAGTTCTTCACTTCATCGGCCAAGCCATTGTCTTTGAGATATTGTTCGGTAGCGGCAGCGATTTTCTTACCCACACGCACCACCTGATCGGTCTGCGTTTTGTTGGTTGACTTTTTGGCCGTCTTCATGTATTCGCTGTACTGCGTGAGGCTGGAAGTAAGGACTTCCTGGTCGGATACGAGCATGACCTGCTTTCTTCCTGTCAAAGGAACACTCGAGCAACCTGCGAGGAGGGCTGCAGCGACAAATAGGGTAATAACTTTCTTCATAAGACTTACTTTTTCTTTTGTATACTTTTTCTGAGGACAAAGATAAGGATTCTGCATTAAAATCAGATAATTTGCTGCCTGTATTGTCTGGGCGACTTACCTGTTCTTTTCAGAAATGCGGCATAGAACGACGAATCCGATGTAAACCCACAAGCGTATGCCACCTCCCGCACAGTCATTTTCGGCTGGGCGATCAATACGATTTTCGCCTGTTCAATCCGGTAATCCTGCACATACTGACTGAAAGAGACACCAAAGCCGTCATTGAACACACGGGAAAGATAGGTGCGGTTGAGCGGCAACACATCAGCTATATCCATTAGCTTGAAGTCTTTTCGGAGATAAGGGCGCTTGGTCTCCATCAGGGTTCTTACCATTTCCATGTAATTAGGGAGATTTTCGGCAAAATTCTTCTCCTCACAGGGTGCCAATGGAACAACCATTTCATTCGCTTTCATAGCTTCCTGTTCATTCAATGTATTCCGGAAAAAAGTTTCGGCATAGGGATTCTCGTGAAACAAACCTTTATAGAAAGCAAACAGGAACACGAAATCGACAGCTATCTGATGGATAATATAATAGATATGCCCTTGTTTGAATAGCATCATACAGAAAGCCAACGTCACACAGAGAAATCCGCCCGCGATATACCGCAGCCAGGAGATATCCATCTGATCAGTCGAAGCGTAGTTATCGACACACCATTTATCATAATAATACCTGTAGCGAATGGTGATCTGATGTAACACAAACAGATAGCCGAATATTTGGAGGAACAACACGAAACGAAACCAGACATTGAATTCCGACAAATGAGCCACCAGGTCACCGAAACCGTCTAACTCCGTCACCTGTTCGCCCCGCAGGAACAACACGATATAATAGAAAGCCGAAATACCCAGCCAGGGAAAGATCAGATACAGCAACCGCCGGCCATTGATCCATCCTGGCCGGACCACTTCCAACAGATATGGTATCACTGTCAATACCAGGAATGTCCCCATCACAAGGAATACGGGCGAAAAGAACGCTTCTTTAGCTATCGGTTCCTGCAAACACAATACAGTCGTCAACCGGATCGCATAATCCATCCCCCACAACAACATGGTAAAAGCTAAAATGAGTCGCGAGCGGTTACCTCCCCATTGCAGGAAAAGAAACAAGCTTCCCACAAAAAAGAACGCCAGTGTGATTACATTCTGAAAATAGATGATTCGTTCCATAAGGTTTATTACGATGGTTCTTGCAAGAAATATCCACAAAAGTAAAAACAAATATGTCATTGGATAAGAAACCGGAGGCAAGAAATGGATATTTACATTTCAGTAGTCTTTTTTTTACAATCCAGCGTTATTTTTTCTCTGATTACTTGTTTCGTTGGTACATCTTATAATAACTATTTACAAGAAACGTATGAAAACAAAATGGAATGTATTTACCCTCTTGGGGATTGTAGCAGCCACCTTGCTATGGGGGTGCAGTGATGATGGAAACGAACCCGAAAACGCACTTCAACCAAGCGATTATGCCAACACCGGCAACTGGGCCCGTATCGGGACTTCGGGAGGAAAGGCTGTGGACGTTTTTTATGTTTATCCCACTACCTGGGAGAAACAAAACGTGGATGATCCGGATTGTTGCGCCATCGACTACCAGCCGATGCGTACCCGGGTGGAAGACATGATCGCCGAACAAGCCTCTGCATTTGAGACAGTGGGCAACCTTTATGCCCCGTATTACCGCCAGATGGCAATCGATGTAATGCCTACCGACCGTAAGGAGACAACGCTTCACGGCGAACCGCTCACCGATGTAACTGCTGCCTTCGACTACTTCATCAACCACTACAACAATGGCCGCCCCTACATTATCGCCGCCCATTCGCAGGGTTCCAACATTATGATGCTGATGCTGGCCGACTATATGAAACAACACCCCGAGATTCAGCAACGCATGATTGCGGCCTACATTATCGGTTACGATGTGACGCAGGCCTATCTGGATAAGAACAAACACCTGACCTTTGCCCAATCGGCTACCGACACCGGGGTCCTCATCTCCTGGAACACGGAAGCTCCCGAGATAGGCGGCCCCAATCCGGTAATGGCCGACGGTACAGGCGTATGCATCAATCCGCTTTCGTGGACACGGACTGCCGAACCTGCCGATGTATCGCTCAACCTGGGTTGTGTATCGTTGGTTAATGGTAAATTGGAATCCACGATCCCAGGCTTTGCCGATGCCATCATCAACCTTACCCGTGGCACCGTAACCTGTTCTACCGTCAATCCGGCCGACTACCAACTGCCCGGCGGACTGTTCCCCAGCGGCGTTTATCACGGACAAGACTATGGATTTTACTATTACAACATCCGGCAGAATGCACAAGACCGGGTAAATGCTTACTTAAAGAAATAATACAACAAGCATCTATCACAAACCCTTTCTTGAAAAACGCAAGAGGCTGCCCATCCAAACAGGTAGTTGGGCATTGCAGAGAAGTGCCACAATGGACAAAGAGGAAAGAAGATGGTAGATTCAGGAAAATCTCAAACGGGAGTTGTTTGGATTCACCTTGATAAAGGTGGTATTGTTCGATGATAGCGGGGTAATTGGACATAAAAAGAGATATTCCAGGTCAAATATAACTAAAATGTAAAACCAACGATAAAAAAATGACAATTCTGCATATTTATTCAAACATACCGGTTATATTTGCAGCCTTATTGCATAAAAATACAGAATGAAGAGTAAGAAGATGCGGTTGGATACGATTGGCAGGATACTTCAAGCCGAAGCGATCAGCAGTCAGGAGGAGTTGCTTAAGCGACTGAACGAGAAAGGGTTCTCGGCTACGCAGGCAACGCTTTCCCGGGATATCCGGCAGCTGAAAGTGGTGAAGACGCACGACAAGGATGGAAATTATGCATACCGGTTGCCCGACTATTCGGCCTTTATACAGTCGAAGACGGATCAGGCTACGCCGGCCAATATCGAATTCTCGGGTAACCTGGCGGTGATCAAGACACGTCCGGGCTATGCGATGGGGATCGCGTCGGATATCGACAACTTTGCTCCCCATGAGATACTGGGCACTATCGCGGGCGATGATACGATACTGATCATCCCGCGTGAAGGCATTAGTCGGGAACGGGTAGTGGAGGCGTTATCACAATTTTTATAAACAAAGAGGAAGTAAAAACGGAAATGGAAGAAAAGATTGAGATTGATGTAATGGTGGCGGATGCTTCGCACGAAGTATATGTGGACACGATCCTGAACACCATTGAAGCAGCAGCGAAAGTGCGGGGCACAGGGATCGCCTCACGTACACATGAGTACGTGGCACAGAAGATGAAAGAAGGGAAAGCCATCATCGCACTGGCAGGAGAAGAGTTTGCCGGCTTCAGTTATATCGAATCATGGGGTAACAAACAATATGTAGCGACTTCGGGGCTGATCGTTCCGGAGAAGTTCCGTAGCCAGGGAATTGCCAAACGGATCAAAGAAGCCTCCTTCGCACTGGCGCGGCTGCGTTGGCCGAAGGCAAAGGTATTCAGCCTCACATCGGGTGCTGCCGTGATGAAGATGAACACCGAATTGGGCTATGTACCCGTCACCTTTGCCGAACTGACAGACGACGAAGCTTTCTGGCGCGGTTGCGACGGCTGTGTGAACCGTGACGTACTCGACCGTACCGAACGGAAGTATTGCATCTGTACCGCTATGCTGTTCGATCCGAACGACCCGAACCGGGCCAAACGCGAACAGGCAAAAAAGAAGAAATAAAAGAAAGAATAACAACATAAAAAGACACTATACGATGAACAAGAAAAAAGTAGTATTGGCATTCAGCGGCGGTTTGGACACCTCCTTCTGTGCCATGTACCTGTCAAAAGAAAAAGGTTACGATGTATATACGGCACTGGCCAACACCGGCGGTTTCGATGAAGACGAATGCAAGGCCATCGAAGACCGCGCCTACAAACTGGGTGCCGTCAAACACGTCACCATCAACGTCGAAAAGGAATACTACGAAAAAAGTATCAAATATATGGTATTCGGTAACGTGCTGCGCAACGGCACCTACCCTATCTCCGTCAGCTCGGAACGTATCTTCCAGGCCATGGCCACCATCAACTATGCCAAGGAGATCGACGCCGAAGCCATCGCCCACGGCAGTACGGGTGCCGGTAACGACCAGGTACGCTTCGACCTTACCTTCGAAGTACTCGCTCCAGGCATCGAGATCATCACTCCTACCCGCGACATGAACCTGAGCCGGGAGTACGAAATCAACTACCTCAAGGAACACGGCTACGTAGCCGACTTCGTGAAGATGGAATACTCCATCAACAAGGGCCTGTGGGGAACCAGCGTAGGTGGTAAGGAAACACTCCACTCCAACCAGACATTGCCCGACACGGCTTATCCGTCGCAACTCGAAGCCGAGGAAGAAGTGGAAGAAGACATGTTCATCGACTTCGTCAACGGTGAAATTGCCGGTGTAAACGGCGAGATGTTCGACAACAAGATAGATGCCATCCGCAAGGTGGAAGAACTGGGTAGCCGTTGGGCGATCGGTCGCGACATGCACGTGGGCGATACCATCATCGGTATCAAAGGACGCGTAGGCTTCGAAGCCGCCGGTCCGCTGTTGATCATCAACGCACATAAGATGTTGGAAAAACATACGCTCACCAAATGGCAGCAGTACTGGAAAGACCAGCTCGGCACCTGGTACGGTATGTTCCTGCACGAAGCACAATACCTCGAGCCCGTTATGCGCGACATGGAAGCTTTCCTCGAAAACTCACAGCGCAACGTAACCGGCCGTGTCATCATCACCCTCCGCCCCTATACCTACACACTGGTAGGCGTGGAAAGTGATCACGACCTGATGAAGAGCAACTTCGGCGTATATGGCGAAGCAAGCAAGGCGTGGACAGCCGACGACGTGAAAGGCTTTACACGGATACTGGGCAACCAGATGAAGATTTATTACAACGTAAACCAGGAAGAATCCAAATGATACGTATAGGGATCATAGGCGGTGCAGGGTATACGGCAGGCGAATTGATTCGTCTGTTGATCAACCACCCCGACGCAGAGATTGTCTTTATCAACAGTTCGAGCAATGCGGGCAATAAAGTGACCGACGTACACAGCGGCCTGTATGGCGAGACCAACATGGTATTCACCGACGAGTTGCCGCTCAGCGAGATCGACCTCCTCTTCTTCTGTACCGCTCACGGCGATACGAAGAAGTTTATGGAAAGCCACGAACTGCCGGAACAACTGAAGGTGATCGACCTCAGCATGGACTACCGCCTGGAGGGCGAAGGGAATGAGTTTATGTACGGGTTGCCCGAACTGAATCGACGACGAATCTGCAAGTCGCGATTCGTGGCCAACCCGGGTTGTTTCGCGACTTGCATTCAGTTGGGGTTGCTACCGTTGGCCAAGCATCTGATGCTGAACGCGGAGATCCATGTAAATGCCATCACAGGTTCGACAGGGGCAGGTGTTAAGCCGGGCGCCACGTCGCACTTCAGTTGGCGGAACGACAACATCTCGATCTACAAGCCCTTCACGCATCAGCACCTCGGCGAAATCAACCAGAGTCTGAGCCAGCTGCAAACCAGCTACAAGCCTCAACTCAATTTCATTCCCGTGCGCGGGAACTTCTCGCGGGGCATCTTCGCCACCATGTACCTCGATTGCAAGGTAGGGTTGGATGAGATCCGGAGAATCTATGAAGAGTACTACGACGACCACTCTTTCACCTTCATCACGGACAAGAATCCGGACCTGAAGCAGGTGGTCAACACCAATAAATGCCTCATCCATTTGGAGAAGGCTGGCGACAAGTTGCTGATCATTTCCATGATCGACAACCTGTTGAAAGGCGCCAGCGGACAGGCCGTTCACAACATGAACCTCCTGTTCAACCTGGAAGAAAAAGTAGGATTGCACTTGAAACCAAGTGCATTTTAAACGAACAACACATGAAACTATTTGATGTATATCCCTTGTTTGATATTGAAATCACGCAAGGTCTGGGATGCAAGGTCTGGGATGCGGCAGGCACCGAATACCTCGACCTCTACGGCGGACATGCCGTGATCTCTGTCGGGCACAGCCACCCGAAGTATGTACAGGCCATTACCGACCAGGTAAACCGACTCGGATTCTATTCCAACTCGGTGATCAACAGCCTGCAACAACAGTTGGCCGACAAGCTCGGCGCTGCCTGCGGATACGACGATTACTCCCTGTTCCTGATTAACTCGGGAGCCGAAGCCAACGAGAATGCGCTCAAACTGGCGTCTTTTCATAATGGAAAGAAGCGGGTACTGGCGTTTAAACATGCGTTTCACGGACGAACGTCGGCTGCCGTACGGGTGACAGATAATCCGAAGATCATTGCTCCGGTCAACGAAGACCTGGCCGTCACCTACCTCCCGCTCAACGACGCGGCAGCCGTAGAGGCCGAATTGAAGAAGGGCGACGTCTCTTCCGTCATCATCGAAGGCATCCAGGGCGTAGGCGGTATCCAACTGCCCACCGACGCGTTCATGCAGGAACTGCGAGCGCTTTGTACCTCCTACGAAGCCGTCCTCATCCTCGACGAGATCCAATCCGGTTATGGCCGTAGCGGGAAGTTCTTCGCTCACCAGTTTGCCGGTATCCGTCCCGACCTGATCACCGTCGCCAAAGGCATTGCCAATGGCTTCCCGGTAGGCGGCCTGTTGATCAGCCCGATGTTCAAACCCGTTTATGGCATGTTGGGCACCACCTTCGGCGGTAACCACCTGGCCTGCGCAGCGTCTATTGCCGTTCTCGACATCATGGCGGAAGAAAGCCTGGTCGAAAACGCGGCCGCTGTCGGTGCCTACCTGATGGACGAACTCGCCAAACTCCCCGGCATCAAAGAACTCCGCGGACGGGGCCTGATGATCGGCATCGAGTTCGAAGAGTCCATCAAAGAAGTACGCAGCCAACTGCTCTTTACAGAAAAAGTGTTCACCGGTGTAGCCGGCACCAACACCATCCGCCTCCTTCCACCCCTTTGCCTGACAAAGGACGAAGCCACCGATTTCATCGCCCGCTTCCGGAAGGTGCTACAAGCTTAATTGTTCTTTAGATTAATAGATAAAGGCCGTCGTTCCGCTATCGGAATAGACGGCCTTTTGACTATGCTTTCAAGTCAAACCGAATCTTCAAATTTGTCCGAATCTGAAGCTATTTGCCACGACACAGCTACCAGCAATAGTTTCATTAGGATGAAACTGTTTGTTTCACCTATTGAAACTGTCTGTTTCACCTATTGAAACTGTCTGTTTCACCCTATGAAACTGAAAGTTTCATCCTACTGAAACTCTTACGGCACCATCGTCTTT
>JAVBUR010000041.1:0-36049 GCA_031555145.1 Tannerellaceae bacterium | reverse complement strand
TCGTTTTATTTTGAAAGACGCTTAAAAAACCGCATCTTTGCAGACGTTAATTTAGTGTTGAAAGGCTTAAATAGAATCTTAGAATATAATGTTGAGAATTAGCAGGGTAGTAATTATAAGCATTCTTATAGTCGCTCAATGGCCGTTATGGGCGCAAAATAACACAAACTCGCCTTATACACGGTTTGGTTATGGAGAGTTGGCTGATCGCTCCTTTGGAGCAGGGCGCGCGATGGGTGGAGTAGGCATCGGCATGCGTTCAAACAAACAGATAAATCCGTTGAATCCGGCCTCATACAACAGTATGGATTCAATGACATTTATTTTCGACTTCGGAGTTGCCGGACAAGTTTACTGGTTTGACGACGGTACGCATACACGACGTGACTGGACAGCAAACCTGGATTATGTAGCACTCCAGTTTCCGGTCACCAGACGATTGGCGATGAGTGCCGGGATTATCCCCTATTCATTTGTTGGTTACAACTTCGGTGCCAGGGTCACAGATGGTGATGCGCCCTACACCGCAAATTATAATGGGAGTGGCGGATTAAACGAAGTGTATCTTGGTGCGTCTATAGATATATGGAAGAAGCGTCTTTCAGTAGGTGCAAATGTTGGTTACCTGTTTGGTAATATCACTCACCAGCAAAATACTATTTTCGACAGTTCATTAGGTACGAGTACATCCCCCACAACGGATAAGAACGTGATCAACAGCCAATATCTGGAAATAAGAGATATGAAACTGGATTTTGGATTACAGTACACACATCCGCTCAGTGCCACTCAACGCGTAGTGTTAGGATTAACTTATTCGCCGGCGAATAAGTTGAACCACAAACTCTACGAAGGCATAACCGTCGGAAATAATACCAGCGGAGGATATACAGAAACAGACACCATCACCGGCAAACGGTTTGATTTACCTAATTCGTACGGTATCGGGATGTCTTATGTAAAAGACAATAAGTTGACGTTGGCTGCAGATTTCCTGTATGAGGCTTGGGGAGATGCGCAATTCTACAGTAATACAGGTAATTTCCAAGAGTTCAAGAATCGAATCAAAGTAGCTGCCGGAGTGGAATTTATTCCTGATGCCAACAAGCGCATGCTTTTGAATCGTATAAGATATCGTGCGGGGGTTAAATACAGTAACTCGTATTTAAAGATCAACACGGTGGAGGACAACGGTAAGACAGGCTTTGGATATGATGAGTATGGGGCAAGTGTAGGGCTTGGCTTACCCCTGTTAGATAATCGCTCACTGCTGAACTTATCGTTTGAGTATGTAAAAGTCAAGCCGGAATCGAAGTTGATGATTGAGGAGCAGCATTTCCGGTTTACGATTAACTACACATTCAACGAAGTGTGGTTCATGAAATTTAAACTACGGTAAAATAAGTGCTAACTTTAATTTAAAAAACGGAATATGAAAATCAAGGTTTTATTTATGGCTCTGGGATTCTCCATGGGAGTATTTGGAGCTTACGCACAAAAAGGAGTAGATAGCGGGACTCAGTTCGGCCATGGCGAAGACAGCGTACGCTGCATCACCAACATCAGTCTGTTTGGTCCCTATGCTAAAGCAGGCAACTTCAAAGATGCTGCTCCGTTTTGGGAAATAGCATATAACGAATGCCCGGCTGCAACCAAAGACATTTATCTGTATGGAGTAAGAATCGTTGCGTGGGAAATTGCCAATGCAAAGGATGCCGCTCAGAAAGAAGCGTTGATCGACAAGTTGATGGGCGTTTACGACAAACGTGTTAAATACTTCGGTAATGATCCTCGTTACGGCAAAGACTGGATCGTCGCTCGTAAAGCTCAGGATTATATCCAATTTGAAGGAGACAATGCGAATAATAAAATGTTGAACGGCTGGTTGAAAGAAGTAGTTAATGAATACGGCAACAAAACCGACGCGTTAGCTGTATCTCTTTTCATGTTCTCTTCACAACGTTTATTGCTTGCTGATCCCGAATTCAAAGCAGAATACATCACCAACTACTTGCAATGCTCTGCCATTTATGATGCACAGATCACTGCCGCACAGGCTGAAAATAATGAGAAGGAACTGTCTGGTTTGACAACTTACAAACAAGCCATCGACAATGCATTCGCCAACAGTGGTGCCGCCGACTGCGAAACATTGCAGAACATGTATGCTGCCAAAGTAGAAGAGCGCAAGAATGACATGGACTTCCTGAAAGAAACATTGAACCTGCTCAGACGTGTTCGTTGCCAGGAAATCGATGTATATTTCGCTGCCTCACGCTACGTACACATCAACCAGCCGACTGCTGAATCAGCTGTTGGTTTAGGAAAACAGGCTTTCCGTGATAAAGACTTTGATGCTGCCGTTAAGTATTTCGAAGAAGCAGCAAATCTGGAAGTGGATGCTGATTCCAAAGCAGAAGATTACTATATGATTGCAGTCATGCTGAACGATCAGAACAACTATTCAAGAGCCAGACAATATTGCTTGAAAGCATTGGAATACAAACCGAATTATGGCGCTGCTTATCTGTTGATCGGTCAAATGTATGCTTCAACAATCAAGAGCATCTATCCGAACGATAACGTAATGGCAAGAGCTGCTTACAACGTAGCTATCGACAAGTTCGAAAAAGCACGTCAGGATCCTGAAACAGCAGAACAAGCTAACCGTTATATCGCCAGCTACCGTGCACACCTGCCTTCTACCGAAGAAATATTTATGCACCCGGATCTGGAAAAAGGTAAACCCTTCGTTGTTGGTGGTTGGATTGGCGAGCGTACCACTATCAGATAAATTATGAACAGACTCCGTTTTCATTGCAAAACGAACAATATAAGCATAACAACTGCCATTACGGTAGTTGTTATGCTTCTTTTATTCAATACCTCCTGTGGAAAAGAAAAAAAAGAAGTAGTAGATGTCACATTCGACAAGGAAACTTCTTACACAATAAAAACGACAGATGTCACTTCACTCATTTCCGATTCCGGTATCACCCGTTATCGAATGAACGCCAAAGAGCATCTTATATATGGTAAAGCAATTGAGCCTTATTGGTATTTCCCGGAAGGCATCTATATTGAGCAATTCGACACGCTTTTTAATACCATTGCCAGCGTCAAAGCAGATACGGGTTACTACTGGGACAAAAAAGGATTAGCCAAACTGATTAACAACGTGAAGATTAAAAATCAGGAAGGGCAAAATTTCGAAACCTCACTGCTCTATTTAGATGAAAAAGCCGACAGGGCATGGTCGGATCAATACATCCGTATCCAACAGGGCGATAAAATCATTACCGGTATTGGGTTCGAGTCCAATCTGAATATGACAAATTATAGAATCTTCCATGGAGGCGCAGAAATTCCGGTAAAAGACACTACACCTGCTGATTCTACTCAGGTACAGACAGACTCCGCCCGCATAATTACTGCGGCTCCTACTCCTACCCTTGATTGATGTGAATACATTCGGTTACATATTAATTTCTTTGGTTTTTTCTGCTTTTTTTTCCGGCATGGAGATTGCCTTTTTAACTTCAAACAAACTCCGCTTTGCATTGGACAAAGAAAGCAAAAGTATTTCAGGCCGGATCATTGATATCTTTTACAAAAACCCGAATCAGTTTATATCGACCATGCTGGTGGGAAACAACATTGCCTTGGTTGTATATGGCCTACAAATGGCTATTGCCCTGGAACCATTCATCCACCTGTTTGCGACAAACGAAGGATTAGTTGTATTTATTCAAGCGTTATTCTCCACGATACTGATCTTGTTTGTCGGCGAATTCATTCCTAAAGCCATATTCCGCTTGAATGCCAATCTATCTTTGACGATATTTGCTATTCCCCTATACCTTATTTATATACTCCTGTATCCCATTTCCAAATTTTCTTCTTTCTTGTCGTTCTGCTTACTCCGGTTAAGTGGAGTAAAGGATATAAAGGATTCGCCCACGTACATCCTTGGAAAGGTTGATCTGGATTATTTTATACAGCAAAGCATCGAAAATGCTTCTCAGGACACTTCATTGGATTCGGAAGTCAAGATATTCCAAAATGCACTGGACTTCTCCAGTGTGCGATTGCGCGATTGTATCGTACCACGCACCGAGATTGTTGCCTGCGATACCAGCGCGACCATCGAAGAACTGCGTTCCCGCTTTATTGAAACCGGATTATCCAAGATTGTAGTGTATGACGAAAACATAGACAACATTACCGGCTATATCCATTCGTCCGAGCTATTCAAACACCCGGAAGACTGGACACAACGAATCAAAACCGTATCCATTGTTCCCGAAACAATGGCCGCCAACAAACTGATGAAAGCGCTAATGCAGGAGAAAAAGAGCATCGCCGTAGTAGTCGATGAATTCGGAGGCACGTCGGGTATTGTTACCCTGGAAGATTTAGTGGAAGAGATCTTTGGAGAAATTGAAGATGAACACGACACAAAATCGCACACGGCCAAAAAAGTAGCCGACAACGAGTACCTGGTATCCGGTCGAATGGAGATCGACACATTGAACGAGTTATTCGGCCTCGAATTACCGGAATCAGACGATTATGTCACTATCGCCGGCTATATACTGCACCACTATCAGCACTTCCCCAAACTGAACGAAACAGTCTCAATTGACAAATATACCTTCAAAATCATCAAAGTTACGGCAACTAAGATCGAATTGGTACGTATGAAAATAGAAGGTTGATAAAAAAAACAGTTGAAATGATGTGAAATTTTCTTTTTTTCGTATCTTCGTGCCCTTAAAATGAGTATATAAACAATAAATTAAGAATAGATTAAATGGCTACGCTGGAAAAAATCAGGAACAAAGCCGGACTGCTCGTTGGAGTAGTGGGAGTGGCATTGTTCGCATTTATTATCGGGGACTTCCTGAACTCGGGTTCAACCTACTTCAGACAATCGCAGGAAAAGATCATTACCGTAAACGGAGAAGTGATAAACGTCCAAGACTACCAACTGCTGGTAGACGAAATGACTGAAGTGTACAAAATGCAATCCGGAAGCAATAATATCCCGGAAGAAGTGTATTCGCAGGTACGCCAGTCGGTATACGACGGTTTGGTTCGCGACATCATCCTCAAAGAAGAGATGGGCAAGTTAGGTATGTCTGTCAGTCCGGAAGAATTGTTCGATATGGTGCAGGGTGAAAATATTTCACCGATGATCCAGCAGAACCAAATGTTTGCCAACCCGCAAACAGGCGTATTCGACAAAATGGCCTTGCTGAACTTCCTGAAAATGATTGACGATGACAACATCGCTTCATACCCGGCTGATCAACGTGCACAATTCGTTCAGGCACGTAACTTCTGGTTGTTCATGGAGAAAAACATCAAACGCCAACGTACAGAACAAAAATACGTTACCCTACTGACAAAAGCAGTTGCAGCTAACAAACTGGATGCTCGCGATGCTTTTGACGGTACTGCCGAAAGCGCTGACATCGTTTACGCTATGCAGGCTTATTCATCCATACCTGATTCTACTGTTACCGTTTCCAAAGGTGAAATGGAAAAGTTGTACAACCAGCGCAAAGAAGCCTTCAAACAGACAGAAAGCAAAGTAATCAAATACATTGCTGTTAACATTGTACCCAGCCAGGATGACTATAACAAGGCACAGACCGAAATGGACAACCTGAAGCAAGAATTGGCAACAACAGACAGAGTGGCTGAGATCGTAAATGAAAACTCAGAAATTCCTTATGTGGATGCTTTCTTCGCTGCAACCAATTTTGATCCCGAATTGAAACAGTTTGCTACAACGGCCAGCATCGGTGAAGTATCTGCTCCTGCTTTTGAAAATGACAAATACCGTCTTTTCAAACTGATCGACAAGACAACAGCTCCCGACTCGGCCAAGGTTAGCCATATCATGATCGCAGGTGAGACAGAAGCCCGTATGAACACATTGGCCGACAGTTTACTCAATGTATTGAACAACGGTGGAGACTTTGCTGCACTGGCTGCTACTTACTCAGTAGATCAAAGCAATCAGAATGGTGGCGAACTAGGTTGGTTCACAGAAATCGCTGCCCTGAGAAATCTCAATGAAGATTTCAAAAATGTAGTTTTCACCGCTCCGCTGAACAAAGTAAGCTTGGTTAAATCTAACTATGGTATCCACCTGGTAAAGGTTACGGAAAGAACTGCTCCTGTGGCTAAATACAAAATTGCCGATATCGACATGACTGTAACTCCGAGTTCTGCGACTTACAGCGATATCTATAATTCATTGAACCACTTCGTTTCTTCAAATAACACGATGGAGAAAATCGATGCCAATGCACAAAACGAAGGTTTCAATCTGTTGTCGAACATCACGATCACCGCAGCCGACCAGACACTGGGAGCCATTAAGGGTTCACGTGCTGTTGTTCGTTGGGCGTTCCAGAATGAAAAAGGCAAAATCTCTGATATCTTCGAATGCGACAACAAGTTCATCGTAGCTGCCGTACAGGGAACACTTCCGGAAGGTTACCGTTCTTTTGCTTCTGTTGAGCCAATGCTCCGTAGCGAAGTCGCTGCCCAGAAAAAGGGAGAGCAGATTGCACAGGGTCTGAAAGCCAAGAATCTGACCTCCATGGATGCCTATGCTCAAGCCATGAATTCTAAGCTGGATTCAGTAAAATTTGTGTCTTTCAGTACACGTCGTATTACCGATATCGGTGTAGAACCGAAATTGAATGCCATGGTCGCTCTGTCACAGGTTAACCAGGTAAGCGCTCCTGTAGCTGGTAACAATGGCGTATATGTATTCCAGACATATGCTAAAAACCAAGATGCTACCGAATACAACGAAGCCAACCAGGTTCGTTCGATGGAAGCCTCTTATATGTACTCTGTAGGATACCAATCCATCGAATCGTTGGTCAACAAGGCCAAGATCGAGGACAACCGTATCCGTTTTTATTAAGAAAACGAAATTATCGTTATATAAACTGCCGTACTTTGTTATAAGTACGGCAGTTTTTTTATCTTTGTCAATGATTCATAGAAGAAGACATCATGTGTAGCAAAAAACGATTAGCCGGAATGACATTAAACGAGTTGGTGGAAGTAGCTGCCAACGCGGGCTTACCGGGATACGCTGCCGGACAAATCGCCCAATGGATATACAAAAAGAAGGTTACCCGTATAGCCGACATGACCAATATAGCGGCTGCTAAACGAGCCCTATTGGAAGAAACCTGTGAGATCGGCCTGTATCCTCCGATCGAAGCCATGCGATCGGTAGATGGCACCGTCAAATACCTCTTTCCGGCCGGAAACCAGCAATCGGTCGAATCCGTTTATATCCCGGCTGAAGACAGAGCCACCCTCTGTGTCTCTTCCCAAATAGGTTGCAAAATGAATTGCCTGTTCTGCATGACAGGTAAACAAGGCTTCTCAGCCCATCTAACGGCAAACGAAATCATCAACCAGATTATCTCGTTGCCCGAATCCGATTCACTTACCAATATCGTATTTATGGGAATGGGAGAACCCTTGGACAATCCGGATGAACTCCTGAAAGCCCTTGACATACTCACATCCCCTTACGGCTTCGGTTGGAGCCCTAAACGGATCACGGTGTCGACCATCGGTATCCGGAAAGGGCTCGAACGCTTTTTAAACGAAAGCGACTGCCATCTCGCCGTGAGCCTGCATTCTCCTTACCCCGACGAAAGGTTATCGCTTATGCCGATGGAAAAGGCTTTCCCGGCAACTGAAGTGCTAGACCTTATCAAGCAATATGATTTCACACACCAACGTCGTGTATCGTTCGAATACATTGTATTCAAGGGGTTGAACGACGACAAGGCACATGCCGAAGCATTAGCACGTTTACTCCACGCCATCCCCTGCCGGGTCAATCTGATCAGGTTCCATGCCATTCCGGGTGTATCGTTACACAGCCCAGAGTACTCTCAAATGGAGGTATTCCGGGATATTTTAAATGCCAAAGGCATCACTTGTACCATCCGTGCCTCACGGGGCGAAGACATATTTGCTGCTTGCGGAATGTTGTCAACAGCTAAATCTATCTGTAAAGAGTAAAACGGTTCAGTTAAAAAGAAGTACATTTGCGAACATATAAATAGTAGGATTATGAAAACACAGTATTTTTTCGGTTGTATGTTACTTTCTATTGCATTGCTTAGCGCATGCCGTTCATCTCCGCTTGAAAAGCGGGCAACCGGTTTAGCATATGAGATCGTAGTAACGATGGACCCCGAAATATGGAACAGCGAAGCCGGCAAAGCAGTGAAAGCCGAGTTGTTATCTGATGTTCCCGGATTGCCACAGTCCGAACCTTCGATGCGGGTAACGTATGCACAGCCCAAGGATTTCAACGGGTTGTTGACCTATGTACGTAATATCTTGGTTGTCAAAGTAGATCCCAACATATATACTAAGGCTACGTTGACATTCCAAAATGACGAATGGGCCAAGGGGCAAACAGTGGCTACACTAACCCTACCTGACAAAGAAACCCTAATGACCTACCTGAATGAAAACCCACGGATCCTTGTCGGCCATTTCACACAGGTGGAACTTGACCGGGCAGCTGCTTTGCTGGATAAAACATTTAGCGTCGTGGTGATGGATAGCGTCAAGAAAAAATTCGGTTGTGCGTTGAAAGCACCGGAAAACATGTATTACAGCAGTAATAGCGGAGCCCCGGATTTCTTTTGGGCATCCAACAATGCACAAACAGGACGTACAGACATCGTAGTCTATACCTTTCCCTATACCGACCCGAATACCTTCACGATGGATTACCTGGTTGCCAAACGTGACTCTTTCATGAAGGCACATATGCCGGGCTCCTATCCGGATTCGTATATGACAACTGAGACACGTGAAACCTTCAATATTATCGACTATACCCCCATCACGCTGAATGGTAAATATTGTGGCGTAATGCGTGGATTATGGCGTATGCAGGGTGATATGATGGGTGGACCGTTTGTCAGCCATACTCGCCTGGATGAAGCAAATAACCGGGTAGTTGTTGTCGAAGCTTTCGTATACTCACCCGAATCCGACAAACGCAATTATATGCGTCGCGCTGAAGCAGCCCTCTATACCCTGCGTTTACCGGGTGAATTTGATGAAGCAAGCACAATCACAGGCAAAAAAACAGAGTAAAAATAATATAGCAACAGAATGGAAGAACGATTGATACGAGTTGGTATCACCCACGGGGATATCAACGGCATTGGGTACGAAGTAATACTGAAAACCTTTTCAGACAGCCGGATGGCCGAATTATGCACGCCCATCATATACGGTTCGTCTAAGATAGCGGCTTTCTACCGGAAGAACCTGGATCTGCCCGCCATGACAATGAATAGCATCGTCAAAGCGGAAGACGCAGGAGTCAACCGGATCAATATCATCAACTGCGTGGATGATGAGACCAAAGTAGAACCGGGAAAGGCACTACCTGCTGCCGGAGAAGCCGCCTTCAAGGCTCTGGAAAAAGCCGTGGCCGACTTAAAACGGGGTGTAATCGATGTATTGGTTACAGCTCCCATCAACAAGCAAACCATTCAAAGCGATCAATTCCATTTCCCCGGTCACACGGAATACCTGGAAGAACGATTCCTGGAAAACGGCAAGAAGGGACTGATGATCCTGATGAACGACCGGCTGCGTGTAGCCCTCGTCACCGGACATATCGCACTCTCGCAGGTAGCCTCCACCATCACATCCAAGGATATTGCCGATAAGTTGTATGTATTCAACCGGTCGCTGAAGCAGGACTTCTCCATCGTCCGCCCACGTATAGCCGTTCTCTCCCTCAATCCGCACGCCGGCGACAACGGCCTGCTGGGTAAGGAAGAAGAGACCATCATCATTCCGGCTATGCAGGAAGCGGAAAAACGAGGCGTCATGTCGTTTGGTCCCTACCCTGCCGACGGATTCTTTGGTGCACAACTGTATGATAAGTTCGATGGCATATTGGCCATGTACCACGATCAGGGACTGGCTCCCTTTAAGACATTGGCTATGGAAGACGGTGTCAATTACACCGCCGGCCTGCCTATCGTCCGTACCTCACCCGCACATGGCACGGCCTATGACATTGTCGGGCAAAACATTGCTTCCGAAGAATCCTTCCGCCAAGCTATCTATACAGCCATAGATGTCTATCAAAGTCGGCTGAATTACAAAGAAGCAACCGCCAATCCCCTGCGCAAGCAATACTTCGACAAAGGCAGCGACAACGAAAAGCTAGACCTCACCAAGGAAGATGCCGATTAACAGTATGAAAAAGGTAGCAGCTAAATTAACAGACCTAGTGGGGAACACTCCCCTGTTAGCATTATCCAAGTATAATCAAACCCACGCGTTGGGGGCGACAGTCATCGGTAAACTGGAGTATTTCAACCCGGCGTCGAGCGTCAAAGACCGGATAGCCCTAGCCATGATCGAAGATGCCGAGGCCAAAGGACTTCTCGTGCCAGGCTGCGAACTGATCGAACCCACCAGCGGCAATACCGGCATTGGGCTTGCCTTTGTCTGTGCTGCCAAAGGATACAAGCTGACACTCACCATGCCGGAAACCATGAGTATCGAACGCCGTAACCTGCTGAAAGCGCTCGGTGCCAATATCGTGCTCACCCCCGGCCCGGAAGGGATGAAAGGTTCCATTGCCAAAGCAGAAGAACTACAGAAAGAGAACCCGAAGGCCGTCATTCTGCAACAATTCGAGAACCCCGTCAATCCCGAGATACATAAAAAGACGACTGCACTCGAAATCTGGAACGACCTGGAAGGCGATATCGACATCTTTGTAGCCGGTGTAGGTACGGGCGGAACCCTGAGTGGCGTAGGTGAAGTATTGAAACAACGGAATCCGAAAATAAAAGTGATAGCCGTAGAGCCACAAGACTCCCCAGTCCTGTCCGGAGGCAAACCGGCTCCACATAAGATACAGGGCATCGGTCCCAATTTCGTTCCCAAAACATACAATCCGGGAATAGCCGACGAGATCATCCAGGTAGCCAACGATGACGCTATCCGTACCGGCCGTGAACTGGCTCGCGAAGAAGGCTTGCTGGTCGGTATATCCTCCGGAGCCGCTGTTTATGCTGCTGCTCAACTGGCCCGGCGGCCGGAAAATGAAGGCAAAAACATCGTCGTTATCCTCCCTGATTCCGGTGAGCGTTACCTATCGACCGTATTGTACGCATTCGAAGAATATCCACTGTGATAATCTACAACGACGATTCCTATAACAGGCGGCAAGGCTATCCTTTTAGCATACGGACTACCGGAATATGAACTTCGGTCAACAGTTCGTCTTGATCAACTGTGTCAGGGCTATTGAGGTATCGCTCAAAAAAGGTGATATCGCGGAGTTCGTATACACTGTTCGGGATCCAGTTTCGGTATATATAGCAATAGACCTGTTCAAGTCCCTGATAAGCTCCCTGATACGTAAAGACTGCGTAGAGGCCGCTATCGATGGTTTGTCGGCCAAACTCTCCCTTAGGTTTCAGGTCGGGTGCTGCCGTGATACAGGCATATATACGACAATGATCTGGGTGGGTGATGGTCGACGTATCCCGGCTTAATGTCAGGTATTCAGGGCCGTCTCCGGGAATACCGCTTACACCCGCAAACCGGATCAGTTTTTGCCAAGCATGGGTAAAGGCATCCGCTTCGACGTAAGGGTTGACAACTTTGACAGTAAGTACATGCTTGGTATTGACCTCCCTGATCTCGGGTTCTATCCGAAGAAAGGCAATAGCTTCAACAGGGGCGGACAAGTCTGAGGGTTGCTCGCGGTACACCGATGGTGGCATACCAAAGCGCTTTTTGAATGCCTTCGACAAGGCATGGGGGCTTTGATACCCTGTCTGTTCGGCAATCTCCGTGAGAGTCAACCGTGTTGTCTGCAACCGAAAGACCGTTTTTTCCAGCCTCAACCGCTGGATATACTCGCCGGGACTCTCTCCCAACATCGCTTTAAAGATCCTGTGGAAATGGTAACTTGAAAGGTGGGCTACTTCCGATAGGTTACACAAATTGATCGGTTCGTTCAGGTGGCAGTTGATGTAATCGACGGCAAGATTGATCGATTTGAAATACTCCTGATGAGTTACTTCGTGGGTATGCCAACGTCTCAGGGTGGGCAGTTGGAGGTGCATCCGGAGGGCGGCTTCGTCTTTGGTCAACGTCCGTCCGTCAATCTTTTCAGTACCATCCATGTAGGAGATGTTGTTCCCAATCATTTCCTCCAGGCCCAAGTTGTGGGTAAAGTGCCCGTCCCGGAAACAAAAGCAACAATAGTCCTCACTTGGGCTACCATTGCTATTTGTTCCGAAATGTTCGGTTGCCGCCAAGGGCATACCACAGCTTTGACACGTTCTTTCGCTAGCGGCACCGCCCATATTACTGTTCTTTCCAGCGTTTCAGCTGCGGGAAGAGGGCTTTCATTTCTGCCCGGGCCTCTTCGGCCGAATACTGTTTTTCCGAATCCTTATTGAATTCGCTGAGGTATTGAAGGTTGATCTCTATCATCTCGTCCATGGTAGCTTCGACGGTAAATTTTCCTTCTTTCATGCAGTACACACAGTACTCCTGATTTTGACTGCCATCTGCATTCGTTCCAAATTGTTCGGCTGTGCTCATCGGCATACCGCAACTTTGACAAAATAGTTGTTCCATGATCGTTTCTTTGAATTGTTATCTTCGATTCGTTTATTAGTCACAAAGGTATAGCCTATCAGGCAAATACTGTTTGTCCAAATTTGCTAATTATGACATTACGGTTGCATTCCCATTGCCTTGATATAGCCTTCATTCTTACTAACATTGGCAAATTTCATATTTTCGAGCAGATCGGTTAAGGCCTTCTTTACCAACGCCTGGTCGGGACGGGCGGCACGTATCTTGGCAAAGCTACTCCGGTCGGCTTTCGTATAGTCTACAATCACATGCCAATTTTCAGGAGCAGGGATGGTAAGCATACAAGCGCCTCCTGTTGTCATTTTCTTATATGGCCAGTAATGCCAGCCGATATTATTCCGTTCCATCAGTCGGGTCCATGCACCTACCCATTCGTCTGAGTTTTCACCGGTCTCACCCATATATATCGGCAGGTTTACACGGTCGCGGAAGTCAACATAGTCCTGAATATTAGCCTGCAAGGTGTCACACCAATAACGATGGCAGGTGTACATCATATTATCATCGAAGGTGGAATCGTGAAATACCTCAAAATTGGAATTCCATTGGGCGCCACCCAGTAACACAATGTGGTTCTTGTCTACGGCACGAATAGCGTCCACACATCTCTTATAAATCGGTTCCAATGCATCATTCAAGAAAGAATAGGTTGGCATGAAATGGGAGGCAATCGGTTCGTTCAGCAAATCATAGCCCAGAATGATGGGATCGTTGGCATAATGTTCGGCAATTCTTTTCCAGATATCACAGAACCGGATGATGCTTTCTTCACTTTCCATCAGCCAGGGATAGCCGTAGCTGTCGTCGATATTATCACCCGTTTGTCCTCCAGGGGCATCGTGCATATCCAGTATCACGTACAAACCTTCCTCCCGGCACCATTCCACGATGCGGTCGATATGTTCGAAACCATCCTCCAAGGAGTTTTCGCCCATATACTCATCATACGTGAATAACTTATAGTGAAAAGGGATACGGAGTGAATTCATACCCGTTTGCCGGATGTATTTAATATCTTCCTGCGTGATGTAATTCAGCTTGAATTCTTTCCAAAAATGGCGGACGAAATCAGGACCTACCATTTCACAAAGCGCATCGTTTATTGATCGGTATGAATTGACATCCTGAAACAGGAACATATACCCTTCGGGATTCAACCAATTGCCCAGATTGGTCCCCTGGATAAACAGCTTCGATCCGTCGGGCTTAATCAGATTTGGCCCATCCACACGGATAAAAGCTTCCCTGGGAAGCAATTGTTGCTGCGGTTGTTGTTGGCCGGATGGCTGGCAGGCGGTCAGCAGGGCAACCGCTGCGCATGCAGATAGGAATAGATTCTTTGTCATACTACATAACTAATTAGTGATTAACTCAGAAAGCAAAAATAGCAGAATTAAGCATTGGTATAGTTTAATTCCTGACTAAAATAGTTGGAAGGCAGGTATTATTCCTTAATTTTACCGTCATAGTATAAAGACAATGGCTTATCTGATATCGACTATAGCTACGACCGAATACCCCGAAGTAATGCAGGTTTGGGAAGCTTCGGTCAGGGCAACGCACCACTTCCTGAAGGAAAAAGATATTGTGCTGTTCCGGGAACTGATCCCCAGCTATTTTGGAGCTGTGCAGTTGTTTGCCGTACGTGATACAGGCTATAGGATACTTGGTTTCCTGGGAACGTCGGAAGACACCATTGAGATGCTCTTCATACATCCTGATGCGCGAGGAAAAGGGATTGGTTCGACGTTACTGGATTATGCGGTAAATAAACTGCATTTACAGAAGGTGGATGTGAACGAACAAAACGAACAAGCGTTTGGTTTCTATACATGTAAAGGCTTCACTGTAGCCAGTCGTTCGGAACAGGATGGCACAGGAAAACCGTATCCAATTCTACATCTTGAAAAACATACAGATGCGATATGAACATCGAAAAGATGCCGGAAGTAATGCGGTAAGAAGTAATGAAAAAATAAGACAGATAGCGCGGAAGGGCTATTTAACAAACCTACCTATTTCTTAATGAACTCTTTGGCTATATTTGCTGAATAGAGGAGATGTTGATATGTTTGGTAGAAGGTATCTGTCGATAGGGTTTATTATTTCGTTGCTTCTCAGTCTGTTCGTGAATTTTACGCTGATTATGCGTACGTACGAGCGACTCTCTAAAGGAAGTGGAGGGGCAGCGTTTGCTCCACAGTTTGAGGGAGAGTATCTGTATTTTTCGCTGGCGTGGTTTTTTCTTTTTGCGTTCTTCTTATTTATACTGACTTTTCAGTTGTATAAGTTAGGCGAACGCTTGTTCAAGAAGAATGAATACGGCATCATTTTCTTTGTGATCGGGATCAATGCAGTAATCGGTTTTCTCCTGCTACAGTTTTATCCAATGGCGCAATGGGTTATTTTCAGGGATATCTTTCAGATTGAAATTCCTCCCATGCCTCAGCACCCGGTGTTTCCGGGAATGGAAAGGATAGAAGGAATGGGACGTACGCCCGACGCGCATATTCCTTTTTTATGGCCGGTCAATCCGTTGATCTTTCCCCGTCCGTTGGTGACGGAACATCTGTTCGTATTGATCACGGTGGTGCTTAGTGTGGTGTTGATGCAATTGCTAAACAGCCGGCATCAAATGGAGTTGGAGGTAGAAAAGTTGAAGATGGAACAGTGGAAAACATCGTACAACGCGTTGATGGGGCAAATCAATCCACACTTCTTCTTTAATTCCCTGAATGGATTGCATTCGCTGGTGAGAAGTGGAGAACAGGAACAGACATTAAAGTACCTGGATGAATTGTCGAATACGTTCCGGTATATTCTTCAAAGTAACAAGAAGGAGATGGTTACGCTCGGAGAGGAATTGCATTTCACCCAGGCATATACCTATTTACTGAGCGTCAGGTACGAAGGCAAGCTATTCTTCTCCATTGAGGCGGACCCGACACATTTACTTTGTTACCTGCCTATCCTCAGCGTGCTTCCGTTGGTAGAGAATGCTGTGAAACACAATGTAATAAGTAAACAAAACCCGCTATATATAAACATTTATACAAATAGCGAACGACAATTAGTGGTCTCAAACCAGATACAACCCATGCCGGAAAGCGACAACCGAAGCGGTATCGGCTTGAAGAATCTATGGGGTCGCTACCAAATGTTGACAGGAAAAGATATTATTATTTCAAAGCGTAAGGGGTATTTCAATGTAGCATTGCCCCTTCTAAATTCGCCAATAAGATGATGAATGCTGTTATTATTGAAGATGAAACCGTTGCCGTAAATAATCTGAAAGCGATTATTGCGAACAACAAGGTGGCCGATATAAAGATCGTAGCCGAGTTGGAGAGTGTAGAGGAGAGTGTGGTGTATTTTTCGCACATGAAGCATCCGGATGTTATTTTTGCCGATATCCATCTGACGGATGGAATCGTTTTCAAAATATTCGAACGGGTGAAGATCAACGTGCCGGTTATTTTCACCACAGCATATGAAGAATATGCTATCAAGGCATTCGAGCTGTACAGTATCGGCTATTTACTGAAGCCTGTCAGCCAGGATGGCATCGATATCGCACTGAATAAACTGATGATGCTCAAAAACGGAGCGACAGAGAATGAAGTAACCCAACCTGAATTCCTGGGATCCTACTTTGAACGGTTACACCGTGCCATCGACAGCGTGCATAAGGATATCACCAAAGAGAAATCCGAACAACCGTTATTCTTAAAAGATGGGAATAAGATCGTGAAAGTTAACCAAGACGAGATCCTCTATCTGGAAGGATATGGCGATTATGTAAAGATCTACCATACGAGTGGCAAGATACTCTTATCCCAAGTGAGTCTTAAGCGGTTCGAGGGATGCCTGGACGAAAAACGGTTTTGCCGCGTGCATCGTTCGTTTATTATTGCTATTCCCTATATCAATTATATTGAGCGAAAACGAATCAAGATCGGCAGTGAGCTGATCCCGATAAGCGATTCGCATTACCCTTATTTTATGGGTCAGTTGGGTTTGCAGGAATAACCGGCTCATAGTTTTATCCGATAGAATAGTTCGCTGATAGTATAGGATACGGTAACACCCATGGTAGTACTTTGTAGTTTATTATCCTGTAATTTCAGGCTTTCATAGAAGAGTGCAGTATTGATTTTTCCGTTGCGGACGGGGAATTCTATACCGGCACTTACCCGCCACAACAGACCGTCTTTACCGCTTATACTTAGATAATTGGAGGAGGCTCTTAGCCCGGCTTTATACTTCATCCGCTTCCAATAGCTGGAGGAAGAATAGCCTGCCGGGGCATAGCAAACGCCACTGCGCAATTCATGGGTATCGTTAAACGTGATGCGTGAGTCACCCGATGTAAGTACGCTATACTGGTGATAGCTGTAGTCGAGGGCGTAAGAGAACCTCTTATAGGTAAGACTGCCTCCAAAGCCGAAGAATTGCGGGAGATATTGATCGGCATTCTTTGGAGAGGTTTCAGTAAGTGTTGTGGAAGTGGCAACAGCCATCGTATGATTGATATTGAGTTTCTGTTGATAGCCGTAAACAGCACCTAAAATAAGTAAGGCGTTCCGGTTTAACTGTCGTTGAAACTGGATTCCAAAATCAGCATAGAAGGTTCTGGCTTCCATATGCTGGGTGACCGACATGGCTTCCTGGGTTTCCACTTGTTTCATATTTCCGAATACATAGCTGAGATTGGCCCCGACAGACAGGTTTCCGGGTAGTAGCAGCGCATTGGAGAGGGAGACTTTCGAAAGCCCGCCGCTGCCCTCAAATACACTGGACACGGTTGTTCCGGGGGCTCCCTCTATCTCCTGGTCATTCTTAAAGTAATAGCCTACGGAACTGTAAGGAGTCAGACTTGCAGCAGCATACCAGCGGGGCATAATCCTTCCCCCTACCATAAAGCCGGATATATTGCCGATAAAGGTATTATTCGTGTTCCCATTTGATCGATAGGACTCTGATTTAACAAAAGCAGAAGCTTCGGCGATAAGTTTACAGGAGTCCATGCCGACCAACCCTGCCGGGTTGTCGGTATTGATAAGCATGGGGTTGCGGACGCCATAAGCCACTCCCCCCATGGCGGCGTTTTGCCCGCTTAATCCCGAGTTGATCTCGCCTACCCCAAACATAGAATAGGGTGAAGAAGTCATGGCATTCTGAGCGACTACAGGACAGGGGAAAAGTATAAGGAGAAGAAGAAGAAACTTAATAACTTTCATATATTTTGTATCTTAATTGTAAAACGATGGGGGAGCGTCCGTTCCGATCACTGAAGGTCATATTCCGGATCGTTCCGGTGTAGTCGCTGCTACTGAATACGAGTTGGAGGTTGTGTTTATACATGCCAAAGGCACCTAATTCCTGTTGCATAAAATCGGTCACATCAAAATAGTAGTATGTATTGGCCTCATAGGTATCGTCTTTAACTAGGACACCGCTTTGTACCTGTTCGCCCAAATAGTCTTTGACGGCGTCGGTAATGACATTGTTTTCGTCGGCAATGTAAAGGTAGATACTGTCGGGCAGCAAGTTCTGGCCGGAGTAGGTTCCGGATTCGGGATAGACCAGCAGGGTAGCGCTTTCGACTTCAACTTGTTCTCCACTTTGCATAATATTGTTGAGAAAAGGAAATTCCAGTTTGGTGTACCATCCTATTCCACACATGATAAAGCCCCGGTTGTCTAATAACCCAGAAGGTATTTCGCCTTCATTGACCCAGGGTTCCACAATAGTTCCGGTAGGATCGTGCTCGATATGGCTGAACTGGTTGGCGGTATAGGGAGTGAACAGTAGTTCCTGTTCGTTCTCAAGCGCATCGGCTATCCGGTAGCGAAGCGACAGCGCGGCCAACGTATCACCGACAGAGAATGCAAGCAGTGACTGGCTTGTCTCTACATCGGGTATGATGGCGATTCCCTTGAAGTAGTCTTCAAAACGTTCGGAGGATACGGCCAGGTCACGTGTATGGAATTTTTCAAGAAGATCTTTTCCAAGATCATCAGACAGGCGTATTTCGAGAAATTCGGGATCGCCGGGTTTGGGCTTGTATGTGTAGGATCCAAGGAGTTCGGGATCGTAGCCGACCCGGTGTTTGTTGTAGAGGTATCCGTTATCGTTCAAGACAATCTTTTCGGAGAGGCGATAGATGTTCAATGTTTGCGCCTTGGTGGTATCGCCGATATAATACCCTTTGTGGCGAAGCAGGAGAACCAGCGAATCGAGCACGACCACTTCGTCGGCACTGGTAGTATAGGAAGGACAATTGTACGGAATATATCCTTCCGCCATCACATTTCCCCAAAGGTCGTGTTTATATTGGCCGATCAGTACATGTCCGAGGCCGGATGTTTCGAGTGAGTCTATTAAAATGGATGTGACATCTACGGAACAAGAGTCAGTTATTACATTCCGGAAGGAAGAACTGACCAATGCTGTACCGTAGGTATTGTTCTCATCATAACAGGAAGGTATGATGAGGATAGCAATCAACGTACAGATAATTAGAACTGTTTTGTGCATTACATACTTGTTTTATGAATCGTTTCGGGTACAAAGAATAGATTTGTCCGGCTTTCGGACAACTAAAACCCGCCAGTCTGAAACCTTTATCGGTGAATCGGGAATTTGGGTCGCTTAACGGCTTTTCGCTCTTATATGTGGGCAAATAAGCATCTGCCTTTTCTCCGGGGCAATTCACCGAGGGATATGGGCAATTCACAGATTAAATTTTCGTCGTAGGCTATTATCTTCTTTATTTGCAGACAGTTAAATCGATTAATTTATTTACGATGATAAGATTAAAGATGAAAGTATTCAAGATGACAATGGCCTTAACGGCGGCTTTTTCGTTGGTTTTTGCAGCTTCGTGCAGTAGTGATGATGATGAAGATCTGATCGGCAAGTGGTACCGGGTTTCTGATTTTGATGGGCTGGCAAGAGGGCATGCAAGTTCTTTTACAATCGACAGCAAGGGCTATTTGTATGGCGGGTATAACGGTAAAACAAGCCGCTTCTCTGATTTATGGGAGTATGATATGGATCGGGACTTTTGGACACAAAAGGCAGATTTACCCGGTACACCAAGAAGTTCAGCGGTCGCATTTACCATTAACAATAAGGGATATGTAGGAACGGGATATGACGGTTCAAACTATCTGAACGACTTCTGGGAGTATGACCCTTCAGGAAATGTATGGAACCAACGGGCTGACTTCCCGGGTTCGCCCCGTTATGAAGCGGTCGCTTTCGGCGTAAGCGGAAAAGGATATATCGGTTGCGGATACGATGGCAACTACCTGAAAGATTTTTATGCCTTTGATCCTTCGATGAATAGCTGGGAACAGATTGTGAGTATCGGAGGTAACAAGCGAAGAGCGGCAACAAGTTTCGTGATTGACGGTGCAGCTTATGTATGTTGCGGAACGAACAACGGGACATACATCTATGATTTCTGGAAATATGTCCCTGAAACAGGCCTTTGGACACAATTACGGGATATAGCCGACACCAGCGACGATGATTATGATGACGACTATGCGATGACACGGCAGTATGGTGTAGCATTTGTGATTGACGGGAATGCCTATCTTGCCTGCGGAGAGAGTTCAGGATTACGAACGGATACATGGAAATATTCACCTACGACGGATTTGTGGGAGAATGTCGCCAAGTTTAAAGGTTCGGCCCGTACGGCGACTACCGCTTTTTCAACTGGTGTAAAAGGATATGTAGTATCTGGGAAGAGCAGTACGTATTATTTTGATGATATCTGGGAACTGCATCCATATGAATACGATGATGATGAATATTGATCGAAAGAAAATTCTCGCAAGCTTACTGGTGATTGTGATGATGTCATTTTATGCTTACTCCCGTGTGGAGGAAGCGGCATCATCACATAACCGGCAGGCTGTTGTGGAGACATTCCGGTCGGGAGATGGATGGGGGTATCAGATTACCATTAATGATAAAGTATTTATTCATCAACCAATCATCCCAGCGCTTGAAATATCAATGCCCTTCCCTGACAAGGAAAGTGCCCGAAAAGTCGGAACGCAGGTATTAGCACGGATAAAGTCAAATAAGAAACCGACTGTCACAAAAGATGAGATACAAGAATGGCTTCGCGGATATAGGCTCTGACCTGAGGTTCGAGTGATTCGATCTCATGAACGGAGGCAAACCGGATCTGACGCCCGACACGGGTGTTGGGCCCGGTTTTGACAAGTATACCGGCAGGGTCGTGCAGAAGGTATCCTTTAAAGAACAGCAGGGCAAAATATGACTTGAAGCCTTGGATAATAGCAATATTTTCACCTAGAAAGGAATAACAGGGCTTACCCCATTTGATCGCTTCGGTGAGGCCGCAGTCGAGGAGAATAGATCGGAGTTCCTTTGTTTCTTCCTGCCAACAATTGATGCTGCTTATGTAGTTGTCTACCTGTGGGTTTGTATTATTAGGTGTCATAGGGTGGATTTATTTAATACGTTCAGCTATACTATAAGATAACAATGTCGGGAAGGTTTTGTTATATTTGTAGAGAATCATCAAAAAACAAACAGGTTATGCTTAAAATAGGTTGTCATTTGTCCACATCCAATGGTTTTCAGGGTATGGGAAAAGATGCGCTTTCGATTGGAGCGAATACGTTTCAGTTTTTCACACGTAACCCGCGTGGAGGAAGTGCGAAGGCAATTGACGAGAAGGATGTGGCTGCTTTCCTAAAGCTGGCTAAAGAACATGATTTTGCGGTATTACTGGCACATGCTCCCTATACATTAAATGTATGTGCGGCGGATGAAGGTATCCGGCGGTTTGCACGCGAGATGCTGGTCGACGATTTGGTGCGGATGGAATATGTGCCGGGAAATCTGTATAATTTTCATCCGGGAAGTCATGTACAGCAAGGCGTAGACATAGGCATCGCCTATATTGTGGAAGCATTGAACGGGGTACTGAAACCCGAACAAACCACCACCATACTGCTGGAAACCATGGCAGGAAAAGGTAGTGAGATTGGACGAACATTTGAAGAGTTACGCCGGATCATTGACGGGGTGGAGTTGAAAGATAAGATGGGCGTCTGCCTGGACACCTGCCATGTATATGATGCCGGCTATGACATTGTGAATAACCTGGACGGGGTACTGGATGAGTTCGACCGTGTAGTCGGACTGGAACGGCTGCGAGCTATCCACCTGAACGATAGCAAGAATCCATTCCAAAGCCACAAAGACCGTCACGAAACAATAGGGAATGGTTCGCTGGGACTGGCCACTTTCGAAAAAGTGATCAATCATCCGAAGCTATACCATCTGCCATTTTACTTGGAAACCCCTAACGAGTTGCCGGGGTATGCGCAGGAGATTGCTTTATTGAAAGAACTTTATCACAGGGGGTAAATTATGACGGTGGAGTCTGTGCTTTATACATTTGTGTCGTCGCTTGTGGCCCTTTTTCCGTTGGTCAATCCGATCGGGAATGCATTGATCGTACATGGGTCACTGCACGGACTGGATGAACGACAGCGGAAAATGGCAGCACACAAGATCGTGGTAAATTGCCTAACCATTGGTCTGGGGAGTTTGCTGCTGGGACATTTGGTGTTGCTGCTTTTCGGGCTCGCCATTCCCGTAATTCAGGTTGGTGGCGGGCTGGTTATCTGCAAGACGGGATTCGATATGCTTTCGGCTCCGGATGCTTCAGCAGTGGATGCTACCCCGGTGGAGGGTAAAAAAGTACATGTAAGTAGTATTGAGTCGAAACTATTTTATCCGTTGTCATTCCCTATCTGCCTGGGACCAGGTTCTATTTCTGTTATATTTACGTTGATGGCGAATTTCACAGTAAAGGGAGATTGGGTAGCAACCGGAGTAAATATCGGGATGATTGCAGCAGCGATCTTTGTGTTGCTGATGGGACTTTACGTGATGCTGTTGCAGGGAACACGATTAATGAAGCGGCTGGGCGAGTCGGGCAATATGATCATCGGGAAGTTTATTGCTTTTATTACCTTGTGTATAGGGATTCAGATCCTCGTAACAGGGATATCGAAGATTTTCCATTTGACGATACTTTAATGAACAACGCTTTTTCCTCAGACGTTATATGTATATAGCATAAACAGATAAGGGTATGGATGAAGATATTCAACAGTTGACACACGAAGAGCTTGTGGAAGAAGTAAAAAGGCTCCGGGAAGGTATTCGCAGGCACCGGGACAGCAGTGGTCATGCGCTATGCTGGTATCACCCGGATTTATGGGGACTGCTGCCGGAAGGGTATAATCCGGAGGTGTCGGTGCCGGAATGGCCGCAGTTCATGGAAGGATGTGTGCGTTACCGGCAGTCGCTGGATACGCAATGCCTGGAGGCAAAGCGTACGAAGGAACGGTTTGCCGAGAGTTAAGTATTATACATGAATCAAAAAAGGGAATGAGGCTAACTTTGGGGGTACCAAAGTTAGCCTCATTCATATTAAAAGCCTGTGCGTTATTTGGCTGAACGAGAGGCAGCGGCATTACGTGCATCCGCAGCAGCTTTCATGTTCTCAGTTACTTTGTCGATCGTGAAGCTGGCGGGGCTTTGACGCGGCGGGAACTGCTTATATGTTTCCAGATAGGCAGTGACCATATCTATCACATCAAATATCAGGAAGTTCTTGTCGAACATCCATTTTTCGTAGTTGATCGAACCATCGTAAGCATATTCGTACGGGTCTTGCCGCAAATCGACCAGGAAGGGAGCTTTCAATGAAGCAAGTGGAGTTCGCCAGATAGCCATCCCCGTAGCTTCCTGCAAGGAGAAGGTAGCTTTGTATTGTCCTTTCCGGGCGGCGCACAGGTTGCCATCATCATCGAAATAAAAGAACTCGTCACGCAGGGACTTATCGACTTTCCCGGTCAGGAAGGATAATTGGTTATAACCATCCAGATGTACTTTGAAGTTTTTATTTCCGGCTTGTACACCTGACTTGGCTTTTGCCACCAGATTCGGGTCTCCACCGGCTGCTGCAACTAACGTGGGCAGCCAGTCTTCGGCAGAAAAGATATCGTTTACCTTCCGGTCGGGCTGGATTTGTCCAGGCCAACGAATGACACAGGGAACACGTACAGCGCCTTCCCAGTTGGTGTCTTTTTCGGAGCGGAAAGGAGATACACCGCCGTCGGGCCACATATTCTTCATTGCGCCGTTGTCGGTAGTATAAATAACGATGGTGTTACTGGCAATGCCCAGATCGTCCAGCAGTTTCAGCAGTTCACCAACCTGTTTATCGTGTTCCACCATACCGTCAGCTTGCAAGCCGAGACCGGTCACTCCCTGCGAGGCGGATTTCAGGTGTGTGTTTACATGCATACGGGTTGAGTTAAACCAGGTGAAGAAGGGGATACCGCTTTTTGCCTGACGGGTAATAAAGTCTTTGGCGGCAGCCATGAATTCTTCATCAACAGTTTGCATGCGGCTTTTGGTCAATGGACCTGTATCTTCCACTTTTCCGTCGGCAGTAGCTCTCAAAACGCCACGAGGCTTATGCTTGGATACAAAGGCAGCGTCTTTGGGGTATTCGGGTTGTTCGGGTTCTTCCTCCGCATTGAGATGGTAGAGGTTTCCGAAAAATTCATCAAAGCCATGGGCGGTAGGCAAGTATTTGTTCTGGTCGCCCAAATGGTTTTTACCGAATTGCCCGGTTGCATAACCGAGCGGTTTCAGAAATTCGGCAATAGTAGGATCTTCGGCCTGTAAACCAACCGGAGCGCCAGGCATACCTACTTTGGTAAGACCGGTACGGAACGGGCACTGTCCGGTGATAAAGGCGGCGCGCCCGGCGGTACAGCTTTGTTGCCCGTAATAATCGGTGAACATAATGCCATCTTTAGCGATCTTGTCGATGTTGGGCGTATGAAAACCCACCATACCATGACTATAAGCACTGATATTATGCACACCGATATCGTCGCCGAAAATAACCAGGATATTCGGTTTGCCTTTTGCTTGCTGTGCTTCCGCTTCTTTGGGGATGATTGTTCCTACGGCTAAGATTGCACCTACGGCTGCAACTTTACCACAAATCTTTAGTTTGACTTTTAAGTTCATAAGGTAAGGAATTAAACAATTAATACTATTGGACAGATTGTTTTGGTGCTGTCAAAGAACACTGAATCAGAGTATATAATACCCTAAAAGAAAAACAGACTCTTTCGGTAAAAAGTTTAATTGCCCATTCTTTCCACGGATCGTTTGAGCATGTTTCTGACAACAAAGCCGTGAAAGGGTTTGATAACAAAAAAATAGAGGCGCCCGAGTTTGTTTTTAAAATGAACTAGTGTGATAGCTGAGATCATTTTATGACTCTCATTGGATTGGATATGGACGGCCATGTAGGCATCGAGGTGCTCGTCGGTTAAGAGCAATACGGTTTCATGTGGGTTCTTGGCAGGAACAGAGGCCATATTATAAGGGGCTCCTGTGCGGATGGTATTTTCAAATGCAGCCAGATTGTTCCCTTTCGCTCCTTTCAGGCCAAAGGGTTTCACCAAGAGGTTACGTAATTGAAACAGCCGGTTTACCCATCCGGGGAAGTCGGTCCAGAAGCTAACCAGGAGGTCATCCGGAGTTATTTCTTTTTCGGTAGTTATTTCACAGGCATACACGTCTGAGTAGTCCGCCGGAAAATAGTTCCGGGTCAGGCTGTCTGCTGGGAGGACGGCGGCAGTAACTTTCATTTGATTAGCTGTTATTGAGTGACAAAGGTAAGAAATACAGGCATTCGTCATGAGGGTCGGTTACACTTTATGTGTAAATTTCAATCTTGCATCAATGCGTTAAGATGCCGCTCCTCATTTATTTCTTATGTCATACTTAATGAACTACAAAAAATCACTGCGGAGGTACTAACTTTCCCACTCCTTCAACTGTTATATATATACTACTTATAAGCTGTATATATCATGAAAAGACGCCATTTCATCCAACAATCAGCCGCCATGGCGGCCTTGGGCACTTTGGGAAACCCGACGAAGGTATTCGGTAAAATCGCCGGGCAGACCACCTCTCCTTCCCCAAAACACATATTAGGTAAAACGGGATTCGAAGTTTTCCCCGTCGTTTACGGGGGGGTTATCTCTATGCAAGACGGCCAGGAGGCCTCCGACCGCCACGTATCCTGGGCAATCGACCGGGGTGTTAATTATTTCGATGTGGCCCCCAGCTACGGTGATGCCGAAGAAAAACTCGGTATATCCCTCATCCCCTACCGTAAGCATGCCTATCTTGCATGCAAAACTGAGGAACGTCTGCGCACCGGCGCTGAAAAAGAATTCGAACGTTCTCTCAAACTACTCCACACCGATTATTTCGATCTCTACCAGCTTCATGCCATGACTACTCAGGAGGATATCGACCAAGCCTTCGGTCCTGATGGCGTGATGGAAATGATCATCAAAGCTAAAGAAGAAGGCCGCATACGGAAAGTAGGCTTCACCGCCCACAATGAAGCTGTCGGCGTGAAGACCATGTCGCTATACGACTTCGACACCGTGATGTATCCCATCAACTGGATGATGAACCGCTACAACGGAATGGGCACTGACATCTGCCGGGAAGCCAAACAACGTAATCTGGGTATCATTTCCATCAAATCGCTCACCCACCGCCATTGGAAAGATGATGCCGAACGCCAACAGTCCGGTTTTCCTAAATCCTGGTGCAAGCCTGTAGATACAGACAAAGACAAAGCCCTCGGAATGGCCGCCGTGCGCTTCGCCCTTGGGATGGGGTCGGATCTATTGATCCCGCCCGGCAATTTCAAGAGTTTTTCTTTCTTTGTCGATCACATCAACGATCTCTTGTCGCATCCGCTGACAGCCGAAGAAACCGCTTTGCTGGACAAAGAATACACCGCCGTAAAAGCATATCCGTTCTTCGGATAATTTTTGCCCATAACAAAAAAGCATTTCCTTACTGATAAAACATATTGTAGTCACTAAAACAAGCGGAGCCGAAGTATTAATTAAGACTATGTAACATTCTGTATCGGCCCACGGGAGGGCACTACCCTCCTGTTCCATTTGCTCACAGATGATCTGGCGGGCGACTTCGGAAATACATCGGTAACCACGTCAATCAAGTTCAGTCAATAGCGTAGTTTTACCTGCTCCTGGACCACCGGTAATAATAAAGAGAACTGCATTCATTTTGTTGTAAAATTAGAAGAATATTGGATCAATTCGGTAAATCTTGTAGCAAATACCATTCTTTTCAAAACAGGCTCAGTATTTATCTTCAAATACTGTATAACCTGAATATCCGCCACGCTACCCTTTGTGAATTGACTGCGCTCCCTTCTACACGAAGTTTTTTTTCGAATTTATCCGTCACGCTGTCACACGTAGGGTATTATCGTTCTGATTGAGAGCGGATTGGATGCGTGACAGATACCCGTGACAGATCCGTTTTCAGGACAATTTGCTGTCACATCTGTCACACGGGGCATCAAAAGAAAGACGATGGTGCCGTAAGAGTTTCATCCTATGAAACTTTCAGTTTCATAGGATGAAACTTTCAGTTTCATAGGGTGAAACTCCGAGTTCCAAACGGTGAAACAGACAGTTTCAATAGGTGAAACAAACAGTTTCATCCTAATGAAACTATTGCTGGTAGCCGTGTCGTTGCAAAACAGCTTCAGATCCGGCCGTAGTTGAAACGACACAGCCTTCAGGGAGACGTACGCTACTTTGTTTATTTCTTATCTAAGATGTTGTCGATGATCCATTGATCCACAATCTCCACGCCGTATTGGTTGAGGTGTTGGGCGTCGTAGAAGTGGAAGGCATCATTGAGGGGGAGGCACTCGTTCAGGTTGTAGTAGATACCGTACGTTTTCATTTGCTCGTGAAAGGCCGGCAGGTTGGTAAAGCTGTGGTAATAGGCCTGGGTGACGGGGAGGTAGATGAGGGTGAGGGGGATTCCCCGCTGCTTTAACAGGGAGGCAATGGCTTGCAGGGCTTCGGCCTGGATGGGGCGGAAGGTGATAGGGCGGCTGGGGATAATGGTATCTGCTTGGTTATTCAGTTGTTTGTTCTCGACGAAGCCACCGCGGATATAAGTACCGTCGCCCCGGTTGTCAACTGATTCCCGGTAGCCCTTGTCCATGCCAAGGAGCGAACGTTCAAGGCCATACAAGAGAGCGTTATACGTTTTCAGGTGGTTTACTTTGAATACCATCCGGATCAGGCCGGCGTCTTTCCGGTCGTTGGCAATCAGGTCGAGGGTCGATTCCACCCCATCGTCTACCATACTACCAGGACCTACGGCCATCACTACCTGTTGAGGATTCAATCCGTCGAGGTATCGATCCAGCAGCAGTTTGGTCTGGATAGGTTGCTGGGAGCTGGAGGCCAGGTTGAACGACGTATACCCGGCAGCTGCGAAGATACGCGGATCAAAACCCCGGTAAGCGAACGACGGGCCGCAGAACAGGATATCGACATCCTTGAAATCAGGAATCTCCCTGATCCGGGTATGCATGTAGCCATATCCTCCCAACGGATAGAACAGGTTGGGGTGGAAAGGATAAGGCAGACTCCCTACTGCCAGTAAGGCAAGCAGATAGAATGGAACGGCGAGAAGCAGAAAAAGGACTGTTCGTTTAACTAATTTCTTCATGACTGCCATCGTTAAAACTGAAAGTAAATAAATGGTGTTCCTTCCGTTTGCATGAACAGCACCAACAGGGCGCATAGCCCCATATAGAACATCCAACGCTGCGGACGTCGCCACTTTGTCCCGAAATCTCCCAATGCATGCTGGTTTTCCCTGCCCATCCATTCTACGATCAGGAAGAAGATCACCAACAGGATGGTCACAAACGCATTTTTCCTGCCCGGGAAATCAGGTATGGTGAACAGGGATGTCGAAAAAAGACCGGTCAGATACGTCCAGAGGTGCGACATACTTCTGGCGCCGAAGAAGACGTGCGCAAACACCGTTAAGCTAAACGTCGACAGGATGGCAATTAATTCACGGAAGGTAGGCAATGATCTCCCTTGCGCTGCGGTGTCCATATACCGGCGGTTCTGTTTGGTCAGTAACAACGGAACAAAATAGGTGGCATTTACGGTACTCCAGAGCATGTATGTCCAACCGGGACCATGCCAGAGGCCACTCAGCCAGAAAATAATATAGGTATTCCGTATCCTCTTCCACGTACTGACCCGGCTACCTCCCAGTATCGGAATGTACACATAGTCGCGAAACCAGGAAGTAAGCGATATATGCCAGCGCCGCCAGTGTTCGGCCACATTACGTGAAAAGAAGGGGAACGCAAAATTGCGCAATAGCTCGATACCCAGCAACCGGGCTGTGCCCAAAGCGATATCCGAATACCCGGAGAAATCGCCATAGATCTGGATCGTAAAGAGGATGACCCCTAACAGCAGTCCGCTGCCCGAGGCCTCTTCCGTATGGGTGAAGAAATAATTGGCAACCACCCCGCAGTTGTCTGCGATCACTACCTTCTTGAACAATCCCCACAAGATCTGCCGCAGGCCGTCGACCGATTTACTATAATCAAATACACGCTCTTGCTTGATCTGCGGAAGCAGGTGGGTAGCCCGTTCGATAGGTCCGGCCACGAGAAGCGGAAAGAAGCTGACAAATAAGCCATAGTCAATAAAGTTGCGTTCAGCCTTTATCTTCCCGAAGTAGATGTCGATCACATACGACAATCCATGGAACGTATAAAAAGAAATACCGACCGGCAGAATCAGATGGAGGACGACAGGGTGGACGGAGAGTCCGAGCAGGGAGACAAAGTCGGCAAATGATTCGACAAAGAAATTGTAATACTTAAAAACACCCAATAAGCCAAGGTTGACCACCACGCTTAACCAGAACCAAATACGACGTCTCGTTTGGGTTTCGGATTGGCACATCATCAGCCCCGTGAAATAGTCGAGCAGGGTAGAGAACATCAACAGGAAAAGAAACCGCCAATCCCAGCAGGCATAAAAGAAATAACTGGCGACCAGCAGTAAGGCGTTTTGCAACCGTAGGCTTTTCCCGTTCATCCACCAATAAAGGAAGAAGACAACCGGGAAGAAAACGGCGAAATCAAGGGAGTTAAAAAGCATACTCTTTTATAACTCCCTTGATGAAAAAATATTGTATCATCAGGCTTTTAAAATGTAATCGGCAACCCAGTCACCCACTTCGCTGGTGGAGTAGGCTTTGCCGCCGCGGGCGATGTCTTCGGTCACGATACCGGCATCCATCGAAGCGGCCACAGCCTCACGGATCAGGGTGCCTTCGGGCATGGCGTTAAACGCATATTCGAACATCAAAGCAGCACTCAGGATCGTTGCCAACGGATTTGCAATGTTCTTACCGGCAGCCTGCGGATACGATCCGTGGATGGGTTCGAACACCGAGGTGTGGATACCGATGGAGGCAGAGGGCAACATACCGAGTGAACCGGTAATGACAGATGCTTCGTCGGTGAGGATATCACCAAACATATTTTCGGTCACCATCACATCGAAGCTCTTCGGCCACTGGATCAGGCGCATGGCGGCATTGTCGACAAACATGTACTCGGTTTCCACATCGGGATATTCCTTCTCGATCTCCTGCGAGACCTGGCGCCAGAGGCGGGAGGTAGCCAGCACGTTGGCTTTATCGACTACGGTTAGTTTCTTCCGGCGCTTCTGTGCATACTGGTAGGCGAGACGGACGATACGGTCGATCTCTTCGCGGGTATAGACGCAGGTGTCGTAAGCCGTGTCGCCGTCTTCACTCCGGCCTTGCGGACGACCGAAGTACATGCCGCCCGTCAGTTCACGGATACACATAAAGTCGGCGCCTTCGACCAGGTCGGCACGAAGCGGTGATTTGTCGATCAGCGACGGGAATGTAGTTACCGGACGGAGGTTGGCGTAGAGGCCGAGTTTCTTGCGCATGGCCAGCAGGCCTTGTTCGGGGCGTACTTTGGCCGACGGGTCATTGTCGTATTTCGGAGAGCCGATAGCGCCGAACAAGACGGCGTCGCTACGCATACACAAGTCGTGTGTCGTGTCCGGATAGGGATTGCCGACGGCATCGATCGCCGTAGCGCCTACCAAGGCTTTTTCATACTGTAATTCATGACCGTACTTTTGGCAAACCGCCTGCACTGCTTTCATACCTTGCTCTACAATCTCGGGACCGATACCATCACCGGCTAATACTGCGATGTTTAATTTCATCTATATGTTATTTTTTGCCCCGGGTTTTAGTTTTAACCCGGGGGTTGAGGTTATTATATCCTGATTATTATATCCCCGGGTTGAAACCCGGGGCAAAAGTTATTACCGCTGGAAATGAATGTATTTAGGTTCCATCGGCTCGTAGGTGTCATCGTCCCACAGGCTGCTGGTGATCATCAGGTCGGCGCTGTAGCGGTTACAGGCGATGGGGACGTTGTGAACACGGCATTGGCGGAGCAACATCTGGATGTCGGCTTCGTGGGGCTGTGGGTTGAGGTCGTCGATCAGGAAGATAGCCAGGTCGATTTGCTGGCGTACGACCATGGCGGCGATCTCAGCGTCTCCTCCCATCGGGCCGGAGTGCATACGGGTCATTTCGATGTGGATACCCTTTTCTTCGAGCGCATCACGTACCAGTCCACCGGTGGTGCCGGTACAGACGATGTGGTGTTGCGAAAGGAAGTCGGCGTTATGCACGGCCCATTCCACCATATCCGCTTTGCGGTTGTCATGCGCTACAAGCGCGATCGTTAATTGTCTCATATATTCACTAGTATATAAGTAAAAACGTTTAGCCTTCGATTTTGTTCAGCATCTTGAGGGTGGCTTTGATGGCGGCTTCGGTCTGGTCGGCATCGAGACCGCGGGTTTTGAAGTCGACACCGGCGTAGTTCCAACTGATGATGGTCTGCACGAAAGCATCCGTGCGACCGCCTGGTGGGATGGTGACCGAATAGTTGGTCAGCATCGGGAACGGGCGTCCCAGGTCGGAATAGATCTTGCGGAGGGCACGGACAAAGGCATCATACTGACCGTCGCCGGAAGCCGATTGCTCGTAGGCTTCGCCATCGATCTCGATCTTGAGGGTAGCCACTGGTCGCAGGCCCTGCGTCAGCGACAGGGAGTAGTTGAGGATGCGGATCCGTTCGTCGCCTTTGGTCTCTTGGTTGAGGACGTCGCTGATGATATAGGGCAGGTCTTCCTGTGTGACAATCTCCTTCTTATCTCCCAGTTCGATGATGCGTTCGGTGACTTTGCGCATGGAGTCGTCGTCCATGTCGATGCCGAGCGATTCGAGGTTCTTGCGGATATTCGCCTTCCCGGATGTCTTCCCCAGGGCGTATTCGCGGATACGGCCGAAACGTTCGGGCAGGAGGTCATTGTAATACAGGTTATTCTTACTGTCGCCATCGGCATGGACGCCGGCGCATTGGGTAAAAACATACTCACCCACAATCGGTTTGTTGGGAGCGATATGGATACCCGAGTAGGTTTCCACCAGCTTGCTTACCTTATTGATCTTGTCTTCATGGATTGAGGTCGTTACACCTAACTGATCTTTGAGTACGGCGATCACACTGCTGAGCGGTGCGTTTCCGGCACGTTCACCCAGACCGTTGACAGTGGTATGCACACCCTTGACACCGGCTTTGACGGCCGAGAAGGCATTGGCAACAGCCAGATCGTAGTCGTTGTGTGGATGGAAGTCGAACCAGATATCCGGGTAACGGTCTACCATCAACTTGCAATATTCGTAAGTATTGGCCGGATTGAGGATTCCCAACGTATCCGGGATCATAAAGCGACGGATGGGCAGGTCGCGCAAGGTATCGACCATCTGAAAGACATACTCGGGCGAGTGCTGGATGCCGTTCGACCAGTCTTCGAGATAGATATTGACGGCTATCTGCTTATCGGTAGCTATGGCTACGGCGTTACGGATATCCGCGAAATGTTGTTCGGGTTTCTTACGTAGTTGTTCGGTGACGTGCTTGTAGGAACCTTTGCACAGGAGGTTGATCACCCGGCACCCGGAAGCTTCGATCCAATTGAGCGAAGCATCCCCATCCACAAAACCGAGCACTTCGAGGCGATCCAGGTTTCCCGTCTTCGCCGCCCAGGCCGCGACGCGTTTCACGGCATCGAACTCACCATCCGATACCCGTGCCGAAGCAATCTCTACCCGGTTTACTCCCGCCTCACCCAATAGCATCTGGGTAATCACCAGTTTCTCATGCGCAGCAAAAGAAACTCCGGTAGTCTGTTCCCCGTCGCGCAGGGTTGTATCCATTATTTCTATCATACGCTCATCTGTTTGCTTCGTATGCTTCGATTTTGTTCTTATTGGCCAGGAGATAGTCGATATCGTCGAGGCCATTGAGAAGACAGTCTTTCTTGTAGGCGTTGATCTCGAAGGATTCGCTGTGGCCGGTAGCATTGTTAGTGACGGTTTGGGCGGCAAGATTGACGGTCAACGTATTCGTCGGGTCAGCCTGGATGGAGTCGAATACTTCAGATAAGAAAGCCGGAGAGACAACTACAGGCAACAGGCCGTTGTTCATCGAGTTATTCTTGAAGATATCGGCAAAGAAACTGCTGACAACCACTTTGAAACCATACCCGGCAATCGCCCAGGCGGCATGTTCGCGGCTACTGCCACTGCCGAAGTTCTTACCGGCCACAAGGATCTCACCCTGGTAAACCCCTTGGTTGAGTACAAAGTCCGGATTCAATCTCCCCTCTTTGTCATACCGCCAGTCGCGGAAAAGATTGTCGCCAAAGCCCTCACGCGTCGTTGCTTTCAGGAAACGTGCCGGGATGATCTGGTCTGTGTCCACATTCTCCAAAGGAAGAGGAACACACGTAGATGTGATGATATTGATTTTCTGTTTCATTGTACATTATTATTAGATTAGTTCTCTCGGATCAGTAATCTGCCCGGTGACGGCTGCCGCAGCCGCAACCAACGGACCAGCAAGGATCGTGCGGGCACCAGGTCCCTGGCGACCTTCGAAGTTACGGTTGGAGGTGGATACGGCGTACTTACCGGCAGGTACCTTATCTTCGTTCATGGCCAGACAAGCGGAACAACCGGGCTGACGGAGTTCGAAACCCGCTTCAGCCAATACCTTGTCTATCCCTTCGACGCGTATCTGCTTTTCCACTAACCAACTGCCGGGAACTAACCAGGCGGTTACGTCGGCTGCTTTCTGCTTGCCTTTCACCATCGAGGCAAAGGCACGGAAGTCTTCGATACGGCCGTTGGTGCAACTGCCCAGGAATACGTAGTCGATAGCTTTACCCAACACCGGCTCGCCGGCGGTAAAGCCCATATAATCAAGCGATTTCTTATAGGAGATGCGCCCGGCTTCGTCCACACTTTCCAGTGCAGGGATCGCTTCTCGGATTCCCATTCCCATACCCGGATTCGTTCCGTAGGTGATCATCGGCTCGATATCTTCCGCCTGGAAGCGGATCTCCTTATCGAATGTGGCATCTGCATCGCTGTACAGTTCCCGCCATTCGGACACTTTCTGCTCCCATTCGGCAGCGCGGGGGGCGAACTCACGGTCTTTCAGGTAATCGAACGTTACCTGATCGGGTGCGATCATACCACCGCGGGCACCCATCTCGATGGAGAGGTTGCAGATCGTCAGACGTTCTTCCATGGAGGCGTTGCGGATCGCTTCACCGGCATATTCCACAAAGTAACCGGTAGCACCGCCGGTGGTCATCTTGCTGATGATGTAGAGGGCGATATCTTTGGCGGTAACACCCGGACGGAGTTGCCCGTCTACCGTGATACGCATGGTTTGGGGCTTGCGCTGCATGATACACTGGGTGGCAAGCGTCATCTCCACTTCGCTGGTACCGATACCGAAAGCAATCGCTCCCATGGCGCCGTGGGTAGAGGTGTGTGAATCGCCGCAAACGATGGTCATACCTGGTTGGGTAAGGCCGGTTTCCGGACCTACGACGTGGATGATACCGTTCTTCGGATGCAACAACCCGTAGTAGGGGAGGCCAAAGTCAGTGGCATTGCGTTCCAGCGTATCCACCTGGTTCTTGGAGATTGGATCTTCAATCGGTTGGTCCTGGTGGAGGGTCGGGATATTATGGTCGGGGATACAGGTAATCTGCGCCGGACGGAAAGGTGTCAGACCTCTCTCACGCAGACCGGCGAAGGCCTGGGGACTGGTGACTTCGTGGCAGTACAGGCGGTCGATGTACAGTTGGATGGTTCCGTCGGCGAGGGTATCGACGAGGTGCTTGTCCCAGATTTTGTCGAAGAGTGTTTTGCTCATTGTTGTTATGTTAATGGATGAATTTATTGATGGCATCGACAAAGGCTTCTACCGAAGCGGCGATGATGTCGGTGTTGGCGGAGAAGCCGTAGTAGACATTGCCCTGGTATTCGACCTGCATATGTACTTTACCCGTATCGTCGCTGCCTTTGCTGATGGCTTGGATGAGAAACTCCTGGATGGTCATGTCGCTGTTGCTGATCGCTTTCTTGACGGCTTTGATACCGGCATCGACAGGGCCGTTACCGGCTGCTGCTTCAAAGCGCTTCACACCGGAGAGGTTGAGACATACACTGGCGACCGACTGTACGCCTACGCCGCTGGTGACCTGCAGGTATTCCAGTTTGATGCGTTGCATTTCGGCGCGGTCTTTGCCTACGAGCATCAGCACGTCGTCGTCGTTGATATCTTTCTTACGGTCGGCCAGCTTGAGGAACTCTACATACGCTTTGTCCAGTTTTTCCTGATCGAGTTCAACACCCAGCATGCTCAGGCGGTGTTTCAACGCAGCACGGCCACTGCGAGCTGTCAGTACGATGGCGTTGTCGTCGATACCGACATCTTTGGGGTCGATGATCTCGTAGCTTTCGCGGTTCTTCAGCACACCGTCCTGGTGGATACCCGAAGAGTGGGCGAAGGCGTTACGTCCGACGATGGCTTTGTTGGGCTGTACCGGCATATTCATCAGGCTGGAGATCATGCGGCTGAGGCCGTATATCTTCGTCGTGTTGATATTGGTAACGATTTCTTTTTCCTTATGGCTCTTGAAGATCATGGCGATCTCTTCCAATGAGGTGTTTCCGGCACGTTCGCCGATCCCGTTGACAGTCACTTCCACCTGGCGGGCGCCGTTGATCACACCCTGCACGGTGTTGGCCGTTGCCATACCGAGGTCGTTGTGGCAATGGGTGGAGATAATCGCTTTGTCGATACCGTTCACATGTTCCATCAGAAATTTTATTTTCGCTCCATACTCATCGGGCA
>JAVBUR010000058.1:0-54002 GCA_031555145.1 Tannerellaceae bacterium | reverse complement strand
CGCCGCCGGTCGGGCAATTACGGCGGCGCTGACGCGGCGCATAAACATCACCCATCCTCCTGTCCGTGGGCTTGCACCCACGGCTACGAACACGATGCCCGTGACCGGGCATTCATCGTCGCGACGAACACCCAATTACTTTCATATTTGGTTGTATTTGAAACTGATTTACAGGAAAAAAATAAAGGATGCCTGAAGGGGCATCCTTTATCATATACTATTACGATGGGAGGTGATTCTTAGAATATACTCCAAGCTACGGTCAGACCTGCCATTACGATAGCCACCATGCTCATCAGTTTGATGAGGATGTTGAGGCTCGGGCCGGATGTGTCTTTGAACGGGTCACCTACGGTGTCACCTACTACAGTAGCTTTGTGTACTTCGCTACCCTTGCCGCCATGGTTGCCTTCTTCTACGTGTTTCTTGGCGTTGTCCCAGGCACCACCGGCGTTAGCCATGAAGATAGCCAATACGAAACCGGTACTCAAACCACCAATCAACAGACCTACCACACCTGTCACACCGAAGATCACACCTGTCAACACCGGAGCAATGATAGCCAACAGTGACGGAACGATCATTTCGCGTTGGGCACCCTTGGTAGAGATCTCTACGCAGCGTGCATAATCAGGCTCGGCCTCGCCGGTCAGGATACCTTTGATTTCGCGGAACTGACGGCGCACTTCTTCCACCATGCTGGAGGCAGCACGACCTACAGCATTCATGGTCAAACCGCAGAACATAAAGGCCATCATCGAACCAAGGAAGATACCGGACAGTACTTTCGGGTTCATCAATGTGACGTCGTAGTAGAACATAAAGTCAGTGAAAGAAGCTTTCGCTGTTTCTAATACGCGGCCGTCGGCCAAAGCGATCGTGTTTTCCCCCAGACGGATCAAACCAATCTTGATTTCTTCTACATACGAAGCCAACAGTGCCAGGCCTGTCAAAGCAGCCGAACCGATGGCGAAACCTTTACCTGTAGCAGCGGTTGTGTTACCCAGTGAATCAAGGGCGTCGGTGCGTTTGCGTACTTCCTTACCCAAACCAGCCATTTCAGCGTTACCGCCGGCGTTGTCGGCAATTGGGCCGTAAGCATCCGTTGCCAAGGTGATACCCAGTGTAGAGAGCATACCTACAGCAGCGATACCGATACCGTATAACCCCATACCTACATTGTCAAAATCGAATCCTGAAGCGAACAGGAACGAGAGGATAATACCTACGACTACGGCCAATACCGGAATCGCTGTTGACAACATACCCAGTCCCAGGCCGGAGATGATAACGGTAGCCGGACCTGTCTTACCCGCTTCAGACACGCGCTGTGTCGGCTTGTAAGATTGAGACGTATAATATTCGGTAGCTTGTCCGATCACAATACCTACCAGCAAACCAACTACCACCGAACCACTGATCCACATCCAGTTGTCGATACCCAGGAAATACAGAATAGCAAAGGTAGAGATCGCAATCAGCACAGAGCTTAGGTTCGTTCCTACAGCCAGGGCTTTCAGCAACTGCTTGATGTTCGCGTCTTCTTTCGTACGTACGGCGAAGATACCGATGATAGACAATACGATACCTACGGCAGCGATCAGCATCGGAGCGATAATCGCCTTGTATTGAGATTCCAGATCACCACTTCCTACGAAAGCAGCAGCACCCAGAGCGGCTGTTGCAAGGATCGATCCGCAATACGATTCGTACAAGTCTGCACCCATACCGGCTACGTCACCTACGTTGTCACCTACGTTGTCGGCAATGGTGGCCGGGTTACGTGGGTCGTCTTCCGGAATACCGGCTTCTACTTTACCTACGAGGTCAGCACCAACGTCGGCCGCTTTCGTGTAAATACCACCACCTACACGGGCAAAGAGCGCTTGCGTAGATGCACCCATACCGAAGGTCAGCATGGTCGTTGTGATGATGGTCAGTTTGTGTGTCGGTTCCATGGCATCAGCCGGAATCACGGCATTCAGCAGTACATACCAGAAAGAGATATCCAAGAGACCCAGACCAACCACAACAAGTCCCATGACGGCACCGCTACGGAAGGCAACCTGCAATCCCTTATTTAAGGAAGTACGGGCAGCATGTGCTGTACGTGCAGAAGCATACGTTGCTGTTTTCATTCCCAGGAAACCTGCCAAACCGGAGAAGAATCCTCCTGTCAGGAATGCGATGGGTACCCATTCGTTCTGAATCCCAAAGCCGAACGCCATAATGGCAAATAAAATAACTAATACGAGGAACACCAGAGCTACCACTTTGTACTGTTGTTTCAAGTACGACATGGCACCTTTCCTCACGTGCGAGGCGATCTTGGCCATTAACTCGGTTCCTTCACTCTCTTTCATCATTTGCCGGTAGAAAAACCAGGCAAAGATCAGCGCCAAAGCTGACGCAATCGGTACAATCCAAAAAATTGAAGTAATCATTTGTATATAGATTTAATGTAAAAAGCTACGTAATGTTTTTTCAGTTTTTTCAAGGCGTAAAGATAGGGAAATTGCAGTGTAGGAGAAACTTTTCGCGAAAGAATATCGTTATATAGTAAAAAAAGGGCATATTTGTTAACGGAAACAGGATATATACGAACGCATGAGACAACGAGCAGACAAACCCTACCGGGTAGGACTGGCCTTGAGTGGTGGCGGAGCGAAGGGTTTTGCCCATTTGGGAGCCTTCCGCCTGTTTGAGGAATGTGGTGTGAAACCCGATATTATTTCGGGAGTCAGCGCCGGTGCAATCGCCGGTTCTCTGTGGGCGGATGGGTATGCCTGGGACGAGATAAAGGAACTCTTCAAGGGAAAAGACTTCTCCGAGTTTGCCCAGTTTCAGTTGCCCAAGGCCGGGCTGTTTGACCATAAGCGCTTGCGCTCGTTCCTCAGTAAGCATTTGCGGGCGAAGCGTATTGAAGACCTGCCCATCCCGATGGTTATTGTGGCTACCGACCTCGATAAGGGCGTGAGCCATGAGTTTCGTTCGGGACCGCTGGCCGACGCTGTGCTAGCATCGAGCAGTGTGCCGATTATCTTCAGTCCGGTGGAGATCGACGGCAACCATTATGTAGACGGTGGTGTGTTCCGCAATTTTCCTGTTACTAACATACGCGAAGAGTGCGACCGGGTGATAGGCGTCAACCTTACACCCCTGATCCGGGAAGAATACAAACAGACCATCCTGTATATAGCCGAACGAACTTATCATTATATGTTCAGGGCAAATACACTGGAAGATCGCCAACTGTGTGATCTGTTGATTGAAACGACGGAGTTCGCGCAGTATAAGATGTTCGACCTTGAGAACGTCGACCTGATAGCCGACCTCGGATACGAAGCAGCCCTTAACGCTTTAGGCGAACCACTGCGGGAGGGACCGTTTGAAACTATTATTGCGAACATTAAAGAAAAAAGAAAACAACTGGAAAGCGCCGGTATGAAAGCGCTGGATGAATAAATAGAGGATGATATAAGTTATGAAACTGAGGAAAAAGATAGTGATTTACCAGGTATTGCCCCGTTTGTTCGGCAATATGAATACTACCCAACAGCGCAGCGGTAACCTGGATGACAATGGGGTGGGAAAGCTTTCCGCTTTCACCCCGAAAGTATTGAAACAAATCAAGGATACAGGGACTACCCATATCTGGTATACGGGGATCATCGAACATGCGACGAAGACTGACTATAGCGCCTTCGGAGTCCGCCACGATCACCGTGCCGTGGTGAAAGGGAAAGCCGGCTCACCCTACGCCATCAAGGATTACTATGATGTGGATCCCGACCTGGCCGACCGTGTGCCCGATCGTATCAAGGAATTCGAAGCCCTTGTCAAGCGTACGCATGCCGCCGGTATGAAGGTGATCATCGACTTTGTGCCCAATCATGTCGCCCGTCAGTATTTCTCGGATGCCCGTGATCCGTTTGTAGAAGACCTTGGTCAGCATGACGATGTAACAAAGGCTTTCGATGCCAACAATAACTTCTATTATCTTCCCGGACAAACGTTGCAACTGCATTTCGGCGCCAAACAGGAAGATTTCGAATACAGTGAGTTTCCCGCCAAGGTGACGGGTAACAACCATTTTGACGCTACGCCCTCGAAGAACGACTGGTATGAGACCGTCAAACTTAACTACGGTGTGGATTATTTCAACTACGGAGCCTGCCACTTCGATCCCATCCCAAGCACCTGGCTGAAGATGCGGGATATCCTGCTCTACTGGGTAGCGAAAGGCGTGGATGCTTTTCGTTGCGATATGGCAGAGATGGTGCCGGTCGAGTTCTGGAACTGGGTGATCCCTGCCGTTAAACAGGCGGGTGACATCACGTTCATTGCCGAAGTATATAATCCGGATCAATACCGTAATTATATCTTCACCGGTCATTTCGACTACTTGTATGATAAGGTAGGTCTGTATGATACCCTCCGGGAAGTGATGTGTAACCGCCAACCGGCGAGCGCGATCACGCAGTGTTGGTATAGCCTCGACGGTATCCACGACCGGATGCTGAATTTCCTGGAAAATCACGACGAGCAGCGTATCGCCTCTGATTTCTTCTGCGGCCGTCCCGAGCCGGGTATCCCTGCGATGGCAGTTTCCGCCCTGATGCACACGAACCCGGTGATGCTCTACTTCGGACAGGAGTATGGCGAGCGGGGGATGGACGAAGAAGGTTTCAGCGGCCTCGACGGACGTACGACGATCTTTGACTACTGGAGCATCCAGACCATGCGCGCCTGGAATAATGGTGGCAAGTGGGACGGCGCAGGACTCACCGACGAACAGAAACAACTCCGCACCCAGTATGCCAATATCCTCCGGATAGCAGCCACCGAGCCGGTGATTGCTAACGGTACGTTCTACGATCTGATGCATGTCAACACCCGGAATCCGGAACTGGACAGTAACCGCCAGTATGTCTTCCTGCGTAAATACCTGAATGAAGTAATCCTTGTGGCTGTCAACTTCGACGCTTCCGACCGGAAGGTGCGTATCCGTATCCCTGCTGAAGTATTTAACGAAATGGATTTTACGGATAACAAACCGGCCAAGGTGACAGATCTGCTCAGTGGCGTCTTAACGCTTGGTACACTTACCGAGTCGTGGCCTTACGAGCTGCTGCTGCCTGCTTTCGGAGTGACGATACTGAAATTTACCTACCTGTAGTTCTCCTTATTGTAGATAATACTTGAATAAGTGAATAGATTATTGGCAATTGTTTTGTACTTTTGCCGGCGTAAATATCTATTCACTTATTCAAGTATTATCAGCATAATGAGCGCACATACTCCGTACCTTGTGTTCTCGGGAACAAACTCCCGTTATCTCGCCGAAAAGATTTGTAAAAGCCTGGATTGTCCGTTAGGAAAAATGAATATCCAGCATTTTGCCGATGGTGAGTTCTCTGTATCTTACGAAGAATCGATCCGTGGCCGGGATGTATTCCTGGTGCAGTCTACCTTCCCTAATTCAGACAACCTGATGGAACTCCTGTTGATGGTCGACGCTGCCAAGCGTGCATCGGCTCATTCCATTATTGCTGTGGTTCCTTATTTCGGCTGGGCACGCCAGGACCGTAAAGACAAACCACGTGTATCGATCGCTGCCAAGCTGATCGCCAACATGCTGAGTGTAGCCGGTATCGACCGACTGATCACCATGGACTTGCATGCCGACCAGATACAGGGCTTCTTTGATATCCCGGTTGACCACTTGTATGCCTCTTCGGTCTTCCTGGAATACATCCGGACGACATTCCCGATCGAAAACCTTTGTATCGCTACGCCCGACGTGGGTGGAACGAAACGCGCCAGTACGTATTCAAAATACCTCGGTGTACCGATGGTCATCTGCCACAAATCGCGCCTGCGTGCTAATGAAGTTGCCGAGATGCGTATTATCGGAGATGTAAAGGGAATGGACGTTGTGCTGATCGACGACATGGTGGATACCGCCGGCACGATCACCAAGGCGGCCAACCTGATGCTGGAAAACGGTGCCAAGTCAGTTCATGCCTTTGCCAGTCACGCTGTGATGTCTGACCCCGCTTCGACGCGTGTCGATGAGTCGGCTCTGACAAAGATCATCTTCACTGATTCGATTCCCTACACCAAGAAGTGCGACAAGGTTGTCCTCCTTTCTGTCGCTGAAATGTTTGCTGAAGCCATCCGTCGCGTATGCAACGATGAATCTATCAGCTCGCTCTATGTGATCTGATTTCCCTTCACCTAAAAGAAACAAAGCCGGCGGCCATAAGCTTCCGGCTTTTTTTATCAATCCGTATAATTGGAGAACAAAAGGGCTTTTTTTGCGAACATTTTCGGGGGGTCGCTTGTTTATAAATCACTTGTGCCTATAAGATAACATGTGGAAATAGGTACATGGTAAATTAAACAAAAAGAAAAAGTAGTTTGGGATATGGATCGTTGAATCCATATCCTCTTTTTTTATTCCCTGACTTGTTACACCGATAGGAGTGTTTTACAATAATCTTACCGGATGAAATAGCGTATATAGGCGATAGGCGCCAGATAGGGCATTTTGGGGCCTATATAGCGCATTACGACACGGATGCGTTCACGCATCTCGGGCTTGTAGCAGTGTGCCGGGCAGCGCAGGCATGAACATTTATTTTCGCCAAAGCGGCATTTGTCCAATCGATCGTAGGCATAATCAAGCACTTCCTGGCAATCCTGACAGAGTTTGTTGTCGTTTTTTGTCACTCCTTTATGTACCTTTTTACAGTACAAACGAGTCATTAATGTAACGGTGTCTTTTTCTTTTTGAATGTGGGTTCGTCCCATTTTACGTTCTTTCCTTGAGTGGTTATTTGTTTGTGAGTGCAAAAGTAGGAAGAAAAAGCGGCTACGCAAAGATAAACTGTTAAAAACGATAATGGGCTAACTATAAATGGGATATCTATAGTGTAATGCTTGTTGGAGGAATAAAAAAAACCGGCTTGCATGAAACCGGTTTTTTGTCCTCTATTGCTACAGATATTATTTATTTTTGGTCTGTTTCCCCTTTTTTGCCGGGGCGGTGTCTGGAGTGTCGGCAATAATCTGGCGAACTTCCTCCAAGGTCATCTCTTCCGGTTTTTTTACCGTGCGGGGAATCTTATAGTTCTTCCCTTTATAGGCTATATAGGGACCAAAGCGGCCGTTACGTATTTCCAGCTCCGGTTCTTCGTCGAACTTTTTGAGGAAACGTTGTTCGTCTTTCTTATTTTTGTCCAGGATCAGCTCGATGGCTTCTTCCAGCGTAATGCTGAGGGGATTGAACTGCTTGGGGATCGACACGAACTTGCCCTGGTGGCGGATAAAGGGTCCGAAGCGTCCAACGGCGGCTACGACCTCAGCGCCTTCATATTCGCCTACGGTACGGGGCAGGTCGAACAGTTTAAGGGCTTCTTCGAGCGTAATGGTTTCGATGGACTGTCCTTTCAGCAGAGAGGCAAATTGAGGCTTCTCGGCTGTCTTATCTTCGGGGTTCGCTTGTCCGATCTGTGCAATCGGGCCAAAGCGACCGATCTTGACGAATACCGGCTTGCCGCTCTTGGGATCAGTACCCAGTCCACGTTCGCCTACCTTGTGTTCGGTGCGGATTGCTGATGTCTCTTCGACGATGGGATGGAATACCTTATAGAATTTATCGATCGAGTTTGTCCATTCCATATCCCCTTCGGCCACGGAGTCGAATTCTTTTTCTACGTTGGCTGTAAAGTTATAGTCCAATACCTTGGGGAAGTATTCGAGCAGGAAGTCGTTCACTACGATGCCGATATCGGTAGGAATCAGTTTGTGCCTGTCGGCGCCAACTGTTTCCGTCTTCTCGGATTCTTTGATAAGGTTCTTGCTCAGTTTCAGGATGGTATAGGTGCGTTGTACGCCTTCCTTGTCACCTTTGACTACGTATTCGCGGTTGACAATTGTCTGGATCGTCGGTGCGTAGGTGGAAGGACGTCCGATACCGAGTTCTTCGAGCCGGCGAACCAGGCTGGCTTCTGTGTAGCGCGGCGGACGTTGTGAGAAACGTTCGGTCGCTACGATATCTTTCATCTTCAGCGCATCTGCCGGATGAACCATTGGTAGGATGCCGTTTTCTTCTTTTTCCGTTTCGTCGTCGAGGCTCTCGCGGTAAACCTGGAGGAACCCTTCGAATGTAATGACTTCGCCCGTAGCCATGAATTTCTCTTTCGAGTTGCTGATAGCAACCGAGATGGTGGTGCGTTCGAGTTCGGCATCGGCCATCTGGCTGGCGATCGTACGGCGGCGGATCAATTCATACAGTTTCTTTTCCTGTGTTGTGCCTTCGATCTCTTCGTTGGCGATATAGGTGGGACGGATGGCTTCGTGTGCCTCCTGTGCTCCTTTGCTCTTGGTTTGATAGCGGCGGAACTGATAATATTTCTCACCGTAGATGTCGAGGATCGCTTCCTTGGTGGTACCCAGTGCGAGGTCGCTCAGGTTGACTGAGTCGGTACGCATATAGGTGATCAACCCCGATTCGTACAACCGCTGTGCGATCATCATCGTCTGCGATACGGTGAAGCTTAGCTTGCGGGCGGCTTCCTGTTGCAGGGTAGAGGTGGTGAATGGCGGCGCGGGCGATTTACGTACCGGCTTAGTGCTGATATCTTCGATGGTGAAGGCGGCATCCTTGCATAATTCAAGGAAGGCTATTGCTTCGCTTTTTTCTTTGAAACGTTTACCCAGTTCGGCTTTCAGCAGGGTCGTGCCGTCGGGTAATACAAAGTTGGCCACTACGCGGTAGGCTGCTTCAGAGACGAAGTCGTTGATCTCGCGTTCGCGTTCTACGATCAGACGCACGGCAACCGACTGTACACGTCCGGCTGAAAGTGCCGGTTTGATCTTCCGCCACAATACGGGCGAGAGCTCAAAGCCTACGATACGGTCCAGTACCCGGCGTGCCTGTTGGGCATTCACAAGGTTGATATCGATATCGCGCGGTGTTTCGATCGCGTGGAGTATGGCATTTTTGGTGATCTCGTGGAAGACGATACGTTTTGTTTTCTGCGGATCCAGTTGCAGTGTCTCGAACAGGTGCCAGGCGATGGCTTCTCCTTCGCGGTCCTCATCGGAAGCGAGCCATACCGTTTCTGCGGTCTTGGCTTTGGCTTTGAGTTCGGTCACTAGTTTCTTCTTATCGGTTGGAACCACATATTCGGGAGCATAGTCGTTTGCTACGTCTACACTAAATTCTTTTGCTTTCAGATCACGAATGTGTCCGTAGCTCGACATGACCTGGAAGTCTTTTCCCAGAAACTTTTCGATTGTTTTGGCCTTTGCCGGAGACTCTACAATAACAAGGTTTTTGCCCATGTTTCTTCTTATTTTTTTTAAAATCGAGTGCAAACATACGGAAATAATTCGCTCAGCCGTACATTGGCTTGTGAAAAAATCCTTATAATAATGTATAGGGAGGTATTTGGGGGAATATCTTGACTAAATGTCAAAATAAAGGATAGAGGCTTGTCAGCTGTAGTTGGAATGACTACTTTTACCGTCTAAATCAAACGGTTATGTGGAAATATTATGCGCTTCTATCGGCGTTGTTTGCAGCCTTGACGGCTATTCTGGCCAAGGTGGGCGTGAAAGGAATCAATGGGAATGTAGCTACGGCGGTGCGTACAGCCGTGGTGTTGATACTCGCCTGGGGGATTGTCTGGTTCAGCGGACAGATGAAGGAAGTGAAGGAGTTGAGCCGGATGAACCTCGTGTTCCTGATCCTTTCGGGATGCGCAACAGGGCTGTCGTGGATCTTCTACTTCAAGGCACTGGAGACCGGCGACGTTACTAAAGTCGCTCCGATCGATAAACTGAGTGTAGTGTTCGTCATGATCCTGGGCTTTGCCTTTCTGGGCGAAGCAGTCACGATCAAGACGGTAGCCGGAGGGACGTTGATTGCCTTAGGGGCTCTTCTGTTAATCTTATAAATCTAAAAATTGTTATACATACAGATGCGTATTAACTAACCGTTCAAATAAAAGGGAATGAGACAACTCCTTTTCTTGGCCTTATGTCCAATCTTTCTCCATGCACAAACACAGGAGACGACTCTGCCGGCTGATACGCTGGTGTCACATGCAACCCACAAGATAACGGCGAAGGATGTGGCTGGTGTGGCGATCCCCGCATTAATGATTACTTACGGCATCCTGTCGCTTGAAAATCATGCCATCCAACAATTAGACTATAGTACACGGAATGAATTGCTCGAAGACAATTCGATGTGGTATAACGGTTGGGACGATTATTTCCAGTTCTCGCCCGCTGTGGCGGCTTTTGCACTGAAGGCCTGCGGTGTCCCAAGCCGGCATGGCTGGGGGGATATGGTGATCCTCTACGCCTTGAGCAATGCCGTGGAAACAGCAGTGGTCTATACGGTTAAGACGGTGACTCCCCGCGAACGCCCCGACGGTTCGGCTACCAACTCCTTTCCTTCCGGGCATACAGCCACTGCTTTTGTGGCTGCGCAGTTCCTGCATGAAGAATATAAAGACAAGTCTCCCTGGATCAGTGTCGGTGGCTATGCCATGGCGACGATGATCGGGGTGTCGCGTGTATACAACAACCGCCACTGGATCAGCGATGTGGTGACCGGTGCCGGTATCGGTATCCTTTCCACTAAGATTGTTTACTGGACGTATCCATGGATGCAAAAAGTCTTCGGCAAGAAAGACAAATCCCTCCAAACCTTTGCCTTTCCTACCTACCATGAAGGTGCCCTCGGGATAGGACTCGTACATAGGTTTTAATATGTAGATAGTTTGTGACGGAGGTAGGATAACGCTTTTGTCATTTGAGAGTCTACTGTATATGTAGATATATTTAGCTTTTTAGCAATCTGTCTGTTTGTTAGAAAATACTTGCGGCTTAATAAAAATATTTGTCGACGCACGGGAGGAAGTTCATCAATATGGCTATTGATGAATTTTTCCAGGAAACGGGCATCCAACTCATCTATGATGCAATATTTACTTGAAGGCTCTCTTTTATCATACAATCTGTTAATATCCTTTTCATACAGGCTTTCATATGTTTTGTGCTGGTGAATATTTTTTAGCATATTTCTGGCTGTTATGTATATATAGGCCTCAAAGTTCTTGTTTGAGTCCAGAGCGGCACGTTTCTCCCATATTTTTACAAATACGGTTTGTACAACATCTTCGGCATAGTACAGGTCATTGTCAGAAGTCTTCAATACGAAATTATACAATTTTCTGTTCCAGTTTCTATACAGATATTCAAATGCCGGAATATCTCCATTATTTAGCCTTTTTATATAGTCGGAAGTATTCAACATGTTCTTCGTTAAAATAAGCACCTAAAGCCGCTTACATCGGTTGTTGTCGCACCTTTAAGTTCGTAACTTTGCTTTTGAAATTACCTGAGCGTTCGAGCGGAAAGACCAGGGTACGCACATAGTTCATGGAATCTTTTCCCGCATTGAAATATTGCCTGCCGATATCCATATTATCAACCAACTTATCATTGATATAGAAGCGGGTAGAGACAGAGTCTCCTTCTACCTTTACCTGTACTTTTTCATTTTTTACACTGTAGCGGAAAGTGTTCATATAGCCGTCTCTGGAAAAACCCATCATCCCTTTTACCGGATCGGATAAATAAAAAATGGCGCTGGGCGACCGGAATAGCTCCGTACCTCTTTGCTCGATGGTACCATCCAGATCGAATGTTACCTGATATTTATAACCGACCTCACGATGAGGCAGTATGTCGTTAGGAAGAATAATCGCCTGCTCGAAGAGAGACTCCGCCTGCTTGTTTATTCTGCCTGCCTGATTGACACCGGCGGCTTCGCTGAGGTGTTTTCGCTGATGGTCGAAGGTTTCAAACGGGACAGTCGGATTTTTACCGGTCCACATTTTAACAGCCAGTGTTTGTACGGCGGGAAAGACCCGGTCGTGGATATCTTTCGTTGAAATTCCATTGCCGGCATGATCATTCCATACGGCAAACATGCCTCCTAAAATAGAAGGATGCTTTTCCTCGAAGACGGCCTTACCGATATGTGCAGGTGTCCAATTCTCATATAAAGATTTTGTGTTGAGATAATTGTGGTAATACCGGGCGGCAGGTACGATATAGAGGAAGCCATCCGGTATACTGACCAATTGATATCCTTGTTTGATCATCTCCGCCGGATCAGCATAGCCATTATACCAGGCATGCATTACAACATCCCTGGATTTTACAGGAGTATTTCCCTTGGCATGTGTCAACGCGCCCCAGATGCAGGCTTGTTTTCCAAACCCTTCCACATAATGGATGAAATGGTTAGTAAAGTAACGGAACTTCTCTACTACGTTCGGGTCTTTATTTGAATATTCATCCGTGCCTATATGGACTCTTTTACCACGGAATACGGGAGATTCTCCTTCAAGGTATTCCTTAAACAATCCTTCTACAAATGCATACGTTTCCGGTTTAAACAAATCCAAATGGTCCATACCGTATTTCTCACTTCCGATCACAGGGTTGTATTGGGTGAATGCCAGTGAATGCGCCGGTACATCTATCTCAGGTATGATATCTACATATTGGTTTTCGGCCAGCAGTTGCAGGTCTATGAATTCCTGTTTGGTATATGATCCGTCCTGAGCGGTCAATCCGGGATAGGTATCGCACTGAAGACGGAAAGCCGAATATGTTTGCATCAGGTCGAAACCGTAAAAACGGGGGAATGCATTGTCGTTCAGGTGGATCTGGAATGTATTCATCTTGTAATAGGACATGATCCGTACATAATCGCGAAGAAATGCCATCGGGATATATTTCCGGCCGCAATCCAGCATAAACCCACGTACGGGGTAATCCGGATAATCTTTTATTTTTCCACAAGGTAAGGTGGGAGAAGTGTTTTGTTCTGACATTTGAAGCAGGGAGCGGGTTGCCCAATACACACCTATCGGTTGTGGGGCGGATACAACCATCTGTTTGCCTATTTCTATACGGTATCCTTCATCGGGCATGCCTGATTCTTTACGCAGGCGGAATACGATATCTCCTTCGATTGCTTTCCCGTCAGAAACAGCAATGCTTCTGCCAAACATTGTCTGATAGTCGGATGCAAATGCCCTGGCGATTTTGGTAAGTTCGGGTTCATTGGCGGCACAGACGATCCGGGTATTCTCACCAATGATAAATTCTCCTTTTCCGGCTACCCATTCTTTGAGTTCGGGGATAACGAATGGTTTATTGTTTTGGGCATACAGGCTTGTAAACCCCATCAACAATAGAAGGAGTAAAATTTGAGAATGACTTTTTTTAGTTGATTTCATGATAGAATGTTTACAGATAAGATCTTCTCTACCTGCAGGAACAGGCAGAGAAGATACATATTTTGATTAGTTCCAGCCCGGATTCTGGGGGAATTCAGCACCGGTATTCGAATTAATGACATCCTGTGGGATAGGCCACAGTAAATGCTTGTCTTCCATTTTTGCCCGTGGATTATACTTCAGGGTACGTTCTTTCAGTTTACCCAGTCGTGCCAACGTGAAACGTCTGAGTTCTTCGCCGATAAGTTCGCGGATGCGTTCATCGAGCAGGAAGTCAGTTGTTACTTCCGCTTCGGTGATCGGTGCTGCGTTAGCCCGTGCGCGTATCACATTGATAGCGTCGGCAGCTCCCTTGTTGTTCCCTTGCAGCATTTGCGCTTCGGCAAGCAACAGGTAGGTTTCGGCCAGACGGAACTTCATGCGGTCTTTGGTGTTACCTCCATAACCAGGGTCTGCACCCGCATCTATTTTCCCGTAGAAGAATTTGGTTACGGCAGGACAAAGTTGTCCGGCGGTCCATAACGTTTCTGTAATTTCCACCTTTTGGCCGTATATGTCCGACTTGGGATCATTGCAATACCAATTGCGCTTGATGTTATAATCGGAATTACGGATATCTTGTTTGTTGTAGAAGTCTGCACCGTCGACCCACCATGCCAGTGGGATAAGCTGTGCAAGTCCACGTCCTCCCAGTGTGTCGGCAATCGTGAAGCCATTGAGTTGCCAGTACTTGGGAACCCAGGTACGTTTTAACCAGTCGTCTTCTTCTCCGCCTCCACCAACTACGTTATATTCCAATTGCATGACCCAGATACTTTCGGTGTTTCCGGAAGTCCTATTCTGATTGTTTTCCACAAACAAATCGGAGAATGCGTCTCCCGGTTGATCCTTCTTAGCCCCAAAGCGATTCTTCATTAAGGAAAACTTACCGGAGTTGATCACATTTTTAGCTGCGGTTTCTGCTTTCGCAGGCATATTAGCCATGAGGTAGACTTCGCTCAACATGTGTTCTGCAGCCCATTTCGTTAATCTGCCTACGGTCACTTTATCGGGATCATCCGGAAGATTTGCAGAGGCAAATTCCAGATCTTCGATCATTTTCTGAAGCACTTCGGCTTTAGGAGTACGGGTAAAGTCTATGCGAAATTTCTCCTGAACTTTGTCCACATAAGGAACATCTCCATACAGGTAAACCAGGTAACGGTATCCGTATGCTCTGAAGAAGCGGGCTTCGGCCTGGAATCCGACCTTATCGGTGGGCTTATCCCATTTGACATCCTTTTCCGAGTAATCGAGTATTTGATTGGCATTGGCTACCAAGCCATATCCGAAGTTCCAGAAGCTTTTGATAAAACCCGTTGACGGAGTGAACGACAGGTTGTCGAATATTTGTAGTGTACCGTCATTGTGTCCGGTGACCGTGATATCGGTTCCGATTTGCAATGTTTCGTATGGGGTCGCTGCGCCGTGGGTAAACGAGTTACCGGTTCCTCCCCATGTGTTCCATTCGGAACGGGCGTATTCATACACTCCTGTGATACCGACTTCAAAGCCGTGGGTACTGGTATAGGTGTTGGTGGGAGACAAAGAACTTTTCAGGCTTTCATCCAGGAAATCCGAACAACCGGTCAGTAGTAATGCAGCCATTGCTGCTGTGATTATATTCTTCTTCATGTTGATAAATATTAGAATGTTAAGTTCAACCCGAACATGTATGAACGATTGGTAGGATAGCTCAGATACATGTCGTCAGCATCCAGGTTTGTTATGTTGGAAACGTTGCTGAATGAACATAAGTTATTAACACTTGCATTTATATTGAGGGCGGTTACACCCAGTGATTTCAGCCATGCTTTCTTGAAATCGTATCCCAGTGTGATGTTCTTTACCTGTACATAATTCACTTTCTGGTAGAATGAATGTTTGTCATAAGGAGTGTACAATAAAGAAGTCAGTTCGGTACTCGGGTTCTCGGGCGTCCAGTAATTCATGCCCGACAAGTAGTTGAACGTTACGTTCCAACGTTCGATATTGAGGTCTTTTCTTTCTTTATATTTTCCGAAGACTCCATCAAGCAGGAAAGACAGGGAGAAGTTTTTATAGCTTAACTGGTTTCCCATCGATAGCAAAAAACTGGGCATTTTGGAACCGATGATCTTCAAGTCTTTGGACGAAATAACTCCGTCGCCATCCAAATCTTCGAGCATGGCTGCACCGGGCTTGGCTCCCGACTGAATTTCTTTCCCGTCAGCATTCAGGTATTTTTTCTTATCAGCATCCCAACGAGGATCGTCGCTTTGCCAGATTCCGGTTACATTATAATCGTAGATCACCCGGAGGGGCTTTCCGATAAACCATTTATTGGTAACGTCGTCTTTTCCGTCCCCCCTGAGCTCGATGATCTTGTCGCGATTCAAGGCGAAGTTGACGTTGGTATTCCAACGAAAATCTTTCGTATCCACATTGACAGTGTTCAATGAAATTTCGATCCCTTTATTGCGGGTTTCACCGATATTGTCCATGATGGTGTTGTATCCATTCATGACCGGTACGGTACGGCTCATTAACAGGTCTTTCGTGTTGGTTACATACATTTCAACCGTACCGGAGATTCGGTGTGCTAGTACACTAAAGTCGATGCTGACGTTGAATGTATTGGTGGTTTCCCACTTCAGGTTCGGGTTCCCCACTCCGTTGAACGGAAGGTAAGCTCCGTTTACAGTCGTTCCGCCATCCCCCCAGAGATACTTTGCGATGGACAAGCGGTCGAGTGTCTGATAGGGGTTAATGGCTTGGTTCCCGTTGCTACCGTAGGAGACCCTTAACTTCAACATATCCAGCCATTGGTCGGTCGCTTTTTCCATGAACGATTCGGAAGAGATATTCCAGGCAGCAACTGCCGAGGGAAAGAATGCGTATTTATTATTGGCACCGAATGCAGAGTAACCGTCACGGCGTCCTGTCATCGTGAACAAATAGCGATTGTCGTATGCATAGTTAAGACGGAACATGTAAGAAAGCAGCGCCGTTTCGGTGAGTTTGGAAGATAATTGCTGGTTCTTCTCCCCTGCATTCATATTATAGTATTCAGAATCATCATTTACGAAGGTTTCCGCAGACTGGGTGGCTTCTTGGGCTTTCGTTTCCTGAACGCTGAACAATCCGGTCGCATCGATTTTATGTTTGCCGAATGTCTGGTTATACTTTAAGATATTCTCCCAGGTATAATCCGTATAGTGTTCATTGAAAATCTTGGCAATTCCATCTTTACTTTTACCGCTCAAGGTATTGCGTCCGTAGTAACTGCCTTCATTTTTACTCCGGTAGTCATAGCCTAAATTGGTACGGAATGTTAGTCCTTTTACGGGGAGTTTGATTTCTGCAAATGTAGAAATGAAGATATTGCGATGAACTTTGTCCGAAATGGCATTTATATTTGCCATTGGGTTAGAGAACAAGGTTTCATCCATTGGGTAATCGTAATAGTTCCCGTATTCGTCCTTATAAATACCATAAGGGCTCATTTTTATGGCTGATTCCAGTCCGGGTTGGTTATCGTCAATATCTTTCTGGGTAAGTTGTGTGCCGAAACCGATTGTGAGCCACGTTTTGAAATCCTGTGTTACATTTAAAGAAAGATTGGTACGTTTCAGGCCTGTATTGCGCATGACTCCATCCTGGTTCAGATAGGATACAGCCGCCATGTACTTAGTGGCTTCTGTACCGCCGGAAATACTGGCTTGGTTATAGTAAGTCATGGCATCGCGAAATATAAGGTCTTGCCAGTCCGTTTCTGTCCCATTGGCATAGTTTTGACGTTCACTGGGGTTCAGTAACTTCATAGGGTCTAACTGATCACCAGTGTATCCGAATTTAAGCGCATTATAATCCTGCTTCATCTTTACATATTCAGCTCCATTCATCATATTCTGTCTTTTCTGGACCTGTTGTACTCCTACTTGTCCCTTATAAGATACGGTCGGCGCTCCGATTTTTCCTTTTTTTGTTTGGATAAGGATGATACCATTCGATCCGCGTGATCCATAAATGGCGGCAGCCGAGGCATCTTTGAGAATAGAGAGGTTTTCGACAATATCCGGGTCGATATCGGTCAGTGAGCCGTTGTAAGGAATTCCATCCAGCACGATCAATGGGTCGTTGCTTGCCGACAATGAATTCTCGCCACGCACGCGAAGTGTTTGATCTGAGCCGGGACGGGCATTGGTCGTTGTAATGGTTAAACCGGGAACCTGTCCGGCCAGTTTGTCCATCAAGTTGTTGGTGGTCACCATTTGCAGTTTGTCTGCACCGACGGAGACGACGCTCCCGGTCAGGTCTGATTTGCGTTGTGTACCGTAACCGATCACTACTACGTCTTGCAGTCCGATCGCATCAGGTATCATCTTAATCTGTTGCAGGCTACCGTCTTTTACTTTGGTCTCATACGGTTGGTATCCGAGATAAGAAATAACCAGCGTGGCATTTAGCGGAGCTTCCAATACGAACAGGCCGTCGAGATCGGTGATAGTGCCGGTGGAAGTACCCTTTACGGCTACATTGGCTCCGATAACAGCTTCTCCAATTTCATCAACCACTTTCCCTTTGGTGGTGGCTTTCTGATTGCCTGTGGGACTACTTTGGGAGATGAGCGCTATTTGTGTGTTGGTTATCTCATACGAGATATTGGTCGGTTTTAGCATTTTATCCAAAAGTTGCTTGAGCGACTCTTCTTTAGCATTCAGACTTACCTTTTGGTTTACATTGATCTGTGCCGCATCATAAAAAAATGTATAATGCGTTACTTTCTCTATTTGTTTCATCCCCTCTGAGAGGGGTATCCCGGAAAAGCTAAGTGTATATAACTTTTCATTTGCCTGTGCGAACAATGATTCCGCACAAAAAAGCAACAGTAATAGTGTGATGTATTTCTTTAAATTCATATTTTTGTAGGATAAAAGGGTAACAATCAGATTTACTTTGACAAGAATCTTGCCCATTCTTTTGATAAATCTTTTTGTTCCTATAATTAGTGCTTAAGGAGGTGCGATCTTGTATCGCGCCTCTTTTTTGTTCTCTCTTGTTATCTTCTTGCGTTCCCCATAGGCAGTTCTTTTTAAAGTTGATTTTTATATTGTTATTTGGCGGTAGTTATTGTAAGTACATTTTCTTCACTGAAATGATAGGACATCGGATTGATCCGTGACATCACCCTGATGATTTCTTCCAATGGTTCGTTATGCAGGGTGAAAGTATACATATACTTGTTTTGCAACTCTTTGTCTACTTCTATTGTTACGTTATACCATTTGGAGAGGATACGGCAGACTTCACCCAATGGTCTGTTTGTAAGGTAGAGGTAGTCGTTTGCCCATGATTTTTCAAAGGAGATATCTCCCAGGCGAATGGTCAAGTCTCCGCTCAGGGTATTGTAGAATGCTATCTCTCCTGGTTTCATGAGCTGGTTTTCCGTAGGAGTTATCATGGATACCGAGCCTTCGATCAGGCTGATTTTCTTTTCTATACTGTTTGTGGGAGAGTAGACATTGAACTTCGTGCCATGGACAACGACCTGTATGTCGCCACTCTGTACCGTAAAGGGTCTTTCTCCATCATGAGCCACTTCAAAATACGCTTCTCCGTCCATTTCAATGATGCGTTTCTGGCTATGATTAATATAGGAAAGAACCGTGTTGGCATGCAGCCACACTTCAGTCCCGTCGGGCAGGAGAACCTTGGATTTCCCATTCAAACAGGTATATACCTGCTTTGTTTGTGCGGCTTCTTCAACACTTGTGTCCCAAAGGTGAGATATACTGAAAACGACAATCAGGGCGATACAAGCTATTGCCGCATAACGATATAGACGATGGCGTTTGACTGTGTTGGCCGACCTGGGTTTGTGCCCTTTTTGCTCAAACTGGCGAATTTTAGCGGTGAGTAGTTCCCAAGAATGTTCTTTGTCGGGGGTATATCCTGCGGATCGGGATTGTATTTTCTCCCACAGGACATTTAGTTCTTCCAGCATAGCCCGATGTTCCGGATCTGAAGCCCACTCTGTTAACTGCTGCTCTTCATCTGCTGAAATTTGACCTTTGAACTTTGCAATGATCAGTTCCCAGGCGATTGCTTTATAGTGATTCATGCGCTCTTCTTCAGTTTAATACGGATGAGACACAAAAAAGGGAAACACACCCTTACTCAAGAGGGTGTGTTGTAAAACATGTATACGGAATATTGTTTAGAAAAGATACTGGTATTGACTGTCCAGGTGTTTTTTGATATGTTTGAGGGCTTTGGTTATTTGAGCTTCCACTGTTTTTACGGAGATTTGCATTTCATCGGCGATCTCCGGGTTGGTCAGGTTCTTTTCCCTGCTCAGGCGAAATACTTCCTGGCATTTTTCTGGGAGTGCACTGATGGCTTCCTGAATAAAGTGATGTAATTCTTCGGCTTCCAGTTGCAGGGTCGTATCTTCTTCCAGGAACAGATCCTTTGCCTCATCCAGCGGCAGCCCCCTCTTTTTTTCGCGGAGAATGTTGAGACACCGGTTACGAGCCGCTTGAAACAGGTAAGCCTTCAGAGATAAGTGTATGTCGATTCGGCTGCTATGTTCCCAAATATGCATGAATAGGTCGAGAACAAGTTCTTCTCCTTCCTGTACATCATCCAAATAGAGGTGTACAAAACGGCCCAAAGGTACAAAATGGACATCAAACAGATATCTGAAGGCTTTTTCATCCTTAGCTTGAATGAGTTTTAATAGTAGTATATCATCGGCTGCCATTCCCTGCTATGTCTTTTGTAGAATTCAGAGGTAAAGATACGAATCCGAATGAAACTAAGAAAAATATTTCATGCCATCTGATCAATAACTTTTATTTGATTAAAAACGAATCGATAACACTTTCATCCAGTTCGATTGCCGGATTGAACTTCTCACTTTTTACATACGTATCTATACTCAGCAGAAGTTGCCGGGTAGCCGGACGCTTGTCCATGTCTTTTTGGGTATCCAAAGCGACCACCAGTAGTTTTCCCTTGTTCACTTTGGCCTCGAAGCCGATTCCTAATTTCTGGTTATTATCATGGCTGTCTATGGTTTGTATGAAAGGACGGAATTCTGCGGGAGTGTCCGTCATTTCGATTACTTTCGCATTGTTAAGTATATCCCACCATTGCCAGTCGGTGTGACCTTCTGTAGGGAAGTCGGCAAACACCGGATGATCGTTGTGTATCAGACAACCCAGCGTCATCGGAGGCCACTGGAACATGATCGGGTTCCAGAAGTGGTTATGGAATACGGATTTGCGTCCTTCCACATGGGTCGGATCGGGATATAGCACTACTTTCTTACCTTCAGCCAGTTGCTTTTTGGCGGCACTGTCGAATCCTTTCGTATAGAGTACATCATCAGTCGATTGCATCAGCGTCTTACTATTGTCGGGATATACCCAGATATTCCAACTGTTTTGTATCTCTTTGTTGACGGTCAGGTCGACAGTCAGTTTTTGAGGTTCAGTCACTTTTTCCAGGGGCATTACGATATCTCCCAGTTCAAAGACGCCACCCGTAGGAATCGTCCGACTGCTGAGTTTTCCGCTTTTTAGTACTTTCCCGCTTTTATCCCGGATTGTCCATTGCGGGCTTACTTTTTTCAGTTCATGCTCGCCGTAGTTGTATATTTCTGCTTTGGCCTCAAAGGTTTCATTATTGAAAAACGCCCGTTTGTCAAAGCGAAGCAAGGCTACTGTCGGTGCACAAGACTCTCTGAATTTCTGCGGAGTAACCAACCCTTTGGAATCCCAGAACGGGTCTAATATGCCTACGAAAGCATATCCCTGTCCGGGGAAATCGTTTATAGACAGGAGTTGGAATCCACCTGAGGTGGATGTACGCAACAACCCTTCTGTTACATCCTTATACTCTATCACAGTCAAAGCCCCCGATGCTTTGAAGAAAGCATCGGACTGATCCGCCATTCCATTCTTTGTGAGCAATTCCCTGAACACTTCGAAGTTACGTGGTTTTACCGGACCGGTATATTTAGGCATTTCGTTGAAATTGGGGTACATGCAACGCTGCCCGGCTTCATGGGCAATAACAGGCACATCAATATCTGATTCTTTATTCAGATCCCAGTTAGTGGAGGGTTTTCCTTCGTAGACGGTAATCCGTCCTTTATTGGTGACGTGTGACGTATAATACTGGTCCGATGGAATCCGTTTACGGGCCGTAGCCCCGCTATATAGGTGACGGTTGTCCAGTCTTCTGCCTGTGGCGGTTAAGTCTTCGATGAATTCAAAATCGCCCGTGATCTCATTCCCGTTGCAATAGAGCACGAAGGAAGGGTGGTTACCGTATTCTTTCAGAACGGCCAATTGCTCCCGTCTGAAGAACTCGAAACGGTTACCCCGGTTTCCATCGGCATCAGCCCCCCAGAACGGGAGTTCAACCTGGAAATAAACCCCCAGTTTGTCTGCTGCCCGGAAAGCTGCCTCAGGCGGGCACCAGGAGTGAAAGCGCATGTGGTTCATTCCGTATGCTTTCAGGGTGCTGAGTACGTGTTCCCACGTAGCATCATCCACCGGAGCATACCCTGTTTTGGGGAAGACCCCATTTTCAACCGTACCTCTTAAGTGAACGGGGCGACCATTGACCAGTATCTGATTCTTTCCCTGTGTTACTTCACGCATGCCAAAGGTGGCCGATTTATCGTGCCGGAAATGCTGATCACCCGCCTGCGTTTCCAACCGGCAGGTTACTTTGTACAGGTTGGGGTTGAATTCGTCCCAGAGTTTTATTTTTCCACCTAAAGAAATGATGGTTTCAAAGACACTGATTGAATCGCCTGTGGGGTTGATGGATACGGATTTACTTAATGCATACTCATTTCCCGATATAGTGAAATGAGCGTTTCCGGTTATTCCTTTTTGGGTATGATTGGCTATCCCCAGTTTTACTTTGATGGACTTGTTGTTGACATCGGGATAGATCTGTAAATCGTCAAGGTATACCGGATCAACGGCTTCCAATGCGATTTCCCCCAGGATACCATTCCAGTTGATCTGCGTATACTCGGTATGGGCATGATCCCATTTATGGGTGGGGTATTGATAGCGGTTATCAACGCATACATACATATTGTTTTCTTTACCCGGTACCAATTGCCCGGTCAGATCGTGGCGGTGTGGAACACTTACATAGTCAGTCCTTCCGGCCTCATTACTGCCTATGTAAACAGTACTCAGCCAGTGGCAACGTTCCAGGTTGAGGATGATCCGCTTCCCTTCCCACTCTTGAGGGATGGTGATGTATTTCTGATACCAGGCAGGTCCCATATATTCATAGACGCGCGTCAGGCGGTCGGTATACCGGTAAGGCGACTTGATGCCGTATCCGTAATCATCGGTGATAGCGGGGAGGGTAATAGAGCCCTGAAGCGGAGTGGCATGACGGAAGTCAAGCCCTCCTACTTTGACTCGGAAGTCCATGGGGTCTAACTGGAATCCCCAACTACCGGAAAGATCCATCTTATACTGGGCTTTTAGGGTAGGGGCTGACAACACCAGTGCCAGTATGAATAAAATGTAGTAGCGTTTTGTACTCATGGCCTATCACATACTGCTTTGAAGTAGCCGATAGATTCCGCAATACCCAGGAAAGGGTCTTTCATATCTTTCTCGTATTCCAGACTACACATCCCAGTGTAGTTCACCTCACGCAACATCTGTATGAGAGCCGGGAAGTCGATCTTTCCACGACCGATTTCAATACCTCGGCCGGCTTTGGACGAATCGGTCACATCTTTGATATGGATGTCGAATACACGAGTACAATATTTCTTCAGATCGGCAACCGGGTCACATCCGTTACGCAGGTCATGACCGACATCCAAACACATACCGATGCGGGCATCCAGGTCTTTCGTGTTCTCCCATACATCTGTGGCATCCGGATATGTTTTGGTGTCTGGTCCGTGCAAGTGAATGGCATAATGGTAGTCATATTCTTTCACTTTCTTATCCACATAGGGAAGAAGAGTATAGCTGGGAACACCCACGATCAGTTTCACTCCCACACGTCTGGCATATTCAAACGCATCATCGATTTCTTTTTCACTACGCATGTAGATTGGGCCAACAGCGTAACCGGCCACCTGATACTCCGCACATTTCTCATGAAAGGCCTTGATCTGCTCGTCCGTACTGTTGAGTGGCAGATGAAAATCTTTGATGCACAGGTGATGAATATCTAACCGTTGCAATGTCTTAAGCGTCGTGTCCAAATCAAAATGCACAAAGGTATACCCTGCCATGCCCAAATGGAAAGGATTAACCGCCTTGGCCGCTTTGGGTTTTATCGGATCCGGTACGGATGCACGGATAAGAGAATGTGTTCCTAAGAGCATTGCTCCAGCCATACTCTGTTTAAAAAAGTTTCTTCTTGTCTGTTTCATATCATACGTGATTGAATAGTTGATTGTGTTATGTCTACTATTACATACAGATGACTGCCACAGAACTGTTACTCGAAAACATTAATTAACTTTTATGGACGCTGTATTCAGAGAGACTTCCCCTTACGTGCTACCTCTCCAGCCCGCCACCAAGCGCCTTGTAGAGGGCGACAGTGGAGAGGAGTTCGCCCAGGATGGCATCATTAAGCGATATTTCGGCATCGAAAAGCTGGCGTTGGGCGTCGAGGACGTCGATGTAGCTGACGATGCCGTTGATGTATTGCAGGCTGGCCAGCTTCTGGTAGGCCTGGGCGGCACTGTAGAGTGTCTCCTGCGACTGGCGGATGTCTTTGGCTTTCCGGAAGGAGATGATCGCATTGTTGACTTCGACAAAGGACTGGAGGACGGTCTTCTCGTAGGCGTAGGTTGTCTGTTCGAAGACAGCCTGAGCGGCTTTGTGGCGCGCCTTGTTCTTGCCCATATTAAAAACCGGGCCGGTAAGGAGGCCGGATACGAGCCAGGTCGGGCTTTTGAGGAAGTCGGTCAGCTCCGTGTTCTCGCCACCGGCGGATGCTGTCAGGCGGATGGAGGGGAACATGGAGGTGAGGGCTACGCCTACTTCAGCATTGGCTTCGATCAGCCGTTGTTCGGCCTGGCGGATATCGGGGCGCCGTTGCAAGAGCGTGGAAGGCAGGCCGATGGGCAGGGTTTCGGGCATCGATTGTTCGTCCAACGTTTTCCCCCGGGGGATGGAATGGGGAAACTCACCGAGCAGGAGGGAGAGCTCGTTCTCTTTGACCTGGATGCTTTTTTCCAGGTTGGGGACTAACGTCTCGGTACGCGCCAACTCCACCTGGCTCTGGCGGTAGGGAATCTCGGAGGTCTGTCCGCCTTCGTAGCGTATTTTGGCGAAGTGGACGGCTTGCCGACGGGCGTGGAGCGTCTGTCGGACAATCTGTAACTCCTGGTCGAGGGCGGTGAGTTCAAAGTAAGACTGTGCTACGGCTGCCACGATAGAGAGTTGAAGTGCCTGCTGGGCTTCGACCGACTGCAGGTAGGCAGCTATGCCGGCATCGTTTGTCCAGCGGAGTTTACCCCAGATATCAATTTCCCAGTTCAGGGCGAGGTCGGCGTGTATTTCCGGATCGTTGGCAGAAGCCTTGCCGCCATAGTCGGTATAGGAGTTCTCGGCAGAGGCGTTAACTCCAACCTCAGGAAACATACCGGCAAAGGAGATACGCTTCTTGGCCACCATTTCCCGCATATTGGCGGCGGCGATATGCATGTCTTTGTTGTGTGTCAGCGCTTTGTCGATCAGGCTTTGCAGGGCGGTATCCGCGTAAAGCGTGCTCCATCCGGTGCCGGCCGTATTTTCGGGGAGGGTGCCGGCTTGTTTGAATGTCTGCGGAAGCTCCATAGCAGGGGTTTTGTAGGCTTGCCCCACTTTACATGATACGACGGACAGGCTGATAACGGCGATCAGCAACAGGCCAACGTGTTGTCTTACTTTTCGGTACCAGCGGAGGACTTGCTTTGTAAGCCTTGCTCGTAAAGGAGGTAGCCAGGCCGGGCTTTTGACCGATGGGAACTGTATCTTATCTTTCATTTTGTCTTTCATCTTATACACCATCACGAAGAAGAAGGGAACGAACAGGATACCCACCGTGACAGCCACAATCATACCGAAGAAGACGCCTGTCCCGATCGAATGCCGACTGGCTGATCCGGGACCGGAGGCGATCACCATCGGAAACATCCCAAGGATAAAGGCGAGTGATGTCATCAGAATCGGACGGAAACGTAACTTTGCTCCCTGAATGGCAGCGTAGGTCGGCGCCATGCCCTGATCCACCTGTATTTTCGCAAATTCGACGATCAGGATCGCATTCTTCGCTGCCAGCCCGATCAGGGTAACCAATCCGATCTGAAAATAAATATCATTTTCCAGTCGTAGCACAAAGAGGCCGAGCAAGGCACCCAATGCCGCTACGGGTAACGACAGGAGGATGGAGACAGGCACCGTCCAACTCTCATACTGTGCCGCAAGGAAGAGGAATACAAACAGGAGAACAAACCCCAGTATCATCCCTGTCTGTCCGCCCGACTCCTTCTCCTGATAGGAGAGTCCGCTCCAGGCGACACCAATATTTTCGGGCAGGTGTTCGGCAGCGATACGCTCGATGGCTGTCATAGCCTGGCCGGAACTGTAACCGATCGCAGGCGACACCTGTATGGACGCGGAAGTGTACATATTGAAACGCGTAATCGTACCCGGCCCTGTCGTATAACTGGTTCTCCCTACGGCAGTAAGCGGCACCATCGTACCGTTCGCCGCCTTCACAAAGAAGAGATTGATATTGCTCGCCGTGGCGCGGAACGACTGGTCGGCCTGTATGTACACGCGGTAGATACGGTTATAGAGGTTAAAGTCATTCACATAGATTGAACCGAGGAAGGCCTTCATCGTGGAGAAGATATCTGACAGCGGAATACCCAATAGTTTGGCTTTATCCCGGTCCACATCGAAATAGAGCTGGGGTATTTCCGATTGAAGCGAGGATGAAGCCCCCGCCAGTTCCTTTGCCTGCGAAGCATAGAGGAGAAAGGTGTCGGTAGCGGCTGCCAGGTCTTCCCAGGTAGCACCGGCTTTGGCCTGCAGCTTCATCTCGATACCTCCGGCGCTGCCGAGGCCGGGTACAACGGGCGGACGGCTGGTATAGACTTTGATCTGCGGGTAGTTATACAACTTGTCACGCACCTCCTTCATCAGTGCATCGACACCTTTGGAACGTTCTTTCCACGATTTCAGAATGACGGTGAGGGTCGTACGTCCCTGATTGGTGCCGACACGGGGACTGGAGCCGGTAACGTTCTGCACATACGCCACATCCTCCAGACTGTCGATATAACGGACTGCCCGTTCGGTAACGGCGGTGTTCCGCTCGATGGTCGTCCCTTCGGGCATTTCCAGCTCGACGGTAAAGAATCCCTGGTCTTCTTGTGGGATAAAACTGGTAGGGGTGATCCGGTAGAGCACGAAGATCAGAACAAGCACCATACCAAAACCTGCCGTAATGCGCCGTGGGTTACTGATTACGCGGAGCAGGATATTGGTATATGTCTTGTTGCCGCGTGCCAGCCAGTCATTGATCCGGCAGAAGAGGGCGTTCTTCTTCCCTGTTGCCGGACGCAGGATAAGGGCGCACATCGCCGGACTGAGCGTCAGCGCTACCACGGTAGAGATCAACACCGACACCGCAATGGTCACCGAGAACTGCCGATAGAGCGCCCCGGTAATACCCGGTAGGAAACTAACAGGCACAAAGACGGCCGCCAGCACCAGTGAGGTCGCAATCAGTGCGCTGGTCAGCTCACGCATAGCAATGTGAGTCGCTTCACGTGCTTTCATCCGCTTTTCTTCCATAATACGCTCCACATTCTCGACTACCACAATGGCATCGTCCACCACAATCCCAATGGCCAGCACCAACCCGAGCAGCGTCAGCATATTGAGAGAGAAGCCCATGGCCAGCATGAAGCCGAAGGTGCCGATCAGGGAGATCGGGACGGCAACGATGGGGATGATAGAGGCCCGCCAGTTCTGAAGTGAGAGGAAGATGACGATCACCACCAGCAGCAGGGCTTCGAACAGGGTTTTATACACTTCGTGGATAGATTCGGAAATATAGCCGGTCATATCGAACGGGATCAGGTATTCCATTCCTTCGGGGAAATTGTGGGCGATCGTTCCCATTTCCTTCTTGATCTCGCGGGCTACTTCCATCGAATTGGCGCCGGGCAGGGTATAGACGCTGAGGATAGCGGCATTGCGACCGTTCAGTCCGCTCTCGGTCGTATAGGAGGAGGCTTCGAGGGAGACACGCGCCACGTCACGCATACGGATGAAAGAGCCGTCGGCATTGGCCTTGATCACGATCTCTTCGAATTCCTGTACGGTAGAGAGGCGGCCTTGTGCCGTAAGGGGGATGGCCACATCAACATCGGAGACGGGCGGCTTGCCTAGTTCACCGGCGGCTGATTCACGGTTCTGGTCTTTCAGCGCATCCTGAATATCCTTGACGGTAAGCCCGAAACTGGCCATCCGATCGGGGTAGACCCAGATCTGCATCCCATAATAGCGGCTGCCGATATTGGAGATACGCCCTACGCCGGGGATACGCTTTAGCACATCGATCAGGTTGATGGTAGCATAGTTACTGAGGTATATTTCGTCATATTTCGGATCGTCGGATGTAAGGGCGATCGTCATCAACTGGCTCGTCGACTGCTTCTCGATCGAGATACCGTTTTGCAGTACTTCGGCGGGGAGGCGCGACTCGGCCAGCTTGACGCGGTTCTGTATTTCGACGGCTGCCAGGTCGGGATCGACGTTCGCATCGAAGGTAACAGTGAGCGAGAGTCCGCCGGTGTTCGAACTGCTGGACTCCATATAGATCATGCCCGGCGTGCCGTTCAACTCCTGTTCGATAGGAGTAGCCACGGCCTGCGATACAGTCAGCGCATTGGCGCCGGGGTAAGAGGTCGATATCTTCACCACAGGTGGGGTGATCTGCGGGTATTGTTCTACGGGCAGCAACAACAATCCGATAATGCCCACAATCACAATGAGGACAGAAAGGACAGTCGAGAATACGGGACGGTCGATAAAGAATCCGGGTTTCATCAGTCTTGTTTTGTTTGGTTAGCAGCTTCCTTTCGTTCGATCTCCATTTCTTCCTGCCGTGTACGGGGAATTACTTTCTGTCCCTGCGTCAGTTTGTGGTAACCTTCGACCACAATATGCTCGTTGGCGGCCAGCCCACGGGAGATCACGATCTTGTTGTCTTGTTCGGGGCCGGTCTCGACAAAGCGCTTTTCGGCAATGCTATCGCGGCGGATCACATAAATAAAGGCGCCACCCCGTTCTATCATCAGCGCTTTGCGGGGAACAACGACGGCGTTTTCCATCACATCGAGCAGGAGCGTTACGCGGGTAAACTGTCCGGGCAGGAGCGTCTGTTTGTTGTTCGGGATCACGGCGCGCACACCGAAGGTTCCGGTCTGCGGGTCGACCAGCGGTGCGGCAAAGTCGACAATCCCTTTCTCCTTGTAAGGCGTATTATCGGGCAGGGTAATGGTGATGGTCGGTTGCCAGGAGCGGAGGGTGTCAAGCTCGCCGAGGTGGACATTGCGTCGCTGGCTGCGGAGGTAGTCGAGGGAGGTCAACTTGAAGTCGACGAGTACGGTGTCGCTCTTGACTACAGTCGCCAGCAGGGAAGAGTTGGATGTTCCGACCAACGTCCCGATATCCACATAGCGTTCGCTGATATACCCTGAAAGGGGAGAGCGTACGATGGTATAACCCAGTTCGAGCTCCGCTTGCAGGAGGTCGGCGCGGCTCATCGAGACACTGGCCTGTGCCATATTGAAGGCGGCCTCGGCATTGTCGAGGTCGAGCTGGCTGACAGCATTCTGCTGGTAGAGCGGGCGTAGACGTTCCACGTCGCGGCGGGCTTTGGCTTCCTGTGCCTCATCTTTCATCAATTGTGCCTTTGCCTTTTCGGCTTTAGCCTTATAGACAGCATCGTTGATATAGAAGAGGGGTTCATTGGCCTGTACCCGCCGGCCTTCTTCGAAAACCATGCGTTCAAGAAAGCCCTCCACGCGGGCGTGCACCTCTACTTTACGGGCAGCGCGGATCAGTCCGGCATATTCGCCGTAGATCTCGATGTTGTCGGTGACGGCATTCTCAATCTCGACCACAGGGGGCGGAGGGATGTTTTCCTTACAGGCGGTTAAAATACTGATCAATAGCAGGAAAAGGATTGTTACTAGTCTCATGCGATTTGGCTTACTGTTTTGTTTTAGATTCATACTTCTCTCACGCTCGGAGCAGAGCCCGGGCAGCGAATGATATAATTTTGGCGGCGTATAATTTGGCGTAAAACGGGTTTAATCCATGCAATCCCTGCTGCAAAGATAACAGTTCGCAGGGGTATCTGGTGTTGGCTACGATGTTTTTTAACGTTTCGTTAGGGTTTGTTTGCATTTATACCAAAGTAGCTCATTGCGACAAAATGCCGCAATGAGCTACAATACAACCTGTTCAAACAGATTCGAGTGTTCTTCCTAGGGGGAAGATGCGGATAGTCGTTTTTATTTCTTGTCTTCCGGCTTCTTGTCTTCTTTCTTTCCTTCCGGATGAATGATGCTCTTCACCGTCTCACCGATAGGTAATTTTTCGAGAACGCCCAGACTCGGAGCTACCGTCTTCACCAACGAATTGAGAAAGTTGCCCGTGCCTCCGTTTCCACCGTCGAATACGGTGATGTTACCCAGGTTGATATGCTCGAAGGCCTTCACCTGTTCGCCGGCAATCTCTTTCCACTGATCCACCATCTTGTATTGGATGGCAATGGCAGGATTCGATTCCGCCGCGCGTACCATCGCTTCGAAACCTTCTGCTTCGGCCATCAACGACTTCTTCTTACCTTCTGCTTCTGCTTCCAGCTTCATCTGGATCGCTTTCGCTTCTGCCTGAGCCTGTGCCAGTAATGCCTTGGCGCGTGCTTCCGCTTCACGGATCACCTTCTCGGCCACGGCGTCTGCTTGCAGAATGGCTTCCTGTTTGGCTATTTCCGCCGGAACGATCTTGTCAGCTTTCAACGAAGACTCTACCTTGTTGGCTTTGGCTTCTTCCACTTGTTTCTGAGCAATTTCACGGGCCGTTTGTACGGCAGCTTCTGCCTTGGCGGCTGCTTCACCCGACTGTTGGTTGGCGGTGGCTTGCGTCACAGCCAGCGTAGCGTTAGAAAGAGCTACTTCTTTTTGGGCTTCATTCCGGCCGATGGCCGCACGCTTGGCCGCTTCGGCTTGCTTGATCTCCATGTCCGAGTTAAGCTCGGCGATGCGGCTTTCCTTTTCGGTGTTGGCTTGCTCGATGCGGATATTCTTGTCGGCTTCGGCTTTGGCCACTTGCGATTCTTTCTCTGCATTGGCCAGGGCTACCTGCGAGATACGTTCCTTATCTGCATTGGCTACATTGATTTCTTGTTGCTTCTTCGTTTCGGCAATGGCAATATCCTGGTCCTTGCGGGTTTCGGCCACCTTCGTCTCACGTTCCTTGATCTGGTTGGCAATCTTGATGGCACCCAGCTTCTCCTGTTCTTCGATATTGGCCTGTGCTTCGTTGAGTGCCTTACTTTCGGCTTCTTTACCGAGGTTGACGATGTAGTTGGCCGCGTCGCGAATGTCGCTGATGTTGATGTTCATCAGGTAGAGACCGAACTTGCGAAGTTCCGTATCGATGTTGTCTTTTACCTTGGCCAGGAACTTGTCGCGGTCGGAGTTCAGTTCCTCGATGGTCATATCGGCGATGACCAGACGCATCTGTCCGTACACCACGTCGGTGATGAGGTTCTGCTTGTCATCCACACTCAACCCCAGCATACGTTCGGCAGCGTTCTGCATCACTTCCGCATCGGTGCTGATGGCAACGGTGATGGTCGTGGGCACATCCACACGAATGTTCTGTGCCGAAAGGGCGCCGGTGAGCTTGCAATCTATCTGCATCGGCTTCATGGACAAGAACTCGTAGCCTTGGATGATGGGCCAAACGAAGGCCGCGCCACCGTGGTACAACTTGGCTGACTTCTTGTCGCCGCCCGTTTTACCATAAACCACCAATACCTCGTCGCTCTTACACTTGCGGTAGCGAGAGAGGATGCCGACGAATGTCAGCAGGATAACGGCCACTAGGATGGCCACCATGATAAGCATTTCAGGAGTGTTCATACTTCAGAAAATAGTTATTGAATGAATAATTTGCCTTCTTTGAGCGCGGTGATCACAGCCTTTTCACCTGTACGGTATTTGGTTTCCGATTCGGAGATGACTTCCGTCTCGCGCATAGCCCCGTTGCGAATCACCTGCACCGTGTAGCGGCCGCCATCACGTCCCAGGTAGATGGTGCATTCGCGTCCCACCAGTTTCTCGTCGGCTTCCGGATGGTTGGCCTGTTGTAGTTGGTAAGCTTTTTTGTATAGGTACCACACGGTAAAAACAAAGAGTAACCCTACCAGGATACCGACGGCATACGTGCTCATATCCGTCTTGTTCAGCAAGTACATGTACCAACCGAACCCGATGCCGAAATGGGTCAGCCCCTTGAACGAAACTACGCTGCTGATGTCTGTGTCGATATCCGTTTCGGCATTGATGTCGCCGAAAAAGAGGGAGAGAACGAACTGGACGGCAAAGATACCGGTCGTCACCAGGGCGATAATGAGAAAGATGATATGGTTCATATTGTGCAGGTCTAAAGTGATTCGTATTACAAAACTTCTCCAAATATAAGAATAATGTAAAAGATAGCCCCTCTTTGGGTACATAAATATAGACAAATCCGTACCCTATACAATGGCTATAGGCATCCCTGAGGCAATAGCAGGGTGTATTCCCTTTTAAGGAAGACAAAAAAACAGCTCATTGCAACAAAATGCTGCAATGAGCTGTCAAACGACCTATTCAAACAGATTAGAGCGTTATTCTTCCAAATTCTTTTTCCGGGTTAATGCTTCCAGGAAATAGTAATCGGCATACACAATCGGCACATCTATTTCTGTTCCGGCCGGTTTATGGCCTGTACTTGACTGCAATAAGAAACCATACATCTCATTTAATGGAGCCAGATACGATTCAGTTAAATTTTCCAGGATGGTATCAGCCCATTTTTTATACTGTTCACCTTTATCCGAAAAGGTTGAAAGCTCGTATAAAGCAGATGCGGTTATCGTAGCAGCCGAAACATCCCGGGGTGAAGTCGGAATTTCCGGATCATTATAGTCCCAATAAGGGATTAAATCCGATGGGAGATTCGGATGATTAAAGATAAAAGAAGCGATCCGTTCTGCCTGATTCAAATAGCTCTTGTCGCCGGTCTCCCGATAACACATGGTATAGCCATACAAGCCCCATGCCTGTCCACGCGCCCAGGCAGACTCGTGCGCATAGCCCTGATGGGTGTGTTTGTTCCGGACAGCACCAGTTATCGTGTCGTAATCAATCACATGGTAAGAACTATAATCTTCCCTGAAATGATTCTTTATGGTATTGTCGGCATGTGTTACCGCGAGTTTATAAAATGTAGAATCTCCTGATACTTTGGTTGCCCAAAACATGTATTCAAGATTCATCATATTATCTATAATAACCGGATACATCCATTTGTCTCCATTATGGTCCCAGGAACGGATGCAACCGACTGCCGGATCAAAACGCGAGGCTAAAGAGTTTGCCCCCTCCAGTAACACCTGTTTATAGTTATCTGATGGCGCCAATCGATATCCGTTACCAAAACTGCAATACAGCATAAATCCCAAATCATGAGTGCCTTTATATGATTTTAAAGACTCTAATAATGCTGTTTGAAACTCAGCTTTTTCCTTCCAGAAATTGTCTTTGGTATATTCGTACATATACCAAAGTTCACCAGGGAAGAAACCGCTACACCAATCCCGGGCACGGACTAAACGCAAGGAACCGTCAGCCTGAATGTTACGAGGGGAAGGCAATTCTTCGGGTGTCTTACCTAAAGAATTCCGGACATTCTCGACTTCAGCCAACGCATAACGCAATTGTTCATCCGCAAAAGAGAAGTCTTGACTTACCAGATCATTTGCTTTTTCCCCGGAGCAGGAAAGCACGAGTAAGCCTATACATGCAAAAGAGAATACTTTTTTCATTATAACACTGATTTATAGGTGACATTTTTATTTTCTTCCGGCAGAAGGAATACCTTTATTCTTTGCTTAGCTGATAATTCCAAATCCGTATCAAATCCAATAATAGAAATACCCGGATTAGGAGAGTCGTAACTAAAATCAGATTGAGCAGGGGTAATATGCCAGCGTACTTTTGCAGGTCCTTCCACCTTTATATAGAGTTTCTTACCCTCTTTTTCCAATAGCATTACATTGTCAGATAGAACCTTAGCCGAGGCCGGAGTGACCATAGTCCATGTCGCCATAGTAAAATACTTGGTCGATTCAATCAGATCTTCCACCACTACATATTCTTTATTTACCAGAGAAACAGCGCGTTTGGCGCTTTTCACCTGATCTTTATAAACAGGGGTCAAATCTGAAATAACATACATATTATTTTCTTGATCCGAATATCCATCAATCTGAGCTTTGCCTTTTACTTCTTGGTATTTATGATTAAATGATAATGTATTATGTGCAAGATTATTATAACGGTAAACATCCCAACGCTGAGAATTCTGTTTCGTATTCCACAGATCAACACCTTTCGTTTCCAGGCTGTTATATTCCTCGCCTCCCATATCCAGTCCCCAAAGGACACCATTCGCTTCTAACAAAAAACTACCAACATCCATATGCCCGTGATTTACAGAAGGAGATCCCATTTTCACACCGACATAAACAGCTAACGGATCATTCCAGGAAGAACGCATAAAGCAGACCGGATTATCCCCTTGTGCCTTCCATGATAATTGGGTTGGCGTCTGAGGCTTTGTTAATGAGGCAGAAGCACCCCAAATCAACATGGCAGGAGCCAACCGATTTTTCTTGATCCGTTTTTGTCCGTCTTTATTATATAGTTGAACCTGGTTATACAAAATGGTGGCATCTTTTGTCTTATCGTAAAACCAGAACATAGTCGGTGCTAAGAAAGCCGTTCCTCCATTGTCTGAATAGGCAAAATTTTTCAGATTGGGGGTAACTGCATGTAATATATATTCACCTGTCTTTAGGAAGCCGGGCAATTGGCTTAAACCGTAATCCGTACCTAATGCCTTTTCTATAGCGCTGAGAAACATGGCATTAAAAGATGTTCCATAATCCCAATAGCCAACCCCTTCCGGATAAGCACCGTCAGGAGCGTAATGTGCCATCGGAATCGCAATTTTTTCTATAGCCCGATTGATTACAGTCCGTGACAACTCCGGTTCTTTCTCCCATATAGCCAACGCTCCATAAGTAACACCCGCATGGCAAACCTGGTTCCAATTATGAACCGCATTGACAAACCAATTATATCGTTCATCAAAAGAGGGCTTCAAACCTTTTTCAACAATAGCAGTCTCTATTATCTTCTTTGTTTGGGCCGATAACTGAGGATAAAGCCAATCATATCCGATCGCTAAAGCCATCGTCATTTCCCCCACATCCAAGAAATGAGAAGGGTTCCAATCAGAGAAAGAGGCTGCTTTCAACATTTCACTTTCTGCCCGTTTCAGAAACTCATTCTTCCCTGTCATCCGATACGCATAACTCAGAATAAATATACGGCGCACATTTTCTCTTGATACACTTAGCAAACGTCTACCTGTCACTATCCGTTCATTTACGGGCAGCGTCACGATTTCTCCAGCTTCATCCAATAACGACTGATGGATATCTTTCCATATTGCATCTTTCATTATCACGTTCTTTAAGGCCTTTTCTTCGCCTTTCTGCAACAGAATGCGAGGATGCCCGGATAAGCGGGTAGAAGCATTCACAAACTCTTTCTGTGCAAATGATGCACTGTGGCAACAAAGTAATGCCACTAAAAATACAATAATACGTGCTTTCATACTTCTCAGATTTAAGTTACTTATTATAGATTACACTTTTTCCTGCCCATTCATTTTGAGGTAAATCAATCATGACCCTGGTTGTCGAAGCCACGTCGTCCCATTTCATTTGTATCCCTTCTTGCCGGGAATCAGTCATTTTCTGGCTTACAGACAAATGTATTTTCCCCAAAAAATGAGAGGGATCCGAAACAACCATTGTAAGAACTTCTCCTGACTCATTATATTTCACCATTAATAACCCCGGAGAATCCATCGTCACGGATAAACGGTCTGTAATACAAACTGTTCCACTCTTATAAAACACAGCATAAGCAATCCGCAAGCTGTTATGTTTAACCGCCTGTAGCTCCGGCGTATTTGACAATGTCGAAACCGGATAATTCCGCATATAGTCCTCCATGGCGCTTTTATCTACGGAAGGGATTACCACATACTCATAACCGGCATCCACGCAACGCGCTCCATGATTCAATCCCAATGAAAAGACATCATGCTTTATTTCCTTTTTAGAGGTACTTGTCTGCCTGTTTGCAATAGCCCAGCTTCCTTTGACTTCCTGGTTAGCTAATGAAACGGTAGCCTTTCCGGGAAAAACATAACCCACTTGATCATGAAGAACCCATTCAGCATCATTCACTGTCCGTGAACCTTTCTCTTGAAGACGTATCCCTTTTTCGTCTTTTATCCACACATCGCCTGATAAAAAACATTGATTCACCGTTGTCTCTGCCGGCCGATTCATCTTATTTACAATACCGCTACCTAAACAAACATATTCTTTATCAAAAAAGAACCATGCTTTCTTAGCAGCCAAACCGGTATGAGGACTTTTAAAATTAAACCCGGCTGCGCCATACATTCCGTCGGTTACAGCTCCGACAAAATCAGTCTGTCCCCATTTCTGCACCTCATTTTCCGGTGGCATATTGTCTAATTGGACAATTGTGGTTCCCGGAATTTTCATCCAATCGCACACAGGAGTCAGGTCGCTGTATTCATCCCCTTCGAGCGACAAATAATTAGTTCCGTCGCCTCTGAAATGGTTCATCAGCCCTTCTCCATTATAGGGTACTTCCATATTGGCATTCCGAGTAGAATACATGCGTACAGAGGTATAAAAGTTTGGACGTTGGATAACAAAATGATCGGTACGCCAGAAAAACTTGGCAAAAGAATCCGGCACCTGCTGATTTCCTTTTCTCAGATTAATGATAGCCTCCAATTCCGGCTTCCGGTAATCGGTCAAGGTCAATAAGCGCTCGGGGGTTTTGTTATTCCAGATGCGTCCTGCTCCCGCACGGGTGATATCGCGGTTGGTAATTCCCGGATCCGATATCTTTCCATAAATCATTTGTTTACACATCCCATCCAAATAGTAATCTACCAATAGTTCTAATGGTTTTTCAGCAAAGCGGAAACGGGTTCCGGAGACATTCGCCGCCCATTCGGCATATGCTTCCGCATAGCCGGAGCCATACGAAAGTGTATTATTCACCCAATCCACCCGATGATGAAAACTGAAATCATGTTGCATGCCCCGTTCTGTCGAGAACTTGATCTCGCCTTCAATAATTTTCAACAATTCTTCCACTTCGGCTACGTCTCTTTTATACAAAGCGGCTTTGGCCTGGATACCTGCAATCTTAATACGGTCGCCACTGGGACGGGCTCCGCTTGCATCCATATTTCCCCGTCCAACAATTTCCAACATTTTATCGGACTGTGCAGCCGACAACTCTTTATCCAACAGCAACAGTAAAGAGAGCATTGTATTAGGCGTTCCTATCTGGTTCCACCACCAGTTTTCACAAATAAAATCATGTTCCAACCAATATCCCAACGATTTATCGATGGCCTGTTTGACATTTTTCTTTCCTTTATAAGGCGAATCCTTCTTTTTGTAGGCAATGGTTAAAGCCTGCATATTCTCCAAATGCCGACTATGCTGGAATCCGGTATTGGATACATCCACATAATCGATACCGGGCCACGTGCCATCCGATTGGATAGACTCCAGAAGCGTATTCACCCTTTCTTTCTGAACGGTTGGCTCCATGGCCTGTTCGGCAAACAGTTTCCGCAATTTCTCTATATCGGAATCTGTTTTCCCCATGATTGTTTGACAACCGAACAACAGAATAAGCCAACAGGCCAGTTTTAGTACATTCTTTCTCATGATATACATGGTATTATTACAGTTACTACTACATGCTTCTTAATCGCAACACTATTCAAATGAGAATAGCTTTTCTCCCGCATCCATCTGATGCTTTCCTTTTAACTTATGGCTAAATTTCTTTTTAGCGATCACTTCTATTGGCGTATTAGAACGAACCAACAGGTGCTTTTGGTCATATTCAAGGAAGAAATCTCCCTTCTTCTTCGCTTTCACGATAAAGTTCTCATCTTCAGCCGAAAAACCATTGCCGACATAGATCGTGTTCTTGCCTTTTGTATCTGCAAAAACTGTCCAATCGGCACAGCACTTCTTTCCTTTCACCGGAATTTCCAATGGTGCAGGGGCGTTGGCAAAGAGGTAAACACCTCCTTGTTTTGTTTCTACGGCCAGTACAGAACCCTTTACTTTATTGGGGATTTTTATCCGTTCGATGCTTTTAATAACGCCTCCCGACAAACCTTCCGAGGTTGGTTCATACACAGCCATAAAAGGATGATCGACAGCCGCCTTTTCCATTCGCATCGTGACAACAGGCAAAGGCTTGCGGAGATAGGGGGCTTGTGCGGTCTTCGCCTCCGGAGCCAACGCCGCAAAATAAGAGACACCTGGAGTTGCAGGCATCCACATTTTCATATATCCGGGCTTAGGAGTCAACTGTTCGGCGGAGAACAATGCCACCACCGCTTTTCCATATTGTCCCGTTGTCCGGACCGATTCAAAATAGCGTAAACCCGGATTGTCTTTGCCGGCATAAGGGTATGAAGACAGGGTCTGCAATTCCATTTTTTGGCCATCCGCGGCATAAAGCTCGACATTATCACCGATATTATGATACAGGTAATCATTGCTGACCTTATTGTCCGAATGGTAAAGATCCACATAAAAACCATGCTCCTCATCAACGCGTACAATGGAAAGTAATCGTTCCTGGCTCGTCCGGGTCGAACCTTCCTTATAGCTGGTCAGCGTATAAGAGATGTCATCTGAAAGGGCTTTCAGGCCGGCTGAAGGTTCCATTGATACCAACTTTACGGCACCTATCGCTTTCGTTCCGCCACCTCCCGTGAAAGGCTTTAACGATGTGGAGGCCCCTGCTGCCACTACCGTATTATGTGCCGCCCACTGGGTATAATATTCCACATGCATCGGATGCTCGTAAGTCGGTCCGTTACCTGGATCCACTCCCATCACAGTACCCGCCCCATACAATTCCACACTCATGCCATTTGAATGATTATGATTGTAGGTAGATCCCTGTACAACGCACATCAGGCCGTTTGGGCGGTCCATTCCATTTCTTTGCAGATAGCAGGAGGCGAAATCTAATTTTTCGGTCCGGTTCCACAGGTTTCCCTTTGGTGTATCTGTCGTAGGCAGTTCAGGTAAAAAACAAAGCATTCCGGTAATTCCCGTCTCTCTACGGTCATACCTACCCGCCTCTTCCAATATTTTCGCAGCACCTATCAGATCCGGTAAAATAGGCAATGCATATTTATCCGCCATTTTTATAGCGCTCTCCAGACATTCCATACTTTGCCTCGGACGTCCTGTATCTCCAAAAGCAGATGCCGTCAGATCCGGGAAAGAATACTTCAACATCACATAAGCGGCCTTTAACAACTCCGGATATTTGTCAAAGATCTGATAACCATTGTTCTCAAGCATCATCCCAGCCTCTATCAGTTTGGTGACAGGATAGTTATGATAACCTCCCGGTTCTTTCCAATGTCCGTCCGGCGTAAACCATGTCCGGCATGCGGTGGGAAGACTTAACTGTCCACAACTATCCACAATCGTATCCCGGTTCAGATAGAAGCTCAGATAATAATCTCTTTTCTGCGTATCCTTTAACGACAACGCTGCCGCTACCAAGGTCGAGCTTTCTGCAGCAAACCAGTTGTTCCCTGTATACCCTCTGAATGATAATGTCCAGGCAATCTTCTCAAAAGCCTTTTCATAATTATCTACAGCGTAGTTCTGTTGCACCAGATATGGATACAAGAAATCATACGCCAACACTAACGGTTTTTCCTTTTCATCGCCCAACGTCTGAATATCCAAAAAGCCGGTACGTCCCGGACCGTCAATCGGTTCCTGATAGACCACTCCGCTTACCCATTGGTTCAAGATATCGGCCGCAAACTTTGCATACTTTTCTTCTCCCGTCAGCCAATAAATGACAGCTGCCTCATAAGCCAATGTATTGATTTTACCATTAATCGTAGCCACAAAGGATTGCGGATCTATACGTTCATATTGCTGAGTGGCGGAATTCAGCAAGTTCATGGTCATAGAGGTATCCTTCGGGATAAGGTCCTCAATTTCGGGAACGACATACGCCCGGCCTTGCGGGGTGATGGGAGAACGTTTATGCGGTGAAACCCGTACTGTCGGAACCGGAGCATCCCCTTCATAACCGATCAACTGTGTCCCGTCCTTATCGGAGATAAAGCGGGTATACCGTTTTCCGGGAACCCTGTTCATCAGGTAGCGGTCCAACATCCAATCCGGATCGGCCTGGTGCCTTTCCACATACACTTCCAGCTGTTCTTTCGTCTGATTGAAAATTTGTTTTGCCCAAGCCTCTTTCTCTATTTTATCCCATACGGCTGCTTTATCCTCATTCCTGACAAGGATATGCGGATATTGCTCAGCCAAAACCGGAAAGCCGGTAAACAAGACTAAAATAATACTATATATCGCTTTCATCGTTTATCCATTATAATTGTTCCACTTGTAGTTTCTTTTCCGGAGAAAGACATTCCTGTCTTTCTTCTTTGCCGTTCCATCTGTAGAGATTGTCTTTGATATCTGTGTCTTTCATGGCAAATGTCTGAATCCCGTACTCATTATTGTACTGAATCGTATTCTGTTTGATTCGAATCCGGCTGGACCCATCGTGTAGATATTCACCCATAAAACCGCATCCGTCATTCCCTTCTATTAGACAATTTACGATTTCGCCGTTATGACACTCTGCCATCAGTACACCATGCCAACCATTTCTGGCTATTTCGCAGTTCTTTACCTTCAATGACTTACAATGATCAAGTACCAACCCACAACCACGTATGGACGTATCGAATCGTGAATTTGTTATCGTAATATCGGTGGAGTGTTGGATCATCAGGTTATGTTGAAGCCTTGGGCCGGGAACTACATGTGCACCATTTTCCGTAAAATCACAGTGGTCGATCTCGATTCCTTCGGCATCCGATATATAAACACCTGATCTGGAGAAGTTGATCACGGTCAGATCTTTCAATGTAATTTTGCCGAAAGCATGTCCGGTTTCTCCTCGCAGGGAAATCCCCGTCAGCTCATTGCTATACCGCCCGGTTCTATAGAAACGCCCGGAATTCGGATCATTGGCTTCCTGGTGCTCTTTGGATCCTTCTACCACAAGATTTTCAATCGTAATATTTTTCGCATCCAAATCGCCCAATAAAATAGCAGCCGTTCGGACCGTTGGTTCGCAAATCAAGACTGTGCTCCGGCCTTCCCCACAAATATGTACATCCGAGGGAAGGGTCAATGATTGTTTCAGCCGGTATTCACCGGCACGTAAAAAGAGCGTTCTGCCAGAACCGGCATGCGCATTCAATACAGCCTGAAGGTCGTCCTGGTTATTTACTTGGATGACAGACTGCCCCATGGGGTGGGTCTGTTCCAGTGTTGCACCTGCCTGATAGGCAATCTTGCTTTCTTGAATATCAACACACTCAGAGGCTTTCTGCCGGAATGCTTCACGGAATGCCGTCAGTTTCCACAGGGCATTGGCCGGATTGTTCATTTGCGTACGACTACATAACTCTTTCAGATAAGGCATGTTGATCCCTTTTGCCGTAAAATGGTCGATACAGTACTCAAATCCTGCCCGATATTTGAATCGTTCCCGTTGCGAAGGAACGCCATACGCATAGACAGAATCACCGCAAATGAAGCGTGCAGAATACTCCAAACCCACAGCCAACCTATTGTCGGCCGCGCTGAACATATCCACTCCTTGCGTATAGGCGATACGGGCCGCTCCCGAAAATTCATAAAGTCCCATTTGGACGTGTCCCTGATCCCGACGCGTTTCCTGGCATTGCCCGGAAGGATAAATATATTTGATCAGACTGCCATTTGCATCGGCGTGCAGATAATGATAGACTGCATTGTCGAATACTTCCTGATTATCAGTGAAGACAGCGATGGCCAGCAAGGTGTGCATGATCGCCCCATCCCAATTGCCGTTTGCGACAGGGAAATAGTAACGAATGGTCGGATAGAAAGCCGACATCATCAATCGGGTCATATTTTCCGTATCACTTTCTTTCCACCCCGGATAATTATAGCGTAAAATCTCAGCTGCGTTACAAAACTCATAACCGGTCAATGCGACAAGCAATTTGGCGTTATTCTCATCGAAACTGCGTAAGGTATTGGCCCACTTTTCAATTATATCAACCACCATTTCCGCATAACGGTCTTCTTTCGAAATATACCATAGCACAGCACAACTATAAGCCATACGGGCAGACTGAGACAATTCTTTTCCGCCGATATCCGGGTTGGAATAGGGGCCGCTGATTACATGAGCAAAAGGCTTTACCTGAAAATCCAAAGGCGTTTTTTCTTTCAATAAATCATAAGCATCTTTCCAGGGCTGCTTTCCGGCGAGAACCTGTTTACGCATGTACTCCAAATCTGCTTGGTTCATATCTATACCGGGATGTACAAACTGTTGAGCTGTTCCGATATCGACCATCAAAAGCAGCATACTGATGACCCATATAAATCGAAGATTGTGTTTCATGATATATGTTGGCTAATCTAATTTGGTTAATAATATACTAGAAGAGAGTAAAAATAAAACGGGTCAATCAGCCGGTAAATCGACAAGAGAATGCAAATTTGTCGACTTACCGACTGCTTAACTCGTTAATAAGACTTACTTTTTATATCTTTTGGCACTGACGGTTAATGCGTTAGCCGCTGCTTTGTTGATATAAATATAGGCCCGATACTTGCCGTCAGCCGTCTCAATCCAGGCACCGGCTTCTTCTTTCAGCCCCAGGATATAATTGATACTTTTCGACATATCTATGGTTTCAAAATCCAGATCATCAACAAATCTACTGTGTTGTAAATCAGCCAATTGACGATCCTGCAAACCGAATATTTTAATCATCTTGGTGTCATTGACAAAACCGGAAGGCAGTACCGCATCCCCCATATACGCTTTCGGAGAAGAGGCGGTATAGAAAGCGTGCGACAAATCCGTCTTCGTACTGTACGCATACATGATATCGATCTTTGACGCCAATGATGGGTTAGCCGCTAAATCTTCCTTTGAATAGATATGCACAGCTTCTCCTTCACTCGAAAATGAAAGATAACAGTTGTCGTTAGTCACGGACAAACTTCTGGTCATATCCATTTTAGAAATCTTATACGGACCCATTTTATATTCCGCTGTCTGGCCGTTGCTGGCTTTCACCGAGAATGTAAACTGAACTTCTTTACCACGAGCCTCTTCCGGTATCATATAAAAGAACCGAAGAGTGGCCGCACACGTATCAGCCGTGAAAGTAATAGATGTCGTCGTCCCGCTTGTTTGCGAGTCTGAACAAACTTTTACCGGAATATCCTGACCGGATCCGTTGGTATAATACGAATTCGGGTTGAAATACGTACCGGTAGCTCCGGCAATACTGCTCGTTACCTGTGCCGATGTCAGCTTGCCCAACTCTTTGGGAATAGCCATTGCATAAGCAAATTCGATCTCATTGCCTACGATATTCGGGGCAACGGGCAGACTGCGTTTGATACAATCATTACTTAGTACAGTTACAGGATCCTTGATCAATACAGGATCATCATCACATGCAACCAACGTTAAAGCAAATGACAACAATATAAAATAACAATATTTTAGTTTCATACTTTTCATTTTTTATTATTGCAATGGTCTTTCTACTATCAGGAATACATATTCCTTCGTGATTTTACGGTTACCGGCAATAACAGAAAACCGTTTAGCCGATGCAGGGAAGGCCGATGGATTACTGACGATGCGTTCTCCCAACTTGTCTGTCGCATTACCGGAACTCCAATCTCCATCGACAAATGTCATATCCATTTTGGAGCCTGAGAAATCCATCCAACTTGTAATTTTAGGAGTTAATTTGGCATCTTCACAAAGAGATACACGCGGCCACAAATTAGTAAGCGGTGTGCCGAACTTCACATACATGACAGCCACTTGGGCCGTCGTATCGATATAGGCGTTACCTAACTTAACTGTTTCATAGTCCGTATTCCACAAATCAAAATTGCTCACATAGCACTCTGCTCTTGTCGTGATCAGCAGGCCATCTTCATCTACCGGGAAATCACCCGTACAAGAAGCCACCAGAGAGACGGTGAACAGCAATAAGCATATTTTATTAATCATCTTTTTCATATTATCATCTATTAATTATAACCATGGAGTATTCTGTGTCAAATTCGGATTCTTATTTCTTTCAGACGGCGGAATCCGGAAAAGATAGTTCCGTTGATAAGTCAACAAAGACGAGTTATTGTAAACAGTCTGTCTCAATGCACCGTGTGTATCATAAAACCTGATACCCGGAGATGTTTGCGGCGGCGAGAAAATCCGTTCGATGGATCTCCAGCGGCGCATATCGAAAAAACGTTGACCTTCGGCAAACAGTTCTACGATTCTCTCCTGCTCAATGGCATAGAAGAACGACAGTTTATCGGCATATTTATCAGCCGTCAACGCGGGCAAATTACCACGATGGCGAACGCGATTGACTACATCAAGAGCCAAACCTCCGTCACCCGTAGGACCATACGCTTCATTGGCAGCTTCTGCATACATCAGATAGACGTCGGCCAAACGTAAAAGCGGCATGTGGTAGTCACCATCCGAACGTCCCTGACCGGCATAATTACGGACGAATTTCCGCATGATATAACCGGTTTGGTCACCGTCGGCATTGATAGCGCCATATTCGCCAATCTTACCTGTCAGCGTCTTGAATTGATACTTTCTGATTTGGTCAAAAGAAAGGCTTAACATGGTCACCATCGTTTCTCCATCCCATAACAAGGATGATTTCATGCGATAATCACGGTCTTTATAAGAGTCCGGATTTAACGCAGAATTAACAGCCGTACGGGCATCGGCTGCAGTCGGATTCTTCGCAATCAGGGGATCGCAGAAATCACCGGTCACAGTGGACTGAAAACGATTGGCGAATTCAGCTCGGGGTTGTCCCCATCCCTGGCTACTTTCCAGCGCACGTGTAGCGAAGTCTCTCATCAATTCTTCGCCCTGGCCGGTTCCGGTTCCACCATGGGTGAATCCAACCATCAGTTCCGGGTCTGCATTCGCTGTCGGTAAGAACAGGTGGAAATAGTTCGGCAGGATTTCACAACCTCCCATTACACCCCAATCGCCCGGCTCGCCGTTGCGGAACAACTTAATACCGGATTCGTCGATCACTTTCTTGAAATCGGCGGCGGCATCCTTATAGGCCTGGGCCGATTCGGCTGCATTCGCTGTAAAAGTGGTCAGTTCCGGCCATCCTCCATTCGGAGAAACAGGGGTTTCCCAAGGCCAGGAAGTCCGATTCCAGCAGGCCCAAAACAGTTGCAATTTACCTCGGAATGCCAACGCTCCCCATTTGGTATAGCGTCCCAATGCTACCGGTTTAGCCGGCAGTTTTTCCCAGGCATACGTGAAATCATCATAAATATGCTGTTTGATTTCCGTGATCGGTGTACGGGTGATATTGGCTACCTCGTCGTTGCTTTCGATGATCTTATCGAAATACGGAACATCTCCCCACATCGAAATCAACCGGAAATAAGCCATTCCCCGCAACATCCTTGCTTCACCGATAAAGGCTTCCAATTTTGCTTTGGACTCATCGGTCTTTGCATCAGGAAGCATCTTTTCGATATTCTGTATGGCATAGTTGGCACGGTTGACAGTTGCATAAGAATATTCATAATATTTATCAAAATTGCTTCCGTAGGTTGCAGAGGGATTGCTATAGGAACCGTCACGGTAGGCGATACTACGGTCTCCCGTCGCCTGTGAGGTACCGACATTCCCCCTGAATCGCAAAAATTCCGCATTCCCATCGAATGTATAGTCACGGTTGAACATCGCTCTCGCCTGGCTGTAAACACCATTGATCGCATAATCAGCGTCAGTTTCTGTTTTCCAATAGAGCGAAGAGGCCAGTTCTCCTGCCGGAGTCTGGTCCAATAAATTATCGATGCAGGAAGAGAGCGTCAGACTGGCGCCAACGACACATGCGATCGTGCATATTTTTATTCTTTTGTTTTTCATACCATTACTGTTTAAAAACCAATATTAAGACCAATAGAGAAAGACCGGTTGATCGGATACAAGTCACGAGTACTGTTTTTCTTTTCAGGATCCAGACCCGGATATTGTGTCAACGTAAACAAGTTTTCGGCAGAAGCATAAATACGCAGGTTCGTCATCGAACTCTTGCCCAAAATCTTTTTCGGCAGATTATACCCCAACATGACATTTTTCAGTCGGAGGTAATTCATATTATAGAGCCAATAGCTATTGTCACTCCGATCCGTACTTGTGCCTAATCTCGGCCACGCTCCGCTTCTGTTCTCCAACGACCAGGGTTCTGTCCAATGATCCCAGGTGGAGGCATACCGTCTGTCACCAAATGACGTATTATTGAAGTCGGTGAGCCAGAAATCCTTACGTCCTAAACCTCCGTTGAACAACGCAGTTACATCGAAACCTTTCCAGGCTGCCTGTAAAGTGAGACCATACGTGGTGGTCGGACGGTCTCGCTGGATATTCGGATACGCCTTTTTATCCTTACCATCGATAATACCGTCACCGTTCAAGTCTTTGCGGATCACATCACCCGGAGATAAACTCTGAGGAGTGTTGCTGTAAATATCTTCCCATGTTTGAGCAATACCATTATTCTCATAAATATACAAGAAATGGTAAGGCATATCCAGATACACCCAGCCACGGCCGAGGAACTCGTTCCATTCTTTCAATACTGTCCGGTTGTAAGCGCCATTCAGGTTGACAGAATAATCTACCTTACCGATTTTGTCTTTCCAAGTCAGATTCAATTCCAGACCTCTGTTCAACAAATCACCGATATTGGCACGAGGCGCGCTATACGCTCCGGTCAGGTGGATGGACATTTCCGACGGACGGTTCATACCCGTACGTAACCGATTATAAAAATCTATTTCCGTACGCAAGCGATTATTCAGAAAACCCAGATCCAAACCGACGTTGATATCGGTCGACACTTCCCAGGAGAGATCTTTGTTGATCATTTTTTTGTTCACAAATCCATTCACTACCCCACTCGCCATATAATTCATGGCAGTCAGGGTTTCCTGCTGTTCAAAACGTTTAACACCGGAGTTGTCTCCTAACTTACCCCAGGAGGCGCGAAGCTTACCGCTCGACAACCAGGAAGATAGATAGTTATTCAGAAACGCTTCTTCGGTAAAACGCCAACCGACAGCCACTGTCGGGAAGAAACCATACTGATGCCCTTTGATGTACTTGGATGAACCATCTATGCGGAAACTGAATTCCATCAAGTACTTATCGTATGCGCTGTAGTTCACACGTCCGATATAAGACTTCAAACCTTCCGTTGAAGAATTCCCCGAGTTGCTTATCACATTGGTCAAGGCAGCATCGATTTCGCTGGTCGATGGATGAATACGGTCGTTACGGGATGCTCCCGTCGAACGGGTATTCCAATATTCTTCGCTATAGACAAACATTGCGCCGATATTATGCACTTTCGCAATCGTTGTCTCATATTTCAGGCGACCATTCAACTGTGTTTTATAGCTTGTGGTATTGTTATCACTGACCCCCACATTGGGTGCCACATAGTAACGCCCGATATCACCTGTTGTTTGAAAATTGTAAGCATATCCGGTTGGAGTGTCAGCCCTTTTCTGGAAATAGTTGTTGAAACTTAAGGAATAATCGATATGTGCTGTAAACCCTTTAAATACTTCCCAGTCCAGATACATACTTCCGTTCACCTGCTGGTTGGTTTGTTGCGGGTTGCGGGTATCAAAGAAAGCAAAGGGGTTATACGCCTGGATATCTTCTCCATAAGCCATCGCACCACCATAACGGCCTGTGATAGGGTCGTAAGGGGTAACACCGGCAATGGCATATTGCATATCTCCACCACCGGAATCGTCGGTATCGTTGTTTGTGATACCATCGGCATAGCCGCTATAGGTAAATTCCGACCAGTTTCCATCAAAGCGTGCGCCCACTTTTACATTACGGAACATATTGTAGTCATAATTAAAACGGGTATTATACCGTTTGTAATCGTTTTTCATCTGGATACCCTCTTTGTCCATCAGACCGATCGAAATGTAGAAATTGGATTTGTCATTTCCTCCGGTTGCCGAAACCGTATAGTTTTGAAGGGTACCGGTACGCATGAATGTATCGAACCAGTCTGTGTTCGGGTAGCGTAACGGATCAATCATGCCTAACGCCATCCACTGGTCGATTGTCCCGTCTTTGAAATTGTACGTTTCCCGTTTCGTGCCTGATGCTGCCCTGAATTGCTGCAAGGTCAATGCACGTGGATAATCATCCATAAAATCATACGAACGTGACGGATTTTCTACGGCATAGGAGCCGGTGAAGTTGATACTCGTCTTTCCTTTTTGTCCCGTACGGGTGGTGATCAGGACAACACCATTGGCAGCACGGGATCCGTAGATAGAGGCGGAAGCCGCATCTTTCAATACGGAAATACTTTCCACGTCAGCCATATTGATACGGTTGATATCCACATCCGGCATACCGTCAACAACCACTAACGGATCGGCATTGTTGACCGTACCCATACCACGGATCATCAAAGATGCACCGTCTTTACCGGCCATACTGGTGGTTTGGGTCACTTGCAAACCAGGGATCAAACCCGAAAGCCCTGACGATACGTTGGATAAGGAACGGCTTGATATTTTTTCGTCCACATTGATGGCGGCTACCGCCCCAACCAGGTTTACCTTTTTCTGGGTACCGTACCCAACCACGACCACTTCTTCGATCGCTTGCGTATCTTCTCTTAAGGTTACATTGATCACTGACTGACCTTTTACCGGGATCTCCACAGGCGTATACCCGATATACGAAATGACCAGAATGGCATTTTCAGGAACATCCAAGCTATACTTCCCATCTAAATCCGTGATGGTACCGGTTCCCTGGCCACCTTTCAGAATGACATTCGCTCCAATCACGGGTTCGCCGGTTTCATCTTTGATGATACCGCTAATTCGCTTGCCGGTTTGCTGCTTTTCGTTTTTCGAAGGGGTGGTAGATTCAGTCAAAATAATATCTTTATCTACCACCTTGTAAGAGATATTACTGTTTTGAAACAAAAGGTCTAATACTGTAAAGATATCTTTGTTGTCTACGGCAAGTGATACTTTACGATCTACATTGACCAGTTTGCTGTTATAGAAAAAGTGGTATTCCGATTTGTTTTCTATAACATTCAATACTTCCGCTATACTCTTCTGCTCTGCACTAATAGACAATGTCGTATTGTAGGCATAAGACTGTGATGCAAACACAGTCCCCGCATAGAAGAACAGAAACATAAAAAGAAAATTAAATACACGACAGATACCAGATTTTGCAATGTCTGGTATCGGATCACTGTGATCCGATCGACCATCATTTTTTTTAACCATACTTGTAATTATTGATTTAAGATTAACTATAATTCAGATATCCAGGTTGTTGATTATTCTGACGAGTAAACCAATCTGTGATTTTTCGTCGTTGTTTTTCTATTTATTTGTCTATCTCATAGGCATTAAATTTAAATTAAACATATATACTATCATTTCATTTTACGAAGCAGGACCAGTTCCCGTTGTTCCGACAGACTATCATCAGTAACCATTTGTTCTATCGAATAATCAATTCGGGATGATATCCGTAGGTAATCCAGTACTTGTGGTAACTGCCGATGGTTAAAAGTACCGGTAAAGCGATATGAATCAAGTACCGGATCCATTACCTTGAAATCAACATTATAGAAATTAGCCAAACGTCTTAACACTTCAGGCAAAGGCGTTTCTCTAAAAACCAAATGTCCGTATTTCCAGGCTATTTCACCTTCAACATCCGCATTCACAACCGCCAAGGTATTATTGGTTAAATTGTAAATGGCTTTTTCCGATGGAGATAAGTTTCTTTCACTTATCTTTTCATCCTTATTTTTCATTACAATAGTAACAGATCCGGAGGCTAATGTCGTTTGGATAACATTATCCTTTTCATACGCCTGAACATTGAACTCCGTACCAAGGACTTTTACACTCATCCGGTCATGGGATACACTGACAACAAAGGGGTGCTCCGGGTCATGTTTCACTGAGAAATAAGCTTCCCCAATAAGCGCAACGCGTCTTTCTTTCTTGTCATATGACAACGGATAAGATAAGGTGCTGCCCGAATTCAAATAAACGACTGAGCCATCCGGCAAATCAAAACTGCTCCGTACACCTTTATTGGTACTGACCGTAATATGTTGTGGAGGGAATACAGAAGACTTCTGCAACAAAAACGAAATAGCCGTCGACATGACCAATAGTCCAATAAAGCATGCCGCAATGACGGCAATCCGATATAGCCTTCTGTATTTTTTACGGTTATCAATCCGCTTTTGAAATTTCCGATAAGCCTCAATAGGATTCTGAGAAAGAATCCGTTCATTTGTCTGGAATGCATAAAAAATACGGGCTGCTTGTAGTACTGCTTTCTCATTCTCTGCTGAAATCCGCATCCAATCTTCCACATACGTCCTTTCCTCTTCAGTCGTCAAACCTCTAAAGTATTGGAAAAGCAAAGTAGCCTCTGGATCTATTCCCGTTATATGTCCTTTTTCTATATCCATCCTTTATATACGACAAAACCACAAGCTCTATACCCTAAACAAAAAATTAATTTTTTACCTTTGTGCGCGAAGACACAAGATTTGTGCGCGAAGACATAATAATCTATCTGGAAAGAGAATGGACGATAATGCCATAATATCCTTACTGCAAACCGGTGACAAGAATGCTTACAAACAATTGTTTATTAAGTATTACTATCCCCTTTGCGAGTATGCGTCCCAGTATATTTCCGATGACGATTCCAAAGAACTTGTGCAGGATTTGATGCTTTTCCTTTGGGAGACACGGGAAAACCTTGTGATTGACACCTCCTTGAAATCTTATCTGTTCATCTCCACCAAACACCGCTGCCTCAACGCCGTCAGGAAAAACCTGTATCACGAACGTATCCATAACCAGATATATGAGAAGATAAAAGATCAGTTTGAAGACCCGGACTACTATTTAGTGAATGAACTGATGGAAAATATAAACAAAGCGATAGCAAATCTGCCGGAAACTTACCGGGAAACATTTGTGCTGAGCCGTTACGGAGAAAGGACGAATGTGCAAATCGCCGAGAAACTTGGGGTGTCGGTCAAAACTGTCGAGTATAGGATATCACAGGCATTAAAGATACTTCGCCATAGACTGAATTACAAGCGTTTGTTATAACGGCCCATTGCCAATGAAGACGGATTTAAACGTTTCATTACCCTTTGTTTATGCCGGAGGCCGGTACTCAGGGCTGGGGCGTAGCGACTACCTCTATCTTCCTTATTTCCCGGATGATCCGGCCGTCTGCCGTCAGCCCTTCGAGGACGACGGAATAAGTGGTCGGAAAGTCGGAGGAATAGAAGTTGAAACTGGCTTCTCCCGTCTCGGACAAGTGGATATCGGGTTTCCAGTAGATCGTCGTCCGGAAGTCAGGATTGCTTAAGTGCTTTGCTGCGGCAGTCTCATAGCGGGGCGCATAAAACGCCACGGGCTGTTGGTAGCCTAAGGGGGTGAAGACAGCTTGGTTGAATTTTTCTTTGGCGTCTATATCCCGTTTGGTGGTGATGCTGATCACGCCTCCGCTTCCGTGCATGCCGAACAGTGCAGTTCCACCAAATTTAGTAATGTCTATGCTTTCTATTTCACTGGGAGAAACATATTCCAAAGGCGATTCGGAACGGCTTACCATCCCTTCAGGCCAGGTGTACATCATTCCATCGATATAGACAAGTGGTGGCAGTGGTTTGAGAACCGGAGGTAAGAGTGTAATCTCTCCATTGGGAGACATGCGTGCGCTGGGAACCAGGCGAAGGATCAGGTCTGAAACGAATACCGGAGGCGAGCTTCCTATATCTTCTTTTCGTATGGTCATATCCGAAACACGATTCTGCCAGAACTCATTCCGGCGTTCCTCTTTCTTGGGTTGGGATTTGGAGGCGGTAACCACTACCTCGCCCAATTGGATAAGCCGCATGTCCTCGTCGTACTGCGAACGTTGTGCCGCTTTGGCAATAAACGCATTTTCATCAGCAGTCTCTTTATCCTTTTCCTCTATCATTGTTTTTGCGGATGAGGGACTTTGGGGTGCATAAGCGAGTGCAGGATATGTTTCCCGGTCTAAATCAAGGGAAATCCAACTACTTCCACTCTTGCTTAAGGCCTGTATAAAGTAAGACGTACTATCGGGGTATTCGAAATTCTGAAAGCTGAACTCCCCCTTTTCATCTGTTACGGTGGAGGCAAAATCGCCATTGACCAGAACGGATATGGCACTTTGGGTCACTGGCTTGGAGCGCATCAGGCTGGTCACCCTGCCTGTTATCTCCTGGCTGGCTTGATGGGGGATGGAAGGATAGGCCAGGTTTCCTTTGACAACTTCCGGCACATTGTATCTTCGCCATCCGTGAGTCATCATCAGGTAGTCCAGTGCCGTAGTTGCGTAATGGGTATCTTGCAGGTAATACGCCGGGTTTTCGATATAACCTTTCAATTCGGAGGTAAGCAGGAGGCTCGACAGGATGGTGGTCGAGGCATCCACTGCCAGGTCTTTGTCGTCGGTGACGGCAACCGAGAGATGGCCGGCCAGCGGGGCGTCTTCTGCATTGGTAACGGACAGAGAGGTGTGGATGTTTTCCCGTAACCCGTACACGTCTTTGTCCGTATGGAGGGTCACTTCCGTATCGTCGAGGTGCTTGTTGAAGACCAACCTCTCGCTGATCGGATTCATTTCTTCATCGAACAGCACAAACTGTATCACGCCGGCAGGAAGCTGTTCTTCGGCAAAGGAGACCACCTCCTTATTCAAATCCCAGGCAGCAAAGTATAGTATCAATCCCCGGCAGTGCGCCAGCAGATAACAAGGCCTGTCCGGTTGATGGATTGCCTTTCGGATGCTGATCTGCAGCCTGTTGTTTCGCCGCAAGGCAGTCAGCGAATAGGCCTGGGCATCCACAGCGGGTAGTTTGAAAGACTTTTCCAGTCCGTTCGCGTTCCGGCATTTCAGTGTGTATCGCTTTCCTTGCTCCGGGATGTAGCTGAATACGCCCATCCCGGCATGGAGCGTTTTGGTAGAGACTATTTCACTTCCGTTTTCATCCACTACCATCCCGGCAATGGTTTCCGGATAACCTTTCTTATTTAATGCCTTAAATGCCACCTGGCACATGACGCCTTCCGGCAGATTTCCGCCTTCGGGAAAAAACGACACGTCGAAATCGTCTTTCGCCGTTTTCTCTTTCTTTATGGGTTTGGCTTTGGAAGGAGTTTCTGCAGCGGAAAGCAACTTCCCGATACGTATGTTTTTCTGAAAGAAATAATCCTCGCCCAGGTTCTCCATATACCGGGTATAGGCACGAAAGGTGTAGTCGCCTTCGGGAAGAAGGTCGGTGAGGAAGATATGCCCATGAAACAGGCCTTCGTCTGTCGGCCGTATCATCACCCGGTTGACCAACGAATCGCGGCTGTCGATCAGTTCGGCATAGACATAGTGGCTGGAGGTAGAAGGATGGTGGATCGTAGCGTCCGCCACATATGCCTTGAACCAGATCTTCTCGCCCGGCACATAATAATCCCTGTCGGTATGCACATGTATCTTCTCCTGCGGATAGACGTTCAACTGATTCATCAACTGTTCTTCCATCTGCTGGAAGGAAACAGCTGTCACCTTTTGTCCGCAAAGCGCACCCGGAAGAAGCAAGCTAAAAACAATCACCAAGAGGAGTCCTTTCATGGGGTACAATTTAGCATGTGGTACTGTCTTAGACAAAGATACCAAGCCTAAGTTTAAACGCAAGCGAAAAGGAATAAAATTACTTTCAGTTTTGTCCGAATCTGAAGCTATTTTGCAACGACACGGCTACCAGCAATAGTTTCATTAGGATGAAACTGTTTGTTTCACCTATTGAAACTGTCTGTTTCACCTATTGAAACTGTCTGTTTCACCCTATGAAACTGAAAGTTTCA